>NZ_JAEKKT010000203.1 GCF_019510245.1 Streptomyces sp. | reverse complement strand
CTGCGTCTGAGCACCGTGATCCTCCCGTACCGCCGCTGGCAAGAAGGGGGGCGCGAGGCATGGCAGCGCGCGGAGCAGCTCGGGTTCCACACCGCGTACACCTACGACCATCTGTCCTGGCGAGTCCCGTTCCGCGATGGTCCCTGGTTCGGGGCGATACCGACACTCTCAGCCGCCGCGGGCGTCACCGAGCAGATGCGCTTGGGCACCCTCGTCACATCGCCTAATTTCAGGCACCCGGTGACCCTGGCCAAGGAACAGATCTCGCTGGACGACATTTCCGGCGGTCGGATCACGCTGGGCATCGGCGCGGGCGGCAATGGCTTCGACGCCACCGTGCTCGGTCAAGAGCCCTGGACCCCGCGCGAGCGTGCCGACCGGTTCGCGGAGTTCGTGCCGCTGCTCGACCAGTTGCTGACCGAGGACGGCACGAACGGTGTCTCCTGCGCCGGCGACTTCTACGCGGCGCATGAGGCGCGCAACATCCCCGGCTGCGTGCAGCGTCCCCGGCTGCCCTTCGCAGTGGCCGCCACCGGCCCGCGCGGACTGCGGCTCGCCGCGCGCCACGGCCAGGCGTGGGTGACCACGGGCGATCCCAAGCTGTACGAGACAGGCACCCCTGAGCAGTCCCGCCAGGCGCTGCGTGACCAGGTTGAGAAGCTGGGCAAGGCGTGCGCGGACATCGGCCGTGACGCCGACGCCATGGGCAAGGTCCTGCTGACTGGTTTCACGCCGGACCGCGGCCGTCCCCTGGAGTCCCTCAACGCCTTCGTCGACTTCGCCGGCAGGCACAGGGAACTCGGCTTCACCGAGATCGTCATCCACTGGCCGATCCCGGACTCGGACTTCGCCGCCGACATGGACGCCTTCGAGCGCATCGCCACCGAGGCGCTCGCGCAGCTGGGCTGACGGCCCTCATCCGGCCAGCACACTCGCCGAGGCTTCGGTCGGCGGGCTGCGTGCTCGGCGCTGTCCGCTCCGCCGACAAGCGGCAGAGGACCGTGGAGGAATCTATTTCGCCTGGTCAGCCCGCGATAGGCGAAAAAGGCTTGACTGACGTGACGAGGGTGCCGAGGCGCAGTCGGTCGGTGACGGACGCGGCGGCGGTCAGGGTCGGGATCGCCCCGAACCACGGGCCGTCCCGAAAGCTGCGCCAGGACAGGTGGTCGTAGGTGTACGCGGTGTGGAAGCCCAGTTCCTCGGCCCGCGTCCAGGCGGTGCCGCCGCCCTCGCTCCAGCGGCGGTAGGGAAGGATCACGGTGCTCAGACGCAGACTCATGCGTCCGAGACTAAAGGGAGCCACGGGCAACGGCCGAAGCGGTCACCGTATGCGACTGCTCAGCCACGGCGTGAGCAGGTGTGCGGCCAGGTGCTCCCGGTACGTGCGGTCCCCTGCCAGCGGTACGACCAGCGAGGCCCTGGGCGGGAAGCGGCGGGCCCGCACGTGGACCAGGCCGCCGAAGACGGAGTGCAGGAAGGCGGGCACGTCGTCGCGCGGGACGTCGTGGAACTCGACGCCCTCGACCGCGATCAGCGCGTCGTCGTCCGGGTAGAGCCGCACGGTCACCCTCGGCACCCCGCCGAACTCGGCGTACGCCTCGTGCGGCAGCGAACCGTCCGGGTCCGTGGTGACTCCGAAGCCCGCCGCGCTGCGCCGCGAGGTCAGGTCGGCGCCGATGTCGTGCGTGACCTCGATCTCGCGTCCGTACCCGGCCGCGACCGCGTGGAGTGCGCCGACGGCGGCCTCGGTGGTCGGAAGGTGTTCCCGGTGCCCCCGGTACTGGGAATGGTCCATACCACTCATGATGCAGGGTCAGTGCGGATCAGGGAAGCGCAGGTAGCGCGGCGGTACCGCCTGCGTCAGCCACACCCCGTTCGCGCTGATGTGGAAGACGTGCCCGTCCCGGTGCATCGCGGCCGCGTCGACCGACAGCACGACCGGGCGCCCGCGCCGGGCCCCGACCCGGGTCGCGGTCTCCCGGTCCGCCGACAGGTGCACGTCGTGCCTGTTCATCGGCCTGAGCCCCTCGTCGCGGATCGCCTCCAGGTTCCGTGCGACGGTGCCGTGGTAGAGGTACGGCGGCGGGGTCGCCGGCGGCAGTCCGAGGTCGACGTCGATGCTGTGGCCCTGGCTGGCGCGGATCCGGGTGCGTTCGATCGCGAACCGCTGCTTGTCGTTGGCGGCGACGACGTGGTCCAGTTCTTCGCGGCTGACCGGGAAACCGTGCGCCGCTGCCGCCGCGAGCAGCGTGTCGATCTCCACCCAGCCCGCCTCGTCCAGGCTGAGCCCGATGCGTTCCGGCTGGTGGCGCAGGTGCTTCGAGAGGTACTTCGACACCTTCACGGTGCGCCGCTCGTCCTGCGTTCCTTCGTTGTGTCTCGCGTTCATGCCATCAGCGTGCCGGGCGAGACGCGGATCACGCAGATATTTTTCGCCGCATGTTTGATCCACAACCAAGTGCGGTTATCCACAAGGAAATTGGGCGAGTTGTGGACAAGTACTGGGCGTTTCACGGTGTTTCGTCAAGATCGTTAACAGAGCTGTGATCTGCGACCAGGGAGTCCAACTTCCGGGCTCGGAGCTCGCGTTCGGCGGCGAGCGCGATGAACTCCGCAATGCCGTCCGGGCCAACGAGACGTCGTACGGCCCGAATCGTCTCGGCGGGCAGCGACACGGGACGTGTCTCGTCCGGGGCTTTCGGCCGTTCCCCGGCGCCGAGCCGCCGACGCACCTCGCGGGTCGCGAACAGGCGCATGGCGCGCGCCAGTTCGGCGTCCACCGTCTGCCGGGCCAGCGGGCGCAGGCGCCGTACGAGCGAGGCTGCTTCGGCGGCTCCGGCGTCGGTGCGGTGGCCGGGGTCGTCGAGGTAGCGGGCGAAGACGTGCTCAGTGGTGAACTCCAGGAAACGGACGGCGATGTGCTCCACCTGGAGCCTCAACTCCCGTAGATGCTCCGAGATCGCGGTGAGGGGAACCCCGGCCAGGTGCAACTCCACTGCCACGGCCAGCTCTTGGGGACTCGGGACGAGGAAGGAACCGGGGTCGCCGGCCACTGGTTCCAGTACCCCGAGGGCCACGGCCTCGGCCACGGCCGCGTCGTCGGGGGTGCCGCCGAAGCGGGCGTCCAGATCGGCGCGGGTCAGGCGCACCGGTTCCTCGTCCGTCCAGGGGCCCTCGGCCTCGGTGACCAGTCCGAGGACGCCGGCCAGGCCGCGGCCGGTGTCCCAGGCGTCGAGCAGCTCCTTGATGGACGCCAGGGTGTAGCCGCGGGCGAGGAGGTCGGCGATCTGGTGGAGGCGGGTGAGGTGGACGTCGGAGTAGAGGTTGGCGCGGCCGTGGCGCTCGGGGCGGGGGAGCAGGCCCTTGTCCTGGTAGGCGCGGATGGTCCGGACGGTGGTGCGGGAGAGGCGGGCGAGATCCTCGATGCGGTGGGTGGGGGTGGCCGGGGGGTCGGTCATGTGGCCTTCCTTGGCTGGTGAGCGGGGTGGGGGCTGGGGCGGGGACGCTTACCGGCGCTTGCAGGGTGCCTCCCCCAGAGGGGGGACCCCCCGCGCGCACCCGTGCCGCCCCATCGGCACGACTGCCCGCAGCTACGTAGCCCCGTAAGGGCCGCTGGGGGAGGAACTGTGCGATCAGCCCCCACCGGCCTGCGGTCGAAGCACGGCCACCTACAACCGGGGCTCCACCCTTGCGAGCCTCCTCAACACCCCCGGCGCCACTCGTGAAAGCCACCGCGCCCCCCGTGCCTCCGGTGTCACCGGTACCACCGCGCGGTTGTGTTCCACCGCTTCGAGGATCGCCGAAGCGACCTTCTCCGGTGGGAAGTTGCGCATGCCGTACAGCCGGGCCGAGCGCTTCTGCCGGCGGTGCTGCTCCTCCTCGTCGACCCCGGTGAAGCGGGCCGTCGACGTGATGCTGGTGTTGATGAAGCCGGGGCAGATCGCCGTCACCCCGATGCGCTGGGGGGCGAGTTCGGCGCGCAGGCACTCGGACAGCATCAGGACCGCCGCCTTGGAGGTGCTGTAGGCCGGCAGGGCGCGGGAGGGCAGGTAGGCGGCCGCCGATGCGACGTTCACGATGTGGCCGCCCTGGGCGCGGTCGGCCATCCGGGATCCGAAGAGGCGGCAACCGTGGATCACTCCCCAGAGGTTGACGTCCAGGACTCGCCGCCAGTCCTCCGTCGTCGTCGTGAAGAAGGACCCCGACAGTCCGATGCCCGCGTTGTTGACCAGCACGTCCAGGACGCCGTACTCGCGGTGGACCTTCTCCGCGAGCTTTTCCATGGCCTGTTCGTCGGAGACGTCGGCCGTCTCGGCCCACGCGTCCGCCGCGCCGACCAGTCGGGAGAGCTCGGCGGTGCGGGCCGCCGCCTCCGCGTCCCGGTCCACCGCCACCACCCGCGCGCCCGCCTCCGCGAACGCGAACGCCGTCGCCCGTCCGATGCCGCTGCCCGCCCCGGTGACCAGCACCAACTGGCCTCCGAACCACTGGGCGTGGCGGTCGGCGGGCTTCGGCTGCGCTCCCTGGCCGTCCTCCACCGACCTCACGAACTCCTCGATCCAGGCCGCCACCTGGTCCGGCCGGGTGCGCGGGATCCAGTGCTTGTCGGGCAGGGTGCGGCGGGTGAGCCGGGGCACCCAGCGCTCCAGGTCGTCGTAGAGCCGCTCGGAGAGGAACGCGTCGCCGAGGGGCGTGATGAGCTGCACGGGCGCGTGTGCGTGCGCGTCCTCGCGCGGGCGGCGCAGCCGGGCCCGTACGTTGTCGCGGTACAGCCAGGCGCCGTGTGCCGCGTCGGAGGGCAGGGAGGGCGTGGGGTAGTCCCCCGCGGGAATCCTCTCCGCCCGTTGCAGGATCCTCGGCCAGGCCTTGCCGAGGGGGCCGCGCCAGGCCAGTTCGGGCAGGGCGGGGGTGTGCAGCAGGTACACGTACCAGGACTTGGCGCCCTGGCCGAGGAGCTGGCCCACCCGGCGGGGGGTCGGGCGCCGCACGCGCGCGTTGATCCAGTGGCCGAAGTGGTCCAGGGAGGGCCCGGACATCGACGTGAAGGAGGCGACACGGCCCTGGGTGCGCCCCACCGTGGCGAACTCCCAGGACTGCACCGAGCCCCAGTCGTGGCCGACGAGGTGCACCGGGCGGTCCGGGCTGACCGCGTCGATCACCGCCAGGAAGTCGTCCGTGAGCTTGGCGAGGGTGAAGCCGCCGCGCAGGGGTTTCGGGGCGGTGGAGCGGCCGTGGCCGCGGACGTCGTACAGGACGACGTGGAAGCGGCCGGCGAGACGGGTCGCGACCTCGGACCAGACCTCCTTGCTGTCCGGGTAGCCGTGGACCAGGACGACCGTCGGGTCCGTGGGGTCGCCCAGCTCCGCCACGCACAGGTCGACGCCCCCCGTGCGCACCCGCCGCTCGCGCGCGCCTTCGATGCCCGTCACTTGTCCTCCGCCCAGCGCCGCGTGTGCGGCAGATCGTCGTCCAGCCAGAAGGCGCTCTGCTCGGGGTCCCGGGAGTCGGTGACCACGAGGATCTCCTCGAACTTGGCGCCCGTGCCGCGGAAGCCGAGGTGCGGTTCGACCGCCCACAGGCCCGGCGCGGGCGGGTGGTCGGAGAAGCGGTACGGCGACCACAGGGGCGACCAGCCCTCACGGTGGCCCTGCAGGGCGTCGGCCGCGAGGCCTTTCAGGGACTGGGTGCCGAACCCGAAGAGGTGCGGTGACCAGCGGCGCTGCTTCACCCGGCCCACCTTGTGGGCGATCACGCCGAAGGGGTACGCGCGGTGCCGGTTGGCGTAGCCCTGGCGGACCATGAGGCGGTCCACGTCCTCGTAGATCTCGCGCAGCGGGCGCCGCTCGCGCACCTCGCGCAGGATCAGCTCCCGGTGCGCCTCCAGGTCGGCCATCAGCCGGTCCTGCACCGGGTTGGTGCCGAGGGAGCCCGAGTAGCCGATGTCGGCCGTGTACCCCTCGTAGACCGGGGCCAGGTCCAGGATGAACGGCATGCCGGGCGCCAGTCTGCGGTCGGTCGGGAAGAACTGCAGCGGTAGGCGGAAGCCCGTGAACGCCGTGCGGTCGCCGAACCAGGCGAAGGGGAGGTGGAACCAGTCCCGTACGCCCCGCGCGTGCAGCCACTCGCGCTGCATCCGGGCCGCCTCGCGCTCGGTGATCCCCGGCTCCAGCCGGGCCGCGACCGCCTCCGCGCACTCGTACGCGAGCCGCTGCACCCGCCGGAAACCCTGGAGGTCCGTGGCGCGTTGTTCCTGCGATGCCACTGCCGTCGTCATCCGTCCCGTCCCCGTCCCCGTCGACTGCGGTACGTGCCCGTAACTTGACACTGGCGAATGTGACAGTTGTTAGAGGCGACGTCAATAGGCTGGCGAAGGCCTGTGGATAACTCTGCGTAGCTCTCAAGCAGGGGTTCCCCTAGGGCCCCGTACTACTGGAGTCTGACGTGAAGACGGCTCCGAGGTCTGACGACCCCAGTGGCGCGGGTCACTACCTTCTATGGCGTGACTGTGATCGCGACCGAAAGCCTGAGCAAGCGGTTCCCCCGGGTGACCGCGCTCGACCGGCTGTCCGTGGACATCGGACCCGGTGTGACCGGACTCGTCGGAGCCAACGGCGCCGGCAAATCCACCCTGATCAAGATCCTGCTGGGTCTGTCCCCCGCGACCGAGGGGCGCGCCGAAGTGCTCGGCCTCGACGTCGCGACCAAGGGCGCCGCCATCCGCGAGCGCGTGGGCTACATGCCGGAGCACGACTGCCTGCCGCCCGACGTCTCGGCCACCGAGTTCGTCGTGCACATGGCCCGCATGTCCGGCCTGCCGCCCGCCGCCGCCCGCGAGCGCACCGCCGACACCCTGCGCCACGTCGGGCTCTACGAGGAGCGGTACCGCCCCATCGGCGGCTACTCGACGGGCATGAAGCAGCGCGTGAAGCTCGCCCAGGCCCTGGTGCACGACCCGCAGCTGGTCTTCCTCGACGAGCCGACCAACGGCCTCGACCCGGTCGGCCGCGACGAGATGCTCGGCCTGATCCGCCGCATCCACACCGACTTCGGCATCTCGGTCCTGGTCACCTCGCACCTGCTCGGCGAACTGGAACGCACCTGCGACCACGTGGTCGTCGTCGACGGCGGCAAACTGCTGCGCTCGAGTTCCACCACCGACTTCATGCAGTCCACGACCACCCTCGCCATCGAGGTCACCGACAGCGACGAGCACCCCGACGGCACCCTCGCGGTGCGCGACGCGCTCCACGCGCGCGGGGTGGAGACGGACAACGAGGGCGGCGGCCTCCCCGGCGCCGGCCACATCCTGCTGCTCACCGCCCAGGGCGAGGAGACGTACGACCTCGTCCGCGACGTCGTCGCCGACCTCGGCCTCGGCCTGGTGCGCATGGAACAGCGCAGGCACCACATCTCCGAGGTCTTCACCAGCGACGAGCAGCGGAAGGAGGCGACCGTCCATGGCGGTTGACCAGCCCATCGCGGGACCGGGCGACCAGTCCCGCATCCACGACATCGGCTATCGCGGCTACGACGGCCCCCGCCTCGGCCGCGCGTACGCCCGCCTGTCCCTCTACTCGCAGACCCTGCGCGGCTCCTACGGTCTCGGCCGTTCGGTGAAGTCCAAGGTGCTGCCGATGCTGCTGTTCGCGGTGATGTGCGTCCCGGCGGCCATCATGGTCGCCGTGGCCGTCGCCACCAAGGCGCACGACCTGCCGGTCTCCTACACGCGGTACGCGATCATCATGCAGGCCGTCATCAGCCTGTACGTCGCCTCGCAGGCACCCCAGGCCGTCTCCCGCGACCTGCGCTTCAAGACCATCCCGCTGTACTTCTCGCGGCCCATCGAGACCGCCGACTACGTGCAGGCCAAGTTCGCGGCCCTGGCCTCCGCGATGTTCATCCTGACCGGCGCCCCGCTGCTCGTGCTGTACGTGGGCGCCCTGCTCGCCAAGATGGACTTCGCCCACCAGAGCAAGGGCTTCGGCCAGGGACTGGTCTCGGTCGCCCTCCTCTCCCTGCTCTTCGCCGGCATCGGCCTGGTCATCGCTTCGGTCACCCCGCGCCGCGGCTTCGGCATCGCCGCCGTGATCGCCGTGCTGACCATCTCCTACGGCGCGGTCTCCACCCTCCAGGCCATCGCCGACTCCCAGGGCAGCACCGGCGCCATCGCGTGGATCGGCCTGTTCTCGCCGGTCACCCTGATCGGCGGCCTGAGCACCGCCCTGCTCGGCGGCACCAACACCTTCCCGGGCGGCGACGGCCCCTCCCACGCCCAGGGCGCGGTGTACCTGCTCGTCGTCCTCGGCCTCATCGCCGCGAGCTACGGCCTTCTGCTGCGCCGCTACAAGAAGGTGGGACTGTGACCACGCTCTCCATCGACCACGTCTCCCGCTGGTTCGGCAACGTGGTCGCCGTCAACGACGTCACCATGACCATCGGCCCCGGCGTCACCGGCCTCCTCGGCCCCAACGGCGCCGGCAAGTCCACCCTCATCAACATGATGGGC
Source organism: Streptomyces sp. (assembly GCF_019510245.1). Classification (GTDB taxonomy): domain Bacteria; phylum Actinomycetota; class Actinomycetes; order Streptomycetales; family Streptomycetaceae; genus Streptomyces. The sequence continues at coordinate 68,377 of NZ_JAEKKT010000203.1, read as the reverse complement.
GGCTTCCTCGCCCCCTCCACCGGCACGGTCACCCTCGACGGGCAGCCCACCTGGCGCAACGAGGCGATCTACAAGCACATCGGCATCGTCCCCGAGCGCGAGGCGATGTACGACTTCCTCACCGGCCGCGAGTTCGTCGTCGCCAACGCCGAGTTGCACGGCCTCGGCGCCAAGGCCGCCCAGAAGGCCCTCGCCACCGTCGAGATGGAGTACGCGCAGGACCGCAGGATCTCGACGTACTCCAAGGGCATGCGCCAGCGCGTGAAGATGGCGTCCGCCCTGGTCCACGACCCGTCCCTGCTCCTCCTCGACGAGCCCTTCAACGGCATGGACCCGCGCCAGCGCATGCAGCTCATGGAGCTCCTGCGGCGCATGGGCGACGAGGGCCGCACGGTCCTCTTCTCCTCCCACATCCTCGAAGAGGTCGAGCAACTCGCCTGGCACATCGAGGTCGTGGTCGCCGGACGGCACGCGGCCAGCGGCGACTTCCGCAAGATCCGCCGCCTGATGACCGACCGCCCGCACCGCTACCTGGTCCGCTCCAGCGACGACCGCGCCCTCGCGGCCGCCCTCATCGCCGACCCCTCCACCTCGGGCATCGAAGTCGACCTGACCGAGGGCGCGTTGCGCATCCAGGCCGTCGACTTCGGCCGCTTCACCGCCCTGCTGCCCAAGGTCGCCCGCGACCACGGCATCCGGCTGCTCACGGTCTCGCCGTCCGACGAGTCCCTCGAATCCGTGTTCTCGTATCTGGTCGCGGCGTAGGAGGCCGAAGATGTACGACCCCACAGTCGCCCGGCTCACCTACCGGGCCCTGCTCGGCCGCCGTCGCGCCCTCATCCTGGGCGCCCTGCCGCTGCTGCTGATCGCGATCTCCGTCGTCGTCCGCGGCCTCGCGGGCGCCGACGACCAGACGGCCGCCGACCTGCTCGGCGGCCTCGGGCTCGCCACCATGGTGCCGATCATCGGCGTCATCGCCGGCACGGGTGCGATCGGCCCGGAGATCGACGACGGCTCGGTGGTGTACCTGCTGTCCAAGCCGATCAAACGGCCGACGATCATCTTCACCAAGCTGATCGTGGCGATCGCGGTGACCATGGTCTTCTCCGCCCTGCCGACCCTGGTCGCGGGCTTCGTCCTTAACGGCAACGGGCAGCAGATCGCCGTCGCCTACACGGTCGCCGCGCTGGTCGCCTCCATCGCCTACGCCGCGCTCTTCCTGCTGCTCGGCACGGTGTCGCGGCACGCGGTGGTCTTCGGGCTCGTCTATGCGCTGGTCTGGGAGGCCCTGTTCGGCTCCCTGGTCCCCGGAGCGCGGACGCTGAGCGTCCAGCAGTGGTCCCTTGCGGTCGCCCACAAGGTGACCGGCGGCGACCTGGTCACGTCCGATGTGTCACTGACGACGGGCACGGTGCTGCTGGTCGTGGTGACCGTCCTGGCCACCTGGTACGCCGGCCAGAAGCTGCGCTCGCTGACGCTGGCGGGCGAGGAGTAGACGGCCCCCTTACTGACGGGGGCTTCACCCCCGTCCGGGCACAGTGGGTCAAAGCGGATGCACTGCGTAGGAGGCGCGGGGATGGCTGACGACTGGAACGACCTCGTACTGGACGAGGAGTTCATACGGTCCGCGGAGACGGCCGAGCCGTCCGCGCGGGCGCGGATGCTGGCGGCGCGCTGGCGCGAGGAGTCGCCGGAACCGCAGCCGTGGCGATCGGACGAGCCGCCCGCCGGGTGGTTCTTCAGCAAGGCGCGCCGAAAGTGGTGGCGCCGGTAGGCGGTTTTTCGGCTGCGGGCCGGTGGGGGCCGGTCGCGCAGTTCCTCCCCCAGCCTTCGGCCGGGGGTACCCCCAGCGCCCCAAAGGCGCGCTTCAGTAGGCCCTGTTTTAATCAGTGGCGGTCAACTCGGCCCGAAGGCAAAGTTGTTGTGTCACCCCACCATCTGGGAGAGGAGCCGGACGATGTCCATGCACGACAGTACGTCCCGCTCCCGTCAGGGCAGCCGTCGGCGGAGCGCCGTGTAGCTGCCCGGGGCGGCCGCTTCGAGCACGCGATGTCGCTCTCGCGTGGGCCGCCCACCCGGAGGATTGGCCGAGTGGTAAGGCACTGGCTTGCTAAGCCATGGTCGGGCCTGAAAAGCCCGCGCACGTTCGATCCGTGCATCCTCCGCAGAACTTGTGAACGCGCATGAGTGGCCCTACCCAAGGGGCGCTGGGGGGCTCCCGGCCGAAGGCTGGGGGAGGAACTGCGCGACCAGCCCCCACACACCCGCAGACAACGGACGGGCTTCAACCCAGCAGACGCTCCACGACCACCGCGATCCCGTCCTCCTCGTTGGAAGACGTCACCTCGTCGGCCACCGCCTTGAGTTCCTCATGCGCGTTGGCCATGGCCACCCCGTACGAAGCCCAGCCGAACATCGGGATGTCGTTCGGCATGTCGCCGAAGGCGATCGTGTCGGTGGCCTTGAGCCCCAGCCGGCGCGCGGCCAACGACAGTCCCGTCGCCTTGGACAGCCCGAGCGGCAGCAGCTCGACGATTCCCTCGCCCGCCATGGCGACCGTGACGAAGCCCCCGGCCGCCTGCCGGGCCGCTTCCGCGAGCTCGTCGTCGGACAGCTCCGGGTGCTGTATGTAGATCTTGTTCAGCGGCGCCGACCAGAGGTCGGCCGCGTCCGTGAAGGGGGTCGACGGGAGATGGCCCGTCACCGCGTACCCCGGTCCCACCAGGACGTCGCCGTCCAGGCCGTCACGGCTCGCCGCCAGGTACAGCGGGCCGACCTCCGCCTCGATCTTCGCGAGGGCGACCCCGGCCAGCTGCCGGTCCAGCGTCACCGAGGTCAGGAGGCGGTGCGCACCGGCGTCGTACACCTGCGCCCCCTGGCCGCACACGGCGAGGCCGTCGTAGCCGAGGTCGTCGAGGATGTGCCGGGTCCAGGGGACCGCGCGGCCGGTGACGACGATGTGTGCGGCGCCCGCCGCGGTGGCCGCGGCGAGCGCTTCACGGGTGCGCGGGGAGATGGACTCGTCGGAGCGCAGCAGCGTCCCGTCGAGGTCGGTGGCGATGAGCCCGTAGGGGAAACTCACCGGGACACCGGCTCCAGAACCTCCCGGCCGCCCAGGTACGGGCGCAGCACCTCGGGCACGTACACCGAACCGTCGGCCTGCTGGTGGTTCTCCAGGATCGCCACGATGGTGCGCGGTACGGCGCACAGCGTGCCGTTGAGCGTGGCCAGCGGCTTGACCTGCTTGCCGTCGCGGACCCGGATGGACAGGCGGCGGGACTGGAACTCGGTGCAGTCCGACGTCGAGGTCAGCTCGCGGTACTTGCCCTGCGTCGGGATCCACGCCTCGCAGTCGAACTTGCGGGCGGCCGAGGCGCCGAGGTCACCGGTCGCGACGTCGATCACCCGGAACGGCAGCTCCAGCGAGGTCAGCCACTGCTTCTCCCAGGCCAGCAGACGCTGGTGCTCCGCCTCCGAGTCTTCGGGGGCGACGTAGGAGAACATCTCCACCTTGTCGAACTGGTGGACGCGGAAGATGCCCTTGGTGTCCTTGCCGTGCGAGCCGGCCTCGCGGCGGAAGCAGGGCGAGAAACCGGCGTAACGGAGGGGCAGCCGGTCCGCTTCGATGATCTCGTCCATGTGGTACGCGGCGAGCGGGACCTCGGACGTGCCGACCAGGTAGAGGTCGTCCTTGTCGAGGTGGTAGACGTCCTGGGCCGCCTGGCCGAGGAAGCCGGTGCCCGCCATGGACTGCGGGCGGACCAGCGCCGGGGTCAGCATCGGCGTGAAGCCGGCCTCGGTGGCCTGCGCGATCGCCGCGTTGACGAGCGCCAGCTCCAGGAGGGCGCCGACACCGGTCAGGAAGTAGAAGCGGGAGCCGGAGACCTTGGCGCCGCGCTCGACGTCGATCGCGCCGAGCAGCTGGCCCAGCTCCAGGTGGTCCTTGGGCTCGAAGCCCTCGGCGCCGAAGTCGCGGATCGTGCCGTGCTCCTCCAGGGTGACGAAGCCTTCCTCGCCTCCCACGGGCACGTCGGGGTGGACGAGGTTGCCGAGCCTGAGCAGCAGCTCCTGGGTCTCGGCGTCGGCCGCGTCGCGTTCGGCGTCGGCGCTCTTGACGTCGGCCTTGAGCTGTTCGGCCTTCTTCAGCAGCTCGGCCTTCTCGTCGGCGGAAGCCTTGGGGATGAGCTTGCCGAGCTGCTTCTGTTCGTTGCGCAGCTCGTCGAAGCGGACGCCGGAGGACCTGCGCCGCTCGTCGGCAGAGAGGAGGGCGTCGACGAGCGCGACGTCCTCTCCACGGGCGCGCTGGGACGCGCGCACACGGTCGGGGTCCTCACGGAGCAGGCGAAGGTCAATCACGGAGCCAAGGCTACCGGTGCGGGGTTGCCCCCCACGAATCACTATGGAGACGCGTTCCGAATCGTGGCTTACGTTCCGTTATGGGGGAATTGCCGAGCGTGTCAATATAAAGTGTCTCACTCCCCGAGACGGGGCACGCCTGTGGACCGCAGTTGACCGGATCCCCTTGTGGAGGGCGGGACTTGGAGGTGTGGTTGTCCACAGGAATCCACGCCCTCCCGGAAGTTATCCACAGGGTGTGTGGAAGAGTTGTGGACTTCGGAATTGATCACTCTGCCAGTGGTGCATGCGGAGAGGAATTCCCGCACCAAACCGGGGCAACACCCTCTTTCGAGTGGAAAGGGATCGCTCCAAAAGATGAACCATGGGAAACGAGTGGACGAAGGGTGATGTGGGCGGGCGGGGCCGCGCCGACGGTCTGTAGGGCGATTTGTCGACAGACTCATGCGCCACTGTCGACTTGTCCCCAGGTCGAGATGGGCACCTGTGGATAACCCCTGTGGATAACGAAGATATGAGGGTACGACCGGCTAGAAGCGGCCGTCCTGGCAGCGTGCCACCCAGTCCGAGGCCGCCACGAACTCCTCGTCCGACGTCCCCGGAAGGGTGGGCCTCACGGTCTCGCCCGGCCTGACGTCCGCCCGCGGGTAGGAACCCAGGAACCGCACCTGGCGGCAGATCCGCTTCAGCCCCATCAGGGCCTCCGCCACCCGCCGGTCGGAGATGTGGCCCTCGGCGTCGATGCAGAAGCAGTAGTTGCCGATGCCGGCGCCGGTCGGCCGGGACTGCAGCAGCATGAGGTTGATCCCCCGGGTGGCGAACTCGCCGAGCAGGTCGCGCAGCCCGCCGGGATGGTCGTCGTTCTGCCAGAGCACGACCGAGGTCTTGTCCGCTCCGGTCGGGGCCGCGGGCCGGGCCGGGCGGCCGACCAGGACGAACCGGGTCTGCGCGTTCTCCGCGTCGTGGATCTCGGTCTCCAGGGCCTCCAGGCCGTAGCGTGCGGCCGCGAACTCGCCGGCGAAGGCGGCGTCGTAACGGCCCTCCTGGACCAGGCGGGCGCCGTCCGCGTTCGAGGCGGCGGACTCCCAGACGGCCTCCGGGAGGTGGGCCCGCAGCCAGTTGCGCACCTGCGGCTGGGCGGCCGGGTGGGCGGTGACCGTCTTGATGTCGGAGAGCTTGGTGCCCGGCCGGACCAGCAGCGCGAAGGTGATCGACAGCAGCACCTCGCGGTAGATCATCAGCGGCTCGCCCGCGACCAGCTCGTCCAGGGTCGTGGTGATGCCGCCCTCGACGGAGTTCTCGATCGGCACGAACGCGGCCTCGGCCTCGCCGCCCCGCACGGCGTCCAGTGCGGACTGCACGGAGACGTACGGGACGAGCTCCCGGGTGGCCGTCTCCGGAAGGGTGCGCAGGGCGACTTCGGTGAAGGTGCCTTCAGGGCCGAGATACGCATAGCTCGCTGGCATGTCCCTCACCCTAATGGGCGCAGAGAGCCACGGTTCACTTGTCTCATCGGATCCACTCGACCGGGTGGTTTGAAACCCGGAAACGCACCAATAGTGATCAGAAACCACTGCGGTAACCGGGATCGTATGGAGAGCGCAAAAAGAGCGCGTGGATCTCACCCGGTTGTCAGCTCTCCAGCAGCCGCTGCCCCACATACTCCCCGGCGGCCGCACCGCCCGGCACCGCGAACAGGCCGCTCGCCTCGTGCCGGATGTACTGCGACAACGCGTCCCCGCGGTCCAGCTTCCGCTGCAGCGGCACGAATCCACGCAGCGGATCCGCCTGCCAGCAGACGAAGAGCAGACCCGCGTCCGGTGTCCCGTCCGCCTCGATGCCGTCGTGGTACGAGAACGGGCGCCGCAGGATGGCCGCACCCCCGTTCTGGTCGGGCCGGGTGATCCGGGCATGGGCGTTGACCGGAACGACGTACTCCCCGTCCGCCTTGGCCTTGTCCAGGTCCATCGCCGTCGTCTCGGTGCCCCCGGTCAGCGGCGCCCCGTTCGACTTCTTCCGCCCGATCACGTTCTCCTGGGCCGTGAGCGACAGCTTCTCCCAGTCGTCGAGGAGCATGCGGATCCGGCGTACGACGGCGTAGGAGCCGTTGGCCATCCACGCGGGGTCGCTCGAACCGCTCGCCGGTACGAAGATCCGCTGGTCGAAGTCCGAGTCCGTCGGTTTCGGGTTGCGCGTGCCGTCCAGCTGGCCCATCAGGTTGCGGGCCGTCATGGGGTGCGCGGTGGCGCCCGGGGTGCGGTTGAAGCCGTTCATCTGCCAGCGGACCTTCGCCGCGCCGCCCGCGTCCTTCTGGATCGCCCGCAGGGCGTGGAAGGCGACCAGGGCGTCGTCGGCGCCGATCTGCACCCACAGGTCGCCGTTGCTGCGTGACCTGTCGAGGTGGTCGGAGGAGAAGTCGGGCAGCGGGTCCAGCGCGGAGGGCCGCTGCTTCTCCAGTCCGGTACGGGCGAAGAAGCTGTTGCCGAAGCCGAAGGTGACCGTCAGCGCCGAGGGACCCGCGTCCCGGGCAACGTCCGTGTCGTCCTGTGTCATCGGCTCGCCCGCCATCAACCGCTCGGCCGTCGTGGACCAGCGGCGCAGCAGCGCGGCGGCCTCACTGCGGCCCGCGCCCGCCGCCAGGTCGAAGGCGACGAGATGGCCGCGTGCCTGGAGGCCCTCGGTGATCCCCGGCTGATGTTTCCCGTGAAACATCGCCCGGTCGGAGCCCACCGAGCTGAGCGGGGTGGCCTGGGCGGGGGCGGCCGCGTAGCCGACACCCGCGCCCGCCGCGCCGAGTACGAGCCCGGCGGCCCCGGCGGTGCCGAGCAGCGCGCGCCGGCTGACGCCCCCGGCCGGGGGCGCCTCGGCGGCTGCGGTCGGGGCCTCGGTGACGGACTGGGACTGTTCGGGCATGGTGCGGTTCAGCCGATCTGCGCGTTCTTGGAGACGGTCACCTGGTCGATGTCGGAGGTCCGTACGGTGACGGAGACCTTCCAGTCGCCGGCGATGGGGATCTGCACCCCGTTGGCCGCCCAGTGCCCGGTGGTGATGTGGTCGGGGTTCACCGGAATCGGCCCGAGTTTCTTGGCGTCGAGGGTGAAGGCGACCTTCACCTCGGGGATGTCGAAGGCCCGGCCGTTGGGCCGCTGGACGTAGACGTGCATCTCGTTGCTGCCCACCGCCGCCGGGTCCAGGTCGACGCGGACGACGCCCTTGCCGTCCTTGCCGCCGGTGTCGAAGGACATGTCGAGGGTCAGCGCGCCCGAGGACGAGCTCGACGTGGAGGAGGACGAGGAAGCCGCGGTGGCGGCCTTGGCGTCCTGCTCGGTACGGCCGGGCTCGGTCTGCGTCAGCACGGTCGTGACCGCGAGCAGGGCGACGGCGACCCCGGCCTCGGCCAGCACCGAGCGGCGCAGGCCGAAGCGGTGCGGGTCGGAGTCCCGGAGCCGCTTCTGCCGAGCCGTGTCCATGGCGGACTGCTGCCGGGCGAGCTGGGCGGCGCGCTCGGGGTCGTCGCCCGCGGACGTGGTCTTCTCGGAGCCGCCGGAGACAGCGGAGACACCGGAGCCGGACTCGGCGGCGTGGACGGAGGCCTCCTTCGTGGCGGCGGACGCCTTGACCGTCTCCTTCTCCTGCGCCGCTTCCTCCTCCGCTGCTTCCTGCTGCGCCTCTTCGGCCGTCTCCGGCTCGGTCACCGCCGCATCCGCGAGCCGCCCCGTCCACCGTCGCGAGATGGACGCGATACCCACGAGCAGCGCCACCAGCCCGATCTTGACCAGCAGCAGCTCGCCGTAGGCCGTGTCGGTGAACGCCGACCAGGAGCCGAGCTGGCGCCAGGACTGGTAGATGCCGGTGGCGACCAGCGCGAGCACCGACCCGAAGGCGACGCGGGAGAAGCGTCGTACGGCGGTGGACTCGACCGGGGTGTCGGCGGGCGCCCGGTAGAGGGCGACCAGCAGTGCGGTGAGGCCGCCGAGCCAGGCGGCGACGGCGAGCAGGTGGATGACGTCGACCGGCATCGCGATGCCCGGCTGAAGTCCGGTGGAGGCGTGCTCGGCCATGGCCCAGCTCGCCGCGAGCCCGGCGGCCACGACGGTCCCGCCGATGGCGAGCCCGAAGGTCAGGTCGCGCTTCTCCTCGTCCTCCCGCTTGTCATAGGCGCCGAAGAGGACGGCGATGAACAGTGCGGCCGCCGCGAGCAGCAGCAGCCGGGATACCAGGGCCGCGCCGGTCTTGGTCTGCAGCACCTGGCCGAGGAGGTTCAGGTCGAAGATGTCGCCGACGCTGCCGGAGGTCGTGTACGAGCCGCGCAGGAGCAGCAGCCAGAGCGTCGCGGCGGTGAGCGTCAGCCACCCGCCGACGACCAGGCGTTGCATGGCCCGCACCCCGGAGCCGCGCTGCCAGCAGGCGAGGACGAAGGCCGCGCCGCCGACGAGCACGATGTACCCGGCGTACGACATGTACCGCCCGAAGCCGTAGAGCCAGCCGACGACCCCGCCGCCCGCCTCCTGGTCCCCGACCGAGGCGACGGTCCTGGAGGGCGCGCCGACGGAGAAGGTGAAGGCGCCGGCGACGGGATGGCTGTCCGCGGAGACGACCTGCCAGGCGACGGTGTACGTGCCCTTGCCCAGTCCGCTCTTGAGCTGCACGCCGTAGGTCGTGCCGCTCAGGTTGTCCGGCTTGGCCAGGTCGACCCGCTTGCCCTTGGGGTCGAGGACCCGGATCGAGTCGTTGTTCATCGACACGTTCTCGGAGAACGTGAGCGAGACCTGGTCGGGCGCCTTGGTGACCACCACCCCCTGGGAGGGGTCGCTGCCGGTCAGCGCCGCGTGCGCCGAGGCCGGCCCGGCGCCGGCCAGCAGCGCGCCGGTGACGGCGAGGAACAGCAGCACCAGGGTGCGCAGGCGGGGGGTGATGGTCCGCGTCAAGGTCGGTCCTCCCTCAGTGTCCGGTCGACGGGTTGTACGTGGCGGACTTCACCGGCATCTCGACGGTGAGCGGACCGGATTCGGCGAACTTGAGTTTCAGGGTGATCGTGTCGCCCTGTTCCGGGCGGCGCTTCAGCTTCTCGAACATCAGATGGTTGCCACCACTTTTGAACACGAGTTGACCGTGGGCGGGCACCTCGAAGGAGGTGACCTCCTCCATCGCCCCGCCGTTGGTCTCGTGCATGGTGATCTCACCGGCGGAGTCGCTGGTGACCGAGGTCAGCTCGTCCTTCGTGCCGCCCCTGTTGGTGATCGTCAGGAACCCGGCGGCCATGTCGGCGGAGACCGGCTGGGGCATGTAGGAGGCGCCGACGGACAGCTCGGCCCCCGAGGAGCCCGAGGCCCCCGGGGAACCCGGGCCGCCGCAGCCCGCGAGGGCGACGGCTCCCGTGATCGCTATCCCGGTCAGCGCGAGGTGCCTGCCGGGCTTCCTGGATTTCACGGGTTCTCCCCCTTGATCAGCTTGGGGAGGTCCTTGGTGTAGTCGTCGACGGTGGCGTCCTCGCCGTAGAGGACGTATCCGCCGTCGGTCTTCGGCGAGAACGCGATGACCTGGGTGCCGTGCACCGAGACGACCTTGCCGGTCTTCTTGTCCTTGTGGGTCGGCTCGATGGAGATGCCGAGGGTACGGGCGCCGGCCTGGATGGTGGCGAAGTCGCCGGTCAGCCCGACGAAGCTCGGGTCGATGCCCTTGAGCCACTTGCCGAGCTCGGACGGGGTGTCGCGGGCCGGGTCGGTGGTGACGAACACGACCCGCAGCTTCGCCTGGTCGGCCTTGGACAGTGCCTTCTTGGCGACCGCGAGGTTGTTCATGGTCAGCGGGCAGACGTCGGGGCAGTGCGTGTAGCCGAAGTAGATCAGCGTCGGCCTGCCCTTGGTCTCCGCGCGCAGGTCGTACTTCTTGCCCTGGGTGTCGGTGAGCACCAGGTCCGGCTTCTCGAACGGCGTGTCCAGGATGGTCGCGGCCTTGTTCGAGGTGTCCCCGGCGACCACGGTGACGGGTGACTTCGCGTCGTCGCCGCTGCCGCAGGCGGAGAGGGTCAGGGTGGCGGCGGCGAGCAGCGCGGCCGCGGCGAACGTCTTCTTGCGCATACGAAAATGTCCCAGATGTGAGAGATCCGGCGCGCACCGGGGGGCCGGACGACAGCCGTACGACAGCTGTGCGGGCGTCGCACGGCCCCATGTGCGCGTCACGGACGCGGAACTCAGGCCTCGGTGCCGGTGGTGGACCGGCGACGGCCGGCGAGGACGCCGTAGGCGACCCCGGCCGCGCCGACGACGATGCCGACGACGCCGAGGACGCGGGCGGTGGTGTCGGTACCGTCGGCGGGGCCGGAGTCGTCGGAGGCGGTGGTCTCGGTCTTGGCCGAGGTCTCCTCGGCCGTGTCCTCGGCCGTGGCGGACCCGTGGTGGTCGCCGGTGGCGGCGGACAGCGCGAGGACCGGGGCCGGGTTCTCCGGCTCGTCATGGCCCTCCTGCTGGACCTCGATCCAGCGGACGACCTCCTTGTTGGAGTACGTCTGGACCGCCTTGAAGACCAGTTCGTCGGTGTTCTCGGGCAGGGCGCCCACGGAGAGCGGGAACTTCTGGAAGTAGCCCGGCTCGATGCCCTTGTCCTCGGCGGTCCAGGTGACCTTGGTGACCGCCTGGTCGATCTTCTCGCCGTGCATCTCCAGCGGCTTGGCCAGCTTGGACTTGGTGACGTCGATCTTCCAGCCGGCCATCGGCTGCGGCATCACGGACGCGATCGGGTGGTCGGCGGGGAAGTTGACCTCGACCTTGGTGGTCGAGGCGTCGTCGCGTTCGTTGGGGACCTTGAAGTCGATGACCGCGTAACCGCCCTTGGCGGCGGTGCCCTCAGGCTGCACGCTGACGTGCGCGAACGCGGGCGAGGAGACGGCCAGTACGGCCGTACCCGCGACGGCGGCGACGGCGGCGGCACGGGAGGCCTTCAAGGCGGACACGGCGGACATGACGGAAGCCTTCATGGCAGGGAGCACTCCACTCCGAGTGAGTTCTGTCGTTGAGGGGCGCGTGGAAACCGGGAACCCGAAGCCGAAGACCCGAAGTCGAAACCCGAAAGGGGCCATCGGGAAGGTCCGTCGGAAAGCGCACGCGCGCGTGCCGCACGACGGCGGCAGGCCCCTCCGGATCCGGGCAGACCCGGGGAGTGCTCTGGTCGCGTCGTGTCAGGCGGCGAGAACGAGTACGGCGGCGGACACGGGCGGTCCGCGCCGGATCACGGAGTGCTGGAGTGCGACGGTGCGCGGGGCCGACGGTATGTCCCAGGCACGACGACGGCCACCCGTGGGCGCCTCGGGCACGGCCACGAGCCCGGCGCACAGGGCGCGCGCCAGCGCGAGCGCCCCGCGCAGGGACCGGATCAGCGCCCCTTCGGCGACCCCGTGCGCCGAATCGGCCGACAACCGGATCAGCCGCAGCAGCGCCAGGTCGCCCCGGCGCAGCAGCCACCCGGCCACGACGGCCGCGAGAACGTGTCCGAGCAGCATGGGCACGGAGGGCAGCAGCGAGCCGGAGGCCCCGGTGGCGTCCGCGGCGTGGGCCGCCCCGCTCGTGTCGGCGGCCGGCCCGGAGGTGCTGAGATGCGCGTCCGTGAGGATCTTGTACGCGTGGGCGGGACTGATCTGCGCCGCCCCGGCCCCGCACACCAGCCGTGCGGCCCGCGCCACCAGCGAGGCGTCGCTCATGGACATCGCCGACATGGATGCCGTGGACGAGGCGGACATCGAGCCCGACATCGCGGCACCACCGTGCTGGCCGAGTCCGAACAGCGTGTGGAGGACGGTCTGCACCACCGCGAGCAGCGCCACGATCCCCGGCAGCGAACGGGTCCGGCCGGTCAGCGGGGCGACGAGCGCCAGCGTGCCCAGGAAGCCCGCGCCGAGCGTCCACAGCGGAACGGACGCGCAGGAGGCCAGGGTGTGCCCCGCCGCGGCCAGCACGACGCAGAACGCGGCGAACACCGCGGCCCGCAGGAGCCGCAGTCCGCTTCCGGTGCGCGCCGTGCGCGGGTGAGGGGCAGTCATGGCGCGCTCATCATCGCACTGGCCCCGGGCCGGCTTGACGTCAGGTCCAGAAGATTCCGTGACGCCCGAGGGCGGTGATCGTGAGGAAGGACCGAAAGATCATCCTTGTGGCGAACCACCCGCTCATACACCGAAACCTCCACCCGCGCATCCCCCGGATGGGCGTTCTCACATGAACGGAGTGCTTACACCCGGGCACGGGTGGCAATAGGTATCGGTATGTCGAGCCGCAGCCAGGAGGCTGGAGCATGAGCATCTGGTGGTCACTCCATCTGCGGCGTGAGGCCGCCAGCGTGCCGCTCGCCCGCCGACTGCTGATCGGCACGATGGAGACGGCGGGCGTCGACCCCGACATCTCCTACGACCTCTCCGTCGCCCTCAGCGAGGCCTGTGCGAACGCCGTCGAGCACGGAGGGGCCGGCCGCACCTCGGAGGCGTACCGGGTCACCGCCTACCTGGACGGCGAGAAGTGCCGTATCGAAGTGGCCGATTCGGGCCCGGGACTCGCTCCGGGGTTCGCCCGTACCCAGGACATAAGGCCGGCCCGTCCCGACGCCGAGAACGGGAGAGGCCTCTGTCTCATCAGGGAACTCGCGGACCACGTCCACATCGGCAACAAGCCGGGCCGGGGCGGCACCGTGGTCAGCTTCGACAAGATTCTCAAGTGGAAGAAAGATCCTTCCCTGCTTTCGGCATGACTGTCGCAACCGCATAACACCCGCGCTAGGGTGCGCGCATGATTCTCAGGAAGATTAAAGAAAGCCCGCTCATCCCGGGCGTGATATTGCGTCCCATTGCCGTCGGCGATGCCGGAGCGCTGTGCGCCGCATACGTCCGCAACCGAGGCCATCTCGAACCCTGGGAACCGGTCAGACCCGATTCCTTCTTCACCGTCGAGGGCCAGACCGAACGCATCGAAGGCCTGCTGGGACAGGCTGTCGACGGCCTCGTGGCCCCCTTGCTCATGGAGTCGGCCGAGGACGGCCGGATCGTCGGGGCGATCACTCTTTCCGGAATTTCCCTGGGCCCTTTCTGCAGTTCCTACGTCGGCTATTGGGTGGCCGGTGATCAGCAGGGCCGCGGTCTGGCCACCGCCGCCCTGGAGCGGGTCTGCGAGATCGCGAGGGACATGGTGGGACTTCACCGGATCGAGGCGTCCACTCTGATCGAGAACACGACGTCCCAACGCGTGCTGAAGAAATGCGGGTTCGAGACGATCGGGGATGCTCCGCAGTATCTGCACATCAATGGAGAATGGCGGGACAGCCGGCTGTTCCAGCGGATCCTGCACGACCGAGCCCCGGCTCTGTGACCAGCGGCTTCCCGACTGGTTCAGCTTCCTGGGCGTTCACAGGCCGTTCCCAGCCCTTGCCCATCCCCCTGACAAACGGCGTTCCTAGCTTCGTCGGCCATGACGGGAAACCACAAAAACACGTCGATCACCCGCCGCCGTGCCCTCGCGGTCTCCGGCGGCACGGTGGCGGCCGGCGGCCTCGCGGTCGCCGGCTTCCAGTCGGCCTTCGCCGACACGACCGACAGCGGCGCCGACGCGGACGCCACCGCCTCCGCGAGTTCGGCCGGCAGTGAGTGCATGACGCTGATGACCAGTGTCACGGAAGGGCCGTACTACCTCGATGGTGCCTTGGTGCGCAAGGACATCACCGAGGGCAAGGCCGGCGTTCCGCTGACCCTCCGCCTGACCGTCGTGGACGCCACCGACGGCTGCACCCCGGTCAAGGGCGCCGCGGTCGAGATCTGGCACTGCGACGCCTGGGGCTACTACTCCGGCTACACCACCGCCAACCCCGGCGGCTCCGCCCCGGCGGAGAGCGAGGAGGGCGACTCCGCCGACGACAAGACCTACCTGCGCGGCTACCAGATCGCCGACGCCAACGGGGTCGTCAAGTTCGAGACGATCTTTCCGGGCTGGTACACCCCGCGCACCTGCCACATCCACGTGAAGGTGCACACGGGCGGCGAGAAGGAGGACGGCACCTACGAGGGCGGCAAGGTCAACTACACCGGGCAGCTGTTCTTCGCCGACGGCATCGCCGAGGAGATCTTCACGCTGGAGCCCTACTCGAAGCACACCGGCGACTACACCGTCCTCGCCGACGACATGGTGTACGACGGCGGTGGTGCCGCCAGCGGTCTGCTCACCCTGAAGGCCGTGCACAAGAAGGACCCCTCGAAGGGCTACAAGGGCTCACTGACCCTGGGCATCGACCCGGACGCCGAGAACACGGGTGCCGGCAGCGGCGGCGGTACCCTGCCGAGCGGTGCCCCGAGCGACGCGCCCACGGGCACCCCGCCGAGCGACGCCCCGAGCGACAGCGCCTCCCCGTCGGCCTCCGCCTCTTCATAAGGTAAGGGACATGACAAGCGGCGAGGACGACGCGCTGGCGCGGGCCGCCGTGGCCGCGCTCACCGGTCAGCTGGCCCTGACCCCCAAGCCGGGCCTGCCCGACCCGCGTGACCTGGCCGCCCGCAGTACGCGCCGGGAGCACGACAGTCTGCGCTGGTCGGCCAGGGCGCTGGCGCCCGGCCTCGCGGCGATGGCCGCCTCCGCTCGCCGTACCGGCGAAGCCACGCCGGTGCTGCGGGCGGAACTCGGCGCGATCGGCCGGTGCACCGAGCACTCGGTCGGCCTGGCCGGCGGCGGCCACAAGGGCGCCCTGTGGGCCCTCGGCTTCCTGGTCGCGGCGGCCGCCCTGGACCCCCGCGCCAAGGCCCGCGAGATCGCCGTGAACGCACGGAAGATCGCCGCGTTCAACGACAAGGGCGCCCCCAAGCGACCCTCCCGGGGTTCGACGATCTCCGCCAAGTACGGCGCGGCCGGCGCCCGGGGCGAGGCGAGGGCCGGATTCCCGCACGTACGCAGGGCGCTGGAGGCGCTGGCCACGGCCCGCAAGGCGGGCGCCACCGAGAACCAGGCCCGCCTGGACGCCTCGCTGACCGTGATGTCCACCCTCCAGGACACCGAACTCCTCTACACCGCGGGCCCGCTGGGCCTGCGCCGGGTCCAGGCAGGGGCGCGGACGGTACTGGAGGCGGGCGGCACGGCGACGGCTGCGGGCGCGGAGGCCCTGGCGGCCATGGACGCCGACCTGAACGAACGCGGCTGGAGCCCGAGGGGCAGCGCGGGCCTCCTGGCCGGAGCCTTGTTCCTGGACGCCTTGCCCTCTTTGTGACGCCCCGACCCTGGTACCCGGCGATGTCACATCACACGTCAGCTCGTCAGCGAAGCCATCCACGCCTCGACCTCGTCGGACCGCCGGGGCAGCCCCGCGCTGAGGTTCCGGTTCCCGTCGGCCGTCACCAGGATGTCGTCCTCGATCCGCACGCCGATCCCCCGGTACTCCTCCGGTACGGTGAGGTCGTCGGCCTGGAAGTACAGCCCCGGCTCGACGGTCAGCACCATCCCGGCCTCCAGGACGCCCTCCACATACGTCTCGGTCCGCGCGGCAGCGCAGTCGTGGACGTCGAGGCCGAGCATGTGCCCGGTGCCGTGCAGCGTCCACCGGCGCTGCAGACCCAGCTCCAGCACCCGCTCGACCGGCCCCTCGACGAGCCCCCACTCGACGAGCCGCTCGGCCAGCACCCGCTGCGCGGCGTCGTGGAAGTCGCGGTACTTCGCACCCGGCTGCACCGCCGCGATGCCGGCCTCCTGGGCGTCGTAGACGGCGTCGTAGATCTTCTTCTGCAGCTCGCTGTACGTGCCGTTGACCGGCAGCGTCCGCGTGACGTCCGCGGTGTACAGGGAGTGCGTCTCGACGCCGGCGTCCAGGAGGAGCAGGTCGCCCGAGCGGACCGGGCCGTCGTTGCGCACCCAGTGCAGGGTGCAGGCGTGCGGGCCGGCCGCGCAGATGGAGCCGTAGCCGATGTCGTTGCCCTCCACGCGTGCGCGGAGGAAGAACGTGCCCTCGATGTAGCGCTCGCTCGTGGCCTCGGCCTTGTCGAGGACCTTCACGACGTCCTCGAAGCCGCGGACCGTGGAGTCGACGGCCTTCTGCAGCTCGCCGACCTCCCACTCGTCCTTGACCAGGCGTGCCTCGGAGAGGAAGACCCGCAGCTCCTCGTCGCGCTCGGCGGTGACCTTGTCGGTCAGCGCGGCCTGGATGCCGGCGTCGTAGCCGCGCACGACCCGGACCGGGCCGGTGGCCTCGCGGAGCTTGTCGGCGAGCTCCCGGACGTCGGCGGCGGGGATGCCGTAGAGCGCCTCGGACTCGGTCAGCGAGTGGCGGCGGCCGACCCACAGCTCGCCCTGGCCGGAGAGCCAGAACTCGCCGTTCTCGCGGTCGGAGCGCGGCAGCAGGTAGACGGTGGCCTCATGGCCGTCGTCTTTCGGCTCCAGGACCAGTACGCCGTCCTCGGTCTGGTTGCCGGTGAGGTAGACGTACTCGACGGACGCCCGGAAGGGGTAGTCCGTGTCGTTCGAGCGGGTCTTCAGGTTGCCGGCCGGGATCACCAGGCGCTCGCCCGGGAAGCGGGCGGACAGCTCCGCGCGGCGGCGGGCGGTGTGCCCGGCCTGCTCGACGGGCTTGAGATCGCGCAGCTCCGTATCGGCCCAGCCGGACTTCATGCTCTCGGCGAGCTCGTCGGACACGCCCGGGTACAGGCCGTTCTTGCGCTGCTTGATCGGCTCTTCCGACTCGGTCTCCGGGGTCTCCGGATTTTCCGGGGTGAGCTCGTCGGACACGGTTATCCTCCTCGACACTGCAGTGGATCCCGTCCATCGTACGGTCGTACCGAACGGCGTCCCAGGGACTCGGGGCCCGCAGCCGTGTGAGGTGTCTCCGCCTCCGTCTTCCTGCGCTCCTCCTGCGCTCGTCCTGTGCTCCTCCTGTGCTCCTCCTGCGCTCCTCCGGTGCTTCTCCTGACTGACCGGTCAGTCGAAGCGGGCCGCCAGCAGGACCACGTCCTCCTGGCTGTCGGCCTCGTCCAGGCCGCCCGGCAGCACCGTGCGCAGGACGTGGTCGGCGATCGCCCCGGGGTCGTGGCGCAGCGCGCGCGGGACGCTCGCGGCGGCCGTGTGCAGCCGGGCGAAGGCGCGGTCCATGGGGTCGCCGGTGCGGTGCAGCAGCCCGTCGGTGTAGAGGAGCACGGTCTCGCCGGCCTCCGCCTCGATCTCCACGCTGGGCGCCTCCCAGCAGGCCAGCATGCCCAGCGGCGCGGACACCGAGGTCTCCGCGAACTCCGTGCGGTGCTCCCCGATCAGCAGCGGCGGGCTGTGTCCTGCCCCGGCGAGGGTGACCTTGCGCAGCGCGGGCTCGCAGTAGCCGAACAGGGCGGTGGCGGAGCGGGCCGGCTCGGTCAGCCGCAGCAGCAGTTCCAGGTCGGAGAGGACCGCGACCGGGTCCTCGCCCTCCATCACGGCGTACGCCCGCAGCGAGGCGCGCAGCCGGCCCATCGCGGCGACCGCGCTGGGCCCGGAGCCGGTGACCGAGCCGACGGCGAGCCCCAGGGCGGCGTCGGGCAGCGGCAGCGCGTCGTACCAGTCGCCGCCGCCGCGCGGGCCGGTGCGGTGCCGGGCGGCGACCTGGACGCCGGCCACCCGGGGCAGCCGGGAGGGGAGCAGCTCCTCGGCGATGGTCGCCATGCACGCGCGCGTGCGCTCGACCTCCAGCAGCCGGGCCAGGTGCTCGGCCGCGTGCCTGACGTACAGGCCGGCGAGGTGGCGTCGGCGTTCGTGCGGCTGGGCCGGTTCGTCGTACAGCCAGGCGACCGCGCCGAGGCGGTCGGCCGCGTCGGTGACGAGGGGGAGCGCGTAGCTGGCGGCGTAGCCGAGGCGGGCGGCGACCTCGCGGTGGCGCGGGTCGAGGCCGTCCTCCGCGAACAGGTCCGGGTGCACCGCTTCGGCGGTACCGCCGTCGTACGGCAGTGCGCCGCGCGGGACCGTCTCCAGGTGGCCCAGGTCCGCGCGGCCGAGGCCGAGGCCGAGCGTGGTGTGCGGGCCCAGCCCGTCGGCGGGCTCCAGTGCCACCAGACCGCGCCGGGCGCCCACCAGGGCGGCACCGGCGCGCAGCAGTTCCTGGAGGGCCGGTTCCAGCGCGCTGGTCCGGGCGAGCCGTTCGGTCAGTTCGTGCAGGGTGGTGAGGTCGGAGACCCAGCCGGCCAGCCGGTCCTGGAGGACGGTGCCGGGCGCCGGGGCGGCGGGGACCTTCGGGACGGGGGGTGCGGCGGGGGCAGGGGGGACCGGCGCGACAGTGTGGGCGGGAGTGGGGACCGTTGAATCGATTCCAGCCACTTTCGGGGGGTGCGGGGCGTTCATCGCGTCCGGCTTTCAGACCTGTGCGTATTGCTCAAAAGCATCGCAAACCCCCATGTCCTTCTGCGCCGCTGGCAGTGTCTCCACATGTACACGCACTCGTGAGGGGATGTCCAGCATTGTCCTGCCGGGATTCCTGGTGTCCGTGGGCCTCTTGAGGCGTTCTCTAGGGGTTCTCCCGGACGGCTTGCACAAAGGCAAAGTTGGCTTAAAACTGACTCGGGCAGCGGTTCATTGCGGTCGACTGGCCTTGCTCCACGGAGCGTCACAACGGTCGTGATGGGTACGTACTCGGAGAAGGCCAGGGGTGGTTGGGGGGCCACCCGGAACCTGGCGACGGACCCGGGCGTCTTAACCACCGACGACCGTGCCCCATCCTCCCGTGGCGGAGGCGGAGAGAAACACTCGGAACGGCAAAACGCCAGACTTCGCCACCCCCAGGTGTGATGCGCCAACAGGTACGCACAGTGAAGTGATCGACACATGGTGTGATGTGGTCCACGGTGTTGCCAGCGGTGCAACGGAAAGGAACGAGCGCTCATGCGCGAGATCCTCGGAAGGCGACGCAGGCTCCTGTCCAGGCGGAACGACAAGGGTCCTGAATTTATCGACGCGGCCCTGACCTTCGCGACGGAATGGCAGTGGCCCGTACTCCCGGGCGTGGCTCCCGACCCTCAGGGGCGGGCCCGGTGCACGTGTCCCGACCCCGAGTGCACGGTGCCCGGTGCACACCCCTTCGACCCCGGCCTGCTCGCCGCCACCACCGACGAGCGCATGGTCCGCTGGTGGTGGGGGAACCGGCCGACGGCCCCGATCGTCCTCGCCACCGGAGCCGCCGGCGGCAAGGCGCCCTGCGCGGTCAGCCTCCCGGCGCTCGCCGCCTCCCGCGCTCTCAGTCTCCTCGACCGCCGGGGCCTGCGCCTCGGCCCGGTGGTCGCCGCGCCCACCCGCTGGGCGCTGCTCGTCAAGCCGTACTCGATGGAACAGCTGGGCGAGCTGCTCTACGCCCAGGACTTCGTCCCCGGCTCGCTCCGCTTCCACGGCGAGGGCGGCTATCTCGCCCTGCCGCCCTCCGGGACCGGCCCGGGCGCCATCCGCTGGGAGCGGGCCCCGCTGCCCGGTTCGGCCAGGCCCTGGGTGCCCGACGTGGAGGCCGTGGTGGACGCCGTGGTCGACGCCCTCACCCGTACGGGTGTGAGCGCACCCGAGTTGTAGGGGTGTCGGGCGCGCGAACGCGGCTTCCCGCGTCCGCGTGGTTACCCTCCGCACATGAACGTGCGTCTCCTCGCCCTCGCGGGCGTCATGGTGTGCGCGGTAGCGCTGCCGCTGGCCGTGGCGTCCGCGGGACAGGTGGGTGACTCCGCCGTACACCCCGCCCGGCAGGACGACGAGAAGCTGCCGCTGCCCGTCCGGTCTCCGCTGGTGCTCGGCCTGGGCCTGGCCACGGCCGCCCGCTGCGGTCCCGAACTCACCTCGCCGGACGGCGTCGAGGCGCAGACCTGCGTGATGGCCCAGGGCGCGGACACCTGGGCGCGCACCTACTACCGCAACGCCACCGGGGCGGCCCTGGAGGGCGTCCTGAGCCTCCTGGGCCCGCACGGCCGCACCGTGCAGACGCACTGCGCCGCCGACGCCGCGGGCGACGACGAGCCGGCCACCTGTGAGACGCCCCGGGAGCACACTCGGGGCGCCCTGGACGCCTACACGGCCGTCACGGAGTTCGCGGCACGCGACGGCGGCCCACTGCTGCTGCGCTCCGCGAGCAACTCGGCGGACGCCGGCGCCGGTGACCCCGTCGCGGGCAACTCCCAACGGTCAAACGGGAGTTGACGAACTGCTGCCTTCCGTACACCGGATGCGGGCATGAAAAGGCCCGGTTGCTGGCGACGGGGGATGCACCAGCAACCGGGCTACTGAGACGGTAACAAGAGATCGGCGGTTCGCAAATTCGATCTCGGCTATTCGGACACGTATTTGCTTGCCGTGTAGGGAAGTTGTGACAGGAGTCACCCGGGCAAACGGGCCTGGGGCGGCTGACCGACCGGTCAGCCGCCACCCTGTGCCCATGCTGATCGTCAGCTGAGCGTGACCTGTCGGTTGGTGAGGCCGCCGCGGGCCCGCCGCTCGTCGGCGGTGAGCGGTGCCTCCGAGGCCAGGGCGGTCGCGAGCCGCTCGGCGAACTCGGCGGCCGGCTTCTCCACGTCCTCCGCCCCGACCCCGCTCGGCAGGTCCCAGACCGGCACGGTGAGGCCGTGGGCACGGAAGGAACCGACCAACCGGGTGCCCTCGCCGAGGCTGGACCGGCCCGCCGCGTGCAGCCGCGCGAGAGCGTCCAGAAGCTGCTCCTCGGGGTACGGCATGACCCACCGCAGGTGGTTCTTCTCGGGCGTCTCGCACCAGTAGGCGGAGTCGACGCCGGTCAGCTTCACCGTCGGGATGGCCGCCGCGTTGGCCCGCTCCAGGGAGGCGGTCACGTCGGGGGTGGCGTTCTCCGCGTCCTGCACCCAGAACTCGAAGCCGTCGTGCACAACTGGCTCGAACGGGCCCTTCGGGTCGAGCAGGTCCTGCAGCCGGGGGCTGTCGGCGGGGGCGCGGCGGCCCTGCACCGGGGTGCCCGGCTCGGCGGTGAGGGCGCGCTGGAGGGTGTCGGCGAGGTCGCGGCTGATGTCGCCGGAGGCCGTGTCGTTCTGCAGGCCGATCAGGACCGTGCCGTCGTCGCGGCGCAGTGCCGGCCAGGCCATCGGCAGCACGGTGGCGAGCGTGACCGAGGGGACGCCCTCGGGCAGACCGTCCTTCAGGGTCAGCTCGACGGTGGCGGCGGGGACCAGTTCGCGCAGCGCAACCCAGTCGCCCTCGCCGGCCAGCCCCTCGAACGGGCGGTGCACCAGCTCGGTCGCCGCGTGCGCCGCCGCCCGGCCGTGGCAGGCCTTGTAGCGGCGGCCGCTGCCGCAGGGGCAGGGCTCACGGGCACCGACGACCGGGATCTCTGCGTCGCTGAGCTGCGGCCGCGTGGCCGTCGTCTGGGGTCGCTTCTTGGCCATCTGGGTGTCTCCCGGTTACGGCTCGTCTCGTACGGGCGGAGCCTAGCCGTTCATGCCCTGGACCACGGGAACCTGTGGACAACGGCGCCGACACGTCATGGTGGGGTCGCCGAGGAGCGGGCGGTCCAGGTCGGGTCGCCGAAGGAGCGGGCGGCCCAGGTCACTCAAGATTCTTTGGACTCAGTCCATGTCGTCGAACGCGTCCGCGAAGTCCAGGTCGGCCATCTCCGGGACCGAGGGCGCCATGACGCGCGTGGCGAAGGCGTCGCGGCGGTCCCGGGTGCCCGGACCACGCACGTCCTTGTGGACCACGACCCAGACGGTGACCTCGCCCCGGGCGTCGTCCCGGACGCCCCAGTCGTCGGCCAGCGCCGTGATGATGTTCAGCCCGCGGCCGCCGTGCGCCGTGACCGACGGGGTCATCGGCGCCGGGCGGGTCGGGCCGCCGCCGTCCGTCACCTCGACGATCAGCCGGCCGCGCGTGTCCACCTGCCAGGCGGCCCGGACGTCGCCGTCCCCGGCCAGCGCGTCCCCCAGGGGGCGCCCGTGTTTGCAGGCATTGCTCAACAGTTCGGAAAGGATCAGTACGGCATCGTCGATGACCGCCTCCGACAGACCGCCCGTGCGCAACTGATCGCGCATGCGGTGCCTCGCCTTCCCCACGCCCGCAGGGCCATGGGGTACGGCCATGCTCGACGACGTGGGCACCTCCTGTGCCACCACCAACGCCACCCCCGAGACCTCCTTTGCCCCACGCCACGGTGTGAATGCCCCATTGGCCTGAACCGGAAACCGGCCGATGAATGCCCGGCGACGCATTCGCAACGAACGAATACGCGCCGAACGCGCCGGAGCACTCCCTGTGACGGGTCGTCGCCATATCCCCCAGATATGGCCACGTGTGGCTGAATTTCGATGGTGTGGCCGAGAAGTGAGGATGCTGTGGGCGGGCTGTCGGGTCAAGAGGTGCGAAGTGTCCTTACTCGACTCTTTATCTGAGCCCTGATCAGGACGGACCACCATGCACGGTCCGCCCGCGTCCTGAGCAGCCGCGGCGCCGCGGCGCCTCAGCGCCCCAGTCGGCTCAGCACGGCCGCCGGCCGGTTGGTGATGATCGCGTCGATGCCGAGCTCCACGCACAGGTCCACGTCCTCCGGCTCGTTCACCGTCCAGACGTGCACCTGGTGGCCGTTGCGCTGCAACCGTTCGACGTAGGCCGGGTGATTGCGCACGATCCGGATCGAGGGGCCCGCGATCCGCACCCCGGCCGGCAGCCGCCCGTCGCGCAGCCGTGGCGAGAGGAACTGCAGCAGATAGACCGTCGGCAGCGTCGGCGAGGCCGCCCGCACCCGGGCCAGCGACCGCGCGGAGAAGCTCATGACCCGCACCGGCGACTCGGCGGGGGTGGCCGGAGCGTCCAGCCCGAAGCGCTTGAGCAGGACCAGCAGCCGCTCCTCGACCTGCCCCGCCCACCGCGTGGGGTGCTTGGTCTCGATCGCCAGCTCCACCCGCCGCCCGGAGTCCGCGACCAGCTCCAGCAGCCGCTCCAGCGTCAGTACGGCAGTGTCCGCGCGGTCCTCGGGCCGGAACTCCCAGTCGGGCTCCTCGTCCCGCCCGCGCCAGGCCGGACCCTTCCGCCACGAGCCGAAGTCCAGGGCGGCCAGATCCGCGAGCTCCAGGGCCGAGACCGCGCCCCGGCCGTTGGACGTACGGTTGACCCGGCGGTCGTGGACGCACACCAGGTGGCCGTCGGCGGTCAGGCGTACGTCGCACTCCAGGGCGTCGGCGCCGTCCTCGATGGCCTTCCGGTACGCGGCCAGCGTGTGCTCGGGGGCGTACTCCGAGGCCCCGCGGTGCGCGACGACCTGGATGCGATGCTGTGGTGCGTGGGTCACCGCGACATGGTGCCACCGTGCGGGGGTACCTGGGGGCACCACCGATGCCGGTAAAGAGAACTTTTGTCGGACAAGCACTATATAAAGGTTGTCCGTGTACCCACAGCCACCGCTTATGGTGCTCTGACGGCCTGTGGGAAAAGCTGTCGGCATACAAAAGCACATGCACAGCTGAATCGCGCCGGACCGACAGCAAGCGTGAAAGAGCGTGACCGAGTGCGACCGAGAAGAAAAGCCGTGGACCGAGGAGAGAAGCTGTGAGCACCGAGAACGAGGGCAACCCGGTACCCCCGGCCCCGTCCGCACCTCCTGTGCCGCCGTCGTCTCCCGCTGCCTCGCCGCAGGCAGCCGCGTCCGACGGCGGGGACGCGCCGACCACCCCGATCCCGCCGACGCCCCAGAGCGCGCCCGGTGCGCCCGCCGGCGACCCTTATGGGACCGCACCGCAGGCACCCGACGCCTCCTGGCCGCCTCCGCCCCCCGTGACCCCCTCCTACGCGGACCCGGGCGCGGGCGCAGGTGCCGGCTGGGGCTCCTCGTACGACCAGCAGCACCAGCAGTACCAGCAGCAGCCGTTCCAGCAACCGCAGCGCGCGCCGAAGAAGGGCAGCGGGCGCGGCGGTCTGATCGCCGCCGTCCTGGTGGCCGCGCTGGTCGCGGGCGGCCTCGGCGGCGGCCTCGGCTACACGCTGGCCAAGAACAACGACGACAGCGGCTCCACGACCATCTCCGCGACCTCCAGCGGCGGCGCCACCCAGGTCAAGCGCGCCGCCGGCACGATCGCTGCGGTCGCCCAGAACGCCCTGCCCAGCACGGTCACCATCGAGTCCGAGGGCACCAACGGAGAGGGCGGCACCGGCACCGGCTTCGTCTTCGACAAGCAGGGCCACATCATCACCAACAACCACGTGGTCGCGGACTCCCTCGACGGCGGCAAGCTGACCGCCACGTTCCCGGACGGCAAGAAGTACGACGCCGAGGTCGTCGGCCACGCGCAGGGCTACGACGTCGCGGTGATCAAGCTCAAGAACCCGCCGTCGGACCTGAAGCCGCTTGCCCTGGGCGACTCCGACAGGGTGGCCGTCGGCGACGAGACGATCGCGATCGGCGCTCCCTTCGGCCTGTCCAACACGGTCACCACCGGCATCATCAGCGCCAAGAACCGCCCGGTCGCCTCCAGCGACGGCAGCTCCACCAGCAAGGCGTCGTACATGAGCGCCCTGCAGACCGACGCGTCCATCAACCCGGGCAACTCCGGCGGCCCGCTGCTCGACGCCTCCGGCGCGGTGATCGGCATCAACTCCGCGATCCAGTCCGCCTCCAGTGGCGGCCTGGGCAGCACCGGGCAGTCGGGCTCGATCGGCCTCGGCTTCGCCATCCCGATCAACCAGGCCAAGTACGTGGCCCAGCAGCTGATCAAGACCGGCAAGCCGGTCTACGCCAAGATCGGCGCGTCGGTGTCGCTGGAGGACGGCACCTCCGGCGCGCAGATCACCGACTCCGGCTCGAGCGGCTCCGCCGCGGTGGAGTCGGGCGGCCCCGCGGACAAGGCCGGCCTCAAGCCCGGCGACGTCATCACCAAGCTGGACGACAGGGTGATCGACAGCGGCCCGACCCTGATCGGGGAGATCTGGACCCACAAGCCCGGCGACAAGGTCCAGATCACCTACAAGCGGGGCGGCAGCGAACACACGGTCACCGTCACCCTCGGCTCCCGCGTCGGCGACAACTGACCCCCACCCGCCCGCAGGAACCGGTTACTCTGGTCCCCGCGCCGATCTCCGTCGGCGCGGGGTGGGTTGCCCGAGCGGCCTAAGGGAACGGTCTTGAAAACCGTCGTGGCGAGAGTCACCGTGGGTTCAAATCCCACACCCACCGCGTGACGCGAACGGCCCCTGACCAGGTGAGACGGTCGGGGGCCGTTGGCGTGTCCGCTCCCCGTCGGACACCGTTGTTCCCCTTGGTTTCCCGCTCTATCGGGCACGCGAGGGGCACGACCGGGGCACGGCGTCTGGGCCTTGGATCATGCCTGAGGGGGCTGTCGCCTACCGGCTGATGGGAATCTCGTAGACGATCTCGCAGTGGGCGGCGGGCACGATGATGTCCGCGGTCTCGACGGGGCGTCCCTGGTCGCTGTAGTAGGTCCGCCGAATGTGGGTGACGAGAGCGGCCTTCTGGATGCCGAGGAGCGAGGCTTCTTCGGCGGTGGCCTGCCGGGGCTCGGGCTGCTCCACGGCGTGGCTGACGGTGATCCCGATGGCGGCCATGCGGTTCACGACTCCTGTCCCGGCGTGCGGGCCGCCCTCGGGGAGGACGACGAGGGTGCCGGCGGTGAGGTCGTAGGGCTCCCAACTGGTGGACAGTTGCACGGGCCTGCCGTCGGCCAGGAACTCGTACGCCGTCCGCACGCACAGATCGCCTTCGGCGATGCCCAACCGCGCGGCGATGTCGGCGGGAGCGGGGACCTTGGCGTCGGTCCGGCTCTCCCAGTCCCCTTGGTTGCCGAGGGCCTTCATGTCCGCGCGGAACGGCGACCCGTGGGGTTGCTCGCGCGCCGAGGACCGGACGACCCGCACGCGTTGCCGTGGCTCGGCGACGTACGTACCCGATCCGGCTCGCCCTTCGAGCACGCCCTGTGAGATCAGCAGTTCCTGCGCCCGGCGGACGACGTTCTCGCCCACGCCGCACTCCTGGCCGATCTGCGCGCGGGAGGGAAGGCGATCCCCCGGCTCCCACACATGCTCCGCGATCCGCCGCCGGAGTTCGTCGGCGATGCGGAGATAAGGCGGCTGCTCAGACATGTGGAAAATCTAGTCCACTAGCTCTAATCTAGTTAACTAGCTTCACTGAAAGTGATCGCTGGTGACGGAGGCTGCCCTGTGCCCGCTTCGGGAGTGAGTGCGGCGGCCATCGCCGCCCGGCTGTCCGCCGTCGGGCTCCCCACGCGCGTGGAGGAACGCGCCGGCTTCACGTCGGTCGAAGCGGAGTTACAGGACCTCCCTCCACCGAGTCGTGGAGGGAGGTCCTGGAGGTGGTGGCCGAAGCCGATCGGTTCGGGCTCCACGCCACCAGCCTGAGCGGCCGCACCCTCTGGGCGGTCGTACGCAAAGCGGTCCCCGCGGCGGGCGATGCCGGGGGACCGAGCCATCAGCGATAGGAGCTGATTCAGCGTGCTCAACCGTATCCGCCGCGCCGCCGCCCGCACCAGGGCGCGGTACGTCCCCAAGGGCAGGCACCGCCGCTGCTTACCGCCGCCGCGGCTGCCAGCTGCCTGCATTTCCTCCGCGCCTGTTGACGGGCCGACGGTCGCCCTGGGAGTGGTCTCCGGCCGGACGGGCCACCGCGACTTGCTCAGGGGCGAGAACACCCCGCTTGTCCGCCCTTACTTGCTGGCGTGGGAGAAGCGCGTACGACAGCACTCGGTGGCTGTCTTGGCCGGTGATGCGCGCGCCGTGACGTCCGTCCTCCTGGGGGTTGGTTGATGCCACCGCAACAGCAGTCGGGCGACCGGGACTCTTCGGCCGCCCCATACCGCTCAACTGCCTGCCGCGTCGGCACGCACCACGAGTGCGCAGAGTCCTCTCCGGCTTCGGCACCAGTCGACGTCCCACTGATCTACGAAGCGTGTGACTGCTCGTGCCACTCGACATCCGCACCATCCGCCCCTGGGGCGTCAAAGCGGTGAGCGCCGGGGACACCGGCGGTCAGCCGACATCCAACCGAGAGGCAGGAGCAGAGATGACGGCGCACAGCGGGCTGAGGCTCCTTCCGTGGGTAGGGCCGGAGGGCAAGCCTTGCTACCTGAACACCGATGACTCGGAAGGCTTCATGTCCCGCCTCGCGGACCACATCGAGTCGATTCAACTCGGCATGGCGTCCGAACTACTGGAGCAAGCGGCTCCGGTACTGGATGACGGCACTGCGAACGAGGAGGAACTGAGCCTCCTCGCCGCACAGTTGGCCGGCGCTTTGCGGGACGTGCTGCGCGTGGCCATGAGTCGCGGACGCGGTCACACGATCGAACCGGCCACGAATGCTGACTTCGACTTATAACGCCGCGGTGCGGAAGTTCTGTTGCTGACCGGGCAGATGGAACCGAAAGCTAGGTGAGACGACCCGTTAGAGACCGTGCCGGGTCGTCTCACTCAGTGGGCTCTGATCCGTAGCTCTGCAGAGATCGGTCGGAGACGGTCATACAGGTCGCTCGTCGGCCCCCACGGGACGCTACCGGGTAGGGCCGGTTGCTGTGGTTGCTGTATCCGGTTGCTGTACAGCAGGATGCTGGTGGGGGTGGCGGCGTGGAGCGGGAGCTACTCGAACGGCTGCTGGTTGGCGATGACGAGGCGTCCGCGGCCGCTCCGGCTGCCCTGCGCTGCGGTGGTTCCCACGTGGTCTGGGACGAGACTACGGCTTCTGAACCACTCGCCCTTATCTATGGACGCCGGCTGCGGCACACGCGTCGCCGGGGCATCGAGACCACCAACCTGTCACACACCGTGGAACTGCTCGGCAGGCATCAGCAGCTGGTTCGCCTGGGGCAGATCAGAACTGCTGATGGCTCCTGGGCGTTCATGCTGTTTCTGACCGAAGACGGCGCGAGGCTGATCGCGTGCACCGGCGTTCGGCGGACCCACGTCTGAACCCCAGCCGACGAAAGTCAGCCACGATAACGGCTGCGCCGACCGGTCAGGCGCGCGTACGTTTCGCTGCACCCCACCGGGCTCAGCCACGCCGCCGATGCCGTCGGCCAGAGCAAGCCGCGACGGCCGGTGCGTGACCAGGGCGCCGGAGCCCTCAGCTTGGGAAGCGACGGCGCTTAGGGAGCCGGATCACTTCTGGCGCCTGGGCATATGTGCTCTGGCGTGAGGCCCGGGAGCACAGGATCGCGCCGTTGTTGACCGTGACTGACCGGCCTTATGGACACGCTATGGGCACGCCGTCCGGCCAAAGGCGGCGGGAGCCCCTGCGCGGCGACCCATAGGCACCCAGGAGCCAGGTACGAGCACCGGTGGGCAGGTGCCCTTGCGGAAGCTCACGCATGAGAGAACGACTCCGAGCGATCAACAGTCGCTCAAATGTATGGATCGGCCTGACGTCCAACAGCTAAGTTGATCCAGCGCGATGCCGCTGACCACGGCATTTTTTCTTCGGCACCAAGGTGCCTCGTATCAGAACACAGGAACATGGGGGAACGCGTGAAAGCCAAACTGGCTTCGTTTGTGCTGCTCGGATCTGTGACTTTCGGAGCGGCCCCTGCGTAGGCCGGCACTTCCGGTGTCGCCGACGAGCCCACGACCCAAGTACAGACCAGCACTGGTGACAGCTCCACGGAGGCGAGTGGAGACGCGGGGCAGCTCTTCCTCGCTTCCGATGAGCAATATGTCCAGACCTTCGGAGCCGCCGAAGCAACCCAGCAGGGGCTCACTTACGAGGCCGTAGCCGATTCGGACTCCGTGGCAGACTCCACCGCGGCGGACGACACGGACAAGGCCATCGCCGCGGCCGACTCCGATATCAGGGAAAGCGACGCGACGGCAGACGACGATGCCGCGAGCGACCACTGGAGCGTGGTGAAGTTCGTGGCCCATGACGAGGACGGGCGCTACATCCCAACCCGTCAAGGAAACCGGTCCTTCGGCTGGGTCCACTTCTCCGGACCGCACAACATCCACAGCGAGAAGGTCATCAAGGCAGCGGTCAACCAGCATCCCGAGCGAGGAAGCACGAAGACCCGCAAGGTGTACGGCGCGGTGCTGTACGACACCCTTGGGATCATTCTCGCCAAGGTCAAGGTCATTGCGCAGTACCACTGGGAGACCAGCGACCACAAGTACAAGCTCGCCGACACCGACGACAAGATC
This sequence comes from Streptomyces sp., assembly GCF_019510245.1. Taxonomy (GTDB): domain Bacteria; phylum Actinomycetota; class Actinomycetes; order Streptomycetales; family Streptomycetaceae; genus Streptomyces. The sequence continues at coordinate 38,921 of NZ_JAEKKT010000203.1, read as the reverse complement.
GGCGTGATCACGGCGTTCTGCCAGGGTGTCAACAAGTGCCCGGACGCGTTGAACCGAGTATGACGGAGCACTCGATGGCATGGGACGAGACGGGCCTGTCCGGTCTGCAGGCGCAGCTGGCGCACGAAATGCTGGGCCGTGTCACGGCCTTCACGTTCGGACCGGAAGTCCGGCTCGTCCGAGGTGTGGTGGCTTCCCCGGACCGGCCCGGCGTCGGCCGCGTGGTCCTCTGGGACGGGCAGCGGCTCGACAGCTCCGTCGCTTTCGACGTGCCGCTCACGGACACCCAGGGCGGAAACATCCCCTCGGGGGACATCGCAGCCGCCCTGCGCGGCGTGGCGGTGGACCGCTCGGAACGCGAGATCCAGGAGGCACCGCGCGACGCCTTCGGGATCCCTGTGATCGACGCATCCGCCCCTGTTCACGCCTTCGTAGCCGAGCCGCGTTTCAAGGTGCCCGACGCACTGCATGCCGCAGCGGCTGCGTTCTCCCTCCCGCCGGAGCCGGAAGAGCCCCCAGAACTGCGCCTGCGCGGGTTCCTCCTTCTCGACCGGACAACGTGCCGCCTCTACCTGGACACCCCCGAATCACAGGACGCACCCCCGTTCGGCATCGACCTCCCCCTCCAAGACGAGAAAGGATCCGTCACGGTCGGCGTAACAGCGGTGCACAGTGCACTCCCAGTACTTCTGCTGGGCGAGCTGGAACGTATGCGCAAGGACGTCCACGACCCCTACTGCCATGCCGTCTACGACTTGGCGGACTGGCTCTCGGGCAGCTGACTGCACGGTGCCGGGAACCGCTTTACGCGTATCGACCCCCCGCTCCGGGAGCCCATCAGCTCCCGGAGCCGACGGCCCCGCCACACGATGGACAGCAAAAAGGCCCGGATTGCTGACCTGGGCCTTCTCCATGGAGCGGGTGACGCGAATCGAACTCGCGCGCTCAGCTTGGGAAGCTGCGAGCATTTGCCGCAGGGCCGCGCACTGATCTGGGCGAACGGTCTGGATCGAGCCGTATCGGGCTCGGCCGCCTTTACCGTGGTTCCCCGTGGTTCCCCACTAGATCTGGTGCGGTTGTGGTGCGGAGCCAACTGGCCACAGCTGACGGTCGATCACTGTCGGGTCAATTGTCAGTGCTGGCGGCTATGGTCTCTGGCGCGCGGTCGACTTCCGGGGGTTCCAGCTCTGAAGGGAATGGTTGCATCCCTGGCCTGTCTGGGGGCGGCCCGGAGACTTGTCCGGGACCTAACCGACGGCTGGGCTTCGTCGATGGCCAAGCAGTGACCTGCCAGCGCCGACCGCGCACCCCCCTGTCCTGTGCTGATGGCAGGTGCACGCTTTCCAACTGTGTTGGTGCCTTGCGAGGCCCGTACAGGGCCGTTCACCTGCGTTCACGGTCGGCTGGTCGCCGGAGCGGCTACAGGCTTCGGTCCCGTCTGAACGTTCGCGAACGGCGCTGAATGAGACGGAAACTGAGACGGTGGCGATCTGGCTGAGTGCTTGCTCCTGCCCAGGTGGGCGTCTCCGGGAGAAGATCTTCTCCCAGGTTTCTCCCAGCGACTTGGATCCCGTGATCGAGACCACAAGTGAGTCCGTCACGACCCTTCGCGCTACGAGTAGGTCGCGACCACGATCGATATGGCGATCCCAAGAATGACGCCTATGCCAAGCCAACGCCAGCGCCCTTCCCAGTCGGGCAGAACCACCGGCGGGGGTGGGGTAACCCTTGCCTCTACGCGCCTCGCAATCTCAGTGAGCGACATGGTCACCTGCTCTAGCTTGCCCGTCTGAGGGCTGTGTCCCTTCAGATTTCCAACCCGGTGCGTTGCCTCGCTGAGCTCGCTCAGACTGCCCTCCAGCCGGGTGGCAACCCTGTGCAGACTGTTGCCGCCTTGGGGGTCGAGAAGCCCTTCCAGGCGCCTGACCATGTGGTCGACCTTGTCAAGGTCGAGCTTCTTGGAGGCGCTGGACAGCTGTTCCGCGGCGAGACTCAGTTTGTGGGCGACGTCTTCATTGATGCTCTCGCTTGCATGTCCGAGTAGGCCAGCGACGTCTTCGTTGATACTCCGGGAAGCGCGCGAGATCTGGCCGGCGACGTCCTCGTTGATACTCCGGGCGGCCAAGGAGAGCTGGCTTGCCGTTTCAGGGGAGATGACGCCGTCTCGCAGGGCCTGTTCGAGCATCTGGGACAGCCCAGGCGCGATCCTCCCAATTTTCGTGAGCGTGACCCTGGTCTGCGGGTCGATCTCGTGATGAATATTGATGTCACCGTGGTGGTCGCGGCCGACAAAGGCCCCGTCGCCGGAGTTGATCTGAACGTGGCGTTGTTCTGGAAGTGCCGCGTCGTCGGTGGTCATCGGCCGTCTCGGGTGTTGATGTTGATGTCGCCGTAGTGGTCGCTGCCGATGAAGGCCCCAGAACCGTGGTTGTGCTGTGAGCCGATGACTCGTCCGTCCGGTCGTCGGCGATCATCCAACTCTGGTAGCCGAACACCTCGCCGTCGAGCTGGTCGGCGGTCCACCACTCCTCAGCCCGCGACAGCGCCGCCAGCACCGCGCGCAGACCGACCAGTTCCCTCCGTTCGAGCAAGGCCTGCGCCGTCTCCTGCGTAACTGCGGTGTCGTGGGCGTCCAATAGGAGCCGCTCAATGATTGGGCCGACCTCTTCCCGCTCGGCCCACGCCGCAAGCTGTCGGCCGGCCGCGGCTCTTCGAGACCACGATTCCGAGTCCGAGTCACGAAGCGCTGCCGTCAATCGGTCCGCCCCCTGGTCCTGTCTCACGTAGCCATACTGCCTGTAGCGAGATCGTGCAGGAAGAGACCAAAGCACAGCTCAAGCGCCGGGAGAAGACTTGAAAACCGTCGTGGCGCGAGTCACCGTGGGTTCAAATCCCACACCCACCGCATGACGCGAACGGCCCCTGACCAGGCAAGACGGTCGGGGGCCGTCGGCGTGTGGGTTCACCGGCGTCCCCGCCGGGGAGGGCGGCATCGCGGTTGGCCGAAACGGGCCTGCGCACAGCGCTCCGCCCGGCAGGTTCCGGCTGTCCGCGTGGCCGGAGTGGTAGAGGATCGGGCATGCGTCCATCCGACTGGTACCTGACCCACGACGTCGATGAGTTCCTCGCCCGTGCCGGGGGGTTCCTGCGTTCGCGTCCCGGCCCGCACGTCATGCAGTCGACGTGGGCCGAGAGGGTGCGGGCGCGGGGGGCCGCGGCGTTCGGCGCCGGCGTTCCCGTCTTCGGGATGCTGGAGCGGGGCGGCGAGGTCCAGGCCACCTTCTACCGCTTCAAGCCCCGGGGTTTCGGTCTCTCCCCGCTCACGCCCGAGCAGGCCGACTCCCTCGCCGCCCGTCTGACCGACCTCGGGGATTCCGTCCCCTCCGTCAGCGCGGACCACGCCACGGCCACCGCGTTCGCCGAAGCCTGGCAGCGTCGCACCGGCGCGACGCCGAGGCTCCGTGACACGCGGCTGTCGCTGTACCGCCTCGGCACGCTCACCCCGCCGGACCCGCTGCCGGCGGGGCGGGGCCGTGTCCTGGGCGAGCAGGACCTGGAGCAGGCCATGTTCTGGTGCGCCGAGTTCGCCAAGGCCGTCGGGGAGGACGTCGTCATCGACGCCGGCACCTGGTCCGGCACGCGCTTCGCCGACAAGACCTACACGCTCTGGGAGACGCCGGACGGCACTCCCGTCTCCGTCGCGGGCATGAACCCGCTGATCGGCGGCCAGATCCAGGTGGACGTCGTCTACACCCCCTCCCACCTGCGCGGCCGCGGGTACGCGGCGGCCGTGACGGCGGAGGTGAGCCGGGCCGCGCTGGCCGCGGGCGCGCAGGACGTCGTCCTGTTCGCGGACCTGTCCAACCCCAGCAGCAACGCCCTCTACCAGCGTCTGGGATACGTCCGGCTCAGCGAATGGTCCGGGTACGACTTCTCGGCGGCCGCGCCGTGACCGGGGTCAGCCGTTGAGCCAGTCGTTGATGCGCTTCTCCCATTTCCGGCAGGGACGCCAGGGTCATGACACGGTCAGGGAGATGTGCTGGTGCACGCGGTCCGAGGCGCTGCCGACGCCGAGGGTGAAGGTCCCCGGCTCCACGACGGTGCGCAGCCGCTCGTCGACGAGGGTGAGGTCCCGGGCGGCCGTCACGGGGAACGACACCGTGACCCGCTCTCCGGCCGCCACCCGCCTCCTGACCACGCCCCGCAGCCGGATGCGCGGCAGGGAGACGCTCGCACGGTCGTCGGTGACGTACAGCTGCACGACCTCGGTTCCGGCCCGCTCGCCCGTGTTCGTGATGTCGACGTGCAGAAGGGTCCGGCCGTCCCGCGTGATGTGGGTGTCGTCCAGCCGGATGCCGCTGTAGCGGAAGGACGTGTAGCCGCGGCCCGATCCGAACGCGTGCAGGGGCGTGGACGGCATGTCGATGTAGGCGTCCGCGTCGGCACGGGCGTGCTTCTGGTCGTAGGTCAGGGGCAGTTGACCGGCGTCGCGGGGGAAGGTGACCGGCAGGCGGCCGGTCGGCTCGGTCTCCCCGAACAGCACCTCCGCCACCGCCCGGCCGCCCGCCTCGCCGGGCAGCCAGGCGATCAGCAGCGCCGGAAGGTGAGCCGTGGCCCACGGCAGGGCCAGGGCGCGGCCGGTGACCACCACGGCGACGGTCGGGGTGCCGGTGGCGTGGACCTCTTCGAGCAGCTGCTGCTGTACGCCGGTCAGGGCGAGGGACGCGGTGTCCTTCAGCTCGCCGTCGGTACGGTCCGGCGAGAAGTAGCCGCCCTTGGTCTGCTCGCCCACGACCACCACCGCGACGTCCGCGTCCTTCGCCGCCGCACGCGCGGCGGCGAAGCCGGAGGTGTCCCTTCCGGTGACGTCGCAGCCCCGCGCGTACCGGACGCGGACCCGGTCGCCGGTCAGGCGGGTCAGCGCCTCGCGGATCGAGGGGGTCTCGTGCAGCGCGGGGTAGGCGTCGTACTCGCCGAGGAGATCGAGCCGGTCGTCGGCGTTCGGTCCGATCAGCGCCACCGTACGGACCCGGTCGGCGGCCAGCGGCAGCAGTCCGCCCTCGTTCTTCAGCAGCACCATCGACGCGCGCGCCGCGCTCAGCGCGAGGGCCCTGTGCGGGGCGCAGTTGACCACCCGTTCCGCCCGGGCGGCGTCGACGTACGGGTTCTCGAACAGGCCCAGGCGTTCCTTCAGGGTCAGGACACGTCGTACGGCACGGTCGAGCAGCGCCTCGTCGATCCGTCCCTCCCGTACGGCCGCCGCCAGCTGGTCGAGGTAGATCTCGTCCCAGGCCAGGCTGATGTCGACTCCGGCGCGCAGTCCGAGCCCCGCCGCCTCCTGCGCCGTACCCGCCACGTGCTCGCGGATCAGGCTGCGCAGGTCGTTGCCGATCACCACGCCGTCGAAGCGGAGTTCGTCCCGCAGAAGGTCGGTGAGGTACGCGCGTGAGCCGTGGACGACCAGCCCGTCGATGGTCTGCTCGCTCGCCTCGGTCATCAGCGCTCCGGCCTCCGTGAAGCCCACCCGCCACGGCTCCAGGTGGGTCTGGCGCAAGGCGCGTTCACCGATCTCGATCGAACTGGTCTCCAGCCCGCCGACGTTGGGGGACTCCATGGGGAAGGTGACCAGGGACGTGACCACCGACTCGTCGGACGTGAGGTCGTTGCCGGCGCCCTGCATGGCCGGCACCACCGCACCGACCATGGCGGCCGTCAGGTACGGGTCCTCGCTGAACGCCCAGATCCCCCGGCCGTAGCGCGGGTCGCGGTTCAGCTCCGCGGTGATGGTGCTCAGCGCGTGGATCCCTACCGCGCGGGCCTCCCGGGCCACCGCCGCGAACACCTGGCCGATCAGGTCCGGGTCGAAGGTCGCGCCGAGCGCCAGTCCCTCCGGGAAGATCGTCGAGCCGGGGCCCACCGAACCGTGCGTGCCCTCGCTGATCTGCAGCAGCGGAATGCCGAGTGCGGTGTCACGGGCGAGGCGCTGCAGCCGGTTGTGCTGCTCGGCCTGCTCGTACGGCGTGAGGGGATGCGGCACCTCGACGGAGCCGGAGAGGGTCTGGTTGACCAGGCCGAAGAAACCGCCGCCGGGGCCCAGCCGCAGCTGCCCGGCCCCCGTGCCGACCACGGTCCGGCCGCGTACGTACGCCTCCCGGTTCTCCGTCGTACCGGTCGGGTCCGTGGAATCGCCGAGCAGCTCCTGCGGGAGGCAGACCGGGACGTTCAGCTGGGCGATCTTGTCGGCCGTCGTCATACGGGCCAGCAGGGCTTCGACCCTACGGGAGGTCGAGCCGCCTGCCCGTCGGCGGTCCGACGTGGTTCGTTCAGCCGGGGCCGGGGCCGGGGCCGGGGCCGGGGCTGCCCCGGTCGTCACCGCGGCGGTGGCAGCGGCGGCGGCGCCCACCAGGGCACGCCGCGAAATCCTCGCCTGATCCATACCGCCAGCATGGCGAGCCGGCATCGTCCGGATCAGTTCCCGAAAGTCTGCCTCCGCGCATCTTTCGTAGCCGCCTCGGCGTTCCCAAGTCGCAGGTCGGGAGGGCGGGCGGCTGGGCGCGTTCGATTTTCAGGGCTGCCCAAGTCATCCCGAGGCCACCGAGGCCACCCGAGGCCACCCGAGGCCGCCAAAGGCACCTCAGGCCCACTCAGCTCATTCAGCCCACTCAGGCCCACTCAGGTCCTCTCAAGGCCGGTGGCCGGTCATGCGGGCCGCCGAGGCGATCGTCGCGCGGGCCTCCTGTTCCGTCAGGCCCGTGTGGACCGCCGCGTCGATCAGCGGAGCCCGCAGGGCCCGGCCGATGCCGTTCTCGTAGGCGCGGCAGGCCGCCCAGAAGAGGCGGGTGTTGCGCTGGCCCTCGTGGGCGGAGAGCACGAACTGGACCAGGCCCTGACCGCGGTTGCCGACCGAGGGGTGGGTCGCGGGGTGGGGTGGGCGCGGGGGCGGCAGCAGGAGGCGGAGGAGGGACGGGGGGCAGGGCGCGGGGACCAGGTGTTCGGTGCCGGGGGCGGTGGCGTAGACGCCGTGGTCGGTGCGGGAGCCGGGGCCGACCAGGTAGCCGCCGGCGCCGCGGATGTCGATGCCGGGGGCGAGGCGGCCGGCCGAGTTGGGGACGACGGCGTCCGGCGGTCCGGTCAGCCAGAGGTGGCGGCCGCCGCTCGGGGTGAGGACGACCACCGTGGGCGGGATCGTGAACAGGTGCCGCAGGGCCAGTTCGCGCAGGGCGGCGGTGGAGTCCGTACCGCCCTTCACGTCGAGGTCGACGCCGATGAGGCGGTACGGGGGCAGCCCGCAGGCGATGCCGTAGCCGGTCGCCCAGGGCGCCGCGCCGAACAGCTCGCGGATCCGGGACGGGTCGGTGGTGGCGTCGTACACCCCGTGGCCGGGGCGGCCGCACTCGCCGTGGCAGGGCGGCAGCGCGGGGTCGGGGTCGTGGCGGTGCGGGGAGCGCAGGGCCGGGAGCTTCGTGCGGGACAGGGGGATGACGGCCAGGCCGCGCTCGGCGGCTGACAGGGCGTGTGCGAGGGCCAGCGTCGTGGCCTGCCGATCGGTGGTGGCCATGCCTCCATGTTCGTACGTACGTTCGAAAAAGGGAAGGGGGTGCCGGTCTGACACGCCGAGGGCGGCGATCTGGGCGCGGAGTGGGGGTGGAACGGTTTTTCCCTTGTGGCGGCTGATGGGGGCGGATGTCCCGAGTGGTCATGACTGGGGTGGAAGTCGACTAAAGATGGTGAAAGGGGTTTATCGACTTGTCATCACGCTTGAGGGCGAATAACGGCTTCCGGGGTGGTTCGCCGGGGATTCGGTGGGCAACTCTGGTCTCGCGACGTCGATGACACCCTCCGAGGCGGTCGGCCAACTGCTCCGGAAAAAGCCTTACTTGACGTACTCCGGCATAGCCGGGCTCTGAGAGGAAACAACATGGCAAGCATCCGTACCGCCCGCGTTCTCGCCGCCGTCTCCGCCCTTCCGCTCGCCGCCGCCCTCTTCGCCGGTGTCGCGGCCGCGGACAACGGTGCGTTGGCGGGCAACGGATCGAGCGCCAACGCCGGCTCGGCGGGCATCATCGGCAGCGGGGTCGGTCACAACAACAACGGCAACTCCTCCACCACCCAGCAGAACGCGGTGGGCAACGGCGCCTCGAACCAGAGCAACACCGCTCAGGTCAACGGCTCCGCGTGGACCGCGATCCAGCAGGGCAACGACAACGTCGCCGTCCACTTCACCCGGCTGTGGTAAGCCCCGCCTGAGCCCTGGTGGGGTGTGGTCTGTGGGGATGGGCAGTGCGTCCGCGCGGCGGTGCTTCGGCACCGCCGCGCAGGCGTTTCCGGCCCCTCCCGCCGCGCCCCCTCTTCCGCCCCCGGCACCTGCCTCCGCGCCGCCCCTGTGCCTGCCCCGCGCCGACCCGTTCGACCTTGACAGCGAGCCGTATCTGACGGACAGTCAGAAACCATGCATCTGGCCCCCACCGAACGCCAGCAGCGGCTCCGTGCCGAACTCCGCGCCTACTTCCGGTCCTTGATCCCGTCCCCGGCTCCCGAGGCCCCCGCCGAACGCCGCGCCCTGCTGCGCCGCATCGGCGCTGACGGCCTGCTCGGCCTCGGCTGGCCCGTCGAGTACGGCGGCCAAGGGCGCGGTGCCGACGAGCAGTTCGTGTTCTTCGACGAGGCGTACCGGGCCGGCGCCCCCGTCTCGATGGTCACCCTGAACACGGTCGGGCCGACGCTGATGAAGTACGGCGACGCGGAGCAGAAGGCCCGCTTCCTGCCCGGCATCCTGCGCGGCGAACTCGTCTTCGCCATCGGCTACAGCGAGCCCTCCGCCGGCACCGACCTGGCCGCGTTGAGCACCCGCGCGGTACGGGACGGCGACGGCTGGCGGATCGACGGGCAGAAGATCTTCACCTCGGGCGCCCAGCACGCCGACTGGATCTGGCTGGCCTGCCGCACCGATCCCGAGGCGCCCAGACACCGCGGCATCTCGATCCTGCTGGTCCCCACGGACGCGCCCGGGTTCTCCTGGACGCCGATCGAGACGGTGGGCGGCCAGGTCACGACGGCCACCTACTACGACGGTGTCCGCGTCCCCGCCGGGAACCTGGTCGGCGCCGAGCACGAGGGCTGGTCGCTCATCACCAACCAGCTCAACCACGAGCGGGTCGCCCTCGCCGCGACCGGCATGCAGGCCGAGGACTTCTACGCGGCCGCGCTCACCGCCGCCCGCACCCCCGATCCGGTGACCGGGCGGCGCCGCGTTGACGAGCCCTGGGTGCGTTTCCGGCTGGCCGAGGCGCATGCCCGGCTGGCGGCGAACCGCCTGCTCAGCTGGCGTCTGGTGGGGGATGCGGGGGCGGGCCGGGTGCCCCCCGCGGAGGCCAGCGGGGTGAAGTTCACGGGAACGGAATCGGCAGTCGCGACGTATCGCATGTGTCAGGAGATCGTCGGCGAGACGGCATTGGTCCGGTCCGGCTCGCCGGGGGTGTTCGGGGACGGCGAGCTGGAGCGGCTCAACAGGGCGGCGCAGATCAACACGTTCGGGGGCGGGGTGAGCGAGGTGCAGCGGGAGATCGTCGCGACGATGCGGCTCGGGATGCGGAGGGGTGGCCGTGGCCGGGGGGACTGACGAGCTGGGGGCGCGGCTCAAGGCGTACGAGGGGCAGCCGGCCTCCCGGGCGGGCACCGGCAAGGACCCGGTCAACCTGCCCATGATCCGGCACTGGTGCGAGGCGATGGGCGACACGAACCCGGCGTACCGGGGCACCGATGCCGTCGCCCCGCCCACCATGCTCCAGGCCTGGACGATGGGCGGCCTCTCCGGGAACACGGCACGCACCGGCGCGTACGACGAGATGTCCGCCCTCCTCGACGCGGCGGGCTGTGTCTCGATCGTCGCCACCGACTGCGAGCAGGAGTACCTGCGCCCGCTGCGGCCGGGCGACGAGCTGGTCTTCGACACGGTGATCGAGTCGGTGTCCGGGCGGAAGACGACCAAGCTGGGCACGGGGTACTTCGTCACCACGCGCACGGACGTCCGGGTCGGTGCGGAGCTGGTGGGCGTCCACCGCCTCCGCGTCCTCAAGTACGCACCCGCGGGGAAGCCGGCCAAGGCTCCGCCGCGCCCCCGCCCGGTGGTCAACCGGGACAACGCCGGATTCTGGGAGGGCGTGGCCGAGGAGCGGCTCCTCATTCAGCGCTGCACCGGCTGCGGCACCCTGCGCCACCCCTGGCTGCCGGGCTGCAACGCCTGCGGCTCCCCCGACTGGGACACGGTCGAGTCGTCCGGCCAGGGCACGGTCTTCTCGTACGTCGTGATGCACCACCCGCCCTTCCCGGCCTTCGACCCTCCCTACGCGGTCGGCCTGATCGAGCTCGCCGAGGGCGTGCGGATGGTGGGCACCGTGGTGGGGGTGCCGTACGACAAGGTGCGGATCGGCCTGCCGGTGCGGGTGGAGTTCCGCCGGTACGACGATGCGGGCGGGGCGCTGACCCTGCCCGTCTTCCGGGTCCTCGGCGGGGAGGTCTGACATGGACTTCACGCCCACCGAGGCACAGGCCGAGGCCCGTGGCCTGGCCGCCAGGATCTTCGCGGACCTCGCCACCCACGAGCGGCTGCGGGCGGCCGGCAGCGGCAGCGACCCGGAGCTGTGGAAGGCCCTGTGCGCGTCCGGGCTGGTGGCCGCGGTGGAGGAGCTGGGCCTGCTGGGACTGGTGCTCCTGCTGGAGGAACAGGGGCGTACCACGGCCCAGGTGCCGTACGCGGCGGCCTGTGTGTACGGGCAGCTGGCGGTCGCCGCGCACGGCACGGACGAGCAGCGGGCGCGGCTGCTGCCGGGGATCGGGGACGGGTCGGTGGTGGTGACCGGGGCGTTCCCCGCCCAGCAGGGGGTGCGGCCCTCCGCGCGGGGCGGGCTGAGCGGCACCGTCCCCGTCGTCCCGTGGCTGCGGGACGCGACGCATGTCCTGGTCGCGGACGCAGGGCGGCGGCTGTGGCTGGCCCCGCTCGGCGAGGGCACCGGCATGGAGGAGGTCGAGCTGACCGCGCCCTGGTCGGCGGGGCGGCTCACGCTCGACGACGCCCCCGCCGAGCCCCTCGGCCCCGGCCCCGGCCCAGGCACCGGCGCCGGTCCCGGCCCAGGCGCCTATGCCGACGTCCTGGCCACCGCCCGTACCGCCTTCGCCGGTCTCCAGGCGGGCGTCTGTGCGGGCTCCCTGGCCCGGGCCGTGGCCCACACCAACACCCGCGAGCAGTTCGGGCGCCCGCTCGCCACCCGTCAGGGCGTCCAGCTCCGAGCCGCCGACGCCCACATGGACACCGAGGCGATCCGGGTGACGGCGTACGAGGCGGCCTGGCGGCGGGATGCCGGACTGCCGTACGCCACGCACGCGCTGACCGCGGCCTGGTGGGCGTCCGAGGCCGGGCAGCGGGTCGTGCACACGGGCCAGCACCTGCACGGCGGCGCGGGCGCCGACGTCGGTCATCCCGTGCACCGGCACTTCCTGTGGGGCCGGCAACTGGACGCGTATCTGGGCAGCGGGAGCGAAGTGCTCCAGGAACTGGGGGAGTTGATCGCGAGTGGGAGTTGAGACGACCCGTCCGGGCGTGGGCACCGAGCTGCCGCCGCTGGAGATCCCGATCACGCGGACGCTGATCGTGGCGGGCGCGATCGCGTCCCGGGACTACCAGGACGTGCACCACGACGCCGAACTGGCCCGGCAGAAGGGCTCCCCGGACATCTTCATGAACATCCTGACGACGAACGGCCTGGTCGGCCGGTACATCACCGACTACTTCGGCCCGACGGCAGAGCTCCGCAAGGTCGCCATCCGGCTCGGCGCACCCAACTACCCGGGGGACACCATGGTGTTGACCGGCAGGATCGAGGAGCTGGACGACGAGACGCGCCTGGCGACGATCCGGGTGGTCGGCACCAACGGCATCGGCGACCACGTGACCGGCACGGTGACCGTCGCACTCACCGGGAGCCTGGTGACCGTCACCGTCACCGACGAGGCGGATTCATGAGCGCGCGGGGCCGGGACTGGCTCGGCGGGCGGGCGGCGGTCGTCGGCATCGGGGCCACCGAGTTCTCCAAGGACTCGGGGCGCAGCGAGCTGCGGCTGGCGGCGGAGGCGGTGCGGGCCGCGCTGGACGACGCGGGGCTGTCCCCGGCCGACGTGGACGGGATGGTGACGTTCACGATGGACACCAGCCCGGAGATCACCGTGGCGCAGGCCTGCGGGATCGGCGAGCTGTCCTTCTTCTCCCGCGTCCACTACGGAGGCGGCGCGGCCTGTGCGAGCGTCCAGCAGGCGGCGCTGGCGATCGCGGCCGGGGTCGCCGAGGTGGTGGTCTGCTACCGCGCCTTCAACGAGCGGTCGGGCCGTCGCTTCGGCTCGGGCGTGCAGCACCGGGAGCCGTCGGCCGAGGGGGCGGCGCTCGGCTGGGTGCTGCCGTCCGGGCTGCTCACCCCGGCGTCCTGGGTGGCGATGGCGGCGCAGCGCTACCTGCACACGTACGGGCTGACCCCGGAGGCGTTCGGGCACGTGGCGGTGACCGACCGCAGGTACGCGGCGACCAACCCGGCCGCCTACTTCCACGGCCGCCCCATCACCCTCGCGGACCACGCGGCCTCCCGCTGGATCGTCGAGCCGCTCCGGCTGCTGGACTGCTGCCAGGAGACGGACGGCGGACAGGCCCTCGTCGTCACCTCGGTGGAGCGGGCGCGCGACCTGCCGCATCCGCCGGCGGTGATCACGGCCGCCGCGCAGGGGGCCGGCCGGGCCCAGGAGCAGATGACCAGCTTCTATCGGGACGACCTGACCGGGCTGCCGGAGATGGGCGTGGTGGCCCGCCAGCTCTGGCGTACCAGCGGACTCGCCCCCGCCGACATCGACGTGGGGATCCTGTACGACCACTTCACGCCGTTCGTGCTGATGCAGCTGGAGGAGTTCGGGTTCTGCGGGCGGGGGGAGGCGGCGGACCTCGTGGCCGAGGCGCGGCTGCCGCTGAACACCCACGGGGGGCAGCTCGGGGAGGCGTACCTGCACGGGATGAACGGGGTGGCGGAGGGGGTGCGCCAGCTGCGCGGCACCGCAGCGAACCCGGTACCGGGGGCGGGCCGGGTCCTGGTGACGGCCGGCACGGGTGTGCCGACGTCCGGGCTGGTCCTGACCTCGGACGGGTGAGGCCGCGCACTCGTCGTACTCCTCCCTCAGGGGTAAACCCGCAGGAATTCTGCGCCCGTACTCCACCTTCAGGAGGTGTAGGCAGCCCCACCCCTACAACCTGAGGGGGACTTGGCTTCGGGACCTGCGGCCGATCCGCCGTGACACCGTTCGCTCATAGCGTGGAGCCATGACCACACCCGTCTGCACCAGCGCTTCGGACGCCGCTGTCGCGGCGAGGCAGACCCGCGCACACGCCCGCCCGTACCCGTCGTTCGCGTCGTACGTCAGGGCCCGTCAGCCCGTCCTGCTGCGCACCGCACGGTCGCTGACCGCGAACCCGAGCGACGCCGAGGACCTCCTCCAGACCGCGCTCGCCAAGACCTACGTGGCCTGGGAGCGGATCGAGGACCACCGGGCCCTCGACGGCTATGTGCGCCGGGCGCTGCTCAACACCCGGACCTCGCAGTGGCGCAAGCGCCGGGTGGACGAGTTCGTCTGCGACGAGATGCCCGAGCCCGAGCCGGTGCCCGGCGAGGACGACCCGGCCGAACGGCAGGCGCTGCACGACGCGATGTGGCGGGCGATCACGAAGCTTCCGGCGCGGCAGCGGGCGATGGTGGTGCTCCGGTACTACGAGGACCTGAGTGAGGTGCAGACGGCCGAGGTGCTCGGGGTGTCGGTGGGCACGGTGAAGTCGGCCGTGTCGCGTGCGCTGGGCAAGCTGCGCGAGGACCCCGAGCTGGACCTGGCGCGGTAGCGGCCGGGCTTTGTTGGCTTTCCCCTAGTGACATACCGCACGGTATGTGAGCAGAATCAGCGCAGCCCTTTCACCGCCGAGTTGGCAATGTCGCCCCCCGGGAGGACGCCGTGCTGAGCACCATGCAGGACGTACCGCTGCTGATCTCAAGGATCCTGACCCACGGGTCGAGGATTCACGGCGCATCACAGGTGATCACCTGGACCGGCGACGGCGAGTCGCACCGCCGCAGCTTCGCCGAGATCGGCGACCGCGCCGCCCAGTTGGCGCACGCCCTGCGGGACGACCTCGGGGTCCGGGACGACGACCGCGTGGCCACCCTGATGTGGAACAACGCGGAGCACACCGAGGCGTACTTCGCGATTCCCTCCATGGGCGCGGTCCTGCACACCCTCAACCTCCGCCTGCCCGCCGAGCAGCTGGTCTGGATCGTCAACCACGCGGCGGACAAGGTCGTCCTCGTCAACGGCTCGCTGCTCCCGATGATCGCGCCGCTGCTGTCCAAGCTGCCGACCGTCGAGCACATCGTGGTCTCCGGGCCGGGCGACCGTTCCCTCCTCGACGGCGCCACCGCGGCCGTCCACGAGTACGAGGAGCTCATCGCCTCCAAGCCGACCGCCTACGACTGGCCGGAGCTCGACGAACGCCGGGCCGCCGCCATGTGCTACACCTCCGGCACCACCGGTGACCCCAAGGGCGTGGTGTACAGCCACCGTTCGATCTACCTGCACTCCATGCAGGTCAACATGGCCCAGTCGATGGGCCTGACCGACCAGGACATCTCCCTGGTCGTCGTGCCGCAGTTCCACGTCAACGCCTGGGGCCTGCCGCACGCCACCTTCATGACCGGCGTCAACCTGCTGATGCCGGACCGGTTCCTGCAGCCCGGCCCGCTCGCCGAGATGATCGAGCGCGAGCGTCCCACGCACGCGGCCGCGGTCCCCACCATCTGGCAGGGCCTGCTCGGCGAGCTCACCGCCCGCCCCCGGGACGTCTCCTCCCTCACCCAGGTCACCATCGGCGGCGCCGCCTGCCCGCCCTCCCTCATGACGGCCTTCGACAGGCTGGGCATGCGGGTCTGCCACGCCTGGGGCATGACCGAGACCTCCCCGCTCGGCACCATCGCCCGCCCGCCGGCCCACGCGGTCGGCACGGAGGAGGAGTTCGCCTACCGCCTCACCCAGGGCCGCTTCCCCGCCTCCGTCGAGGCCCGGCTCAGCGGCCCCGGCGGCGAACGCCTGCCCTGGGACGGCGAGTCGGCGGGCGAGCTGGAGGTGCGCGGCCCCTGGATCGCGGGCGCCTACTACAACGGCCCCGGCGCCGAACCCCTGCGTCCCGAGGACAAGTTCAGCGAGGACGGCTGGCTGAAGACCGGAGACGTCGGCACCATCTCCGCCGACGGCTTCCTCACCCTCACCGACCGGGCGAAGGACGTCATCAAGTCCGGCGGCGAGTGGATCTCCTCGGTGGAGCTGGAGAACGCGCTGATGTCCCACCCGGACGTCGCCGAGGCCGCGGTGGTGGCCGTACCGGACGACAAGTGGGGGGAGCGTCCGCTGGCGACCGTGGTGCTGAGGGAGGGCTCCACGGCCACCTTCGAGACCCTGCGCGTCTTCCTCGCAGAGGAGGGCAGGATCGCGAAGTGGCAGCTGCCCGAGCGCTGGACGGTGATCGAGGCGGTGCCGAAGACGAGCGTGGGCAAGTTCGACAAGAAGGTGCTCAGGAAGAGGTACGCGGAGGGGGAGCTGGACGTCACCAACCTGTGAGCGCCCAGTGAGGGGCGCGGGGAACTGCGCGACCAGCCACGGACAACCCGTGGCCGAAGGTCGGCAGTTCCCCGAACGGCATTCTCAGTTCGTACCGATCCTGGCCAGCAGGTCCACGATCCGGCTCTGCACCTCGGCACTCGTCGAGCGTTCCGCCAGGAACAGGACCGTCTCGCCGGACGCCAGCCTCGGCAGGTCCGCCTGGTCCACCGCCGCCGTGTAGACGACCAGCGGCGTCCGGTTCAGCTGCCCGTTCGCCCGCAGCCAGTCGATGATCCCGGCCTGCCGGCGGTGCACCTGCATCAGGTCCATCACCACCAGGTTGGGCCGCAGCTGCCCGGCCAGCGTCACCGCGTCCGCGTCGCTCGCCGCCCGCGCCACCTGCATCCCGCGCCGCTCCAGCGTCGAGGTCAGCGCGAGCGCGATCTCCGCGTGCTCCTCGATCAGCAGCACCCGGGGCGGATGCTGCTCGCTGTCCCGGGGCGCGAGCGCCTTCAGGAGGACGGCGGGATCGGCGCCGTACGCCGCCTCCCGCGTCGCCTGTCCCAGACCGGCCGTGACCATCACCGGCACCTCGGCCGCCACCGCCGCCTGCCGCAGTGCCTGCAGCGCGGTCCGGGTGATCGGCCCGGTCAGCGGGTCCACGAACAGCGCCGCCGGGAACGCGGCGATCTGCGCGTCGACCTCGTCGCGGGAGTTCACGATCACCGGCCGGTAGCCGCGGTCGCTCAGCGCCTGCTGGGTGGTGACGTCCGGTGCGGGCCACACCAGCAGCCGGCGCGGGTTGTCCAGCGGCTCCGGGGGCAGTTCGTCGTCCAGCGGCTGCGGGCGCGGCGGGTCCGCGACCTCGACCGCCCCACCCGGACCGTCCAGCGGCTCCGGACCCTCGGCGGCGTTCACGTCCGGTGCGCCTATCGCGTACGACCGCCCACCGCCCTCGGTGGCCCCCACCAGCCGGGACTGCCCGGCCAGCGACGGCTGCGGCAGCGGCTGTGCGGCGACCGGCTGCTCGGCCGGCGGATGCGGACGGGCGGACTGCGCGGGCTGCTCGGCCCCCGGCTGCTCGGCAGCGGTCCCCGGATCGGGACGCGTGCCCAGCTTGCGGCGCCGCCCGTTGCCACCCGGCTGGTGCGGGGGCGGGGTCGGCATGGGCTGCTGCACCTGCGCGGCCTGCCGCGAGAACGGCACCCCCTGCCCCAGCGTCCGCACGCTGAACGCCCGGCCCTGCGTGGAGTCCGGGTCGACCGGCGCCGGAGCCGCCGCGGCCGCCTCGGCGGGCAACGGCTGCGCGGCACGCGCGGGTTGGGCGGCGGCGGGAGCGTCCTCGGCGCCCGGCCACTGCTGCGGTACGGGGGCCACCGGCGCGGCCTCCGCCGGAAGGGGGAGCGGAAGCGGCTGGGCCGGAACCGGGGTGGCTTCGGCGGCCGGGGCGGGCTGCCCCGGCGCCACCGGAGCGGCGCTCTGCGGCTGCGGCTGGATCTGCGGCGACGCCTGCGCCGGAACGGCCGCCGCGCCCGGCAGCACCTGCGGGACCGGAAGACCGGGCCGGCCCTGACCCGCCGGCACGGACTGCTGGGCGCCGGCCGCCGGGGCGACGGGGACACCGGCCGCCGGGGGGACGGGGACACCGGCCGCCGGGGCGACGGGGACACCGGCCGGACCGGCGACCTGGCCCGCCGTCGGGCCGGCCTGCGCCGGGATGCCCTGAGGCTGCCCGGGCTGGACGCTCTGGCCCGGGACGCCCTGAGGCTGCACCGGCTGTCCGGGAGCGGCCGCCTGGGCAGGCACCGTCGGCACGGCCGCGGCGGCCGGGGTGTTCTCGGCCGGCGGCTGGCCCACCGCCCGCCGCCGACGGCCGGTCGGCGCGCTGGTGGGGTGCGGCTGCGGCGGGGTGTGGTCCTCGGCCTGGTCGTGCGCCACGGCGTCGTGCCGGCCTTCGTCGGCCGCCGCCTCCACCGCCTGGACCGGCTCAGGAGTGCGGTCGGCCTCGGCGGGCGGCAGCGCGAAGACCGGGCGGGGCCCGGCCTGCTGCTGCTCGGCCCGCTCGGCGGCGGCGGCCAGCGCCCGCCGCCGCCGGCCGCCGGGCCGGCTCTCGTCGAACGCGGGCTCGGCCGCCGGCTCGGACGGCGCCGAGGGCAGCGCGGGCGGCAGCGCCTGCAGCTCGTCGGGCTCGCGCCGGGCGCGCCGCCCCGGCGCCGGCACGGGCACGCCCTGCGGCGGAACGGTGCCGCCCAGTCCCGTACCCGAGGCGGCCGCACCGGCACCCTGCTCGGCCGCCGTCATCACGGCACCCTCGGCGACGCCTGGGCCTCCGTCACCGTCGGCGGGACGTCCGCGCCGCCGTCCGGTGCCGCCGGACGCCGGCTCCGCGCTCTCGATCGCCGCGGGCCCGATCTCCGGGTCCGCCGCCTCGGCGGCCCGTCGGCGCCGCCGTCCGGTCGGTGCGGCCGGGGACTCGCCGTCGCCGCCCGCCTCGCCGGGAACTTCGCTCTCCAGGACGGCGTCCACGGAGGACCGCCGGGCCCGCCGCCGCCCGCCGGCAGCGGTCTCGTCGGCGGCCGTGACGAGGGCCACCTCCGTGCCGGGCGGCGGGGGCACCGCGCCGGCGCCGCCCCCGATCGGCACCTCCAGCACGAACGCGCTGCCGCTCATGCCCGGTACCTCGTGGGTCTGCAGCACCCCGCCGTGGGCCCGCACGATCCCTCGCACGATCGGCTCGTGCACCGGGTCTCCCCCGGCGTAGGGCCCGCGCACCTCGATACGGACGACCTCGCCACGCTGCGCCGCCGCGACCACGACCGTGTTGTCCATGTAGCCGCCCGCGGAGACGGGCGCGTTGCCGGTCGCGTCGACTCCTGCCACGTCCGCGATGAGATGCGCGAGCGCGACGGCCAGCCGCTGCGGGTCCACCTCGGCCTCGATGGGCGGCGCGTGCACGGCGAACTGCACCCGCCCGGGCCCGATCAGCTCCACCGCCCCCTCCACACCGGCGGCGACGACGGCGTCGAGCATGACCTTCGTGCGGTTGATGTCCTCCGACCCGGCGTCCAGCCGCTGGTAGCCGAGCACGTTGTCGATGAGCTGGGTGATCCGCGAGTAACCGGCCGAGAGATGGTGGAGCAC
This sequence comes from Streptomyces sp., assembly GCF_019510245.1. Taxonomy (GTDB): domain Bacteria; phylum Actinomycetota; class Actinomycetes; order Streptomycetales; family Streptomycetaceae; genus Streptomyces. Next base: position 20,111 of record NZ_JAEKKT010000203.1, on the reverse strand, counting down.
CTGGTTGGCCTCGGGCCACAGCTGCCCGGCGTCGTCGGCGGCGAGCGCGGCGAGCTCCCGGCGCAGCTCGTCCAGGGGGCCGCGGAGCGACTGCGCGAGCAGCGTCAGCAGCTGCTCGTGACGCCCGGCGAGGGCCTCGTACCGGTCCTTCTCGCGCTCACCGAGGGCCGCGTACCGGTCCTCGCCGGCCGCCAGTTCCTCGGCGTGCCGTTCGAGCAGCTCCTCGACCTCGGTGACGTGCTTCTGCCGCAGCGCGGTCAGGTCGGAGGCGTGCTCCTCGGAGAGCCGCTCCAGCTCGTCGGCGTGCGCCTTCTCCTGGGCGGTCTTCTCGTCGACGACGGAGTCGTACGGCCGCCGGTCGGTGAACGTCATCACGGCGCCGACCAGCTGGTCGCCGTCGCGCACCGGTGCGGTGGTCAGGTCGACCGGCACCTTCTTGTCGCCGTTGGCCCACAGAACCTGCCCACGCACCCGGTGCTTGCGCCCGGAGCGCAGGGTGTCGGCGAGCGGTGACTCGGCGTACGGGAAGGGGGAGCCGTCGGCGCGCGAGTGCAGCACGAGGTCGTGCAGCTCCTTGCCGCCGAGTTCACCGGCCCGGTATCCCAGTATCTGGGCGGCGGCCGGGTTCACGAGGACGATCCGCCCGTCGGTGTCCGTCCCCACGACACCCTCGCTCGCCGCCCGCAGGATCATCTCGGTCTGCCGCTGCGAGCGGGCCAGCTCGGCCTCGGTGTCCACGGTGCCGGTCAGGTCGCGGACCACGAGCATCAGCAGCTCGTCGCCGCTGTAGCCGTAACCGTCGTACGCCTGCTGCCCGTTCTCCAGGTTGGCGCTGGTGACCTCGACCGGGAACTCGGTCCCGTCGGTGCGCCGCGCGATCATCCGCGTGGGCTTCGTCCGGCCACGGGGATCCATGTGGTCGGGCCGCCGCATCGAGCCCGGGATCAGCCGGGAGTCGAACTGCGGGAGCAGATCGAGCAGCCCGCGTCCCACCAGCGCGGTGCCCGGCGCCTCGAAGGCCTCCAGGGCGATGGTGTTCGCGTTGACGACGGTGCCGTTGGCGTTGACCAGCACCAACGCATCCGGCAGCGCGTCCAGTATGGCTGCGAGGCGAGCAGCGCCTCGGGATGGCCTGCTGCTCACGAGACGCTTCCTCCCTGTTACCGCACCTTGCCGACCGCTCGGGCCATCTTGCCAACCGGCCCGCGGCGTGTCACGCGAGGGAGTCTAAAGGCACCGGTTGCGCTCGCGACGCCGGATGAGAGGGAGGTCGCACGACGAAGTGACGGCGAACATGTGACCGACACGCCTCACCTCCGCCATACCTTCGCGGACCCTTTACGGAAGCGGGGCCGCGCCCGTGAAACGCCTGTGCGTGCCCTTGGGACGGGCTCTGTCCGGCAGTCGGGACCAGGCCTGTCCGTCAGCCGAGATCACCTGGTGTGCCGAGGCCGGGCAGCAGCGGAACCATCCGGTCCCAGCGCCCGATCTCGCAGCCGTCGCTGCGGTCGTACGTGGCGTCGACCGGGCGGCCGGCCCAGGTCCCGGTGACATGGGCGGTGGCCGGGCCGCCGTAGAGCATGGTGCAGGCGGTGCCGGGGGCGACCGGCGCGAAGGTGTCCCGGCCCCAGCGCGTGTTCCGGTCCAGCACCCGGCAGGCCCCGGCCACGTCCGGGTGACTGCCGGCGCCGGGGTGACAGGACAGCTCGTACGTCCCGTCCCGCCCGGCCCCGGCGTGGAGCACGGTGACGGTGAGGTGGTCGTCCGCGACGGCGGCGGAGGCGGGCAGGGCGGGGACGGACCCGAGGACGGCGGCGACGGCCCCGAGGGCGCCCCGCGCGGCGAAGTGCGACATACCCTGCCCAACGCGCGCCCCGCCCGGACGTTGCGCGGCGCCCCGGCCGGAGGGAAGGGCTTTGCCCTGTGGCCCGGCTGCCTAGTACCGTGGGAGCCGATTGGTGACAGCACGCTCGACTGTGTCATCATCTGCACGCACCACTCGCGTGCGGTTTGGGCCTTAAAGCCCATCGAGGGTTCAAATCCCTCCGCCTCCGCACCTGACTCAGGGAGTCCAACCGTTTCGGTCTGGGCTCCCTGATTCGCGTTCACGGCCCCCGCCGCCGCGAACCCACCCCCCGGCCGGACGGCACACGCCCCTCCCGCCCCCGGCCCGGCCGCCCTCCCTGCAACCCGCCCGATACGGCGTTTCCGCAGCTCACAACGGGTGCGCCTAACGGATTTCACATGGCGGCGGCAGTCATGTAATGTTCTTCCTGTCGCCGCGAGCGGGCCGGAAGGGCCGGGAGCGAGGACAGGAAAACAGAACAACAAGCACTCGTAGCTTAACGGATAGAGCATCTGACTACGGATCAGAAGGTTGCAGGTTCGAATCCTGCCGAGTGCACACAGGCGAAAGGCCCCGGAGAGATCCGGGGCCTTTCGCGTTGTGTGTCTTACGGGTGAATCCAGCCGTTCGCTGATCGGCCCGCGCCGTGGCGGCGGGAAGGCCATGGTGCGTACCGGACCCCGCACGTGCAGGGAGTACCCCATGCCGAAGTTCCTCATCCAGGCCACCTACACGCCCGAAGGGACGAAGGGCTTGCTCAAGGAAGGCGCGAGTGGCCGCCGGGCCGCCGTCGAGCAGGTCGTCGCGGGCCTCGGGGGGACTGTCGAGGCCATGTACTTCGCCTTCGGAGAGGACGACTTCGTGTGCATCCTCGACTTCCCCGACGCGGTCTCCATGGCCGCCGTCAGCCTGAGCGTCAAGGCCAGCGGCGCGCTCCGCACCCGGGCCACGCCCCTCCTCACCCTCGACGAGATCGACGAGGCCGCCCGCCGGCAGGTCGGCTTCCGCCCTCCCGGCGCGTAGGCCGGTCCGGCCCCGGGGCGCCGGCCGGCCCGGTTCCCGGCGTCCGGGGTCAGGCCGCCGACGGGTGGATGTCGTCCAGGCTGTCGACGATCGTCACGGAGGGCGGGTGGGCCGGCGTGGGCACCTGGACGAGTATGGGGACGTAGACCACGTCGCCGTGTCTGTACTCGGCCTTCCACGAATCCCGGTAGCACACGATCACGTTCGGACTGCGGTGTGCCGCATAGCACCGTTCGGCCCGCGATTCCTGCGCCGGGAGGAGCGCTGTACAGCAGCAGACCGCGACCACAAGGCCGGCGTTCAAAAGGGTTGCTCTCCGCATTCTCGTCCACCCCTTTCGAGGAGACTTGTCAGCGTTTCGAATCGTGGAGTCTACGGGCGGCTTCCTGACGGGAGTGGACGCCGAGCTTGGCCAGGACCGCGCCCACGTGGTGCCCGGCGGTCTTGGGCGTGATGTAGAGACGGGCGGCGATCTCGGCGTCCGACAGGCCCTCGTGCAGCAGCTTGAGGACGTCCATCTCCCGGATGGTCAGCCCGTACGGATTGGCCCGGGTGGCCGCCCGCGGGCCTCGCCGGGCCGGGCGGACACCGCGGGCGCGCATCACGGCGCGGGTACGTGCCACGACCGGCCGGGCGTCGAGGGCCTCGAAGGCGGCCAGAGCCTGGCGCAGCGCCGGCGCGTCGCCGGACAGGCGGGCGAGCGCGGCCTGGTAGGGGCAGCCGAGCCTGTCCCACTGGGCGGCGGCGCCGGCCCAGTCGCCGGCCAGTTCCAGGGCGTAGGGTCCGGCCCCGGGCACCTGCGGGGGTGCTCCTCCGAGGCGGCCGAGCCAGCAGGCCAGGGGCCCGGACAGCCAGGGATGGCTGCGCTCCGCCAGGGCGTCCAGGCCGCGTTGTGCCTCGGTCCGCGCCAGCTCGTGGTCGCCGGCCAGCCAGGCCGTCTCGACCCGGGCCTCCCACCCCAGTCCCGTGTCCAGCAGGCAGCCCGAGTCGACCAGGCCCGCCGCCTGCTCCAGCAGCGGCCACGCCCGGGCCCTGCCCTGGCGGGCCCGCACCAGACCCAGGACGGTCAGGGCCAGGGCCTCGACGACCGGTGGCGAGCTGGGATGGGAGAGGACCTCCTGCGCGGCGTCGGCGGCCTGGGCCCACGAGCCCCGGCTCAGGAGCCCCCAGCTGCCCCAGGCCCTCGTGCACAGCAGGTAGGACAGCAGATCGTGATCGAGGCAGTAGGCCTCCGACCGGTCCACGGCCGCGGCCGTCCGGGCGGCATCGCGTTGCAGGGCCGCGAACCAGCACATGATGAGCGCCAGGAAGCCCGCGTCCTCCGGCAGGTCCTGCGCCATCGCGCTGGCCACCGCCTGTTCGCACTCCTCCCAGCCGGACCCCCCGCTCAGCATGGCTGCCGCCGCCGCATGGAAACGGGCCTGCACGACCACCCCCGCGTCGCCGAAGCGCTCGCCCAGAGCGATCGCCTGCTCGGCGTAGGAGGCGGTCACCCGCACTTCCTCGTGCTCGTAGCAGGCCAGCTGGCAGAGGTTCAGGTACGCCCGGGCCAACTCCCGGCTCGGCCCCAGCCCTTCGAGCACCCGCACCGCGTCGAGGCCGGTCCGTCCGGCCTCGACGGTCCGCCCGAACGGCCACAGCCAGCACGACAGCCAGCGCAGGTCCTCGCCCTCGCGCAGCCGGTCGCCCAGGGCGCGGCGCAGCTTCACCGCCTTGCGGCGGGAGGCGATCCCCTCGTCCAGCCAGCTGGACAGCAGACAGGCCTGTGAGTGGCCCTCCAGCAGGGAGGTCCTCCGGTCGAGCGGCAGAAGGTCGGCGTACCGCAGAGCGCGGGCGTACTGGGCGGCCGCCTCCCGGTGCGCGCCCAGCGCGGCGGCATGGGCGGCCGCGGCGGGCGCGTACTCCAGGACGGCGACGGGATCCCCGGCGCCCTCGGCGTGGTCGGCCAGGAGCGCCAGATCGTCGGCGACGACCGGCCGGGACCGCATCGCGGCCAGCACCTGCTGGTGCGTCCGCAGCCGGTAGGCGGCCGGGACGGATTCCAGCACCGTCAGCCGGGTCAGCTCATGGCGGAACTCGGCCACCTGCCCGTCGGTCCGCACGATTCCGCCGGCCACCGCCTCGTCGAGCGCCTCCTCCGGGGCCGGCACCATGCCGGCCAGCAGTGGAAGCGGGACCCGGCGCCCCAGGACCGCCAGCACGTCGACGACCTCGCGGGCCGCGGCCGACAGTCCGGCCAGGCGGCCCGCCGCGGCCTCGCGCACCGTGGCGGGGATGGCCTCCCCGGGGGCGGCCAGGATCTCGGTGACGATGAACGGGTTGCCGGCGGAGACGTGGTAGAGCTGTTCGGCGTCCACGGGGTGCCCGCCGGCCAGCCGGGCCACGGCCCGACGGCTCAGCGGGGCCAGGTCGTGGCGGTGTACCCACGGATACCCGGCCAGCGTGCCCAGGAGTGCGGTCACGTCGTGGGTACGGCCGATCTCGTCGTCGCGATAGGTGGCCACCACCAGCGCCGGAACGCTCGGCAGGCGCCGGGCCAGATATCGCAGCAGGTCCGTCGTGGCCTCGTCGGCCCAGTGGACGTCCTCCACCACCAGCAGGCTGGGGCAGGAGCTCAGATCGGCGAGCAGACAGTCGAAGACCTCCCCGGACCGGCAGGTCCCCGCCAGCGCCCCGGTCAGCGCGGTCCGCACCGTCTGGCCCAGGCGCGGAGCCAGGTCTGTCAGAGGGCCCAGGGGGCGGGGCGTGGCCAGCGGGTCACAGGCGCCCACCAGGATCCGGATCCGGGGATCGGCCAGTTGGGCCAGGCGGTTGACGACGCTGGTCTTGCCGATGCCGGCCTCGCCGCGCACAAGGGCCAGTCGTCCAGGGCCGGTCACCGCTTCCTGCAGGTGACCGGTGAGGTCCTGGAGTACGGCCTCTCGCTCTAGCAGGTCCATCATCAGCCATTTTCCCTCCGTGGCCGGAGCCGCGCAAAAGATCCAGACCGATCGGGAAGGGTGGGCAGGTGGGGTGCTGTGGGCAATTCCGCACTGGGATGTGGGGTGCGGCGGCTGGAACTTGGGGTGTCCACCCGATGTGCCCCGAGTACGGCAGGGGCATGCTGGCGAAAGAGTCCCGCTACCGGATTTCCCGGTTTATGCGGCTCAAACCAGCGTCTCCGGGGCCGAATTGGCGTGCTCAATTGAGTCGGCAGGTCTAACGGACAGGAAAATCGGCCCGATCCGTACACATCGAAAAGGGATCATCATGCTCAAGAAGATCGCAAAGCGTACAGCGGTGCTGACCGCGTCGGCTGCTCTGGCCGCAGGAGGCGCCCTCGCCCCCTCCGCCGCCTTCGCGGCCCCGACGCCGACAGTCGCGCACGTGATGGCGCCCAGTGACAACGGAGGCGCGAACAACAACAACAACAATAACAACAACGGCGGAGGCGGAAACAACAACAACAATAACAACAACAACAGTCACCACAAGGGTGGGCGCCACAACAACAATAACAACAACAACAACAACAACAACGGCAGGGGTGCGAACAACAACAACAATAACAACAACAACGGCGGAGGTGCGAACAACAACAACAATAACAACAACAACGGCGGAGGTGCGAACAACAACAATAACAATAACAACAACGGCGGAGGCGGAAACAACAACAATAACAACAATAATAACGGTGGGGGTGGGAACAACAACAACAATAACAACAATAACGGCGGAGGTGGGAACAATAACAACAATAACAACAACGGCTGAACTTTGCAGCTCGGCGGCCGGTGAAGGGTCACTCGGTCGCCGGGCTGTTCTGTGAGGCGGTGCCTCAGTTCTGGTGGCAGTTGATGTTCTGGTTTCCGGTCAGCGTATTGCTCGACCCGACCTGCCCCTTCGGGTAGCAGACCTGGAAGTTGACGAGCGACTTGCCCAGGAGTGGAAGGAGGCCAGTCGTGTTGCCCTGCGTCTGGCTGTCGCCGTTGTTGTTGTTATTGTTGTTGTTCGTGCCACCCCCATTGTTGTTATTATTATTGTTCGGACCGCCCCCGTTGTTGTTGTTATTGTTGTTGTTATTGGTGGTCTGGGCTCCGGTCGAGGTACCGTCCTGTCCGGCCAGCCCCAGGAGCGGAATGTCGCTCAGGAGGGACAGGAGACCCCCGCCGCTCTGGGCCTGGGCGCCGCCGGCGCCGAAGACAACCGCCGCCGTCACGGCGGCGCTGATCGTGGCGAAACGCTTGGCGAGCTTCAATCGACCGACCTTTCGTCGTCCTGATGCCGAATCTCGGGCTTTAACGGACAGGATGACGAACGGTAGGTGTCGGACGATTACTAGGCACGCTGCGGCGTCCCCCTTTTCCCCCGTACAGCCCCAGAATTCCTGCCGGAGTCCGGCTGCAATCAGCAGGGCTCCGCGGAGTCGTTCCCGTTGAGCTTCTCCAGGTATTCGTGGGCGAGGGTGGTCGCGCGGGTGAACCAGTCGGTGAGGATGGCGAGTTCGTCGGCGGTGTAGTCGGCGAACAGTTCGGTGAGGCGGGCGTAGTGGCCGGCGTAGACCGCCTCGACGCGGGTGACGGCTTCCGGTACCGCGGCGACGCGGACCCGGCGGCGGTCGTCGGGGTCGGGGCGGCGGGTGACGTACCCCGCGCGTTCGAGGCGGTTGAGGATGCCCGTCACCGCACCGGTCGTCACGTGGGCGCGGGCGGCCAGGTCGCCCGCGGTCAGCAGGTCGGCCCCTGCCTCCAGGACGAAAGCGAAGCAGGTGAGGTCCGTGACGTTCACCCCGAGCCGCCGGGCCAGCTCCTGCTGGCCGATCACATGGGCCGCGATGAGGTGGTCCATGGCGGACAACGCCAGGACCGGGTCCGCGGGCGGTCGCGGCTTGCCGTGCATGGTTGGTCCGTTTCCCGGAGATCCGAAGATTCCCTTAGCGCGTGAGAGGTATGGGGGGTAAATTTCTCACTCCGTGAGGGAGTCTAGTCCCTTACGTCGGACTGGGTGTTTCCGCTGCCTACGAAGGGGAGACGGGTACGTGAGTCAGCACGACGAAGGCCACACGGTGGCAGGGTGGACCGGTACCGCGATCGCGACGGTCGGAAGCGGTCTGCTGGGGCTGGGCGTGTGTACGGTTTCGGCCGCCGCCCTGATCGCGGGGCTCGCGGTGTGTGCCGTGAGCGTTCTGGTGACCTGGTATCTGCATCTCGCGGGGTGGGGCAAGCCGCCGGGACCGCGGCGCCGGGCGCAGTGGCCCCTCAGGGCGCGGGACACCGGCGCCCGCGACGGCCACCCCGGATGCGTGTCGTGCCGGCTGGCGGGCCGGGGACGGCGTACCGCATCCGAGCTGCGGCCGGTGTCCGCCGTCGGTGAGGCGGAGCCGGCGGCCGCGGAGACCGGCGGCTGACCGGGAGGGACCGAGGGCCACGGCTCGGCCGCCCCGGGCCGTTGTCAGTGCCGCCCTCTACCCTCGCGAGTGATGGCACAGGTGTGGAAATGCTCGGGGCTGCGGTGGTCCGAAGACGGACCCGTGCTGCGGTGGAGCGGCGGGCGGCACAGTCCGCTCGCCCGGGGCAAGCGGGTGGCCTTCCGGGTCGCCGAAGGGGGAGTGCGCGAGTGCGTGGGCGCGCGCGGGCATGCCTGTCCGACCCGGACACCCGTGTCCGGCAGGAGTACCGGTGCCCGGTGCGAGGAGTGCGCGCGGCTGGACCGGGCGCACTCCGTGGCCGCCGACACCGTCGCCGACGATCCCCGGCCGTACCACGTGTATCTGGCGTGGTTCGGGCCCGGCATGGTCAAGGTGGGGATCACGGCGGTCGAGAGGGGTTCGGCTCGGCTGCTGGAGCAGGGGGCCGTGTGCTTCAGCTGGCTGGGTGCCGGACCCCTGATGGCCGCCCGGCGGGCCGAGGAGCTGTTGCGGGCCGCGCTCCGGGTGCCGGACCGGATCCCGTACGGCGACAAACGCGTCGTACGCGCCCTGCTGCCGGCCGCCCGGGCCGAGCGGGCGGCCGAGGTCGAGGCACTGCACGCGCTTGCCGTCGCGCTCGGCGGCTGGCCCGAGTCGCTCGTCCCCGAGCCGTGCCAAGTCGTCGACCACCTGCGGGCGTTCGCACTCGACGGGGTGGCCGCCGCCGGCGAGGTGGCCGAGCTGGTGCCGGGCGGCGTGGTGAGCGGTGAGCTGGTCGCGGCGGCCGGGCCGGATCTGCATCTCGCCACCCGGCGCGGTGTCGTCGTCCTCGACACGCGCCTGTTGCCCGGGTGGGAACTGACCGCCGCCCGGGTCGGGGAGGAAGGGCAAGTCACGGTGCCCGTAAGGGAGTTCGCGGCACCCCAGGACGGGCTCTTCTGACTCCGGGGAGCCTCACCGCGCGGGACCCGCTCCGGGGCGATACGCTCACATCAGCGGTTCATCGGCACTTCATGAACGGTGCGGGGAGTGCCGCGGAGGGACATGTTCCGCACAGCCCGGCGCGAGCGCGGTCACGAGTCCATGCACACGCGAGGGGATTCCCAGGCGTTCCCTGAGAGGCGCCTGTGTGTTTCTCAGGGAAAACACAGATTACTGAAAGCGTGTTCTCAGAGGGTCCCGACATGGTGTCCACCATGACCACGACCTCGCCCCAGGGGCGCACCGAACTGCTGAGGCCGGACGGGAGCCCCGTCCGAGTGCTTGTGGTGGACGACGAGCTGTCGATCACCGAACTCCTTTCCATGGCCCTCCGTTACGAGGGCTGGCAGATCAGGAGTGCGGGCGACGGCCAGGGTGCCATACAGACCGCCCGGGAGTTCCGCCCCGACGCCGTCGTCCTCGACATGATGCTGCCCGACATGGACGGCCTCACCGTGCTGGGGCGCCTGCGGCGCGAACTGCCGGACGTGCCGGTGCTGTTCCTGACCGCGAAGGACGCGGTCGAGGACCGGATCGCGGGTCTCACGGCCGGCGGCGACGACTACGTCACCAAACCCTTCAGCCTCGAAGAGGTCGTGGCCCGGCTGCGCGGACTCATCCGCCGCTCCGGTGCGGCCGACCGGCGGTCCGACTCCGTGCTCGTCGTCGGCGATCTCACCCTTGACGAGGACAGCCACGAGGTCTCGCGGGCCGGGGCGTCGATCCACCTCACCGCAACCGAGTTCGAGCTGCTGCGCTTCCTGATGCGCAACCCGCGGCGGGTGCTCAGCAAGGCCCAGATCCTGGACCGCGTGTGGTCGTACGACTTCGGCGGCCAGGCCAACGTGGTCGAGCTCTACATCTCTTACCTGCGGCGGAAGATCGACGCCGGCCGGGAGCCGATGATCCACACTCGGCGTGGCGCCGGATACCTGATCAAGCCAGCCGCCTCATGAGCGGGCGACGACGGCCGCGTACGCAGAAGCGACGAGCGGGAAAACCGCGCACCCTGCGGACCCGGCTCGTCGTCGTGTCCGTGACCCTGATCGCCGTGGTCTGCGCGGTGATCGGGACGGTCACCACCCTCGTGCTGCGGGACCACCTGTACGGGCAGTTGGAAGGCAAGCTGGGCGAGGTCGCGGCGCGTGTGGCGCCCCGCGACTTCGGCGGCCCGCCCGGCAGCCGGCTCAAGACCAACAGCGCTGGGCCCAGTCAGGACCAGAACGCCGACGGCACGACCTACCTCTCCGACTTCGTGAAGGGCCCGCAGCCGGACGGCACCGTCGCGGCCAAGGTCGTGGACGGGGCCATCACCGACTCGGAGCGGGGCGTGAAGTCCAGCGACGACTTCTCGATGAGTGCCAAGCCGCTCACGGATGCCCAGCTCAAGGTGCTCAACTCCGTCTCCCAGGACCAGGGCGTCCACAGCGTGGAGATGCCCGGCCTCGGCACGTACCTCGTCAAGTACGCGAGCAACGGCACCAGCGGCTACTACGTCGGCATCCCGACCGCCGACGTCGACAGCACCATCAACACCCTGATCATCGTCGAGATCAGCCTCACCGTCTCCGGTCTCATCGCCGCCGCCCTGGCCGGCACCGTGATGGTCAACGTCGCCACCCGCCCCCTCCGCCGGGTCGCAGCCACCGCCACCCGCGTCTCCGAACTCCCGCTGCACTCCGGCGAGGTGAACCTCAGCGAGCGGGTGCCGGACACCGAGTGCGACCCGCACACCGAGGTCGGCCAGGTCGGCTCCGCGCTCAACCGGATGCTCAACCACGTGCACGGCGCCCTGCACGCCCGCCAGCAGAGCGAGATGCGGGTACGGCAGTTCGTCGCCGACGCCAGTCACGAGCTCAGGACCCCGCTCGCCTCCATCCGCGGCTACGCCGAGCTGACCCGGCGGGGCAGGGAGCAGGTCGGGCCCGACACCCGGCACGCCCTCGGCCGTATCGAGTCCGAGGCCGGGCGGATGACCGTCCTCGTGGAGGACCTGCTGCTGCTCGCCCGGCTCGACGCGGGGCGGCCGCTGCAGTTCGAGCACACCGACCTCATCCCGCTCGTCGTCGACACGATCAGCGACACCCGCGCCGCCGGCATGGACCACAACTGGCGCCTCGACCTGCCCGACGAGCCGGCGCTGGTCGCCGCCGACGCGGCCCGGATCCAGCAGGTGCTGATCAATCTGCTCGGCAACGCGCGCAAGCACACCCCGCCGGGTACCACGGTCACCGCCCGGATCCAGCGTCGCGGGCCGTGGATGTGCGTGGACGTCGAGGACAACGGGCAGGGCATCCCGCCGGACCTGCTGCCGCACGTCTTCGAACGGTTCGCGCGCGGCGACTCCGCGCGGTCGCGGGCCACGGGCTCCACCGGCCTCGGGCTCGCCATCGTGCAGGCCGTGGCGACCGCACACGGCGGCGCCGTCACCGTGGACAGCGTTCCCGGCCGTACGGTGTTCACCCTCTATCTGCCCGCGCTGGCCCCGGCTGCTCCCCAGCCGTCCCCCGAAACCAACTGGCAATCGCACTCACAGGCACAGCACAGTGCCACCACATGGGTGGAACAGGGCGCTTGACGAGAGTCGGTGCCATGCGAACCGACTCTTCTCCCGGCACCCTGCCGGCGCGGGAGCACCTCCCGGCCGGTAACGCCGGTACGCCTGTCCTGGACGTAGTGATCCCCGTCTACAACGAGGAGAAGGACCTCGGCCCATGCGTCCTCAGACTGCATGACCACCTCAAGCGAACGTTTCCGTACGCGTACCGCATCACCATCGCGGACAACGCGTCCACGGACACCACGCCCCAGGTGGCGAAGCAGCTGGAGGCGGAGATCGCCGAGGTGAAGTCGTTCCGGCTGGAGCAGAAGGGCCGCGGCCGTGCGCTGCGGACCGTCTGGTCGGCCTCGGACGCGCCGATCCTCGCGTACATGGACGTCGACCTGTCGACCGACCTGAACGCGCTGCTGCCGCTGGTGGCGCCGCTCATCTCCGGCCACTCGGACCTGGCGATCGGGTCCCGGCTGGCCCGCTCGTCGCGCGTGGTGCGCGGCGCCAAGCGGGAGTTCATCAGCCGCACCTACAACCTGATCCTGCGCGGTTCGCTGCAGGCCCGCTTCTCGGACGCGCAGTGCGGTTTCAAGGCGATCCGGCGCGACGTCGCGCAGGTGCTGCTGCCGCTCATCGAGGACACCGGCTGGTTCTTCGACACCGAGATGCTGGTGCTCGCCGAGCGCGCGGGGCTGCGGATCCACGAGGTGCCCGTCGACTGGGTCGACGACCCCGACTCGACCGTGCACATCGTGAAGACGGCGACCGACGACCTCAAGGGCGTGTGGCGGGTGGGCAAGGCGCTGGCGACCGGCGGGCTGCCGCTGGACCGGCTCACCCGGCCGTTCGGCGACGACCCGCGCGACCGCGACGTCCAGGACGTGCCGAAGGGCCTGGCCCGGCAGCTCGTCGGGTTCTGCGTGGTCGGCGGCCTGTCGACCCTCTTCTACCTCGTCCTCTACAGCCTCTTCCGGGAGTTCTCCGGCTCGCAGATCGCCAACGCCCTCGCGCTGCTGGTGTCGGCGGTGGCGAACACGGCCGCCAACCGGCGTCTGACGTTCGGGGTGCGCGGCCGGGGCGGGGCGGTCCGGCACCAGGCGCAGGGCCTGGTCGTCTTCGGTATCGGCCTCGCGCTCACCAGTGGCTCCCTCGCCGCACTGAACGCGGCGAGCAGCGACCCCTCGCACTCCACCGAGCTGGCGGTGCTGATCGCCGCCAACCTCGCGGCGACCGTGCTGCGCTTCCTCCTCTTCCGCGCCTGGGTCTTCCCGGACCGCGACGGCACCGGCCCGCAGGAGCCGACGGTGGTGGTCCGGCACAACCCGTCGTCCCCGACGTACCCGACCGGCGGACACCAGCCGTACCGGCAGCCGTACCAGCCGCAGGGCCCGCTCCCGCAGCGTCCCGCGCACCCGACGTACGCCCCGAACGGCACCACGACCACCCAGTTCCGCGCCGGTGAAGCCGCGGACGGCACCTGGAGGGACGCCACCATGCAGTTGCAGCCGGTGCGCCCCCACGACACCGAGCCGGGGGACCCCCGATGAGCACCGACACCGACCACCCGACCCAGTGGGGCCCGCCCCCGACCGCGCCCCCCACGGCTCCCCCGCCGCCGCAGCACGCGCCGGACGTCCAGGCCGTCGGGCCGGCTCCGGCACCGGGGGCGGGTGAGCCGAAGCAGCCCTTCGTACGGAGACTGTGGCGCGGCCGCCCCGAGGACCCCCGCTGGGTGCGCCCGGCCTTCCTCGGCCTGCTGGTCGCCACCGCGGTGCTGTACTTCTACAACCTGAGCGTCAACGGCTACTCCAACTCCTTCTACTCGGCCGCCGTCCAGGCCGGCACCAAGAGCTGGAAGGCGATGTTCTTCGGCTCGCTGGACGCGGGCAACGCGATCACCGTCGACAAGCCCTCGGCGTTCATGTGGCCGATGGAGATCGCGGCCCGGATCTTCGGCCTGAACTCCTGGACGGTCCTCGGCCCCGAGGTCCTCATGGGCGTCGGCACGGTCGCGGTCGTCTACGCCTCCGTGCGCCGCCGGTTCAGCCCCGCGGCCGGCCTGATCGCGGGCGCCGTGCTCGCGCTCACCCCCGTCGCGGCGCTGATGTTCCGGTTCAACAACCCGGACGCCATGCTGGCCCTGCTGATGGCGCTGGCCTGCTACTTCGTGGTCCGGGCCGTTGAGGACGGGCGTACCAGGTGGCTGGTGTGGGCGGGCGTGGCGATCGGCTTCGCCTTCCTCGCCAAGACGCTCCAGGCGTTCCTGATCCTGCCGGCGCTGGCGTTCGTGTACGCGGCCGTCGGCCCGCACACCTGGAGGAAGCGGCTCGGGCAGCTGGCCCTGGCGACCGGCGCGCTGGTCGTCTCCGGCGGCTGGTGGGTGGCGATCGTCGAGCTGTGGCCGGCGTCCTCCCGCCCCTACATCGGCGGCTCCCAGGACAACAGCTTCCTGTCGCTGACCTTCGGCTACAACGGCCTCGGCCGCATCAGCGGCGACGAGACCGGCAGCGTCGGCGGCGGTGGCGGCGGCACCGGCTCGGGCCAGTGGGGCGAGACCGGCTGGGACCGGATGTTCAACTCCGAGATCGGCAGCCAGATCTCCTGGCTGATCCCGGCCGCGCTGATCCTCCTGGCCGCCGGTCTGGTGGCGACCCTCAAGCTGAGGCGGACCTCGGTGACCCGGGCCTCGTTCCTGGTCTGGGGCGGCTCGCTGCTGATGACCATGGTCGTGTTCAGCTACATGGCCGGCATCTTCCACCAGTACTACACGGTCGCCCTCGCCCCCTACATCGCCGCGGTGGTCGGCATGGGCGCGGGGCTGCTGTGGGAGAAGCGCGCCGAGCTGTGGGCGTCGATCACCCTCGCCGCCGCCGTGGTCTCGGCCGCGGTCTGGGGCTACGTCCTCCTCAACCGCACCTCCACCTACTTGCCCTGGCTGAAGTACCTGGTCCTGATCGGCGGTCTGGCCGCCGCGCTGGGCCTGGTCTTCGCGGGCCGGATCTCGCGGCAGCTCGCCCTCGGCGCGGCCGCGGTCGGCCTGCTGGCCGCGCTGGCGGGCCCGACGGCGTACACCCTGAGCACGGTGAACTCCGCGCACACCGGCTCCATCCCGACGGCCGGCCCGGCGGGCGCCGGCATGATGGGGTTCGGCGGCGGTGGCGGTCCCGGCGGCGGCCGGGGCGGCTTCGGCGGCACGGGCGGTGGCGGTTTCGGCCAGAACCAGCAGGGCGGCAACGGCACCACGCAGGGCCAGGGCCAGAACGGCACCGGGGGTTTCCCGGGCGGCACCGGCGGCACCGGCGGCGGTATGGGCGGTGGCGGCGGCTTCGGCCAGAACCAGCAGGGCGGCAACGGCAGCACACAGGGCCAGAACGGCACCGGGGGTTTCCCGGGCGGCCGGACGGCCGAGGGCGGCATGGGCGGCGGTATGGGCGGTGGCGTCGGCGGTCTGCTGAACGGCGCGACCGTCTCCTCCGCGGCCAAGGCGCTGCTGCAGAAGAACTCCTCCCGGTACACCTGGGTCGCGGCGGCCGTCGGCGCCCAGAACGCGGCGAGTTACCAGCTCTCCACCGGCGACGCGGTGATGGCGATCGGCGGCTTCAACGGCACCGACCCGTCCCCGACGCTCGCCCAGTTCAAGAAGTACGTGGCCGAAGGAAAGATCCACTACTTCATCTCCTCCGGCACCGGCGGCGGCATGATGGGCGGCAGCAGCAGCGGCACGTCCTCGCAGATCTCCTCCTGGGTCGAGAAGAACTTCAAGAAGGTGACGGTGGGTTCGTCCACCTTCTACGACCTCACACAGAAGGCGAGCACCGGCTGACGGACTCCTGAACAGCGGCGCAAGGGCGGCGACCTCCGCGGTCACCGCCCTTTGCCGTACCCCCGCAGACGGCGCGATCGTCCCCGGCCCGAATGCCCCCCGAAGGGGAGGGGGTACATCTCCATCGGCGAGTACGGGCTCGTCGTGGCTGGTCGCTCCACCTCCCGCGACCTCGAAGGGGCGCCGGAGTTCTAGCATTTCGAGAAGTGATCGTGGAGGAGGAGGTCGCTCATGGCGCGCACCAGTGTGTGGCTCGAGGAGAAGGACCGCCGCGGCGGCCGTGGCGGGCAGCCGTCCGGGCTCGACCGGGCCAGGATCACCTCCGTCACCGTCCGGCTCCTCGACGCCGACGGGCTCGACAGGTTCTCCATGCGGCGGCTGGCAGCCGAGCTCAACGTGACCGCCATGTCCGTGTACTGGTACGTCGACACCAAGGACGACCTGCTCGAACTCGCCCTGGACGCGGCCTTCGGCGAGCTGACCCTGCCCGATGCCGCCGCCGGCGACTGGCGGGAGCAACTGCGGGCGCTGGCCACGGAGTACCGCGCCCTGCTGGCCCGCCACCCCTGGCTCTCCCCGCTGGCCGGCCGCTACCTCAACATCGGCCCCCACTGGCTCGCCTTCTCCCGGGTGGTCCAGCAGGTGGTCCGCCGCGCCGGCCTGCCCGCCCACGGCGTGGCGCGATCTCGGCCGTCTTCCAGTTCGTCTACGGCTACGGCACGATCGAGGGCCGCTTCGCCGAGCGCGTGGCGGCGGCCGGCATGACCGAGGACGAGTACTTCCACACCGCGATGCACGCGGCGACCGAGGCCCCGGCGGCAGCACGGATGATCGAGGAGTCCAGGGACCTCATGGCCGCGAGGGGCGGCGACACGGTCGCCGAGATGCTGGACCGGGACTTCACGTTCGCGCTGGATCTGCTGATCGCCGGCATCGAGGCGATGGTGGCGAAGGGCGCCTGAGCAGGTCCGTCGATCCGGGCCGAAGAACTGGAGCCCGGACCCGCGCCGCCCGCAGTCACCTCGTCTGCCCCGTGCCCGCCGCACTCCCGGGCGCGGCCCCTTCGCCGCCCACCACGACGCGGGCGCCCGGCGGCCCCGCTACGCGTCCGGCGAGGCCAACCGCGCCGGGAAGCCACCGGTGGCCACCGGCCCCCACTTCTCCGGCGTCACCCGGATGATCGACTTCCCCTGCTTCACCATCGCCGCCCGGTACTCGTCCCAGTCGGGATGCTCTCCGGCGATGTTCCGGTAGTACTCCACCAGGGGCTCCACCGAGTCGGGGGAGTCGATCACCTCGGCGCGTCCGTCCACCTGCACCCAGGGCCCGTCCCAGTCGTCGCTCAGGACGAGCAGGCTCACCCGCTCGTCCCGCTTGGCGTTCCGCGTCTTGGCCCGTTCGGGGTACGTGGAGACGACGATGCGCCCGGAGTCGTCGACCCCGCAGGTCAGCGGCGAGCCCTGCGGGCTGCCGTCGGCGCGCCGGGTGAGCAGGATCGCGCGGTGGCGGGGCCGTACGAAGTCCAGCAGTTCGTCGAGGGAGACGGTGGTGTTCGTCGCGATGTTCGGTGCCATGGCGCCAGCCTAGGGGCGCGGGGGCCGTTCAGCCTGTCCCTGTGGGGCTCAGGTTCACGCCTGGGGCAGCGACTCGCCCTGGACCGCCTGGATGTCCAGCTCGATCTTGAGGGTGGTACCGATGGCGGCGATGCCCGCCTGGACGACCTGGTTGTAGTTCATGGCGAAGTCCTCGCGGTGCAGCTCCGTCGTCGCGCGGAACGCGGCGCGGGTGCCGCCCCACGGGTCCGCGCCGGTGCCGAGGTAGGAGAGGGCGAGGTCGACCGGTCGTACGACACCGCGCAGGGAGAGCTCGCCGTGCACCGTCCAGCGGTCGGAACCGGCCGCGGTCAGGCCCGTCGAGGTGTAGGTGATCTCGGGGTGGCGCTCGACGTCGAGGAAGTCGGCCGAGCGCAGGTGGGTGTCGCGCATGCCGTTGCCGGTGTCGATGGAGGCGGCGCGGATGACCGCCTGGACACGGGACTTGGCGACGTCGTCGGGGGCGATCTCGATCGCCGCGCTGAAGTCCGTGAAGCGGCCGCGGACGCTGGAGATGCCCAGGTGCTGGGCGACCGCGCCCACGGTGGAGTGCGCCGGGTCGACCGTCCACGGGCCCGGTGGGGGCAGCTCGGTGCCGCCCTGCCGCGCCAGCGTCACCGTGCCGATCTCGGCGCGGCCGCTCGCGGTGACGATGGCGCTGGAGGCGGCGGGCGCGTAGCCCAGCGCCGTGACGATGACGGTGTACGCCCCCGGCGCGAGCGGGTTCGGGTCGCGCACCGTGCCCTCGTCGTCGGCCTCGGCGCGCAGCACCTGGCTGCCGGTCATGTCGGTCACCGTGACGACCGCGTGCGACACGGCCCATCCGTCCCGGGTACGGATCCTCGCGGTCAGTCCCATCCCGTTTCTCCCTGCGAACACTCGAACTGTCGTCTGGTCAGACAGTCAAACGATTACAAATTGGCCTTATGGGACCGGCCCGCGGCGGGCGCCTCCTTGTGGGCGCGCCCGCCACGGGCCGGAGCGAACTACTCGCCCGGGTGGGAGAGCTCGATGTCGTGGCCGTCGACTCCGGCACCGCTGACGGTCAGCGCGGTGGCGACCGGCGGGTAGCCCGTCGCGATCACGGTGTAGTCGCCGCCGTCCAGGTCGGCGAAGGCGTACGCGCCGTCCGGACCGGTGGTGGACGTGCCGACCACGTTGCCGGCCGCGTCCACGAGGGTCACGCGGGCGTCGGCCAGCGGGCCGTGCGGGGCCCGTACGACACCCTGGAGCTGGGCACCGGCGTCCAGGTCGACCTCGATCCGGGTGACCCCGGTGCTGCCGATCTCGACCGGCACGGCGCGGGGCCGGTACCCTGCCGCGTTCACCGCGACCGTGACGACACCCGGCACCAGCTCGCCGAAGCGGAAGTCGCCCTGCTCACCGGTGGCCGCGGTGGCCAGCAGGTCGCCGCGCACGTCGGTCACGATGACCATCGCGTCCTTGACCGGGAGCGCGCTCCCGGCGCCGCGGACGACACCGCTCAGGCCGCTGGTGCCGCTCAGCAGGATGTCGTAGGGGACCGGCTCCTCGCCCACCACGACCGTGGCGGCCTGCGGCTGGTAGCCGTCGGCGGAGGCGATCAGCACGTACGAGCCCGCACCGGGCGCGTCCAGCCGGTAGGAACCGTCGAAGCCCGCGACCGAGCGGCCCAGCTGGCGGCCGGACAGCGAGATCAGGGTGACCGCGGCCTGCGCGACCGGTGCGCTCTCGGCGCCGCGCACGAAGCCGTGCACCGGGGTACCGCCGACGCCCGCCGACTGCTCGGGACCCGCGATGGTGGCCACGGCGGCGAACTGCCGGGTGGCCTCCGGCGCGGCCGCGGCCTCCGAGGTGCTGCTCACGACCGGGGCGGCCCAGCTGGGGACCTGCTGCTCCTCGACCGGAGCGGCGACGGGAGCCGCGACGGCGGCCGGCACGGTCTGGGGGCTGCCCGCGTTCTCCGCCTCGGCGGCCTGGGCGAGCCCGCCCTTGGTCTTCAGCGGGACCTCCTTGATGAACAGGCTGACCAGGAACGCGAGGGCGGCGAGAGCGCCGGCGATCAGGAAGACGTCGGCGATGGCGTGCCCGTAGGCGCTCTCCATGAGGGTGCGCAGCGGCGCGGGCAGCTTGCCCAGGTCCGGCAGGCTGTCACTGGAGGAGCTGGAACCGGCCAGGGCGGCCTGGTACTTGGGGGAGAGGGCGGCGGCGCCCTCCGTCACGTAGTGCGTGATCCGGTGGGCCATCACCGCGCCCAGCGCGGAGACGCCGACCGCACCGCCCAGGGACCGGAAGAAGGTGACCGTGGAGCTGGCCGAGCCGAGGTCGCTCGGGGCGACCTGGTTCTGGGTGCAGAGCACGAGGTTCTGCATCATCATGCCGATGCCGAGGCCCAGCAGCGCCATGAAGATCGACATCTTCCAGTACGCCGTGTCGTAGCGGATGGTCCCGAGCAGGCCGAGGCCCGCCGTCACCAGGACGCCACCGCTGACCAGCCACGCCTTCCAGCGGCCGGTGCGGGTGATGAACTGGCCGGAGACGGTGGAGGAGATGAACAGACCGCCGATCATCGGGATCGTCATCACACCGGACATCGTCGGGGACTTGTCGCGGGCCAGCTGGAAGTACTGGCTGAAGAACACCGTGCCGGTGAACATCGCGACACCGACGAACAGGGAGGCCAGCGAGGCCAGGGTGATGGTGCGGTTCTTGAACAGCCGCAGCGGGATGATCGGCTCCTTGGCCTTCGACTCGACGAGCACGAAGATCAGGCCGAGGACGATCGAACCGCCGATCATCGCGTACGTCTGCCAGGAGATCCAGTCGTACTTGTCACCGGCGAAGGTGACCCAGACCAGCAGCAGGGAGACGGCGGCGGCGACGAAGAACGCGCCGGCCCAGTCGACCTTGACGTCCCGCTTCACGAC
>NZ_JAEKKT010000466.1 GCF_019510245.1 Streptomyces sp. | reverse complement strand
CGCACGACGACATCGGTGTTCTCAGCCAAAGGTGGCTCCGCCGTTTTCATGGGGTCGGGCCGTCTTCCCGACGGACAGATCCGGCGCGGCTGCCAGGCGGCGCTTGCGCTTGGGCAGGCCGAAGGTCGGGTGCGCGGTGCCCCACAGCGACATCCTGACGATGCCCGCCTTGATCCGCGCGGCCTTCCGGCCGCCCACGTACTTCGGCTTTGCCCGCCCTTCGGCATCGACCATCTGCAGGATCCCGTCCCGCCGCCCGAGGCTGATGTGGTTGCCCAGGTACTCCAGCTTGGTGTTCGGGACCTTGCCGCCCGTCAGGCGTCCCACGATCGCGTCCGTGGCCTGTCGGCCGGTGTAGCCGGCCGAAGCGCAGGACATCGGCAGCGGCCGACCGTTGTCGCCGACGGCGTAGGCGCTGTCGCCGACCGCGTAGACGTTCGAGCGCGAGACCGACCGCATGGTGCGGTCGACGACGATCCGGCCGCTCTCGGTGACCTCCAGCCCGCCTGCGGCGGCGATGGGGCTGACCGTGAACCCGGCCGTCCACACGGTCGCGTCGGACGCCAGGACCTTGCCGTCGGCGCACAGCACCCGCGTCGCCTCGACGGCTTCGACGCTGGTGTGCTCCAGGACGGTGATGCCCAGCCGGTCGCAGGCCTGGCGCAGGTGGCTGCGGGCTCCGGTGGAGAGCGGGGCGCCGAGCTCTCCGCGGGCGACCAGCGTCACCGATAGGCCGGGCCGGGATTCGGCGATCTCGGTGGCGGTCTCGATGCCGGTCAGCCCGTCGCCCACGACCAGCACACTCCCGCCTTCGTCCCGCCTGCCCAGGCTGTCCAGGCGCTCGCGCAGGCGCAGCGCGGAGGGCCGACGGGCGACGTCGAAGGCGTGCTCGGCCACGCCGGGGACGCCGTGGTCGGCGCCGTGGCTGCCGAGCGCGTAGAGAAGCGTGTCGTAGCCGAGCTCGCCGCCGCCGTCGGCGTCGGCCACGGCGACGACTTGCCGCTCGGGGTCGACCGCGGTGACACGGGCCAGGCGCAGTTGTACTCCCGTGCCTGCGAAGACGTCGGTGAGCTGTGGAGCCTCGATCTCCCGGCCGGCCGCGAGCTGGTGCAGCCGCAGCCGCTGGACGAAGTCCGGCTCGGCGTTGACCACGGTGATCTCGGTGTCCGCCGGGGACAGCCGACGGGCCAGGGTCCCGGCCACGTAGGACCCGGCATAGCCGGCACCGAGGACGACGATGCGGTGCTTCATGAGTGCTCCTGTCGGCTCGCTTGCTCCCCGTGATTGGGGTTCGGCCTCAAGACACCGCGCGACTGAGCGCTGTGACAGCCTGTGAGCCAGATCACTCCACAGGTGTGGGGGGCCAGGCCGAGCTCGCCCAACGGCTCTACGACGCGCGGGAGAAGACCGTCCAACAGATCGCGACATGTTCGGCGTACCGAGGTCGACGACGTACGGGACACCTCGACTGGACCATCGCCCGATGCAAGGACCGCATCACGGCCGACCTTGCCGGGTCCGTCCTATTCAGGTGGGGCGGGCCTGCCCAACCACGGCCGTAGGGCCCGCTGCGCGACCCGCAGCACGTCATCAGGCGGCAGTCCATCCGCTGGTTCGATCACAACGAGTCCCCAGTTCTGCCGGCCGACGGTGTCGAGCGTCACCGCACGCTCGCGCAGCAGGTACTTCACCGCCGACGCGACGTCAGCCACTGGAGGGCTCACCTCGGAGCGGGCGAGCTTCTCGACATACCAGTCCAGCCACTGCTGCCCTTCTCTCCTGGCTGCTCGGGACAATGCAGCTTCGGCGTTCCCATCGAGAAAGACCATGACCGGGCAGAGCGGCGCGAGCACCTCGGTGAGGTCGGTCATGAATGCGTCGATCGTCTCTTCGCCGTGTCCCATGGCCAGCAGGGTCGGCACGAACGGCATCAGGGCGTCCGCGATCACCACGTCATCGCCGGTCGCCAGAACCGAGTCAGCGAACTCGGCAGTTGTTGCGATCAACGTCCCCAGGTCGACGGCGCCGGTCGCCTTGAACTCCTCAGCCACCGGGGCGAACTGCGGCCTGGTCAAGATCTCTTCCTCGCGGAAGTGGTCCACCCGCAGTCCCGCATCGGCCAGCCATCGGGACAGGCCGGCGCACAGCGTCGACTTGCCGACTCCGGGAGATGCTCCCCACACGGTGATCAGAACCGTCATGGCAGCCGAGCCTAGGAACGGTGGTCATCGCTGCCAACCCCGCCGCGGCGTCTGTGCCGCAAATCCCGCCCTTCATGCCACAACCACGAGCGTGATGAACAGGCGCTGGATCTCGATTGCAGGTGAGCTGTATGTGGCCGTCCGGTATGGGGCTGCGGGCGTGTTCGTCCGCGCGGACGACGGCCAGGAAGGCACGCGCGAGCATGGCGAGGGTGACCCGGCGGGACCAGGATGCGTAGCGGCGCACCTGGTGCTCGTCCAGGACGGCCAGGCCCGTTCCGGACTGGAAGAACTCCTCGACTCGCACCTGGACCCAGCCACTCGCACCAGCGTGGTCAGGGGCCCCGGTTCGGGCGAGTGGCAGCGGTAGTAGGCGGGT
>NZ_JAEKKT010000202.1 GCF_019510245.1 Streptomyces sp. | reverse complement strand
CGTCGGCCACCACCTTGAGGCCGCGATGGCGCCTCCGGCACCACCCGCTGGAACATCTCCCACAACTCGTCCGGCACCAGCCGCTCAACGATCCCTGCCACGATCGGCAGCCTACCCAACCAAATGAGATGACGCCTTAAGCGCACCCTAAGATCCCCAACAGCCGTCCCTATCAGGCCGTTTGTCCGAATCCCGGCCGCTAGCGTGCTGCCGCACCCCACCCCCTTTGGCAGGCGAAGGCAGGCACGGCATGAGCACGCACCGGCGCAGAATCAGCAGCAGGAACAAGGTGATAGGCGGTCTGGTCGCCGCGGCCGTGGTCGGTGGCGGGGCGATCCTGTTCACCGGGATCGCGCAGGCGGCCGGGGTCGGCGCCGCGTACACGAAGACCAGCGACTGGTCGACCGGGTACACCGCCCAGTACGTCGTCACGAACAACAGCGGTGCCCGCGAGCGGGACTGGACGCTGGAGTTCGACCTGCCGGCCGGCGCGAAGCTCAGCTCGCTGTGGAACGCCGAGTACACCGTCAGCGGGCAGCACGTCACCGTGAAGCCGCCGAAGTGGGACACCGACGGCCTCGCGGCCGACGAGTCGGACACCGTCGGCTTCGTGGTCAACGGCAGCGGGGACCCGACCGGCTGCCGTATCGACAACGCGAGCTGTTCGGCGGACGGCACGGCGACGCCGGAGCCGAGCGGCCGCCCGACGCAGACCGCCACCCCGACCGCGACCCCGACCCGGACCGCGACTCCCACGGCCACGGCCTCGACCCCCGCCACCCCCACCGCGACGGCCACCCCCACCCCCACCGCCTCGCCGACCCAGACCACCGGCTCCGGCACCACCGCCTCCGCCGGGTTCGCCCCGTACGTCGACACCTCCCTCTACCCGGCGTTCAACCTCCTCGCGGCCGCGAACGCGACCGGCGTGAAGAACTACAACCTCGCCTTCGTCACCGACGGCGGCGGCTGCACGCCCAAGTGGGGCGGGGTGACGGACCTGGCGAGCGACGGTGTGGCGTCCCAGATCGGCGCGCTGCGCGCCAAGGGCGGTGACGTCCGGGTCTCCTTCGGCGGCGCGTCCGGCTCCGAACTCGCCACCACCTGCTCCTCGGCGGACGCGCTGGCGGCGGCGTACGGCAAGGTCGTGGACGCGTACGGCCTGACCAAGGTCGACTTCGACGTGGAGGGCGGCGCGCTGCCCAACACCACGGCGAACACCAACCGCGCCAAGGCCATCGCCAAGCTCCAGACCGCCCACCCGAACCTGGACGTCTCCTTCACCCTCCCGGTGATGCCCGAGGGCCTCACCCAGGACGGCGTGAACCTGCTCTCCAACGCCAAGGCCAACGGCGTGAAGATCAGCGCCGTCAACATCATGGCGATGGACTACGGCGCCTCGTACAACGGCGACATGGGCACCTATGCCATCCAGGCCGCCACCGCCACCCAGGCCCAGATCAAGAGCGTGCTCGGCCTCTCCGACGCCGCCGCCTGGAAGACGGTCGCCGTCACCCCGATGATCGGCGTCAACGACGTCTCCGCCGAGGTCTTCAAGGTGGACGACGCCGGCCAGCTCGTCGACTTCGCCAAGTCCAAGGGCCTCGGCTGGCTCTCCATGTGGTCGGCCACCCGCGACCAGCAGTGCACCGGCGGCCCCAAGCCCACCGCCGACGCCACCTGCAGCTCGATCACCCAGGACAAGTACGCCTTCTCGAAGGCGTTCGCAGCGATCGGCTGACCCGCCCCGCCAATCCCCCGCCAGGCATAGGCCGGAGGCATGTTCACCCACACGGCTGAACTCACTGCCTCCGGCCCTTTCGCGCACCGCCGCCCCGCTACTTTCCGCACATGGTCAGTTCACCGCATGAGGCGATGCATCAGATCTTCCGCGAGGACCCGGGCCTCTTCGCCCGGGCCCTGCCGCGGGCGGGCATCCCCTTCCCCGAGCCCGTCGCGATCGAGCATCTCGACACCGATCTCACCGAGATCAGGCCACTGGCCCGCCGCGTGGACACCCTGCTGCGCGTCGACACCGCGGAGGAGGGCAGCTTCCTCCTCGTCGTCGAAGCCCAGGGCAAGCCGGACCTGGACAAGTGGAACAGCTGGACGTACTACCTCGCGTATCTCTACGCCAAGTACGCACTGCCCCCGGTCCTGCTGGTCGTCTGCAAGGAGAAGGCCACCGAGGCCTGGGCGGCGGAACCGATCCGGGTCGGGCTGTCCGTCCACACCAGCATGATGGTCTTCCCGCTCGTCCTCGGCCCGGGCAACGTTCCCGCCGTCACCGACCCGGACCAGGCCGCCGAGGACCTGCCGCTCGCCGTCTTCACCGCGCTCGCCCACGCCAAGGATCCGGTACTTCCTGCGATACTGGACGCACTGGCGGCGGCAGTGGTCAACGCCGGCGGCGAGGCAGGGAAACGCTGGGCGGAGTTCACCGAAATCGGTCTGGGAGACACCCGGGCCCGTGCACTGTGGAGGCATCTGATGGCCACCTACACCCCCCGATTCCCCGGCAGCGGCACGCTCATCGAGGAGACCCTCATCGAAGGCGAGACCAGGGGCCGCGCCGAGGGCCGCGCCAAGGGCCGCGCCGAGGACATCCTCCGCATTCTGGACCTGCGGGGCGTCGAGGTGGCCGAGGCGGAGCGGAGCCGGATCACGGACTGCACGGACCTCGCGACCCTGGGTACGTGGTTCGACCGGGCCGTCACCGCCACAAGCGCCCAGGAGCTGTTCGCGGACGAGTGACGACCTCCCTGAAGGCCGGCCCAGAACGCGTCCGGCGGTTGGGGGACCGCTGATCGACGCCTGAGCGTTCTCTGCGAGACGGGCGCGGCACTCCCCTCCGGATGCCGCGCCCCGCTCGACAGCGCCCCGCGCGGAAGCGTCCCGAAGGGGCGCTGGGGGCACCCCCGGCCGAAGGCCGGGGAGGAACTGCGCGAGCAGCCACGACGGCGCCGCGGCCGAACCACGGCGTCAGGCGGCCGCCCCCGTCGCCGGCAACGTGCCCGTGCGGGCCGCCTCCCCGTACCAGCGGGCGCTCGACTTCGGCGTCCGGGTGAGCGTCGCGTAGTCGACGTACACCGCGCCGAACCGCTTCCCGTATCCGTACGCCCACTCGAAGTTGTCCAACAGGGACCACAGGTAGTAGCCGCGCACGTCCGCGCCGTCGGTGATCGCGCGGCGCACCGCCGAGAGGTGGCCGTGCAGGTACGCGATGCGTTCCGGGTCGTGGACCGTGCCGTCCGGGTCGGGCTTGTCGTCGTAGGCCGCGCCGTTCTCGGTGATGTAGAGGGGCAGGCCCGGCGCCTCGCGGGTGTAGCGCATGATCAGCTCGTGCAGGCCCGTCGGGTCGATCGTCCAGCCCATCTCGGTGCGCTCGCCCGGCGTCTGGTGGAAGGCGACGTCGTCGGCGCCGGGCCAGGGGGAGTGGTTGCTCGCGCCGTGGCCGTCCGCCCGCGGACCGCTCGCCCCGCCGGACACCGCCGACACCAGCGCGGGCGTGTAGTAGTTCAGCCCGAGGGCGTCCAGCGGCTGGTTGATCGCGGCAAGGTCGCCGTCGAGGACGTACGACCAGTCCGTCACCGACGCCGTCGCCTCGAACAGCGAGCTCGGATAGGCGCCGTGCAGGATCGGGCCGTGGAAGACGCCGTTGGCCAGGTCGTCGATCTTCCGGACCGCCGCCAGATCGGCCGGACCCTGCGACAGCGGCCGTACCACCGAGGAGTTGAGACTGATCGCGACCTGGTTGCGGGCCGGCATCACCGAGCGCAGCGCCGAGGTGCCCAGGCCGTGCGCGAGGTTGAGGTGGTGCGCGGCGTGCAGGGTGGCCGCCGGGTCGGTACGGCCGGGGGCGTGCACGCCGGAGCCGTAGCCGAGGAAGGCGCTGCACCAGGGCTCGTTGAGGGTGGTCCACTGCTCCACCCGGTCGCCGAGCGCCTCGCCGACGATCCGCGCGTACTCGGCGAACCGGTACGCCGTCTCCCGCTCCGGCCAGCCGCCCGCGTCCTCCAGCTCCTGCGGCAGGTCCCAGTGGTAGAGGGTGATCGCGGGCCTGATGCCCTTCGCCAGCAGCTCGTCGACCAGCCGGCGGTAGAAGTCCAGGCCGACCTGGACCGCCGGACCGCGGCCGGTCGGCTGGACCCGCGGCCAGGAGACCGAGAACCGGTAGGCGTTCAGGCCGAGGTCCGCCATCAGCGCCACGTCGTCGCGGTAGCGGTGGTAGTGGTCGACAGCGATGTCGCCGGTCTCGCCGCCGGCCGTCCTGCCCGGCGTATGGCTGAAGGTGTCCCAGATCGAGGGGGTGCGGCCGTCCTCCCGTACCGCCCCCTCGATCTGGTAGGCGGAGGTCGCGGCGCCCCAGAGGAAGGCGGGAGGAAAACTCTCGGTCGGCGAATCGGGCATGGAAGCGCTCCCATGGTCGGCTTGGCGCCATTATGCATGGGAGCGCTCCCATGGCAAAGGGGACGGCCGGGCTCCAGCGGTTGCGGCACGGGTGCGGCGCGTCCGGTTCCCGGAAGTCCCTTCGGAAAGCCCACCGTTCACCTCTCGGCGGCCCCTCCGCTCGTGCCGCGTCCCGGTCCCGGAAACCCCGAGCGCGCGGTGGTGCGCGGCGAAACTCCCGGGGCGCCGATCGCCGTCGCGCCTGTGACCTGCGTGATTCCTGGATGAGACGGGCTGATGTCGAGCCGGTGAAACCCTCCGGCGCGACACGTTCCCGTGACGTCCGGAACACGCTTAGGCAACAACGCCGTTTTCAAGTCTTGACAGTCGGCCCGACAGGAACCAGTCTTCCGGCATGCCGCGTGGGAGCGGTCCCACGGGTAGCCGGGGAATCTCTCCCGGGTGGCCCGAACCACCCCATGGCCTATCCCTCTGTCGTCACCGCACCTCGTTGACCAGCACCTTTTCACCGCACGCCAAGTGCTGTGGGCCGGCCGCTGCTCGCACCGAGAGGGCAGGTCCGGATCGCCGGTCCCCGGCGGTCTGTTTCCTGAGATCCCGTTCCCCACTGGAACAAGGAGTAGTGGAATGCGCATCACCCGTACCGGTCGTCGCGGCCGCAGAGCGGCGGCCCTGACCACAACGGTCCTGACCGCCTCGGCGCTGCTGCTGACCGGCTGCAGCAGCGGCAGCGGCTCGGACGCCTCGGACTCCAACGGGAACATCACTCTCACGGTCGCGGACTTCGGGCAGTTCGGCTACAAGGAGGCCGACCTGTTCGCGAAGTACCACAAGCTGCACCCGAAGATCACGGTGAAGGAGGAGACCACCGCCAACGAGCAGGACTACTACCCCAAGCTCCTTCAGCAGCTGAACACGGGCAGTGGCCTGGCGGACGTCACCGGCATCGAGGTGGGCCGCATCAAGGAGGTCGTCGACACCCAGGCGGCCAAGTTCACCGACCTGAGCAAGACGATCAACGTGGGCGACTGGGTCTCCTGGAAGGAGAAGCAGGCCACCGCGTCGGACGGCACGGTCATCGGCGCCGGCACCGACATCGGCCCGATGTCCCTGTGCTACCGCCGGGACCTCTTCCAGAAGGCGGGTCTGCCCACCGACCGCGACGCGGTCGCCAAGGCCGTCGCCGGCGGCTGGGAGGACTACCTCAAGCTCGGCGAGCAGTACAAGAAGAAGGCCCCGTCCGGCACCTACTTCATGGACTCCGCGAGCGCGATGTACAACGCGGTCGTCAGCTCCTCGGCGCAGCAGTACTACGACGCCTCCGGCAAGCCGATCTACAAGGACAGCCCCTCCGTGCAGCAGGGCTGGAACCTGGCCGCCGAGGCCGCGTCGAAGAAGCTGACCCATGGTCTGGCGCAGTTCACCGACGCCTGGACGGCGGCGCTGCGCAAGGGCAGCGTGGCGACCGTGGCCTGCCCCGCCTGGATGGCCGGGCAGATCTCCACCAACTCCGGTGACGCCTTCAAGGGCAAGTGGGACATAGCCAAGGCCCCCGGCTCGACCGCGGCCAACTGGGGCGGCTCCTTCCTCGCCGTGCCCAAGAGCGGCAAGCACGCCAAGGAGGCCGCCGAGCTCGTCAAGTGGCTGACCGCCCCGGAGCAGCAGGCCGAGGTGTTCAAGGCGATCGGCGTCTTCCCGTCGAACCAGGGCGCCTATGACCTGCCCGGCGTGAAGAACGCGACGCTCCCGTACTTCAACAACGCGCCGATCGGCCAGATCTACGCCGACGAGGCCAAGACCATCCCCGAGGCGGTGCTCGGCCCGAAGGACGCGACGATCAAGGACACCATCTCCACGCAGATCAACAACATGGAGCAGCGGGGCACCAAGCCCGCCGACGCGTGGAAGGCCGCGACCGACGCGATCGACAAGGTGATCGGCTGACGACCCGCGGTGCGGGCGGCCCCGCCGGCCGCCCGCACCGCGCCCTGTGCCGTACGAGGTTCCGGTGCCCGGCGCGTGGGTAGGGCGCGCCGGACACCGGCGCGCCGCGTCTCCCGGCCGGGTCCGGTGCGGTGGCAGACCCCGACGTCGCCGGCCCCGCCCCGTCCCGCCCCTGTTCCCCGGCCGAATCCCCCCAGGAAGGAAATCCCCCGTGGCAACGACGACACCCACACGGGGTGCCCCCACCCCGCCCGCCGGCGGCTCCGGTGCCGTGCCGAACGGACGCGGTACCTGGCGCAGCCGGCTGTGGCGCCTCGACGACCTCGCGTCCCCGTACGCGTACATCGCTCCGTTCTTCCTCGTCTTCGGTGCCTTCGGGCTCTACCCGCTCCTCTACACGGGCTGGATCGCCCTGCACCGGGTGGAGATGACGAGTCTCAGCACCTCGGAGTGGGTCGGCTTCGACAACTTCACCAGGATCCTCCAGGACTCGGAGTTCTGGACGGCCGTCACCAACACCTTCCTGATCGGCGTCATCTCGACCGTCCCGCAGCTGCTCGTGGCCCTCGGCCTCGCCCACCTGCTCAACTACAAGCTGCGCGCCAGCACGTTCTGGCGGACGGTCGTCCTCACCCCGTACGCCACCTCGGTGGCGACCGCGGCCCTGGTCTTCGCCCTGGTCTTCCGGGCCGACGGCGGCATCCTCAACTGGGTGCTGCACTTCGTCGGCATCGGCAACACCGACTGGGGCAACGGCGAATGGACCTCGAAGATCGCCATCTCGGTGATCGTGATCTGGCGCTGGACCGGCTACAACGCGCTGATCTACCTGGCGGCCATGCAGGCCGTGCCCACCGACCTGTACGAGGCCGCCTCCATCGACGGGGCGACGCGCTGGCAGCAGTTCCGCAAGGTGACCATCCCCTCGCTGCGGCCGACGATCCTGTTCACCATCGTCATCTCGACGATCGGCTCCATGCAGCTGTTCGGTGAGCCGCTGCTGCTCCAGGGCGGCACGCTCGGCTCCACCGGCGGCAACGAGCACCAGTACGAAACCCTCAGCATCTACCTCTACAACTACGGCTGGAAGCTGGGGCATCTCGGTCCGGCCGCGGCGGTGGCCTGGGCCATGCTCGCCCTGCTGCTGCTCATCGCCCTGATCAACCTGATCGTCGGCCGGTTCCTGCGCAAGAGCGCGGCCTGACGGGAGCGACATCGATGACCACGACCAGCCCCACCAACACCGCGCCGGGCCTCGACCCGGTGCCGCCGGTCGCCTCCCCGGCCAGGAACCGCGTCCGTCTCAAGCTCGGCGCCGGGCAGCAGCTCAAGGGCGGCCCCCTCACCTATCTGGCCCTGATCGTCGTCGGCCTGGGCTCGATCTTCCCGCTGTACTGGACGCTGGTGGCCGCCTCGCACGACCAGCAGCGGGTCCTCGACAGCCCACCGCCGCTGCTGCCCGGCGGCAGGCTGTGGAGCAACCTCCAGACCGCCTGGGAACAGGCCCATCTGGGCAAGGCCATCGTCAACAGCGTGATCGTGGCGGGTTGCATCACCGCGGCCACCCTGTTCTTCTGCACGCTGGCCGGCTACGCCTTCGCCAAGATGCGGTTCCGCGGCCGGGGCGCCCTGATGACCGCGGTCATCGCCACCCTGACGATCCCGCCGCAGCTCAGCGTGGTCCCGCTGTTCATGATGATGGCGGACATCGGCTGGGGCGGAAAGCTGGAGTCGGTGATCTTCCCGACCCTGGTCGGCGCCTTCGGTGTCTTCTTCATGCGCCAGTACCTGCTGGAGGCCCTGCCCTACGAACTCATCGAGGCCGCCAAGGTGGACGGCGCGACCAACATCCGCATCGTGTGGAACGTGGTCCTGCCCGCCGCCCGGCCCGCGATGATGGTGCTCGGCATGCTCACCTTCGTCCAGGCCTGGAACGACTTCTTCTGGCCCTTCCTCGCCCTGAGTCAGGACAATCCCACCCTCCAGGTGGCGCTCGGACAGCTCAGCGCCTCTTACACCCCCGACCAGAGCATCGTGATGGCCGGCGCGCTGATCAGCACCCTGCCGCTGCTCCTCGTCTTCGTGATCTTCGGCAAGCAGATCGTCGGAGGCATCATGGCGGGCGCCGTCAAGGGCTGACGCCGGGCGGACCGCCCGGCCCGTCACCGGCGGTCCGCCCCACCGCGTCCGGGGGCCCGTCCCGCCGCGTCCGGAATCCGTCCCGCCGCGTTCCGGCGGTCCGCCCCGGTCCTCGTGGCACCCCGCGCGGTCCGCCGCCGGGTTCGGGTCCCCGCCCCTGGCGCGGGCCCGCACCCGGCAGGTGCCCGCGTGCGACCCGGCCGCCGCTCCCCGGCAGCGGGACCGTGTCCGACCCCCTTCTCTCCTTCTCCGCTTCGCCCCTTCTCCTTTCCCCCCTTCTCCACGCCACTTCGGGAGCGTTCTCAGATGACCGCCGTACGAACCGAGACCACTGCCCAGTCGGCCTCTCACACCTCCTTCCCGCCCGGCTTCGTCTGGGGGGCCGCCACCGCCGCGTACCAGGTGGAGGGCGCCGCCGCCGAGGACGGTCGTACGCCGTCGATCTGGGACACCTTCAGCCACACCCCCGGGAAGGTCCGCAACGGCGACACCGGTGACATCGCCGCCGACCACTACCACCGGTACAAGGACGACGTGGCGCTGATGAAGGACCTCGGCCTCAAGGCCTACCGGTTCTCCGTCTCCTGGTCCCGGGTGCAGCCCACCGGACGGGGGCCCGCCGTCGAGCGCGGCCTGGACTTCTACCGGCGGCTCACCGACGAGCTCCTCGAAGCGGGCATCACCCCGGTCGCCACCCTCTACCACTGGGACCTGCCCCAGGAGCTGGAGGACGCGGGCGGCTGGCCGCAGCGGGACACCGCGCACCGCTTCGCCGACTACGCCGAGATCATGGCCCGCGCCCTGGGCGACCGCGTCGGGGTGTGGACCACCCTCAACGAGCCCTGGTGCAGCGCCTTCCTGGGCTACGGCTCCGGCGTGCACGCCCCGGGACGCACCGACCCGGCCGCCACCCTGCGCGCCGCGCACCACCTCAACCTGGCCCACGGGCTGGCGATCGGGGCACTGCGGGAGAACCTGCCGTCGACCGCGCAGACCTCCCTCACCCTCAACCTGCACGAGGTGCGCCCGCTGACCGGCAGCGCCGCGGACGCCGAGGCGGCCCGCCGTATCGACGCGGTCGGCAACCGGATCTTCACCGGCCCGATCCTGGACGGCGCCTACCCCGAGGACCTGCTCGCCGACACCGCGCACCTGGTGGACTGGGCGGAGCTGGTGCACGACGGCGACCTGGCCGAGATCTCCCGCCCGATCGACCTGCTCGGCGTCAACTACTACTCCCCGACCGTGGTCTCCGCGGCCGTCGAGGGCGGCGCCGGCACCCGCAACGACGGCCACGGCGCGAGCGACCACTCCCCGTGGACGGGCGCCGACGACGTCACCTTCCACCTGGCCAACGACCAGCTCACCGCCATGAACTGGGCGATCGACGCGAGCGGACTGCACACCCTGCTGACCGGCCTGGCCGCCTCGCACCCGGGGCTGCCGCTGATGGTCACCGAGAACGGTGCCGCCTTCGACGACTACGTCTCGCCTGAGGGCCGGGTGAACGACCCGCAGCGCATCGCCTACCTCCACTCCCACCTGGACGCCGTCCGGCAGGCCGTCGCCGACGGAGCGGACGTGCGCGGCTACTTCCTGTGGTCGCTGCTGGACAACTTCGAGTGGTCCTACGGCTACTCCAAGCGCTTCGGTGCCGTCTACGTCGACTACGGCACCCAGCGTCGCATCCCCAAGGCGAGCGCACACTGGTACGCGGAGGTGATCCGCCGGAACGCGCTGCCGAGCGCCGGTGAGCAGGGCTGACCCGGTACGGCCCCGGGGGCGTAACGGGGCCCGGAGCGCCCGGGTCCCGGCTGTTACATTTCCTGGCCTGAGGGCTGCGAACGGAAGGCGGCGACCATGACGGTCAAGGGTGAGCGGGGCCGGGGTACTCGGCGGCCGACCCTGGAGGAGGTCGCCGCCCGGGCCGGCGTGGGCCGCGGCACCGTGTCACGGGTGATCAACGGCTCGCCCCGGGTCAGCGACGCGACCCGCGCGGCCGTGGAGGCGGCCGTCAACGAACTCGGCTACGTCCCCAACACCGCCGCCCGTGCGCTGGCCGCCAACCGCACGGACGCGATCGCGCTGGTCGTTCCCGAGCCCGAGACGCGGTTCTTCGCGGAGCCGTACTTCTCCGACATGCTCAGCGGTGTCGGTGCCGAACTCTCCGAGACCGAGATGCAGTTGCTGCTGATCTTCGCGGGCAGCGACCGCGAGCGGCGCCGGCTCGCGCAGTACCTGGCCGCGCACCGGGTGGACGGGGTGCTGCTGGTGTCCGTGCACGCCGACGACCCGCTGCCCGACCTGCTCGCCCAGCTGGAGATCCCGGCCGTGATCAGCGGCCCGCGCTCGGCGGAGGAGACGCTGACCTCGGTGGACTCCGACAACTACGGCGGCGCCCGATCGGCCGTGGAGCACCTGCTGTCCCGCGGCCGCCGCACGGTCGCCCACATCACCGGCCGGCTCGACGTGTACGGAGCCCAGCGCCGCGTCGACGGCTACCGCGACGCCCTGCGCGACGCGGGCCGTCAGCCCGACGAACTCCTCATCGAGCCGGGCGACTTCACCGAGGAGGGCGGCCGGCGGGCGATGGCCCGGCTGCTGGAGCGCGAGCCCCGTCTCGACGCCGTGTTCGCCGGCTCCGACGTGATGGCGGCGGGCGCCCGCCAGGTACTGCGGGTGGCGGGCCGCCGTATCCCCGAGGACGTGGCGCTGGTCGGGTACGACGACTCGGCCATCGCCCGCCACATGGACCCGCCGCTCACCAGCGTCCGGCAGCCGATCGAGGAGATGGGCCGCGCGATGATCGACCTGCTGCTGGCCGAGATCGCCGACCGGCGTCCGGCCACCGCCCGCGGGCTGGAGCGCCGGCACGCGGTGCTGCCGACGGCGCTGGTGGCCCGGGCCTCCTCCTAGTCGGCGTTCTCAGAGCGTCTTGGTCTGGCCGCCGTCGACGAGGGTCTCCGTGCCGGTGATGTTGGCGGCCAGGGGGGAGGCCAGGAACAGGGTGAGGTCGGCGATCTCGCCCGCCTCGCTGATCCGTCCGGACGTGATGCCCATGCTCTGCGGCACGATGACGTCCAGCGCCTCCTGCGCGGTGGTCCCGGCGGCCGCGGCGGTGGCGTCGGCGAAGCCGCCCGGCGCGGTCCAGAACGGTGTGCGGACCGGGCCCGGGGCGATGGCGTTGACGCGCACGCCCTGCGGCGCGAACTCCTCCGACAGGGACTTGTTCAGGTTGGTCAGTGCGGCCTTGGCCGCCGAGTAGTCGACCACCATGGGGAGGGGCAGCCGGGCGTTGATCGAGCTGATGTTCACGATGGCCGCGTCACCCGCCGCGACCAGATGGGGGAGGGCGGCGCGGGTGGTGCGGACGGCGCTGAAGAAGGTCAGGTCGAAGATCCGCTGCCAGCCGGCGTCGTCGATCGTGAGGAACGACTCGCGGGGTTCGGCGGCGCCGAGGTTGTTGACCAGGATGTCCAGGCGCCCGTGGCGCTCCACGGCCCGCTGGACCAGGGTCTCCGCGCCCGCGGTGGTGGACAGGTCGCCCGGTACGAACGTGACGTCGTGGCCGGCCACCAGGGCGTCCAGTTCGGGGGTGGAGGTGCGGCTGCCGGCCACGACCTTGACCCCCTCGCGGGCCAGCCTCTCGACGACGGCCAGACCGATGCCCTTGCTGGCTCCGGTGACGACGGCGACCTTGTCCTTGAGGTGCAGTTCCATGACGGTTCCTTTCTGGATTGATCAATACACAATTACGGTACGGCTTGCCGCAGGTGCGGGCACGGTGAGGCGGGGCGCCCGTGGCGGTCAGTCCAGCGCGCGCATCGCGACGGACAGGGCGTCCTCCGTGAACTCCCTCCCCGTGCGCGCCTGGCCGACGATCCGGATCCCCTGGATGAACGTGGTGAGGAAGCGGGCCAGCTTCCTCGGGTCCTTGTCCGGGGAGATCTCGCCCCGCACCTGCGCCTGCTCCAAGGCCCCGGCGAGCTGGGACTCGACCTGCCGGACGGCGGCGGTGACGCGTTCCGCCGCCGCGGGCTGCTCGCCGCACTGGGTGGAGGCGCTGACCACGAGGCAGCCGCGGGAGGGCTCGGCCAGGTCCGCCTCGATCATGGAGGTGAGCACCTTGCGGACCGCGGGCCGGATCTCGGTCGTCCCGTCCAGGGTCTTCTCCAGGTCGCTGCCCTGGAGGGAGGTGTAACGCTCCAGGCAGCGGACGTAGAGCTGTTCCTTCGAGCCGAAGGCCGCGTAGAAACTGCCGCTGCCTATGGACAGCTCCTGCAGCAGGTCCTGCAGCGACGTCTCGGCGTAGCCGCGGCGCCAGAACAGGTCCGTGGCGCGGTCTATCGCCCGGTCGACGTCGAACTCCCTGGTGCGTGCCATGCCGCAAGAGTAGCCGACTTTTTGGAATGGTCAATCCACAATGAGGGGTCCGGCCTCGGGGCAGTACCCTGAGCCTCCAGACAGACCGAGTCCGGGGGACCCGGCTGATGGGGGGAACGTGGAGCTCGTCGGTCGGGACGATCAGCTGGATCTGCTGCGCCGGCTGCTGGCCGAGCCGCGGAGCCACGGAAGCGCGGTGCTGGTCCGCGGGGCGCCCGGCATCGGGAAGACGGCGTTGCTCGCGGAGACCGCCGCCCTCGCCGAGGGACTCGGCCACCGGGTCCTGCGCACCAGCGGGGTCGAGGCCGAGAGCGACATCCCCTACGCCGGTCTGCAACTCGTCCTGCGCCCGTTGGCCGCGGGAGCCGCCGAGCTCGCCGTGCCGCACCGGCAGGCGCTGGACGCCGCTCTCGGGCACGCCGAGGCCGGTGTTCCCGACGTCTTCCTCGTCGGCCTGGCCGTGCTCAACCTCCTGGCCGACGCGGCCGCGGCCGTGCCGGTGCTGCTCCTGGTCGACGACGTCCAGTGGCTCGACGACGCCACCGCCAGTGTCCTGGCCTTCGTGGCCCGCCGGGTCGGTACGGAGCCGGTGGTCATCGTGGGAGCCGCACGCGAGGGCTACCGGTCGCGCCTGAACTCCGACGAGCTCACCTCCGTGACCCTGGGCCCGCTCACGGACGGCCAGGCCGCGGAACTCCTGGCGGACCGCGCCCCGGACCTGCGGCCGACCGCGCATCGCCGGCTGCTGGCCGAGGCCGCCGGGAACCCCCTGGCCCTGACCGAACTCTCCCGCACACTCGGGTCGTCGGCCGATCCGCACATGTCCCAGCTGCCGCTCACCGAGCGGCTCGAACGGGCCTTCACCGACCGCCTGGAGACCCTGCCCGACATCACCCGCAGTCTGCTGCGGATCGCGGCCCTCAACGACAGCTCGTCGCTCCCCGAGACCTACCGCGCGACCCGGCTGTTCACCGGCGCCACGGCCGGACCCGCGGAACTCGACCCGGCGGTGCGCGCCCGGCTCGTCCAGGTCGTCGGCGGCGAACTGCGGTTCGGGCACCCGCTGATGCGGTCGGCGATCCACCAGACCATGCCCACCGGCGTCCGCCACGCCGCACACGCCGCCCTCGCCGCCGTGCTCTGGGAACACCCGGACCGGCAGCTGCGGCACCGGGCCGCCGCCGCCGACGACCCGGACGAGACGGTCGCCGCCGCGTTGGAGGAGGCCGCGCACCGGGCCGCACGCCGCGGCGGCATCGCGGCGGCCGTCACGGCCCTCGAACAGGCCGCCGCGCTCAGCGAGGACGCCGACCGGCGCGCCGAACGGCTGCTGCGCGCCGCCGACTTCGCCGTCGAACTCGGCCGGCCCGAGACCGTGACCCGGCTGCTTGACCAGGCGCTCACCGGGCCGCTGTCGCGACGGCAGCACGCCACCGTCGTCTGGCTGCGCGGCAGCTTCGACGAGGGACTGCACAGCCACGCGTCAGGCGCCAACTCCCTGACGGCACTCGCCGAGGAGATGGCCGCGGAGGACCGTGCGCTCGCGCTGCGGATCCTGTGGAGCGCGGCGCAGCTGTGCTTCTGGTCCGATCCGGGTCCGGAGGCGCGCCGCACGGTCCTGCGGGCCGTGGAAGGGCTGGAGCTCGACGAACTCGATCCGTGGCGGCTGGCCATCTGCGCCTACGCCGCACCGGTCGACCGCGGGACCTTCGTCCTGGAACGCGCCCGGCACGTCGCCCTGAAGGAGGGCGACGACGGCCGCGCCTACCGCATGCTCAGCACCGCCGCGCTCCTCGTCGGCGGCTTCGACCTCGCGCGGGCGTTCTCGGCGGCCGGCGGCGCGCCGCTGCGTGCCCAGGGACGCCTCGGGCTGCTGGCCCGGACGGTCGGCGCGGACGCGTGGAGCGCTCTCGTGGTCGGCGACCTCGGCGCGGCGATCGCCGCCACCGAGGAGTCACGGAGGCTGGCGCGCGAGACCAGCCAGACGATGATGTACGCGCTGATGACCGCCACCGCCGCCAAACTGGCCGCGCTGCGCGGGGAGGTGGATGCCGCCCTGGCGCTGGCCGAGGAGGCGGAGGAGCTCGGTCTGCCGGCCGGGGCCCGTCCGGTGCTGGCCACCGCGTCGACGGCACGCGGACTGGCCGCGCTGGGCGCGGGGCGGTTCGAGGAGGCCTTCGGCCGGCTGCGCCGGCTGCACGATCCGGCGGACCCCGCGTTCCAGGTCGCCCTGCGGCTGACGGTCGTGGGTGACCTCGTCGACGCGGCGGCGCACTGCGGGCGGCTGGAGGCCGTGCTCCCGGTCGTAACGGAGCTGGAGGAGATCGCCACGGTGACCTCCGCGCCGGTGCTGCACGCCGAACTGCGCCTGGTCCGGGCACTGCTGGCCGCCGACGAGGACGCCGACCCGCTCTTCACGGCCGCGCTCACCGCCGGCCTCGGCGCCTGGCCGCTGCTCAGGGCCCGTACCCACCTGGCGTACGGGGAGTGGCTGCGGCGCCGGCGGCGCAGCGTCGAGTCCCGCGACCACCTCCGTGCCGCCCGCGACATGTTCGACGCGCTCGGCGCCATCCCCTGGGGGGAGCGGGCCCGCCGGGAGCTGCGCGCCGCGGGCGAGACCAGCCGCCGCCGGGCCCCGGACGCCCGGGACCGGCTGACCGCCCACGAACTGCAGATCGTCCAGCTCGCCGCCGAGGGCCTGACGAACCGCGAGATAGGCCAGCGGCTCTACCTCTCGCACCGTACCGTCAGCTCGCACCTGCACCGGATCTTCCCCAAGCTGGGCGTGGCCTCGCGCGCCGAGCTGCGGACGGTGGTCAGCGCACTGCGCTGACCGGCACACCACCGTCACATGACGCTCGCTTCCGGCAGCGCGGCCTTCCTAGCGTTCCTCAGGTCAGGACGTCGACTGCCAGGTCGGCTGTCAGGGCATCGACAAGGGGAGCGGTCCCATGGTGTGGAACGGCGTCCAGCAGGCATCCGGGCCGCCGATGGTCGGCCGCCACGCCGAGCGCGAAGCCATCGGGCGGCTGCTCGACGCGGTGCGCGACGGCTTCAGCGGAGTTCTGGTCCTGACCGGCGAACCGGGGATCGGCAAGACCCGGCTCCTCGAGTACGCCGCGGAGCGGGCCGCGGAATTGCGCGTGGTCCGGCTGACCGCGGTCGAGTCCGAGACCGGTCTCGGCTTCGGCGCGCTGCACCGGCTGCTGCGGCCGTTCCTGGGCGGCGGTGCGGCAGGCCGCGGAGATGAGGAGCATGGGCCACGGCGTGCTCCAGCTGATGGCGCAGCACGCGCTGGCCCTGTTCGAGCTGGGGCAGGGCCACTACCGGCAGGCGCTGAAGCACGCGCGGGCCGTTTTCGAGGAGGACCCTCCGACCTGCGGCAACATCGTTCTGCCGCTGCTCATCGAGGCCGGCGTGCGCACCGGCGACCGGGCCGGCGTGCGCGGAGCCCTGTCCCGGCTGGAGGAACGGGCCCCGCTCGCCGGTACCCCCTGGGCGCTGGGCGGCCTGGCCCTCGGCCGGGCCCTGACGGCCGAGGGCGACGACGCCCGGAAGTTCTACGAGGAGTCCGTCGACCTGCTCGGGCAGGGGCCGCTGGCCCTGGAACTGGCCCGGACCCGGCTCCTGTTCGGCGAGTGGTTGCGCCGCCGCAAGCGGCGATCCGATGCCAGGAAGCAACTGCGCGCCGCCTACGAGGGCTTCGACGCCTTCGGCGCGGTGCCGTACGCCGAGCGGGCCCGCACCGAGCTGCTGGCCACCGGCGAGAAAGCCCGCAGGCGGACCGAGGAGAC
The DNA here is from genome assembly GCF_019510245.1 of Streptomyces sp. Lineage (GTDB taxonomy): Bacteria > Actinomycetota > Actinomycetes > Streptomycetales > Streptomycetaceae > Streptomyces. The sequence continues at coordinate 19,831 of NZ_JAEKKT010000202.1, read as the reverse complement.
CAGGTTCGATCTCACCCCCAGAGAACGGCAGGTGGCCTCGATGGCTGCCGCGGAGCTGACCAACACGGAGATCGCGACGCGGCTGTTCGTCACCGCCTCGACCGTCGAGTTCCATCTGAACAAGGTGTTCCGCAAGCTCGGCATCACCTCCCGGAAGCAGATCCCGCGCGCGATCGGCGAACCGGGCCCGGCGACCGAGGACTGACCCCGGAGGAACCGGCTGAGGCGCCCGCCGTCCGGGCCGCGACGCGAGTTCGGCGGGTGCCTCCGACGGAATGCCGCTACTTGGCCAGGAAGGCAAGCAGCGCGGCGTTGACCTCTTCGGCGTGCGTCCAGAGCAGACCGTGCGGGGCGCCCTCGATCTCGACGTACTCGGCCGAGGGCAGCAGCGCGTGGAAGGGCCGCCCGGTGGCGTCGACCGGCAGGATCCGGTCGGCCGTGCCGTGCAGGATCAGCGTCGGCACGTCGATCCTGGCGACGTCGGCGCGGAAGTCGGTGATCCAGGTGGGCACGCAGGCCACCGACGCGTGGGCGGACGCGCCCGCCGCCACGTTCCAGCTCGCCCGCACGGCCTCTTCGCTGATCCGGCTGCCGAGCGTCTCGTCGAGGTTGTAGAACGCCTCGTAGAAGCCGGTGAAGTAGGCGTAGCGGTCCTTCGTGACCGCCTCCAGGATGCCGTCGAACACGGACTGGTCGACGCCGCCCGGGTTGTCGTCCGTCCTGACCAGGAAGGGTTCGAGGGAGGCCAGGAAGGCGGCCTTGGCGACGCGCTGCGAGCCGTACGTCCCCAGGTAACGGCCGACTTCCCCGGTGCCCATGGAGAACCCGACGAGCACCGCGTCGGTGAGGTCCAGCTCGGTCAGCAGCGCGTCGAGGTCGGCGGCGAAGGTGTCGTAGTCGTAGCCCGTGGTCGGCTGCGACGACCGGCCGAAGCCGCGCCGGTCGTAGGTGACGACCCGGTGGCCTGCGTCGAGCAGGGCCGGGAGCTGCTTCTCCCAGGAGTGGCCGTCCAGCGGGTAACCGTGGATCAGTACGACGGGCTGCCCGCTCCCGTGGTCCTCGTAGTACAGCTCGATGGCGGCGGAGTTCTCCTGGCCGACGATGATGTACGGCATGTCGGTTTCCCTTCGGGTGCTCGGTGGAGGGGCGGGCGGCTCACAAGGACGGCGGCGGTCCGGTGACGCGCAGGTGGAAGGCCTCGGCGGAGGCCACGACCGCGCCGAGATCGAACTCGGGCGGCAGCTCCCCGGCCTCGGCCACCGGGATGCCGTTGGCCCTGAAGTACTCCTCGATGCAGGCCGGGCTGAACAGCGCCGCTATCCGCGCCCCTTCGGGCGAGCGGACCAGATAGCTGTGCGGCACCCCGCGCGGCCCGTACGCGACCTGCCCGGGCACCAGGTCGTGGCGCTGGTCGCCGACGAAGAACGTCACCTCGCCGTCGAGGACGAACCAGATCTCCTCCTCGTCCTCGTGGACGTGGTGCGGGGGCGCGTGGCCGGCCGGGTCGGCGAACTCCATCAGGCTGACCCGGTTGTCGGTCGCGGTACCGGGAAGCAGGATCCTGGCCCGGCCGCCGAGGAACCAGAAGGGTTCGCGCTCGGGCGTCGGGCCGAAGGTCGGGAAGAAGCCGGTCGTTTTCGCTCCCGAGGTCATCGCGGGCCGTCCAGGAAACGCAGCAGCATGTCGGTCATCTCTTTCGGGTGCTCCTCGTAGATCCAGTTGCCGGAGTCGGGGACGACGGCCGGGGTGACGTGGGTGGCGTAGCGACGCACCTGCTTGTCGACCGACGAAGCGAGGCTGCCGTGAGGGGAAACGGGGCGCGGCGGGCTCGGGGGCCGCCATGCCGTGACGGCGGGTCAGAGGGACTCGACGAGGCCGCCGTCGATGACGAAGTCGGCGCCGGTGATGTTGGCCGCCCGCGGACCGGCTAGGTAGACCACCAGGTCGGCCACCTCGGACGGCCGGGTGAAGCGGCCGGTCACCGACTGGCCGGCCGCGCCGCGGGCCACCTCCCGCGGGTCGACGCCCCGGGACCGGCCGACCGTGTCGGCGACACCGCCGGCGCCCTGCCACAGCGCCGTCTCCACCGGGCCGGGACCGATGGTGTTCACCCGCACGCCGCGCGGCCCCACCTCCTTGGAGAGGGCCTTGCAGAAGTTGGTCAGCGCCGCCTTCGCCGCGCCGTAGTCGATGACCAGCGGGTCGGGCAGCCGGGCGTTGACCGAGGAGACGGTGACGACACGTCCGTCGCCGGTGGCGAGCAGGTGCGGCAGCGCGGCCCGGGTGGCGCGGACGGCGGCCATGAGGTTGACCGTGAACGTCCACTCCCAGTCCTCGTCCGTCACGCCCAGGAAGCCGTCGGTCCGCGGCCGTACCGCACCGACGTTGTTCACCAGGACGTCGACCCCGCCGTGGAGCGCCACGGCCTCGGCGACCAGCGCGGCCGGACCCCCGGGCGTCGCGAGGTCGACCTCCACGACGGTGAGCTCGGCCCCCCGCTTCACGTGCTCGTCGAGGGCTTCGGTGCGTTCCCGGGAACCCGCGACGAGGCGGGCGCCGGCCGCGAGGAAGGCCTCGGTGACGGCCAGCCCGATGCCGCGTCCGGCGCCGGTGACCACGACCGTCCGCCCGGCCAGGTCCGCGTCGTCGGCGGACGTCCCGGCGGCCTGGGGACGGGAGTTCACCGGCCGGCCTCCAGGCCCTGCCGCCGCAGCCAGGTGAGAACGGTGTCCGCGACCTCGCGCCAGCCGCCGTCGATCGTCAACGAGTGCCCGCGGTCCGGGAAGTTGATGATGTCGGTGACCGCCTCGGAGTGCCGGTACTGCTTGAGGGTGGCCCGGGTGACGACCTCGGGCACCGTGTGGTCCTTGCCGCCGGAGATGAGCAGCAGCGGGCCGCGCCCGCTGTTCTCCGTGTCGACCTTCGCCGGCGAGTGGGGGTTGAAGTTGGCGGACGCGGCCTCGTACAGCGGCTTGCCCGGCGCGGGGATCGTCCACCGCTCGTACAGGGCCGCCGACTCCTCCTCCGCGACGGCGTTGCCGAAGGCGAACCGGAACTGCTCCGCGGTCAGGGAGACCGAACGGCGCTTGTTGGCCGGGTTCTTGAAGACGGGGAGCGTCGCCTTCAGCGCGGACAGCGGCAGCGGCAGAACGCCCTTGATCTGTGCGGCGTCGATCGCGACCGCCGCGGCGGCGCGGTCCTGGCCGAGCAGCTTCTGCGCGATCATCCCGCCGAAGGAGTGACCGATCACGACGGGCCGCACGGGCAGGGCCTCGATGAGGGCCGCGTAGTGCTCGACGACGTCGTCGATGCCGTGACCGGCGATGCTCTCGGGGTTCTGCCGCGCGTCCTCGACGGTGTCGGGGTCGCCGGGCCACCCGGGCGCGGACGGGTCGTAGCCCTCGGCACGGAACAGGTCGATCCACGGCTGCCAGGAGGTGCTGTGCAGCCAGAGGCCGTGGATGAAGACCACGGGAAGGGGGAGGGGGACGGTCATGGCTGGGCCTCTCTCGTGTGGGTGTCCTGACCCGGCATGTGCACACGACACCAGGACCTCCGGCGCTCTCGCACCGGGGATCCACCCCAGTCGTTCAGGGGTGGCTGCCGAATGGCCCGAGGACACCGGCGTCGATCCGCAGGGATTCGGCGGCCGGGACGGCGAGCGCGCCGGCGGCGCCGTTGAGCAATCCGCGGCCGCCGGTCGGAAGCAGCTGAACTACCCGCCCCTCAGCGCACTTCCATGTCCCCGAGCCGAAAGGCGGCCACCCTCCCAAGCCTTCCGAACCCCTCCGACCACGTCAGGACAGCACCGCGGGAGCAGCGTTCGCACTGAGACTCCACCCCAGCAGCTCCCTCCGGCGGCGGGACCGAAGTTCGCAACTCGCATGAATCGGTCGAGAACCGGGGCATTCCCGGGGGCCACCGGTGGCCGGGACGCCGGGGGGCCTTCCGTGGTGCCGGGCCCGCAGTCCGGCCGCAGGGCGAAGGGCCCGGAGGGGACGCACGGGATCGGTTCACCGCGGCGGCGTAAAGATCCGTTCATGGTTCTTGAACGAACAGGGACAGTAACGGCCTTGACCTGATAGGAAATGCGCACACTTCGGTTAAGGGGGACAGCTCCTGCGCGCCGTGTGGCGTGGACGCGCCTGTCGGCCCGAGTGACGCTTCGACCGCCGTCAACGGGCACAGATGTGGCGGCGTGTCAGTTTTTAGGAGATTTCTGCATGGCCAAAAAGGTCCACGCCGCGCCGGGACGTCCCGGACGCGCGGCAGTCAAGACCGGCAGACGGGCCAGGGCGATCACCGCGGCTTCCATCGCTGCCGTCGCCCTCGTCGCCGTCACCGGGACCGCTGCCGGAGCGGACATCCAGGGGGGAGCGGCCGGATCGGGCGCACCCCAGCGAATAGGGACTGCCCCGCGTGTCCCGACCGGTGCGACGGTGACCGGCGCGACCGCGTCGGGCACCACGCTGCACCTCAGCGTGAACCTGGCTCCGCGTGACCGGCAGTCGCTGGCGGACTTTGTCACCGCGGTGTCCACACCGGGGAACGCCCAGTACCACCATTACCTGGCCAAGGGGCAGTTCGCCGCGGCCTTCGGACCCACGCGGGCCACCATCGAGGGAGTCTCGAAGGCGCTGAAGGCGGCCGGTCTCTCTCCCGGCAAGGTCAGCCCGGACGGCCTGTCCATCCCGGTCACCGCCACCGCTGCGCAGGCGTCCCACGCCTTCGGCACCGGCTTCCACGACGTCCGGCTCAAGGACGGCACCACCGACTACCTCAACACCTCGGCCCCCTCGTTGCCCGCGGACGTGGCGTCCTCGGTGACCGGGATCGTCGGCCTGAGCAGCGTCAACACCGTCAGCAGTCACCACTCCGGGGTACGACGCGCGAGCAGCCACAGTTCGGCCGGCGCCACCGTCTCCGGACGCGGTTCGCGCACGGTGGCCCCGCACACGTACACCCCGGCACTCTGCTCCGACTTCACCGGCTCGGGCCTGACCGACGGCATCGACTACTACAGCCCCGGCAAGCTGGCCGGCGCCTACGGGATGACCAGCTCCGCCACCGCCGGTGCCGGGCAGACCGTGGCCGTGTTCGAACTGGAGAACGTCGACGCAGCCAGCATCGCCGCGTACCAGTCCTGCGTCGGTACCAGCACCTCGGTGTCCCACGTGTACGTCGACACGACGGCGGGGGCCGGCGCGCCGGCCACCGACGGAGAGGTCGGTGTGGAATCCGCGCTCGACATCGAGGACCTCATAGGCCTGGTGCCCGGCGCCGCCGTCATCGACTACCAGGGGCCGGACGCCGCGTCGGCTACCGACCAGAACGTGCTCGACGTCTACCAGCGGATGGTCACCGACGACCAGGCGCAGGTCATCTCCACCAGCTGGGGTGAGTGCGAGGCGGTCGAGAGCAGCGCGACCGCGAACGCCGAGAACACCATCTTCGCGGAGGCCGCCGCACAGGGCCAGAGCGTCGTCGCCGCCTCGGGCGACGACGGCTCCAGCGACTGCTACCGCGCGACCGGCTCCACGGCCAAGGCCGTCGACGACCCCGCGAGCCAGCCCTACGTCACCGGCGTCGGCGGCACCACGATGACCACCTCGGGCAGCACCACGACCCAGACGACGTGGGGCAACGCCTCCGGCGGTACCGGTGGCGGCGTCTCCTCGCGCTGGGCTCCCGTCGTCTACCAGGGCGGTGTCGCCACCACCGGCAAGCGCGCCGTTCCGGACGTCTCCGCTCTGGCGGACCCGGCCGACGGGTATCCGATCTACTTCCAGGACGACAGCCAGTCCTCCAGCCCCGTCCCCGGCCTCGTCGGCGGCACCAGCGGGGCGGCTCCGACCTGGGCCGCCGCGATCGTCCTGGCCAACGCGGGCACGGCCTGCCAGGCCAACGGCCGGGTCGGCTTCCTCAACAACGCCCTGTACAAGGCCGCACGGAGCAGCTACCCGACGAACTTCTGGGACGTCACCAGCGGCGGCAACTCCGTGTACGCCACCGGCTACACGGCGGCCGCCGGCTACGACGAGGTGACCGGCCTGGGCTCGCCCAAGGAGGCCGGCCTGACCGCGGCACTGTGCGCGGCCAAGGGCACGGCCGCCACGGGAGCCTCCACCTTCCACCCGCTCAGCAGCCCCAAGCGCCTGCTGGACACCCGCAACGGCACCGGCTGGGGCCTCAGTTCCATCCCGACCACGAAGCCCCTGGTCGCGGGCGGCACCGCCCCGGTCAAGATCGAGGGCGCCGGAGGGATCCCCAGCAGTGGCGTGACCGCTGTCGTGCTCAACCTCACGGTCACCGGCACCACCGGCGCGGGTTCGTTGATCGCCTGGGCCGACGGCACCGGCAAGCCGGCGACCAGCAACCTCAACTGGACCGGCGCGAGCCAGACCATCGCCGCCTCGGCGACCGTCAAGGTCGCGGACGACGGCGTGGTCGACCTCTACACGAGCAGCACCACCCACCTGATCGCCGATGTCCAGGGCTACTACACCAGCGGCACCACCGGCTCGAAGTACACGGCGCTGGCCCCGGCCCGCCTGCTGGACACCCGCTCCAAGGTCGGCATCTCCACCACCACCAAGATCTCCAACGCGGTGATCAGCCTCAAGGTCCGCGGCCATGGGGGCGTGCCGGCCGCCGCCTCCTCCGTGGTGCTCAACCTGACGGCCACCCAGACCGTCGGCGGCGGTTACCTGGAGGCCTACCCCGAAGGCGCCACCCGCCCGACCGCGTCCAACGTCAACTGGTCGGCCACCGGGACCACCATCCCCAACCTGGTGGTCGTGCCGATCGGCAGCGACGGCAACGTCAGCATCTACGTCCACGGCACCAGCCACGTGATCGCCGACGTCTCCGGCTACTTCTCCACCGGTGGCTCTGCCTTCCACACGGTCACCCCGCTGCGCCTGCTGGACACCCGTCAGACGACGGCGCTGGGCGCCGGCAAGACGCTGGCCCTGCAGATCTCGGGGCGCGACGGCATCCCGTCCACCGGCGTCAAGGCGGTCGTGCTGACCGTCACCGTCACCGGCACCACGGGCAGCGGCCACCTCACCGCCTGGGCCGACGGCGGCAGCCGTCCGACGGCCTCCAACCTGAACTGGGCGTCCGGGAAGACGGTCGCCAACCAGGTCATGGTGCCCGTCGGCTCCGACGGCAAGGTGGACTTCTACACGAACAGCACCACCAACGTGCTCGCGGACGTGGCCGGCTACATCGGCTGACGCCCAACTACGGCATGACCGCGATGCCCCGTCGACCACGCCGGCCGACGGGGCATCGTTGCGCTCAGGGATGCGTCGCTCAGAACAGTTCCAGACCCCCGCCGCTGGTGTCCACGATGACTGGTTCGGCCGCGTCGAACAGCCTGACCGCAGCTTTGGTGGCTTGGCTGGCAGCCCCCCGGCGACGCTCTCCCCCCGCATCCGCAGCGCGACAGCCCTCCTCGCGTCCTTCGTCCCTGACCGGGATCCCGTCATTCACGGCGCATCGCTGCACAGGGTCCGCACATTCTGCGACTGGATGCATGCGTTGAGTGAGATTCCATACGGACTTACGGCTGTCGCCCCTTCCCGGGCAACTCGAATCCCCGGTGTATGGGCCGCAGTTCGGCCGTGGCCGAACGACAGAAAGGCCGCCGTCCCGCGTTTCCGCGAGCCGGCGGCCTTTCATCCAAGGGTGAGTGACGGGACTCGAACCTGTTTCGTATCACTGTCGTGACCTGCGGCTTTGCTGTAACGGTGGGCAAATTTGGGCATACGGGCGACGGGTGATGCCGCTGTGCGGCATCCGGTTTGGCCATGGCCAAACGCTCCAGTTGGGGACGATGGGTGGGCATGAGCGTGGAGATCGTGCCCATGTGCACCACGTGCCGGACGGAGATCCGGGTTCACCCGTGAACAGACGGTCCCCGGTCAGGCCGCGCCGGACCTGGCCTGGCTGATGTCGCTACGGAACGCGTGACCGAGGTTTCCGCCCGCCGCCCTCGCCCGGTAGACGGGCGGTCTGCTCAGTGGTCGGCACTGCCGGGCGGTACGACCCATTCGGCGGGTTGTCCCGTCAGGGAGGCGATCATGTCGAATCGCCGTCATAGTGGAGGACCGTCCGCTGGTGCAGTTCTGCCGTGGCGGCGATCAACAGGTCGGGGAGGGACAGTGCGCGGTGGAAGCCTGCGTTGAGGGCGTGGCGCTGAACTTCCAAGGCGCGGACGAAGGTGTGGTCGTCGGCGGGGATGTAGTCGAAGGCGTGGAGCCAGGTGCTGATCCGGGTCGCCTCGGCGCTGTCCCGTGCAGAGTGGATCATCTCGTGCTCGGTGGGCTGGCACACTGCGAGGAGGTAACGCTCGTGGAGGGGTTTGAGCACCTCCTTCACACTCGGTTTCGTCCAGCGGGCGAGGGAGGACTTGTCGATCAGGTAGTGGTCCTGCATCAGGCGGCCTGGCCTCCGCCGTGGGTGCCGTCCCGCTTGAGAGAGCCGTCAGCGTTGCGGGGACCGGTGTTCTCGACGATCTCACTGAAGTCGAACTCGCCTGCCTCCAGGGCGTCGAAGCCCTCCTGTCGCAGGTGCCTCTTGACGGCGTCTTCCATGGCGAGGCGGACGGCTTTGGCCTTCGTTTAGGCTCCGAAGATGCGCATGGCCTCGGTGACCATGTCTTCATCGAGGTCGATGACGGTTCTGGCCATGTGGATGGTCCCTCCGCTGCTAGCCCTGCCGATAAAACGATACCTTTTGTTGTCCAGGATAGATGTCGTTTCGGCCGGAGGTCTCATCGTGGATGGACGATCCTGGCACCGCGGCAGGGCTGGGGCAGGCGGGCCGCAGCGAGGTTTACCCATGGCGAAGATGGGGTGGCCGACGGCGTACGCGGCGATCCGCAGCTGAGCCGGCCGCCAGATGGATTCCGACGGCGGTCACCGCCCGGCAGGGGGTGTGAGAGCGGCGCGCAATAGCACAGGTAGCGTGAGCCAGGAAGCGGGTTACACACGCCGGCCGGGGTGCGGCAGACTGGTGCGGATCCGGTGAGGCCCGGCCCGACAGGCGCCGGCCGCAGCGGGTGTGACAGGGGAGAAGGGAAGCCCGCAGATCCGTGAGTGACGAGTCCGACGCCTCGGAGCCCTCGGCCTCCGAGCCCGTTGACGAGGGCGCGTTCGGCATCGACGCGTTCTCCGTCGACGACCGGCTGCGGCTGTTCCACTTTGCCGCCGCCGAGAAGCGGCACGAGTATCTGTGGCTGCTGAGGGCCTTCGACCGCGGGCGTGCCAACTACCAGGTGCTGCTGCACGCTTCGGACGCGGTGGGGCTGCTGGAGCGGCTCGCCGCCGACCATCCGGCCGCGGGCGCCGTGGGCGGGGCGGCCGGTGTGCAGCCGCTGCTCGACGCGCTCGCGGAGTGGCAGGTCCTGGACCGGTCGTACGACGGGACGCGCGCCGCGAACCTCGCCGAGTACCGCAACCGGCACTACGTGTACCAGTTCACCCAGGCCGGATACCGGGCGTACCGGGCGGTGGAGGACGTGCTCGGGGCGAGCCTGGAGGACGCCCAGCTCTCCCGTCTCGTCTTCCCCGACATCCTCGGTGACCTGCGCGCGCTGGCCGAGGCCAACGCCGCGGGCGACGGCGAGGAGGTGTACCGCAAGCTCGGCCGCCTCGACTCGGTGCTGAACGAGATGGCGCAGCGCGCCGCCCGCTTCTATCTCATGCTGGGCGACCTGGCGCGCACCAACGACACCCGGCCCGAGGTGTTCCTGGCCCACAAGGACACGCTCCTCGCGCACATGCGGGAGTTCACCGCCGAACTCGGCCGCTACGCACCGCTGCTCGCCGAGGCCGTCCAGAAGGCGGCGGCCACCGGTGTGGAGCGGATGGTGGAGTACGCGGCCGAGGCGGACGAGCGGCTCTTCCGCAGCCCCGCCGAGCGGGTGGCGGACTGGCGGCACCGGTGGGACGGCATCGTCCACTGGTTCGCGGAGCGCGAGCACGGCGAGGCCGAGCGGCTGCAGGACGCCACCGTCACCGCGATCCGCTCCGTCCTCGCCCTGCTGCGCCGGGTCACCGAGGCGCGCCGTGGCGGGGTGAGCAGGGAGAGCCAGCTGCGCCATCTCGCCCAGTGGTTCACCTCCTGCGAGAGCGACGAGGACGCGCACGCCCTGTTCCAGGCGGTCTTCGGGCTCGGTGCACCCCGCCACATCGCCGTCCCGTACGCCGATCCCGAGCTGATCCCGGGACGTACGTCCTGGTGGGAGGCGGACCCGGTCGAACTCGCCCGCACCCTGGTCCAGTCCGGCCGCACCCCCGCCCTGCACGGCCCCGGCCGCATCGAACGCGACGACGACCGGCGGGCCCTGCTCCGCGCCGAACAGCTCAAGGAGCAGGCCGAGCGCCGGGGTGCCGCGCACTCCCTCGCCTCGGACGGTGTGTACGGCCGGACGCTCGACGAGCCCGAGACACGGGCTCTGCTGGCCCTGCTGGACCTGGCCCTCGCCGCCCGTGTTCCCGCCAGCCGCCGGGTTACCGCCGCCTCCGGCTCCGCCCAAGGGGTGCGGCTCACCCTCACCCCCGCCGCGGGCTCCACCACTGTCGACACCGTGCGCGGGCGTCTCCATCTCGACGGGCTGCACCTGGAGGTCACCGCGTGAACTGTACGAGCTGTCACCGGCGCAGGACCGCATGAGCCGCGTCGCCGAAGGTGTCTCCCTGCTCGAACTCGCCGACTACCAGAAGGCGGTACGGCTCGTCCTGCGGCACCCGCTGATCACGCCGGAGTACCCGGACAAGGCGGCGCTGGCGACCGTGCGGCGCTGGGCCGAGCAGCTGCGCACCGACCTGATGGAGGTGCTCGGTCACCGGCTCGTCACCACCGCCGACACCGCGCGGCTCCAGCGTGCCCAGGACGGCCTGGACGCCACCCGCCCGGCCCTCACCCGCGCGGGACGGCCCTTCGACCGCCGCCGCTACGCCTATCTCGTCCTCACCCTCGCGTCCCTGGGCCGCCACGGGGCCCAGGTGGCGCTCGGCGAGCTGGCCGACGCGGTCGCCGCCGACGCCGTACGCATCGACGGACTCGGGCTCGACACCGCGCGCAAGCCCGACCGGGACGCCTTCGTCGACGCCGTCACCTGGCTCACCGAGCGCGGTGCGCTCACCCTCGCCGACGGCTCCGCCACCGCCTGGGCCGGTGACCCTGAGCGGGCCGAGGCCCTGTACGACATCGACCGGGAGATCCTCCTCGCCGTCCATCACCCGACCCGCGTCCTGCAGCACCTGACCTCGGTCACCGCGCTCCTCGACTCCGGCAGTGCGCTGGGCCTGTCTGCGGGACGGGCCGCGCAGCGCCGTGACCAGGCCCGCCGGGCCCGCCGTCTCGTGCTGGAGAATCCGGTCGCGTACTACGCCGACGCGGACAGCGAACTCCTGGGCCAGCTGCGGGCCCCCGCCCTCGCCGAGGACCTGGAACGGCTGACCGGGCTGACGGCGGAGCGGCGGGCCGAAGGCGTGGCGCTCATCGACACCTCCGGCAGGCTGTCCGACGTCCGTTTCCCCGGCGGCGGGACGATCGCGCAGGCCGCGCTGCTGCTGGCCGCCCGGATCAGCGCCGCCGCCCAGCGCCCGGGACGGCACGCCCTCGCACTGCTGCCCGCGCCCACCGCCGCCGAACGCCTCGCGGCCCGCGCCCGGCGTATCGACGCGGCCCTGCCGTCGCGCGGGCTGGTCGCCGAACTCGCGGAGCCGGACCAGGAACCGGTGAACGAGGAGTCGGCGTACGAGGCGTCCGGTGACGAGGGGCAGGAGCCGGCGGAGACCCGTTACCCCTTCGTCACGGACTCCTGGCTCCGGGGCAGACTCAAGGAGATCACCGCCGAGTACGGCGCGGGCTTCGCCGCCGACCTGCGCGGCGACCCGGACCGGCTTCTCGGCCAGGTCCTCGATCTGCTGGTCGCCATGTCGCTGATCGCCCGGGTGGCCGGCGGGGCCCTCGCCCTTCCGTTGCTCGCCCGCTACCGAGGGGTCACGGCCCGCGTGAAGACCCGTACGGCGGCGCAACCGCCGTCCCGAGCCGCCCTGTTCACCGACGACACCGTCACCGACACCGTCAACGAAATCGCCAAGGACCCGACTCCGTGAGCACTCCCGCTCCCACCCAGGCCTCCACCCCCTCAGCCCGGTTCGTCCCCACCCGCGCCGGGATCATCAACCTGTGGGACTACCGGGACGACGAGTTCTCCTTCGCGGGCGGCTGGCTGGTGCTGCGGGGCCCGAACGGGTCAGGGAAGACCAAGGCGCTGGAGGTTCTGTTCCCGTTCGTCCTCGACGGCCGTATCGACCCCAAGCGGCTGAACCCGTTCGCCGCCGAGGACCGCACGATGAAGTCCAACCTGCTCTTCCGCGGGCAGGACAGCGCGCTCGGCTACGTCTGGATCGAGTTCACCCACCGGGAGACCGGTGAGGCCGTCACCTGCGGCATCGGGCTGCACGCCCAGCGGCACCGTGACACGCCCGCCCGCTGGCACTTCGTCGCCGAGGGCCGGGTCGGCGAGGACTTCTCGCTCCTCACCCACGACGACCGGCCGATGACGAGGAAGCAGCTCGCCGCCGAACTCGGACGTGAGCTGATCACCTCCACGGCCGACTACCGTGCCGCCGTCGACCGGCGCCTGTTCGGCCTCGGCCCGGAGCGGTACGAGCAACTGCTCACCCTGATCCTCACGTTGCGCCGCCCGCAGCTCGCCAAGAACCTCGACCCGGCCAAGCTCTCCGACACCCTCACTGCCGGTCTGCGCCCACTCGACGACGACCTGATCGCCGAGGCGGCGCGCTCCTTCGACGACATGGAGTCCGTGCAGCGCACCCTGGAGGGGCTGGCCGCCGCCGACGACGCCACCCGCGCCTTCCTCGCGAGCTACTCCACCTATCTGCGCGTCCACGCCCGCAGTGCCGCGGACCGGCTCACCGCCCGCCGTACCGGGACCGCCGAGCGCGCCGCCGCGCTACGCACCGCCACCGCGGACCTGACGGCGGCCCGTGAGCAGCAGGCCTTCGCCGAGACGCGCGCCGAGTCGGCCGACGCCTCGCTCGCCGCCCAGCGCGCCCGTCTCGAACAGCTGCGCTCCTCCGCCGCCTATCAGGCCGTCGAGCAACTGGCCGACCTGGAACGCCTGGTGCGCACCTGCGAGCAGACCGCACGGCAGGCCACAGCCGAACGCGAACGCCGGACGGCCGCCACCGGCCGCGCCCGCGCCGAGGCCGAACACGCCGCCCGGCTCGCCGCCGAACTCGACGCCGCCGTCTCCCGGGACGCCGCCGCCGTCGCCGACCACGCCTACACCGCGGGCCTCCCCTGGACCCCGTCCGACGCCGAGCCCGCCCATCTCGCCGACCGCTCCGCCGCGCTCGCCGCCGCCCGTCACGAGGGCGTCCGGGCGGTGCGTGCCGCCCAGCAGGCAGCACGCGGCGCCGAGCAGACCCGCGACCTCGCCCGGATCTCCCTCGACCGCGCGCAGGAGGCCGTCACCGCGGCCGAGACCGCGGAGACCGCCGCCGAGTCGGGCCTCGAATCCGCCCGCGAACAGGCCCGTACGGCACTCGGCCAGTGGACGCAGGTGCACGGCGAGCTCCTGACCGAGGAGGGGGCCGGCCGACTCGCCGAAGCCCTCGAACGCATCGGTGAGGCGGAGGCGGTCACGCTCGCCGACGCCTTCACCGAGGCCGTCGCTCCCGCGGTTCAGGAACTGCGCGACACCCTCGCCTCCCTGCGCGCCCGGCGCACCGACGTCGAGCGCAGCCGCGCCGAGACGGAGGCCGAACGCGACCGGATCGCCGCTGAACACGACGACGCCCCGCCACCGGCCCGCGGCCGCGCCGCCGACCGGGCACCCGGTGACGGCGTCCCATTGTGGCAACTGGTCGACTTCGAAGAGGACCTGACGGAACGGCAACGAGCTGACCTGGAGGCCGCCCTGGAGGCGTCGGGCCTCCTCGACGCACTCGTCACCGCCGACGACAACCCCGTCGCGGCCGGACACAGCGAAGGCTACCTGCGTGCCGGCGCCCCGGTGAGCGGCCCGAGTCTGGCCGATCTCCTGAGCCCCGAGAGCTCCGAGAGCCCGGGGGTCGGCATGGCGATCCCGACCGCCGCCCGGATCACCGCCGTGCTGAGATCCGTCGCCGTCACCGGCGACCTCGACACCGGCATCCCGCACATCGGCCCCGACGGGCGGTACGCGGCCGGTGTCCTGGTCGGCGCCCACACCAAGGAGCACGCCGAGTACGTCGGCGCCACCGCCCGCGCCCGCAGGCGTGCCGCCCGGATCGCCGTCTGCGAGGCGCTGCTGGCCGAACGCTCCGCCCAGCTCGACGAGTTGGCGCGCCTGCAGGCCCGTACGGACGCCGCCCTGGAGGCGCACGCCGCCGCCCGCGCCGCCCTGCCCCGTACCACCGGCATCATCCAGGCGCTGCGCGAGCTCGACCGGGCCGCGGCGAGGCTGCGCGCCACCCGCGACGCCGCCGACGCCATCGAGATCGGGCGCCCAGAACAGGTCGACGCCGTCGAGACCGCCACCCGCGCCTTCGAGACGGCGGTCCGCGAACTCGCCGGCCGCCGCCGCGAACACGCCCGCCAGCGTGAGGCGGCCGAGGCCGCCGCCGACCGGCTCGGCGCCGCCGCCGAGGACGAAGAGGCGGCGGCGGACACCGAGCGTGCGGCGCGCCGTCGGCACGCCGAGGAGGCGGCGGGCCTTGATGCCCTTCAGGAGGCCGTCGGGGCCGAGGCGCAGGAGGTGATGCGGCAGGTGCAGGAGGCCGAGGACGCGATCGACGCCCTGGTGACGGAGGCCGAGGCGGCCCGCACCGTCCAGCACACCGCCATCGCGGGCACCGCGGCGGCCGAGGCCCGCCGTACGGCCGCCGCCGAGGCCGTGGCGGTTGCCGCGGCGGAGGAGAAGGACACCGCTCGCTCCCTGCGCCCGTACGCCGCCCGGGAACTCCTCGACATCCTGCGCTGCCCGCCCGGCCTCGCCTGGCCCGCCCAGGAGGTCGACTGGACCGGAGGGACACTCCCGCCGGCCGTGATCGACGTACACGAGGCGATCCTGACGGCCACGCGCGACCTCACCCCCACCGAGAGCAGCCTCAAGCAGTCCGTCACCCGTCTCACCAAGGCGCTGGACGACCTGCAGGCGCAGCTCGCCGCCGCCGGACAGGACTACCGGCCCGAATGGGACGGCTCCGACGGGGCCATCCTCGTGCGTGTGGCGGACGAGGAGGGCCCGCTGCCTGTGGCGGCCTTCGCGCAGAAGATCGCCTCCCACCGTCGTGACCAGGCCGAACTGCTCTCCGAGTCCGAGCAGCGCATCCTGGAGGACGCCCTGCTCACCCGGCTCGCCCAGCAGATCCACGACCGCACGGTCGATGCCCGCGACCTGATCCGGCGCATGAACACCGACATGCGCAGGCGCACCATGTCCTCGGGGACGACGGTCGGGGTGAGCTGGCTGCTCGCCGACCACCTCGACGACGAACAGCGCGCCGTCTGCGCCCTCCTCGACGCCGACGCCGCCCGCCTCGGCCCCGAGGGCCTCGCCAGGGTGCGCACGCACTTCGCCGCGCAGATCAAGACCGCCCGCGCCCGCCACCGCGATCAGCCCTACCGCGAACTGCTCGCCGAGGTCCTCGACTACCGGCGCTGGCGGCAGTTCGCGTTCCAGCTGGTACGTCCCGACAAGACGGAGGAGCGGCTCACCCGCGCCCGGCACAGCCGCCTGTCGGGCGGTGAGCAGTCGGTGTCGCTGCACCTGCCGCTGTTCGCCGCCGCGCACGCCATGCTCAACTCCGCCGACCCGCAGGCCCCGCGCTTGCTCGCCCTCGACGAGGCCTTCGCCGGAGTGGACGACACCGGGCGCGGTGAACTCATGTCACTGGCCGCCCAGTTCGACCTCGACCTGTTCATGACCGGCTACGATCTGTGGGCCGCCCACGCCTCCGTGTCCGCCGCCGCCCACTACGACCTCGCGCACACCGCCGTCGACCACACCGTCTCCGCCCTGCTGCTCGTCTGGGACGGCGACCGGCTCCTCGCCGACGACACCGGTGACCTCACCGCCGCCCTCGGCTCGCCCGGCACCCGGCGCGCCTGGACACCCGAGGAGACCGCGGTTGTCGGCTGAGCAGCATGCAAGCCATGGATACGACGAGGTGCGGGGCGAGGGATGGACCCGCCTGCTCGTCGCTGCCCGCCGCAGACTGGAGCGCACCGGCGGCGCGCTCGACGGCGACATCGGGCTCACGGGGCCCAGCGAGGCCGAGCGCCGCACCGTCATCGGCGTCACCGGCCGCTACCGGCCCGAAACCGTCAAGCGCCTCTCCGTACCCCTGCGTGACCTGGACGGGTATCTGTACGACCGCTACGGCACAGGTCTCCTCCAGACCCTCGGCCGACTCCACGGCCCCCTGCGCGACCGGCCGGCCGAACGCGCCGGTGAGCAGTCCCGCCGGGAGCAGGCCCTGACGTCGGCCCACTCCAGCCGGCTCGCCGGGCAGGGATGGTTCGCCGCCTGGCTCGACCGGATCGCCGCCGACGGCACCCTCACCCGTCTCGTACGTCGGGGGGACGCACCGCTCCTGGACGCGGCGGTACGCGTCCTCGAAAGACTGACCGGTGACGGGGAACGCATCCCCGGACATGCGGTCGGCGCCCTGCCGCTGCCGGTCCTCGCCGAGTGGACCACCGGTGACACCAAGGCCCTCGTCCCCGGAACCCCGCTCGAACAACTCGTCCTGCGCGCCCTCGCGTGGCGTACTGGCGACGATGCGGCCGTACCGCGTGATCGGGCCGGGCGGCGAGCCCTGTGGGAGAGCGCCGGAGCCATCGCCGACGACCTCGCCAGCCAGGTACTCGTCCTCAACATCGGGGCCGAGGGCGACACGGTGGTCTGCGACTGGCTGCGCGACGCCGCCGACTTCGGCATCCCCTTCCGGCTCACCCTCCACCAACTCGCCACCGACCCCATCGTCCCCGCCGCCCGCACCATCTACGTCTGCGAGAACCCGGCCGTACTGCGCGCCGCCGCCGGCGAACTCCAGGACACCGGTGCCGCCCTCGTGTGCACCGAGGGAGTTCCGTCCGCCGCCTGCCACAGACTGCTCGGCGACGCCGTACGAGCGGGAGCCCGGCTACACTGGCGCGCTGACTTCGACCGGGCCGGCCTGCGCATCACCGCCGACGCCGTGGCCCGCCACGGCGCCCACCCCTGGCGGATGACCGCCGCCGACTACACGGCGGCACTCGTCGAGGGCGAGTCCACCCCACTCGCGGGACCGCCCGCGGCCAGCCCCTGGGACCCCGGACTGGCCCTCGTGATGGAGCAGTCGGGCAGTGCGGTCATGGAAGAACGCCTCCTGCCCACGCTCCTGTCCGACCTCACCCGCGCATGAACCGGCGTCCGGTGGCGGTCGGATCCATCCGTCCACCACGGTGCGCCGGCCTGCATCCACCGGCGAGTCGGCGTCAGTGCCCGAGCCCCCTGGGGCTGACTGGAACGGTGGTGGCATCTCAGGGAGCGGGCGATGTCGAATCCCGCTGAACCGCCCCGTAGATCCTCGACGGCTCCGGTGCCCGGTCAGAAGAGTTCCAGGCTCTCGCCGCTGGTGTCCGCGATGACTGGCCGGATCTGGGCAGGGAGGTCGTCCAGGCGGTCTGGACCGGCCGCGGCGGCGACGGCAGGGGCCGTCTCGGCCAACCAGGCACGAAACCGCTCGGCGGCCTCGCGGTAGGGGACTCGGGCCAGGACACGGTGCTCGCCGGAGGGGCAGAAGTCGACCGCGACGGTGAGCAGGCAGGAGCGGGGCGTGTTCTGACTGCCCGTCCAGGACACGCGCAGGACACCGCAGGGTTTGCGTCCGCGGGGGGCGGGGTGGGTCGGGCGCAGTGATCGGCAGGCTGTGTGGGCCGTCCATGCGGCGAGGTGCGGCAGGGGGAGGGTGGTGCGTGCGCGGCAGCCGGGGCAGCGGTGCCAATGGCGAAGCCAGTCGTCGGTGTCGGTGTCGAAGAGGCGTGTGTAGCGGTTCGCCACGCGGACGTCGTTGCTGTACAGGTGGTCGGGGCGTTCCAGCGTGTTGCAGGACTGGCAGACAGGGGCGCGGACGTAGCCGTGTTCGTGGCAGTGGTCGAGCACGGTGGCGGGCTCGCTGCGGCAGACGGCGCACGCCCACCCGGCCACCCTGCGGCGGGTGCCGGGCTTTCTGCTGAGTACCGAGTACAGCTGGCCTTCCAGCTCTTTGTCGTACGGGCGCGGTGAGGCGGTGGGGCCTTCGGGGCTCGTCGTCTGCCGACGGTCGGCGTCTCGGGCCGGGCGGGGGTGGGAGGGCGGCTCGGTGACGGTTTCGGTTGCCTGGCGGGTCCGCGCGGCCTGCACCCACTGCGTCTCGGTGTGCTCGGCCGCGTCGAGCAGCCTGACCACAGCGCGCGGCAGCCACCACGTCCGCTGCGCCCCGTCGCGGGTCTGCTCCACGAGTATCCGTCGCCAGTCGATCCCCGCCAGATGGGAGGTCCTGCCGTCTTCACGTCGTGCCGCCCGCTCGGGGCCGCCCGACTCCTGCAGTTCCCCTGCGATGCGTCGGCGCCAACGCAGTTGCGTTTCCTCGTTGCATCCCTGCCTCGGCGCTCCACGAAACGGGCCGACGCGGACCAGGTCGTGCCGGTCCATCCCCACCGCGTTGAGTTCCGCGGCTGCCCGGCGCACCTCACCCTCCGGGACGTTCCACTGACCGTCGCTCGCCCTCACCGTCGCCACCACCTGGTCGCCGAGCAGGACGTACCCCGCCTTGGCACGGGCAGGAGAGCAGGTGAATGCCCCAGAAGCCGTCGGCACAGCACTGTCGGCCGTCAGAGCGACCCACAGAGCGTCCGCGGCACCCAGTGTGATCAGGCCGTCCGTGCGGCCGGGCATGACACGCTCTGACATACCGACAGGCTAACGGCCTGCAATGAGCCAAGGAGCCTCCAAGCGCCTCGGTTGGCGCGGGCTGCCGACATTCCTGTCGACCGCAGCCTTGATGGCTTGGCCGCCCTCCTCGCGTCCTTCGTCCCTGATCAGGATCCCGTCACTCACCGGCGGACCGATGCACAGAAACCGCACAGTCTGCGACTGACTGCATGCTTTAAGTGAGATTCCGTACGGACTTACGGCTATCGCTTCTTTCCGGGCGACTTGAATCCCGGGTGTATGGGCCGTAGTTCGGCCGTGACCAAACACCAAACAGGCCCCTGGCCCGCGTTTCCGCAGGCCAAGGGCCTCTCTTTCAAGGGTGAGTGACGGGACTCGAACCCGCGACATCCTGGACCACAACCAGGTGCTCTACCAGCTGAGCTACACCCACCACGACCGGCGGCGACTTTGTGGTTTCTCCGACCGGCCGAGAAAAAGTGTACAGGGTCCGAAGGGGTGCTCGCGCACGGCTTTCCGGGAGCCGCCTGCGCGGCCTCCCGGGCGGCTACTCCGCAGGCAGGACGTGCTTGGCCGCGATCGTCCGCGCGGTGTCCGAGTCCGGGCCGGGCTGCGGTACGAAGATCGCCTCGCGGTAGTAGCGCAGTTCGGCGATCGACTCGCGGATGTCGGCGAGGGCGCGGTGGTTGCCGTTCTTCTCCGGGCTGTTGAAGTAGGCCCGCGGGTACCAGCGCCGGGCCAGTTCCTTGACGCTGGACACGTCGACGATCCGGTAGTGGAGGTATCCCTCCAGGGCCGCCATGTCCCGGGCGAGGAAGCCGCGGTCGGTGCCGACGGAGTTTCCGCAGAGCGGGGCCTTGCCGGGTTCCTTCACGTGTTCCC
>NZ_JAEKKT010000342.1 GCF_019510245.1 Streptomyces sp. | reverse complement strand
GGCCGAGGGCGGCGAGCAGGTCGCCGAGCAGCCCGCGGTGCTCGGCGCGGGAGACGAGGGAGGCCGCGGCGGGGGCGCTGGTGAAGGTGATCGCGTCGACCGAGCGGGAGACGACGGCGTCCAGGAGCCGGTCCACCGGGCCCAGGTCCTCCGGCGGCATCCACCGGTACACCGGCACCGGCAGCACCTCCGCGCCCGCCGCCCGCAGCGACTCCACGAACCCCGGCAGCGGCTCCCCGTGCAGCTGTACGGCGATGCGGCGGCCGTCCACGCCCTCCTCCAGGAGCCGGTCGAGCACCTCGGCCATGGACTCGGAGGACGGCGACCACTCCTCGGTCAGCCCGGCGGCCCGGATCGCCCCCTTCACCTTGGGTCCGCGCGCGAGCAACTCGACGTTCCGCAGCCTTTGCAGCAACTGCTCGCCGAAACCCCACCCGTCCGCGGCCTCGACCCACCCCCGGAAACCGATCGCGGTGGTCGCCACGACGACGTCCGGCGCCTGGTCGATGATCTCCTTCGTGGCGGCGAGCAGCTCGCCGTCGTCCGCGAGCGGCACGATGCGCAGGGCGGGGGCGTGCAGCACAGCGGCACCGCGCCGCTGCAGCAGCGCCCCGAGCTCGTCGGCGCGGCGCGCGGCCGTGACCCCCACGGTGAACCCCGCGAGAGGGCCGTGCCGGCCGGGCTCCGGCCGCTGCTGCTGTTCCTCGTCCATGGCTGCTCTCCTAGCTGACCCGCATGCCGAACGAGCCTGTCAACGGTGCGTGACAGGCTCGGTTCGGGTTCATGTCACCAGTGTTACGTCACACCTCGGCGTAGCTGAGCTGCGCCTTTGCCTCGGTGGCGGTGGCGGACCGCTGCTGCGCGGCCGGCCGGCGAAGGTATACGGCCCAGGTGATGGCGAAACAGAGGCCGTAGTAGGCCAGGAAGGCGACGAACGCGCCGGTGCCGGAGCCGTAGGAGAGGAAGGACTGCCGGAAGGCGAGGTTGATGCCGACGCCGCCGAGCGCGCCGACCGCGCCGATGAGGCCCATGGAGGCACCGGAGAGCCGACGCCCGTACTTGACCGCGTCCTCACCCTCCAGCCCCTTGGCGAGGGCCTTGGTCTGGAAGATGCCGGGGATCATCTTGAACGTCGAGCCGTTACCGATTCCGGTGAGCGAGAACAGCACCACGAACGCGACGACGAACAGCGGCAGCGACTTCTGCATGCTGGCGACGACCAGGACAGCGGTGGCGGCGGCCATGGCGACGTAGTTGTAGACAGTGATCTTCGCGCCGCCGTACTTGTCGGCGAGCCAGCCGCCCACGGGCCGGATCAGCGAGCCGAGCAGGGGGCCCATGAAGGTGAGGTACGTGGCCTGCAGCGGCGTACGGCCGAACTGGTTCGTCAGCACCTGGCCGAAGGCGAAGCTGTAGCCGATGAAGGAGCCGAACGTCCCGATGTAGAGGAGGGACATGATCCAGGTGTGGGCGTCCTTCGCGGCGTCCTTGGCGGCACCGGTGTCGTTCTTGACGTTCTCGATGTTGTCCATGAAGAGCGCGGCGAGGACCGCGGCGACGACGATGAGCGGGATGTAGATCCCCAGCAGCACCCGCGGCCCGCCGTTGGCGCCGATGACGGCGAGGGCCACCAGCTGGATCGCCGCCACACCGATGTTGCCGCCGCCCGCGTTGAGCCCGAGCGCCCACCCCTTCTTCTTCAGCGGGAAGAAGGCGTTGATGTTGGTCATGGAGGAGGCGAAATTGCCCCCGCCGATGCCGGCGAGGAGCCCGATCCACAGGAAGGTGTCGAACGACGTCCCCGGCTTCATGACGGCGAACGCGGCAACGCTCGGGATGAGCAGCAGGCTGGCCGAGATGATCGTCCAGTTCCGCCCGCCGAAGATCGCGACGGCGAAGGTGTAGGGCACGCGCACGACGGCACCGACCAGGGTCACCATCGACGTCAGCAGGAACTTGTCGGCCGGGGTCAGCCCGTACTCCGGCCCCATGAAGAGAACCAGCACGGACCACAGGGTCCAGATCGAGAACCCGATGTGCTCGGAGAGCACGGAGAAGAACAGATTGCGGCGGGCGATCTTCTCCCCGGTCTCTTTCCAGAATGTCTCGTCCTCCGGATCCCACTCCTGGATCCAGCGACTACGGGAAGTAGGGGATGGGGCTGTCATGACGCCTCCACGGTGCTCCGCGTGCTCGGTCTGCTACGAGTAACTAGGCCACGAAGGTAGGGAGGCGTCGTTTCCGCGCTGTGGCTGTGGGTGACCGGAAGGGAACGTTGCTCTCACCCCGGGAAGAGGGCGGGTGAGAGGTCCGTTCCGGGCGCCGGGTCAGCGGGAGGGGTACGGCGGCTGCTGGGGCTGCTGGTGGTAGGGGCCGGGGGCGTACGGCCCTGCGGGCTGCTGAGGGGCGGCGTACGGCCCGGCGGGCTGCTGGGGCGGGGCGTAGGGGCCGGGGATGTAGGGGCCGGGGGGCTGCTGACCGTAACCGGCGGGGGCGGGAGCGGCGGGGGGCTGGCCGCCGTAGGGGCCGTAGCCGGGCTGGCCGGGCTGGCCGCCGCCGTACGGGCCGTAGGGGCCGGGCTGCTGCGGGGGCTGGTACTGAGGCTGGTACTGAGGCTGGTACTGGGGGTGTTGCATGGGACCCTGCTGCATGGAGCCTTGTTGCATGGGAATGGGCGTGCCGGGCGGCAGATACCGCACCCGTCCGCCCTCGCCCGTCACCGGCATGAATCCGGCGGCCTGGAGTCGCTGCGCGAACTTGGCGTTGCGCCCGCGCGTGACGAAGAACCCGAGCCCCATGACCGCCATGAGGAGGGCCCATACGACACCGGAGACGACGAAGGCACCCGCACTCCCGCCGGCGCGCGCAGCGGCCAGCACCAGCCCGAGGGTGATGCCCCCGGCCCCGAGCAGCATGCGCTTCTCGGCGTTCTTCCCGGTGAGGTCGAACTGGATCCGGGCCTTGAGGAGTTCGACGGCGTCGGGGACGAGGGGCGGCAGCGAGACACCGTCGGCGGCGTTCGGGTACTGCGCCCAGTTCTGCGCGGCGCGGGCCCGCCCCTGCGGGCTGTGATCCGGCACGATCAGTAGTTTGAGCACGTTGTTGCGGGAGCCGGTGTGGCGGGCGTCGGCGTACTCGTACCCGAACTGCTGGGCGACGAAGGCGAGCCGGGCGAGCTTCTTCACGGAGCCCCAGGCGTTGGAGAGCTCAACGGGCTCACCACTGGCCATCAACTGGAACATCTTCCGTGTCTGCCGCACGCTCATCGCATCCGCTCCCCGTCGGTCGAGCCACTCTTTTCACTTCTGCAACGCAGGAAGTGTTCCATGTGGCATGCACCGGGAGAACGGCCACCGGGTGGATTGACCGGAGCTTGACCCGCCGTCAGCGCTCGCGGACCTCGAACCACAGCAGCTTCCCGGCACCGCGGTCCAAGGGCCCACCGTCTCCGACGGACAGGCCGCCCCACGAGTCCGCGTACTCCTGCACGAGCCGCAGGCCCCGCCCCCGCTCGGCTTCCGCCGGGACATACGGCACACGGTCCCGGGGAGGCTCCCCGAAGGGGGCGGGGATACGCGGGTGACTGTCCCAGACCCCGACCCGCAGCCGACCGTCCGCGAGAGCGGTGAGCCGGAGGGAGGCGGGACCGTGTGTGTGCCGGTAGGCGTTGGTGACCAATTCGGACGTCAGCAGCTCGACGATGTCGAGAACCTCTCCCCTGCCATGGCCGCTGAGCGCCGCCCGCACGGTCATACGTGCGACGCGTGCCGCGCGCGGATCATGGGGCAGGCGAAGGGCGTACGCCCAGGTGTCGGGCGGGGATACGGTGTCCACGGTGACCTCCGACGAGAGACGGGACTCGGGTTCGCTCACCTACCGCGCCGGGCGGTGGCTCTGCCGTAGGGGTGCGCTTCCGGCTTATGGGCGGGGAGTTGGGCGACGCAGAATCACCATAGAGCGCCACGATGTAATAATTGACATCACCCGAGGGAAAGCCTTGACATTTACCTCCTGTGGGTGACTCACGGGAACGTCATGACGAGAGAGGGCTCAGTGCCGCCCAGCACCACCCCCACCTTGCGCCAGCAACGTCTCGGCGCCGAGTTGCGCAAGCTCAGGGAGCACTCCGGGCTCACATCCACCGCCGCCGCAGGACTACTCGGCCTCAAACAGGCACAGATCAGCAACATCGAGTCAGGCCGCTACGCCGTGAGCGCCGACCGCGTACGCAGCATTGCCCGTACGTACAGTTGTGCCGACACAGCACTGGTCGAAGCCCTCGCCGCGATGACCGGCGGCCGCAGACGCGGCTGGTGGGACGAGTACCGCGATCATCTGCCCGCCGGATTGATCGACCTGGCCGAACTGGAGCACCACGCGTCCGGGTTGCGCGTGGCCCTGGTTATCCATGTCCCGGCCCTGCTGCAGACGACGGACCACGCACGGGCACTCTTCCGTGCGGTCTTCCCGCCGCTCCAGCAGTACGAGATCGAACATCGCCTCACTCACCGCATCAAGCGCCAGGGCATCCTCCACAAGACCGATCCCACCCCCTATACGGCAACCATTCACGAGGCGGCGCTCAGGATGGGGTTCGGCGGCCGGGACGTAGCCGCCGCTCAGCTCAAGCACCTCGTCGCCATGAGCGAACTCGCCCACATCACCGTCCGGGTCATCCCCTTCGGCGAAGCGAGCTTCCACGGCACAGGCCAGGGAATCGACTATGTCGCGGGGGCGGTACCGCAGCTCGACACGGTGCAGCTGGACACCCACCACGGCTGCGAATTCCTGGACGGGGAGGCTCAGTTGAACAAGTACCGTTCAGTGGTCGACCACATGGAGGCGAGCGCCCTCAACCCGCAAGCGTCCCGAGACCTCATCCACCGCATCACCCAGGAACTCTGAGGAATCCCGCCATGTCCGAGCCCACCTGGCAGAAGTCCACCTACAGCGGCGACGCTTCCAACTGCGTCGAGGTAGCCAACGTCCCCTCAACCATCCGCATCCGCGACTCGAAGCACACCACCGGCCCCCACCTCACCGTAGCGCCCGCCGCCTGGGCCCACTTCGTCTCCTGCCTGGTACCGCCCCGGCCACGGTGACCGCATGGGAACGGACATCCACGGCTGGATCGAGTGCCGCACCTGGCGCGAAGGCCTGAACCACGACGAGACGGCCTGGTCCCCGGCGATCAGCCTGCCGATGCTGGGCATGCCGCGGGACTACGACGGCTTCGCCTGCCTCTTCGGAGTACGCGACTTCGACGCCACGTGGCGCCCGGTGGCGGCGAACCGAGGCCTACCTCCGGACACGTCCCCCGAGGTCCGTGCAGAACACGCCACCTGGGCGGCTGCGGCCTTCGCGGAGACCTGGCTGACCTGGCCGGAGGCGAGGGCGATCGACTGGACGGAACCGGCTATCCCCCGCACCACCCACATCAGCCGCTACCATCGCACCCCGGACGGCGCCCTCCGCCTGATCCACCACCACGACTGGAGCGGAGGCTTCGCGCGGGCGAGCGGCATCAACACACTCACCACGTCCCCGGCGGACCTGGCCGGCCTCCACCCCGAGGGCACGGAATGGACCGCCGGCACCACGCTCTACCGAGCCGAACGCGCCCGCCGCCGCGACGCGGTTCCGGTGGACGGCCCGTGGGCGCCGGTGTGGACGGTGATGGAGGCCCTGGCGGGGGTGCACGGGGTGGGAAACGTACGGCTGGTGGCGTGGTTCGACGAGTGACTGCTCGTTATCCTCTTCCGGACCCCACTCAGGAATGCGAGAGCTCATGCCCGATGCTTCGAGGAACGAGGGCTCCACCGCGCAGCGCCCTCAGCGCTCCCGCCTGGGAAACATCCTCTTCGGGGTAGGCGCACTCGCCGTCCTGGCCACGATGACGCTGGGAGCCTTCGCAGGTGTCTTGTTCATGAGCAAGTTGGCGGACGCGTCACCGTTCTCGGCGATGGTGCCTGACCACGGACACACCGCACTGGTCGTCGGCGGCATCGCTGCGGGCGGGGTCATCGGGCTGACGCTCCCGACGATCCTGTTCGGCATGGTGCGGGGTGGTGACCAGGAGCGTCCGGTCGGCCCACGTTCAGCCCTGCTCAAGGTGCTCGCCCTCATCCTCTTCGGCGTCTATCTCCTGGTCGGGTCGATCGTCGTGTCCCAGGTGGGATGGATCTTTCCGCAGGGCGTCACCACTCTTGTTGCCGTCTTCGCCATCGGTTTCAGTTGGATGCCACTGGCCATGGTCCCGTGGGAAAAGGTGGGATTGGGAGGGGTCGTAGGAGACCGCTTCGGGTCGCATCGCTCATCGGGCTCACAGCAGGCGGACTGAGTTCGCCAGTTCGTCGGCGATGCGCGTCAGTTCCTCCCCCAGTCCCAGCGTCTTCCACAAGAGCCGGCATTCCAGGAGCGTGGGATGGTCCCGGGGCAGCACGTAATGAGCCACGCCTTCCAGGATCGCGCTGGTATCGGTCTCAGGAGCGGTGGGCTCGAAACGGTGGACTCGGAGTGCTGGTCCCAGAGGTAGATCTACCTCGGTGAGCGCGGGTTTCCCGAAGAAGGGGCCTTCCGAGATGGCTGCCTCGGCCCTGAGCACGTCGATGTGCAAGGCCTCCGGAGGGGCCTGCAACTCCCGCACGGTGTAGCTGGCAAGGACCACGCCGTTCGGCGGAGCAAACAGCGCCGCGCACATCGCCCGTTGTCGTACGGCGGTGCCCCAGTACCAGAGAAGGTCTTCGGCGAACGCGCGACGCGACTCCGACGGGGAGTCGGTGCCGATGTGCTGTTCCGAGACTTCCTGCGACCACCTTTCCGGGTCTTCGCGTCCCAGGTCGAGGACCACCCAGTTCTCCGAAGGGGTCAATGCGACCAGGCACTCACGCCAGTTTTCAGCCGTCTCCACGAGGCTCACTTTCCGGCGAGCCCGGCGTCGGGACCAGTCACATCGATGTCCGGGTCCTCGCCCCACAGCCCGATGAAGCTGTTGGTGTCGGAAGTCGCTCCGATGCCTGTGGCCCCAAGGGCCCATGCGTTGTAGGACAAGGCTTTCTTGAAGGCATCGGGCGCGCCGATGAAGTCGAGGTCCGCGGACGACACGTTCCTCATACGGCCGAGTTCGTCCACCATGCCCGGTCCCACATACATGCTGGCCAGACCACGTATCCCGGCAGTGTTGTACGCACTGCGGGCCGCAGCCAGGTTGTCACCGACCTTGAACAGATCCCGCCAGTTGCTTCGCACGGCACCCAGATCGTCCACAAAGGAGCCTTTCAGGCCCTTGAACGCGGCGGCGAACGACACATCAGGGAGTGCGACGGCGGGCACCGCGCCGGCGCGCTGCCCGACCATCTCGATCACGAGAGCCCGTCTGGCCGCGGTACCGAGCGTCGGGTTCCAGGCACGGACGTACTGTGTGGCGGCGGTCCACACACGGCTGCGTCCGACCGTGGCCGCGAGCTTGGAACCTGCCGAGAAAACGCGGCCCACGCCGAAGGTCGCGAGCCCGAGGACGTCCATGGCCACATCGCTCCAGGAGCCGTCTCCGTTGATGGCGAGCAGAAGGTGGCAGGCGAGAGAGACCACGGTCATCACCAACGCGACGGTTCCCAGGACGCCGGCGATCGCCTGCCCGATGACCGGGATCCAGCCGACGAGAAGGGACACTACCCCGCAGACCGCCGCAATGGCACCGGCAGCATTGGCGACCCAGGTCAACGTGGACCGTAGGTTGTCCAGCCAGGAGTCGTTGAGCCCGTCACCGTGCGTGGTGTCATGGATGCGCTGCGCAGCCTTGTTCCCCGCGTTCTCATGGCGGGTCTTCACCGCTGCCAGTTTGTCCCGGAGGTCGTCGAGTCCGCCCTGAAGGTCAGTCACCTTCTTGTCGAGCCTGCCCTGCCCGTCCTTGTCTGTGCCTTTGGGCGGGTTCTCGGCCTTGGAGCGTGCCGCGGACAGATCGTCGTGCTGTTGTTCCGCCTGGGTGAGGAGGCGGTCAGCGTCGCCCTGGATGGTTTCCAGATCGGTGTAGTACTCCCTGAGCGCCGCTCCGGCGTCGGCGTAGCGGTCCTGAGCCTTACTCACCGTCTGCGCGGTGTCGTTCGCCTTGTCTGCGAAAGCGCGTCCCGCGTCGGAGTCCCAGCTGTCCAGATTGCCGAGACGACGCAGCGCCGCGACGGTGTCGGAGATGGTCTTCGCCGTGGCCTCGAACCGGCGTGAGAGTGCTTCCATCTCGTGGACCTCACCGGGGACGGGATCGCCGCTCTCCCCCAGCACTTCCCATCTGTGGTCCGCCGGACGGCTCACTTCTTCTGCCCTTTGCCCACCAGCGCGTTGTAGAGCGCTGTGTCCAACTCCGTGTAGGCCTTGCCCGCCTCGTGGGCCAATTGCCCGAGTCCCTGGATCTCCTCGACCATCTTCTTGCGGTTGTCGTCCCAGCCGTCGGAGAAGGCCTGCAACCGCTCATAGAGGAGCTTGTGCCCAACGGTGCGGCGGTCGTAGGCATCCATGAGTTTGTCGAGCCCCTCGAATTCCGTTGCCACGGAACGCAAGCCTGCCCCCACCGTGTGCAGGTCATCGGTCGAAACCTTGAGTCTCTTGCTCACGCCTGTGCCCCCGTCGTCTCCTCGCCCTCGTGACGCCAGCGCAAGGTCGCGGCCACGGCATCGAACAGCTCCACCATGGCATCCGCGATCGGCTCCAGCGGCGTACTGAACGTCAACATCAGCACGCTGTCGCGATCCAGGACCGGTACGAAGTACTCCACGATCGTGTCCTGAAACTCGGATCCCAGCCGACGTGACGCCTTGGTCCGCTCACGCCTCAGCAACCGAGCCGCGCGCCCAGCGGCGGGGAGGGTCACGGGCTCGACCTCGCCTGAGCCGCTCAGAGCTGCCACCGCATCAAGACTGTCGAACTTCTCGTCGAGCAGCGACACCAGCAACGACGCCGAGAGTGGGATACCGCCCGCTTCCAGGAACGACAGATACAGCGCCACACCACCTCGCTCGGCCCCCGCCTCGGCAGCACCACGAAGCTGTTCGTCCGCCTTTCGGCGCAGCACGGGCTGATCGTCCACCCCGGCGAACTGCCGCCGGATCAAGGCACTGATCGAGGCCTCACGCCGATCCGATGGCTGCAGCGGAATGCGGTACCAGTCCTCCGGCGTGATCAGCCCAAAGGCAGGTGACTGACGAACCGCCTGTTCGCCACAGTTGTTCGTTCGCTCAGGCACGGCCCCAAATGTCTCTCATCGGTTGACGGACTGGATCTCCTGCACAATGACATTCTGGGTGGCCCCGAAGGTCCCGTCATCCAGGCTTCCGCCCGCCCCTCCCGTGCCCGTCCAACTGATCTTCCAGGTGATCGTTGCCTTGAGCGGGTACGAGCCCGTGCCCGAGGAGTGCAGGTACTTCACTCCACAGGGTGGCGTCTCACCGGCCTTCCCCTTGGCGTAGG
>NZ_JAEKKT010000465.1 GCF_019510245.1 Streptomyces sp. | reverse complement strand
AGGTTGGACAGCGCGGTCGGCGCGGTGTCGAGGAACTCGCGCAGCGCGGCCTTCTCCTTGACCAGCACCTGCGTGACGGTCTTGAGGTTGGCGATGTTGGAGGTGAGGTTCGCGGAGTTCTCCTTGACGAAGGCCGCGACCTCCCCGAGCGCCGAGGCGAGCGTCTTGATCGCGGTGGCGAGGTCGGTCCGCTCGCCGTTGAGCTGGTCCGCGACCGCGGCCAGGTCGCTGTCGAACTGCGCCACGATGCTGTCGTTCTGGGCGATGGTGGTGGTGAAGGCCTGCAGGTTGGCGATGGTCGTGAACAGGTCACCGCGGGAGTCCGAGAGCGTCTTCACGGCCTTGGACAGGCCGGTGAGGGTGCCGTTGAGGGCCTCGCCGTTGCCGCGCAGGTTCTGCGCTCCCACGTGCAGGAGGTCGGAGACGGCGCCGTTCTTGTTCGCGCCGTTCGGGCCGAGCGCCTGGTTCAGCGTGTCGATGTTGGCGTAGATCTGGTCGAGCTCGACCGGTACGGCGGTGCGGTCGTCCGCGAGGTGGCTGCCGTCGGCCAGCTCGGGGCCCGAGGAGTAGACCGGCGTCAGCTGGACGTACCGGTCGCTGACGATCGAGGGCGCCAGGATGACGGCCTTGGCGTCCGCCGGGATCTTGTACGACGCGTCGTAGGTCATGTCGACCCGGACGTGGTCGCCCTCAGGGGTGATCTTGCTGACCTCGCCGATGCGGACGCCCAGCACCCGGACGTCGCTGTGCTTGTAGAGGCCGATCGCCCGGGTGAAGTCGGCGGAGAAGGTCTTCGTGTCCGAGCCCCCGAACACGCCGCAGCCGGCGGTCATGGCGGACAGGCCGAGGAGCGCGGTCAGCGCCAGCAGGCGGGTGCGAGTGCTCATGAGCCGTTTCCGAACGTGCCGGGCAGGAAGCCCGTGGGCGGCTGGGTCAGGTTGTAGACGTAGGTGTCGAACCAGCGCCCGTTGCCGAGGTTGTTGGCGAACAGCCGGACGAAGGGCGCGAGCCGCTGCACGCTCAGGGACAGGTTTCGCTCGTTGGCGCGCAGCATGTCGGTGACGACCTTGAGGTCGGCCAGCGCCGGCGCCAGGGTCGCCCGGTTGTCCCGCACCAGCCCGATCAGCTGCTCCGACAGGGTGGTCGTGGTGGTGAGCAGCGTGTGGATCGCCGCCCGCCGCGCCTTGACCTCCTGCAGCAGCAGGTCGCTGTCGTGGAGGAAGGCCACGAGGTCGTCGTCGCGGTCGGCGAGGACCTGCGTGACGCCGGCCGCGCGGTCGAGCAGCGTGCGCAGCTTGGCGTCGCGGGAGGCGATGGTCTGCGACAACCGGCTGAGGCCGTTGAGCGAGGCCCGCACCTCCGCCGGCGAGCCGCGGAAGGCGTCGGCGAGCGTGGTGAACGACTTTGCCAGCTCATCGGTCTGGATGGAGCCGACCGTCTTCGCGAGCTGCTGGAACGCCGGCGAGACGTCGAACGGCGCCTGCGTCCGGGCCAGCGGGATGGTCTTCGACAGCGAGTCGTCGCCATCGGGCTCCAGCATGATGAACTTCCGCCCGAGGACGGTCTTGATCTTGATGTCGGCCCGCGTCAGGGCACCGAGATGCGCGTTCTTCACGAGCATCGTCACCAGCACGCACCCGGCGGTGGTGCCGTCGGGGTAGCTGCAGCTCTTCTTGAAGCTGATGCCGGTGACCTTGCCGACCTTGACGCCGGCGACCCGGACCTCGTCCATCTTCTGCAGGCCGGCGCCCTCGGTGAACTCGGCCTTGTAGGTCTTGCCGCCGCCGATGATCGGCAGCGAGTCGGTCTTGAACGCGCCGGCCAGCAGGATGACCAGCACGAGGATGCCGACCGCGCCGATGACGGTCTTGTTGCGCTCCCGGAACGGCGTCACAGCTTGCACCTCGGCGCCGAGTTGACGAACGAGGTACCCAGCGTCGTACGACCGCCGTGTCCGTCCGACTGGGTGATGTTCAGCCCGCAGAGGTAGAAGTTGAACCAGCCGCCGTACGTCGCGGTGCTGATGATCCGGGTGAGCTTGTCCGGCAGCCGCTGGATGACGCCGTTCACCGTGCCGTTGTTCTCCTTCAGGGTGTGCGCCAGCGTCTTCAGCTGCTGCACGTCGCCCTTGAGGCTGGGCCGGATGTCGGTCAGCAGCCCCGCGGTGGCGTCGGTCAGCCGGCCGATGCCGGCGATCGAGCTGCCGATCTCGGTGCGGTCGGCGGCGAAGCCCTGCGCGAGCCGGCGCAGCTGCAGGATGAGCTGGTTGAGGTCGCCGTCGCGCTTGTCGAGGGTGTCGAGCACGCTGGTGAGGTTGTCGACGACCCGGCCGATGACCGCGTCCTTGTTCGCCAGCGTGTTGGTGAGCGATGCGGTGCGGGCGAGCAGCTCGTCGATCGTGCTGCCCTCGCCCTGCAGGGTCTGCACCGGTTCCGTCCGCCGACTTGGCGCAGACGGTGGAGTCCTTCTTCAGGGGCTGCCCGGCTCCGACGCCCTCGGTGATGGCGACGTAGCGCTCCCCCACCAGGTTGCGGTAGCGGATCTGCAGGTGGTTGCTGTCGGTGATCTTCTGGCCGTTGTCGAGCTGGAGCGTGACCGTGGCCATCTGGTCGGTGTCGTCGCAGGGCTTCGCGCCGACCTTGGCGAGCGACACCTTCTTGACCTTGCCCACCCGGACGCCGGCGATCCGCACCTCGTTGCCGGGCAGCAGCCCGGTGACGTCGGTGAACTCGGCCTTGTACGTCGTGGTGCTGCCGCCGCCGAAGTTGCCGATGGTGGCCGCCAGCACGAAGGTCATCATCGAGGTGACGACCATGAAGGCGATCAGCTTGATGCCGGCGGAGGTGGTCTTCACGCGACACCCACCTGGTTGCCCTGGGCGACCGGCGCGAGCAGCAGCCCGGCGATGTCAGGGACCTCGGAGGGAGCCACCCCGAGGAGCGGCGCCGACACCGCGGAGAGCACGGACCTGCTCGCCGCCGCGGACGACGGCGTCTGGCTGTTGTCGTTGTAGCCGTCCAGGAACTCGGTGTCGCCGGCGGGCACCCGTGGCCGGGGCAGCCCGTCGCAGTACGGGCCGCGGGAGTCGGCGTACTCCGGCTCGTCGTCCGGGCCGAACCCGTTGTTGTTCTGGGTCGCCTCGACGGTGATGTGCAGCCCGCCCTGCAGCCCGCCGAAGGTCGCCTCGACGATCGGGCCGTAGCGCGTCAGGGCGGCCGCCATGCAGGGGAACTCCGAGGAGTAGCGGGCATACAGCGCGAGCGGTGCGCGCGAGGAGGCAGCGAGCTGCACGAGCGCCCGCTCGTTCTGCGCCACGATCTGCCTGGTCGTCCCGGCGAAGGACGTGGTGCTGCTGAGGAAGGTGTTCAGCGCGGTTCTCTCCTGGACCAGGTTGCGGCTGCTCGCCGAGAGGTTGTCGAGGACCTTCAGCAGGTCAGGCGTCGCGGCTGCCGTGTTGTTGGCGAAGTCCGCCAGCCCGGCCATGTCGGCCTGCAGCG
The DNA here is from genome assembly GCF_019510245.1 of Streptomyces sp. Lineage (GTDB taxonomy): Bacteria > Actinomycetota > Actinomycetes > Streptomycetales > Streptomycetaceae > Streptomyces. The sequence continues at coordinate 325 of NZ_JAEKKT010000465.1, read as the reverse complement.
TCGGCAGGCTCGGGTTGAGCTGCCGGAAGTAGGCGCCGCTGCGCACCAGGTTCTGCCCCAGCTCGTCACCGCGCCCACGCAGTGCCGTCGACAGCGCGTTCAGGGCGGTCGACAGCTCCTGCGGCTTCAGCGCCCGCAGCAGCGGCAGCAGGTCGTTGAGGGCCGTCTCGGTCTCGCGTGCGGTCGAGGAGTGGTCCTGCTCGATGGTGCCGCCGTGCCGGAGGGTGGCGCCCGAGGACGTGGCAGGGTCGAAGAGGACGACCTCCTTCTCCCCGAACAGCGTCTTCGGCAGCAGCTGCGCCGTCGCCAGCTTGTCGATCTTCCC
>NZ_JAEKKT010000201.1 GCF_019510245.1 Streptomyces sp. | reverse complement strand
GGACGCCCACTCCCCCTCGGAGTCCCGGACGAAGCCCCACGACGGCTCCCCTGACACCTACCGAGCCAGGCCGCGAACGCCCACTCCCCCTCGGAGTCCCGGACGAAGCCCCACGACGGCTCCCCTGACACCTACCGAGCCAGGCCGCGAACGCCCACTCCCCCTCGGAGTCCAGGACGAAGCCCCATGACGGCTCCCCTGACACCTACCGAGCCGGGCCGCGGGCGTCCGCTTTCTCTCGGGGTCCGGGGCGGAGCCCCGTGGCGGTGGCTCTTTTGTCTACCGAGTCGGGTGGGCGGGTGGGAAAGAATCGGCGGAGCCACCGGCAGGTCACGGCGTCGACGAGTTGTGCGTCTCCTGCGGCGGAGCCGAGTCGTCGCCCGAGGACGCCAGCCACGCGCCGACACCGACCGCCGCCGCCACCGCGACCCCCGCCACCGCGAACGTCACCCTCCGCCGGCGCGCCGCCACCCGGTGCCGCGCCGACCCCGGCCGCGGCGCACCCGACGCCCGCGGCGCCCGCGCCGTGCCGCGGGCGCCGCCAGACAGCTCGTCGGGGCCCGGCACGAGCATCGACGTGTGTGTGTCCCGGTTGGAGTCCGGCTTCGCCCCCGGCACCAGGGAGACGGCCCCCCGGCGCCGTACCCGCTGCTCCTCCGCGGCCGGAGCGGCGGCCGTCGCCGACTCCTCGGCCTCCTCCGGCGTCTCCGTCTCCGGTTCGTCGACGTCCAGCGGCGGCATCCCCGCCAGCATCGGCAGCTGCTCCCGCAGCCGTGCGGCCAGCTCGGAGGCCCGCAGCCGGGACGCCGGCGCCTTCGCCAGGCACTGGACGAGCAGCTGCCAGAGTTCCTCGGGGATGCCGGGGAGCGGGACGACGGTCTCCGTGACGTGGCGGCGGAGCACCGCGCCGGGATGGCCGCCGCCGAACGGGGTGAAGCCCGCGAGGAGCTCGTACAGGACCGTCGCGAGCGCGTAGATGTCCACCGAGGCGCGCGGCGGCAGGCCCTCAACGATCTCCGGGGCCAGGTAGTCCGGCGTACCGATGATCTTCGTGGCGCGCGTCCGCTTCGGGGAGTCGATGAGCTTCGCGACGCCGAAGTCCGTCAGCAGGGCGGGGTGGGAGCCGCCGGGGCCCAGCGGGCCCTGCATGTCGAGGAGGACGTTCTCCGGCTTCACGTCGCGGTGGACGACGCCCGCCGCGTGTGCCGCCGCCAGCCCGTCCGCGACGTCCGCGGCGATCGCGACGGCCGCCTCGGGCGCGAGCCGCCGCTCCCGGTCCAGGCGGGTGCGCAGATCCGTGCCCCGGACCAGGTCCATGACGAGGGCGAGGTCGTTGCCGTCGACGACGAGGTCACGGACGGACACCACGTGCGGGTGGTCGAGACCCAGCAGTGCCGTGCGCTCCTGCACGAAGCGGCCCACCAGCTCCTCGTCGGACGCGAGGTCCTCGCGCAGCAGCTTGATGGCGACGGGCCCCTCGGGCCCCTCGCCCAGCCACACCGTGCCGGCGCTGCCCCGCCCCAGGATCTGGTTGGCGGTGTACCGGCTGCCGATCTTCCGTGCCAAGGCTGCTCCTACAGACGCGTGTTGCCGACAAAAGTACGCGTCCGACGAGCCAACCTTCACCACGGAGGCGGAAATCACCCGCCAGGTGTCGACAAATCCCCAGAGTCGCGGTCAGCTTCCGGAGCCGTTGCCCAGGTCTCCGATGAAGTTGCCGACCGCCTTCGTCCAGTCCTTGAGCTGGCTCCAGTAGCCCTCGCCCTGCCCGACCCACGTGTGCACCGGGGTCAGGTCCCAGATCAGCCAGCCGGCGACGAACAGGATGACGACCAGGAACAGGCAGCCCTTGAGGCAGCCGAGCCCGGGGATCCGCATCGGGTTGGCGCTGCGCTGCCGCGGCTCGCGCGGGGCCCGCTGCTGCGGCTCGGCGGGGGGCGGCGCATAGCGCTGCTGGGGCTGCTGCGGCGGGGCGTACTGCTGCTGCGGCCGGCCGCCCCCGTACCCGGCGGGCTGCTGCCCGTAGCCGGCGGGCTGCTGTCCGTACCCGCCCTGTCCGCCCTGCTGCCCGCCCTGCCCGCGCGGCTGCGGCCGGCGGACCGGCTGCTGCTGCGGGGCCTGGCGCGGCTGCTGCTGCGGCCGGGCCACCTGGCGCTGAGGGCGGCGGCGCAGCGGGTCCTCGCCCGGGTCCAGGTACTGGACCTGGGTCTGCTCGTTGCGGTCGCGGGCCGCGCGGAGCTGGGTCTGCCAGGGGTGCGGCTGCTCGGGCTGCTGCTGGCCGGACTGCCCAGGCTGACCGGGCTGCCCCTGGGGCATCGGCGGCATGACGGCCGTCGGATCGGCGGCGCCGGTGTTCGGCAGCACGGCGGTCGGGTCGGCGGCGCCGAACGGCCCCGGCTGGCCGGTGTGCGGCAGGACGCTGGTCGCGGCGTTCGGGTCGTACGCGCCCATCGGCGTGCCCGTGTTCGGCAGCACCTGGGTCGGGTCGGCCGCGCCCGGCACGGCGGCCGGCGCCGGGTCGGGGGCGAGCAGCGCGCCGACGCCCTCGGCCGCCGCGATCTGCGCGGAGTTCGCGTGCACGCCCACGCCCTCGGCGACGACCCGCAGGCCGCGCGCGAGGTTCTCGGCGCTCGGGCGCTCGTCGGGGTTCTTGCGCAGGCAGCGTTCTATGACCGTCCACAGCGGGTCGGGGACGGTGGAGGGGCGGCGGGGCTCGGCGCTGAGGTGCTGGTGGAGGACTTCCAGGGCGCTGCCGCCGGAGAACGGCGGGCGGCCGGTGACCAGCTCGTACAGCAGGATGCCGGCGCCGTAGATGTCGACGGCGGAGGTCTGCGGGCGGCCCTCGGCGGACTCCGGGGCGACGTAGGCGGGCGTGCCGACGAACTCGTGGGTGCGGGTCAGGCCCGGGGAGTCGGCGAGGCGGGCGATGCCGAAGTCGGTCAGCATCGGGTGCATCTGGCCGTTGTACTGCGCGAGCAGCACGTTGGCGGGCTTCAGGTCGCGGTGCACCACGCCGTCGGCGTGGCTGGCGGCGAGCGCGTCGGCGACCTGGGCGGTGAGCAGGGCGGCGGCGACGGGCGTGAAGGGGCCGCTCTCGCGCAGGTAGCGGTGCAGGTCGGGGCCGTCGACGAGGTCCATGACCAGAGCGAGGAGGTCACCCTCCACCACGAGGTCCCGGACCCGGACGATGTTGGGGTGGGTGAGCCGGAGCAGGACCGAGCGCTCCCGCAGGAAGCGCATCACGATGTCGGGGTCGCTCGCGAGCTCTTCCTTGAGGACCTTGATCGCGACGGTCTCGCCAGGCTGGCCGGGCACGGCCGCCTCGGCGCCCGCGGTCTCCCGCTGGCGGGCACGCCAGACGGTCCCGGTGGCGCCGCGTCCCAGCGGCTCCTCCAGGAGGTACTTGCTGCCTACCGGCCGCACGTCATGCGCTCCCTGCTGCTTGCTGAATGTCTCCGACCCATGTGTCCGACCCACTGTAGTGCCGTGGTGCCCGGGACCGGGCTGTCGTCGGGCTGTGCTTTCCCGCTCCCCGGTAGGGAGCCGATAAGCGTCCCGACGTATCCCCATACGTTGGCGTTCCGGCCTGCGTTCGATGGAAAGACGCTGGCTTCGGTCCGCTGGTTGCCGGGCTCGGACGTGACCGATCTCAAGTGATCGTCCGCGCGTTATTGGTCAGGCACTTTTGGGGGCAGAGCTGACCAATCAAGATCACTTACCATCGGGGCGTGGGCGCGTTGTCAGTGGCAGGTGCGAGGATGCGTTTGACAGCAGAACTGGCCGACGTGCTCGTGGTGGTGGGGGGAATTCCGCGCCCGCGCAGAAGGGACCGCTGACGGCGATGCAGATCCGGCTGACCGTCGTAGACCCGCTGGGCCCTGCCGCGCAGCGGGGCCGGGCCGTGAGCCGCGACGTGCTGGTGACGGCGCCCTCGGGCACGGACCTGGCCGCGGTGGCGTCGGGGCTGGCCTCGGCGGTCACCGGGGACGGCAGCCTGGGCGGCCGCGAGCCGAGCGGCGCCCCGGTCGTGCTGTACGCCGGGACGGAGCGGCTGGACGCCCGCCGCCGCATCCTGGGCGAGCCCCCGCTGGTCGACGGCGCCGTGCTGTCCCTGGGCGCGCCCGCGGCCCCCGAGCCGCACCCCGAGCTGGACGACGCCCCGACCCAGCTGCACGTGATCGCCGGCCCGGACGCGGGCGGGGTCCACCTCCTGCACGGCGGCCAGATCACCATCGGCCGCTCCGCCGACGCCGACGTCCCGCTCGACGACCCGGACGTCTCCCGGCTGCACTGCGCGGTCACGGTCGCCGCCGACGGCCGGGTCTCGGTCGCCGACCTGCACTCCACCAACGGCACGGCCCTGGACGGCACCCGCGTCACCGACCGCCCGGTCCGCCTCACCCCCGGCTCGCTCCTGCGCATCGGGGAATCGGCCCTGCGGCTTACGCCGTCCGGGGGGCCGGGGGCCCGGGTGGGCACGGCACCCGACGGAGAGGGGTGCGTGCGGGTGCTGACGGGCGGCGAGGGGACCGACGGCGCCGGTTCCGCCGCCGTCGGGGGCGGTCCGGACGCACCGGCCGGCCGCACCCATCACGCCTACGGCACGGCGGGCTGGGGAGCCGCGGGCGGGGCCGCCGGGAGCCCGGAGCAGGGTCCGGCGCAGCCACCGGTCGTACCGGCGCAGGGGGACGCACCGAGGATCGAGAGCCGGGGCGGGCAGCCGGCCGCCGGCCGTGGCGACGGACCGCCGTGGACCGGGCGGGCAGGCGGATCCCCAGCCGGGGAGGGCGGGCACGGGGGCGGGTTCCCGTCACCGGCGGGGCAGCGGCCCGAGCCGCCGTCGGCCGCCCGCGAGTACGGCGGCGACCGGCACGGACACCCGTCGGCCGGGAACCGCGGCACACTGCCGGGCCCGCGCGGCGCCGTCCCCTCCCACGGTTCCGAGGCCGCGTACGGCGCCGGCGCGCCCCACGGATCAGGACCCGCGTACGGCCCCGACGCGGTGCAGGGCGCCCGCACCGCATCCGGCACCGCGCCCGGAGCCGCCGTCAGGCACGGGTCGGGCGACACGCACGCCGGCCGATCCGGCGTGCTCGGCGATCGCCCGGCCCCCTCCAAAAGTGCCGGAGGCGTCGGAAGCGGCCGGAGTTCCACGGGCGCGGGACCCACCGCCCCCCGCCCTGCGGCCCCCGGCCCGGCCCCCGACGACGACGGCGCCCTCGCCCACGACCCCGCCGATGCCCCCGCGCCCTCCGGCAGGCGCAAAGGCACCCCCCTCCGTGGTACCGATGCCCCCGCCCTGCCCGGCGCCCGCAGGCGCGGCGGGCTCGGGGCGTGGGCGCGGCGGCTGGCCGGCGGGCGCGGTGAGCCCCCGTCGGCCGCCGACGACGAGACCCCGACGGCCGACGGCGGCACCGCGTCCGCCGGTGTCCCCGTCCAGCCGGAGACCTGGCCCGACCCCGCCGCCCTGCTGCTGACCGCGCTCGGCCCCGGCCCCCGCCTCTGGGAGCGCGGCCCCGGCCACCCCGAGGCGCTCACGGTCCGGCTCGGCACGGCGGACCGCCCGACGCCCGACGGCTCGGGCCTGCTTCCCGCCGTCCCGGTCACCGCGGACCTGCGCGAGGCCGGCGCCCTCGGCCTGGCCGGTCCGCGCACCCGCCTGGCGGGCCTCGCCCGCGCGGTCCTGGCCCAGCTCGCCGCGCTGCACTCGCCCGACCTGCTGGAGATCGTCCTGATCAGCGCGGACCGGGCCCGCCCCCTGGAGGAGCGCACGGCCGAGTGGTCGTGGCTCGGCTGGCTGCCGCACGTCCGCCCGGGACACGGCCAGGACTGCCGCCTGCTGCTGGCCTACGACCGCGAACAGGCGGCGGCCCGCGTGGAGGAACTGCTGCGGCGGACGGAGGAGCTGTCCGGCCCCCGCCGACCGGCCACCCCGTCCGACCGCCCCGCACCCGCGCCGGTCCCCGCCCCGGCCCGTACGGAAGCGGACGCCGCATCCCCCGAAGCCGCCAGGGGCCCGTCCTGGGCCCGCCACGACCTCGGCTCCGACGACGGCAAGGGCGGCTTCCCGGGCCCGTACACGGTCGTCGTCGTGGACGGCGATCCCGGTGGCTCCGCCCTGCGCGACGCGGTGGCGCGGCTGACCGTCGCCGGACCGCGTGCCGGCGTGCATGTCGTCTGCCTCGCGGAGACGGCCCCCACCTCGTCCACCTCCCCGGTCGACCAGACCTACGAGGAGGCGTGCGCGGTGACGCCGACGTTCCGGGAGTGCGGGGCGGTGGCCCTGCTGAGCGGCGACGTGGCGACGGCGCTGCACCTCATGCGGGTCTCCGCCGGCGGCCGCACCGGCCACGCCGGTCCGGCCGGTCCGGTCGGCCCCGGGACCCTGGCCGCGGTGGACGCGGTCTCTCCCGCCTGGGCCGAGCGGTTCGCGAGGGCGCTGGCCCCGCTGCGCCCCGACGGCCCCGGCGCCGACCGGCAGACGCGCATGGCCGCCCCGCTTCCCCAGTCCGCCCGGCTGCTGGACGAGTTGGGGCTGGCGAGGGCCACCCCGGCCTCGCTGATGGCCCGCTGGGCGGACGCGGCCGACGACACCGAGTCGCTGGGCGGCCGGGCCCGGGCGGTGCTCGGCGCCGGGCCGCGCGGCCCGCTCACCGCCGACCTGGTGGCCGAGGGGCCGCATCTGCTGATCGAGGGGCCGCCCGGCAGCGGCCGTACGGAGCTGCTGCGGGCGGTGGTCGCCTCGCTGGCCGCCGCCGAGCGCCCCGACCGGCTCGGGATCGTCCTCATCGACGGCCGTGACGGCGTCGGCGCGGGCGCCGGGCACGGCGAGGGACTTCGGGTCTGTACGGACATACCGCACGTCACGACCCACCTGACCGCCAACGACCCGGTGCGCATGCGGGAGTTGGCGCAGTCGCTGAGCGCGGAGCTGAAGCGGCGGGCCGAGTTGCTGGGCCGTTCCGACTTCGCCGACTGGCACGCGCAGCGGGAGATCTCCGGCCGTATCGTCCCGCAGCGCGCCCGCCCCGGCGCCTCGGGCGCCGCCGACATAGAGGCCCCGCCGACTTCGACGCTCCGCCTGCGCCCGGGGGCCGGTGCCGCGGCCCGTGGGCGTACGGAGGCGCCGCCGCCCCCGCTGCCCCGTCTCGTGGTCGTGGTCGACGATCTGGACGCCCTGGTCTCCCCCGCGCTGGGTTCGCCGGGCCGCCCGGCCGCCGGTTCCGTGATGCGGGCGCTGGAGGCGGTGGCGAAGGAGGGCCAGCGGCTCGGCGTCCACCTGGTGGCGGCGGCCGGCACCGGCGGCCGTACTGCGGAGACGGAACCGGCCCGGCAGGCCACCCTGCGCATCGCCCTGGACACCCCGGCCGGCGGACCCGACGAACCGGCGCCGGGCCGTGGCCGTCTGACCACACCGGACGGCCGCACCACGGCGTTCCAGACGGGCCGTGTCACGGGCCGTATCCCCCGCACGGCGACCCAGCGCCCCACGGTGGTCGCCCTCGACTGGCACCGCATGGGCGACCCCCCGGCCCGCCGCCCGATCCGCGAACTGGGCAACGGCCCGACCGACCTGGCCCTGCTGGCGAGCGCCGTGGAGAGGGCGGCGAAGGAGGTCTCGGCGGCGGAGGTTCCCTCACTGCTGTGAGGGAGGGGAACCTCTTTCGGGCCGTCCGGCCGTCCACCGGCTCGCCGATCACAACGCGATCACGATCCCCGGCGCTGACCTGTCGGCCTACTTGCCGCGTACGCGGCCCCCGCGTAGACCGGAGCGCACGGGACAGAGTTCTGACGTTCAACGAGGAACGACGAACGGGGAAGTGATGCGCGTCATGAGCAACACCATCCGGACACACAGGGCCCTCGCCACACTCGCCGCCCTGCTCGCGGGATCCCTCGCGCTCACCGCGTGCGGGGGCAGCGACAAGAAGTCCGACGGCGACACCGGCACCGGCGCCACCGAGAACAGCACCCTCAGCCTTCCGAAGCTCAATGGCACCACCCTCGAAGTGGCCGCCGTGTGGACGGGACAGGAGCAGAAGAACTTCAAGCAGGTGCTCGCGGAGTTCGAGAAGCGCACCGGCGCGAAGGTCACCTTCGTGCCCGCCCAGGACCCGATCATCAACTTCCTGGGATCGAAGATCGCGGGCGGCCAGCCGCCGGACATCGCGTTGCTGCCCCAGCCCGGTGCGATCAAGCAGGCCGTGCAGAAGGGCTGGGCGAAGCCGCTGAGCGCGGACACGGTCGGGGAAGTGCAGAAGAACTACTCGCAGGGCTGGCAGGACATCGGCAAGGTCGGCGGGAAGCAGTACGGCGTCTACTACAAGGCCGCCAACAAGTCGCTGATCTGGTACAACGCGAAGGTCTTCGAGAACGCGGGCGCCAAGGAGCCCAAGACCTGGCAGGACCTGCTGACGACGGCACAGGCGGTGTACGACTCGGGCGTCACGCCGTTCTCGGTCGGCGGCGCCGACGGCTGGACGCTGACCGACTGGTTCGAGAACGTCTACCTCTCCCAGGCGGGCCCGGAGAAGTACGACCAGCTCGCCCAGCACAAGATCAAGTGGACCGACCCGTCGGTGAAGCAGGCGCTGACCACGCTCGCCCAGGTCTGGGGCAAGAAGGGGTACGTCGCGGGCAACGCGTCCGGCGCGCTGCAGACGGAGTTCCCGGCCTCGGTGACGCAGACCTTCACCGGCGGCGACCAGCCGAAGGCGGCCATGGTGTACGAGGGCGACTTCGTGCAGGTCAACATCGGCGAGACCAAGGCGAAGGTGGGCACGGACGCCAAGGTGTTCCCGTTCCCGGCGGTCGGCTCCACGGCCCCCGTGGTCTCCGGCGGGGACGCGGCGGTCGTCTTCAAGGATTCCAAGGGCGCCCAGGCGCTGGCGAAGTTCCTGGCCTCCCCGGACGCGGCGACGATCCAGGCGAAGCTCGGCGGCTACCTCTCGCCGAACAAGAGCGTGCCGAACTCTGCCTATCCGAACGAGGTGCAGCGCACGATCGCCAAGTCCCTGATCGCCTCCGGTGACGACTTCCGCTTCGACATGTCCGACCAGGCTCCGCAGGCGTTCGGCGGCACCCCGGGCAAGGGCGAGTGGAAGGACCTCCAGGACTTCCTGCAGAACCCCACGGACGTCGCGGGCACCCAGGCGAAGCTGGAGAAGGACGCGGCGGCCGCCTACGGCAGCGGAAGCTGACCCGGCGATGGCCGCACCCTCGACCACGGCCCCCGCTCCACCGGGCCGTCGCAGGAGCGTGACCGGAACCCGCAGGAGCGTGGCGGTTCTCTTCCTCCTCCCCGCCCTGGTGCTGCTCGGCGCGCTCGTGGTCTACCCGATCGGGTACTCGCTGATCCGCAGCTTCTACAACGCGAACGGGGACGGTTTCGCGGGCTTCGACAACTACAAGGCGATCTTCACGGACGACGGCATCCGCACCGCCCTGAAGAACAACGTCATCTGGGTGGTGTTCGCGCCGACGGTCTCCACGGCCCTCGGCCTGATCTTCGCGGTGCTGACCGAACGGGTGCGCTGGGGCACGGCGTTCAAGCTGGTCGTCTTCATGCCGATGGCGATCTCGATGCTGGCCGCCGGGATCATCTTCCGCCTCGTCTACGACCAGGATCCGGACAAGGGGGTCGCCAACGCGGTCTGGGTGGGCATCCACGACACCTTCGCCCAGTCCTCCGCGTTCCCGAACGCCCACCCGGGCCGCGAGTCGCCCCTCGAACCGGACCAGGGCGGCTTCATCACCACGGCCACCGTCCACACCGGCCAGACCGTCACCCTCCCGCTCGTCGGCGTCGCTCCCGACCAGATGCCCGACGGCGCCAGGAAGGCCGTGGCGGCGAAGCCCGACCCGGGGAAGATCACCGGCACCACCTGGCAGGACTTCACCCGCGGCAAGGGCGTCGGCAGGCTGGGCGCCCCCGACCCGTCCGAACTCGGCTACGCCGGGATGCGCGTCGAGGCGGTGAAGAACGGCAAGGTGGTGGCGTCGACGAAGGCCGCCGCCGACGGCACCTTCACCCTGCCCGCAGCCGCCGACGGCGCCCAGCTGCGGCTGCCCGCGAGCAACTTCAAACAGCCCTACAACGGCGTCGACTGGCTCGGCCCGACCCTCGTCACACCGGCCATCATCGGGTCGTACGTGTGGATGTGGGCCGGCTTCGCGATGGTGCTGATCGCGGCCGGGCTGGCGGGTGTGCCACGGGAGCTCCTGGAGGCGGCGCGGGTCGACGGGGCGACCGAGTGGCAGGTGTTCCGCAAGGTCACCGTGCCGCTGCTCGCACCGGTCCTCGCGGTGGTCACCGTCACCCTGATGATCAACGTGCTGAAGGTCTTCGACCTCGTGTACATCATCGCGCCGGGCTCCTCGCAGGACGACGCGAACGTGCTCGCCCTGGAGCTGTACCGCAAGGGCTTCTCGGAGGGCCAGCCCGGCATCGCGAGCGCGATCGCGGTGTTCCTGCTGCTCCTCGTCATCCCGGTGATGTGGTTCAACGTGCGTCGGCTGCGGCGGGAGGAGCGGCGATGAGCGTGCACCGCCTGTATTTCGGCTGGGGGTCCGGGGGCCCGCGGCGGCAGCCGCTTTTGTCTGCGTCCCCGGGATGGCGCAGTAACGTGCGTCGGCTGCGGCGGGAGGAGCGGCGATGAGCTGGCTGCTGGAGAAGATCAACGGCGGTCTGGTCCGCGTCTTCCTGATCGTCGTGGCGCTGTTCTGGCTGGTGCCGACGATCGGGCTGCTCGCGTCCTCCCTCAGATCCCCGGAGGACATGAGCGCCGACGGCTGGTGGCACGTGTTCGCCAAGCCGTCGCAGCTGACGTTCGACAGCTACCAGAAGCTCCTGGAGAACGGCGACATCACCAACTCCCTCTGGAACACGGTCCTGATCACCGTCCCGGCGACGATCCTGGTCGTGGTCATCGGGGCGCTGGCCGGTTACGCGTTCGCGTGGATGGAGTTCCCGGGCCGGGACTGGTGGTTCCTGGTGGTGGTCAGTCTCCTGGTCGTACCCGTCCAGGTGGCGCTGATCCCGATCGCCGAACTCTTCGGCAAGATCGGCCTGTTCGGGACGATCTTCGGGGTGATCCTCTTCCATGTCGGCTTCGGGCTGCCGTTCGCGGTGTTCCTGCTGCGGAACTTCTTCGCGGAGATCCCGCGCGAGCTGCTGGAGGCGGCTCGCCTGGACGGCGCCGGTGAACTGCGGCTGTTCACCCGGGTGGTGATGCCGCTCGGCGGGCCGGCGATCGCGAGCCTCGGCATCTTCCAGTTCCTGTGGGTGTGGAACGACATGCTGGTCGCGCTGGTGTTCACCAAGTCGGGCACCCAGCCGATCACGGTCGCGCTCCAGACCCAGGTCCGCCAGTTCGGCAACAACGTCGACGTCCTCGCGCCCGGCGCCTTCATCTCGATGGTGATCCCGCTGGCCGTGTTCTTCGCGTTCCAGCGGCAGTTCGTGACGGGGGTGATGGCGGGCGCGGTCAAATGACCGCTCAAGGGGCTTCCGGAGGGGGCGGGCCGGTCATCGGCTCGCCCCCGCCCGTTCACAGAACGTAACCCACATGTCGTAAGGAACCGTAACCAAATCGTTCCATTGGCCGTTCCCGGGCAGAACGCCCGCGCCGACCGACCCATGGATGTGCCTTGCCCAGGTTCAGTGTCATTGTCCCCGCGTACCAGGTCCAGGCGTATCTGCCCGAGTGCCTCGACTCGGTGCTCTCACAGTCGTACCCCGATCTCGAACTGATCGCGGTGGACGACTGCTCGCCGGACGCCTGCGGCACGATCATCGACGAGTACGCGGCCCGCGACGCGCGCGTGAAGGCCCTGCACCTGCCGGAGAACCAGGGCCTGGGCGGCGCCCGGAACGCGGGGATGGCGCAGGCGTGCGGCGACTACCTGCTCTTCCTGGACGGCGACGACACCCTCACCCCGGACGCGCTGCGGGCGATCGCCGACCGGATCAAGGAGACCGGCGACCCGGACGTGCTGGTCCACGACTACGCGCGGACGTTCTGGACGGGCCGGGCGGAGCGCAACAGGGTCGCGCCGCACCTGACCGAACAGGGTCCGGCACCCTTGCGGCTCGACGACCGGCCCGGTCTGCTGCGCGTACTCATGGTGGCCTGGAACAAGGCGTACCGGCGGGAGTTCGTCGAGGAGAACGGCTTCGCCTTCCCGCCCGGCCTCTACGAGGACACGCCCTGGACCTACCCGGTCCTGATGGCCGCCGAGTCGATCGCGACCCTCGACCGGGTCTGCGTGCACTACCGGCAGCGGCGGGGCAGCATCCTCGCCACCACCAGCCGCAGGCACTTCGACATCTTCGAACAGTACGACCGGGTCTTCGCGTTCCTCGCGGAGCGCCCCGAACTGGCGCACTGGCGGCCGGTCCTGTTCCGGCGCATGGTGGACCACTTCTCGACGGTGTTCACCAGTCCGGGCCGGCTTCCGAAAGGCAGCCGCGGGGAGTTCCTGCGCACGGCCCGCGCCCACTACCGCCGCCATCACGCGGTGGGCGCGAACGGCCCCCTCCGCACCCGGCTCCGCCACGCCCTCGTCCATTACGGCCTGCACCGCACCTACCGCGCCCTCCAGTGGGCGGTGTCCGTCCGCCGCCGTGCCCACAAGGCCGGCGTGAAGTCCGTGCGCGGCCTGCGCTCCGCCCTGCTCCAGCTGCACTACCGCGTACAGCTGCGCCTCCCGCTGCGGGCCGACCGCGCGGTCTTCGCCGCCTACTGGAACCGCGGCCACAGCTGCAACCCGGGCGCGCTGGAGAAGGCGTTCCGCACCCACGCCCCGCACATCCGCACCGCCTGGATCGCCCGTCCGGAACACCACCACACGATCCCGCCGGGCCCGCGCCGGCTGCGGCCGGGCACCTTCGCCTACTGGACGGCGCTGGCCCGCTCCAAGTACCTGGTCAACAACGTGAACTTCGACCGGCGGCTGCGCAAGCGCCCCGGCCAGGTGTTCGTGCAGACCCAGCACGGCACCCCGCTCAAGCACATGGGCCTCGACCTCCAGGAGCACCCGGCGGCTGCCGCCGGCATGGACTTCGAGGAGCTCCTGCGGGGCGTCGACAAGTGGGACTACGTCCTGTCCGCCAACCGCCACACCACCCTGACCTGGGAGCGTGTCTACCCCGGCGGCTACCGGACCCTCGAGTACGGCTACCCGCGCAACGACGTCTTCCTGCAGGCCACCTCGGCCGACGTCACCCGCATCCGGGAGTCGCTCGGCGTCCCCGAGGGCGCCGTCGCCCTCCTGTACGCCCCCACCCACCGCGACTACCGGCGCACCCAGCGCCCCGCCCTCGACCTGGACCGGATCGTGCGCCGTCTCGGCCCGCGCTTCGTGATCCTGGCCCGCGCCCACTACTGGCAGGGCGGCCCGCTCGCCTCCGCGGACCGGGTGATCGACGTCAGCGACCACCCCAGCGTGGAGTCCCTCTGCCTGGCCGCGGACGCGCTGGTCACCGACTACTCCTCCCTGATGTTCGACTACGCCAACCTGGACCGGCCGATCGTCGTGCACACCGAGGACTGGGACGCCTACCACGCGGCCCGCGGCACCTACTTCGACCTGCGCTCCAGCCCGCCCGGCGCGGTCGCCCGCACCGAGGACGAGCTGATCGACATCTTCGCCACCGGCCACTGGCGCGGCTCCCGCTCCGCCCAGCTGCGCGCCGCGTTCCGCGAGCGGTACTGCCGCTACGACGACGGACGCGCCGCCGAGCGGGTCGTACGGCACGTGGTGCTCGGCGAGACGGCCGGGCTGCCGGAGTTCGTCCCGCTGGAGCAGCGGCACCCCGTGCCCTCGGCGGCATCGGGGCTCGCCCACTCCCCGCTGGCCACCGTTCCGCAACCTTCCGGACATCCGCCCGTCACCGAGAGCCGCTGAACGCCGTTTGCCTTGCAGGGAGTGCCCTCATGCCCCCCAACACCTCGCGGCCCGCTCCGTCCCGGCCGTCCACCTGGCGGCCGACGGGAAGGCCGGGCCGCATGCACACCTGAGAAAGAGCAGCATGCCCCGCTTCAGCATCATCGTCCCGTCCCACGGGGTCGCCGGCCGGCTGTCCCAGGCGCTGGACTCGGTCCTCGCCCAGTCCTTCGGCGACCTGGAGCTGATCCCGGTCTGCGACGCGCCCGACGCCCCGGCCGCCCCGGTCGCCGCCGCCTACGCCGAGCGGGACTCCCGGGTGGCCCCGGTGCACTCCCCGCCGTCCGCCGGGCTGAGCGGCGCCCGGAACACCGGGATGCGGGCGGCGCACGGCACGTACCTGCTCTTCCTCGACGGCGACGACGTCCTGGTCCCGGGCGCGCTGGCGCTGCTCGACGCCCGGCTCGCCGAGACCGGTGACGTGGACGTCCTGTATGCCGAGCACGAGCGGGTCCCCTGGTGGGAGGGCGAGCCGGCCAACCCGGCGGCCCCCCTGCTGGCCGGCCTCCCGGACGGCGCGTTCACCCCGGACCGGGCCCCGCGGCTGACCGGCGTGGCCCTGCCGGCCTGGAGCGCGGTCTACCGCCGGTCCTTCCTCACCGAGCGGCACCTGCGCTTCCCGGACGGGCACTTCACGGACCTCGGCTGGGGCGGTCTGACCACCGTCGCCGCGGAGCGGATCGCGGTGCTGCGCTCGGTGGTCGTACGGCACCGGCTGCGCCGGCAGGGCAGCCGGCTGAACCTGCCGGGACCGCACCAGGGGGAACTCCTCGACCAGGCGGAGCTGGTACTGGACCGGGCCGCCGCGCTGCCCGGCGACCGGGCGCGGGCACTGTTCGAGCAGGTCTTCGCGGTGGTGCTGCGGACGGCCGCGCGGCCGGAGCGGATGCCGTCCGGGCACCGGGCGTTCTTCCGGCGGGCGGCCCTGTTGCATCGCACGCACCGGCCGGACGGGTTCCGGATGCCGGGCGGCAGCGTGGGTGTCCAGCACCGGCTCCTGGCGGCGGGCGCGTACACGCCGTTCCGCGTGCTCCGCGGCGCCAACCGGATCGCCGCCGGCGCCGCCGGGTGGCTGCCGCGCCCGCCCCTGCCGCTCACCCGGCTCCGGTACGCCCTCGACCTGCGCCGCCCGCTGGACGCGAACCTCGCCGTGTACTGCGCCTACTGGGGGCGCGGCTACGTCTGCAACCCGGCCGCGATCCACGCCGTGGCCCGTGAACTCGCCCCGCACATCCGCTCGGTGTTCCTGGTCGAGGCCGGCCAGGAACACGGCGTGCCGGACGACGTCGAGTCCGTGGTGATCGGCAGCCGCCGGTACTGGGAGGTGCTGGCCCGCGCCAAGTACCTGGTGAACAACGCGAACTTCGCCGAGGGGGTCGTCAAGCGGCCCGGCAGCGTCCACCTGCAGACACAGCACGGCACCCCGCTGAAGAAGATGGGCGTCGACCAGTCGACGTACCCGGTGGTCGCCGCCCGGACCGGCAGCTTCACCAGGCTGCTCGGCCGCGTCGACCGCTGGGACTTCAACCTCTCCTCCAACCGCCACTCCACCCAGACCTGGGAACGCGCCTTCCCCGGCTCGTACCGGACCCTGGAGTACGGCTATCCGCGCAACGACGTCTACTACACGGCGTCCGCCCACGACGTGGTCCGGGCCCGCCGCAGACTGGGCGTCCCCGACGGCCGGACGGCCGTGCTGTACGCGCCCACCCACCGCGACCACCACACCGGCTTCGAGCCCGGCCTCGACCTGGAGGCGTTCTGCGAGGCGGCCGGCGAGGACGTCGTCGTGCTGCTGCGCGCGCACTACTTCTACGACCGGGGCCGTCCGGCGGGCACCGGCCGGGTCATCGACGTCACCGCCCACCGCTCCGCCGAGGACGTGTGCCTGGCCGCGGACGCGCTGATCACCGACTACTCCTCCATCATGTTCGACTACGCCAACCTGGACCGGCCGATCGTCGTCTACGCCGACGACTGGGAGGTCTACCGGCAGACCCGGGGCGTCTACTTCGACCTGATGGCCGAACCGCCGGGGCCGGTCGCCCACACCCCCGAGGAGCTGGCCCGGATCTTCCGTGACGGCTCCTACCGGGGCCCGGAGTCCCGGCGGCTGCGGGCCGACTTCCGCGCGCGGTTCTGCCAGTTCGACGACGGGCTGGCCGCCGAACGGGTGGTACGGCGGGTGTTCCTCGGAAGGCCGCCCGAGGACGTCCCGACGGTGATCCCGCTCGCCGAACGCCTGCCCGCTCCGCCCGCGACCCTCGTCAGGAGCTGACCGTGCCCCGACTCAGTGTGATCATCCCCTGTTTCATGGTGCAGGGCTTCCTCCGCGAGTGCCTCGACTCGGTCCTGGAGCAGTCCTTGCACGACATCGAGGTGATCGCCGTCGACGACCGCTCCCCGGACGGCTGCGGCGCGATCCTCGACGAGTACGCGGCCCGCGACCCGCGCGTGAAGGTCCTGCACCTGCCGGAGAACGTCGGGCTCGGCCGTGCCCGCAACGCCGGACTCCCGCACGCCACCGGTGACTTCCTCCTGTTCCTCGACAGCGACGACACCCTCACGCCGGGCGCGCTGCGCGCGATCGCCGACCGGCTGGCGGAGACCGGCGACCCGGACGTGCTGGTCTTCGACTACGCCCGCACCTACTGGTGGGGCGGGACCCGGCGCAACGCCCTGGCAGAGGTGCTCAGTTCGGCCGACGGCGTCTTCACCGCGGCGGAACGCCCCGAAGTTCTCGACCTGTTGATGGTGGTGTGGAACAAGGCCTACCGGCGTGGCTTCGTCGAGGAGAACGGCTTCCAGTTCCCGCCGGGCTACTACGAGGACACCCCCTGGACCTTCCCGGTCATGCTCAGCGCGGCCCGGATCGCCACCCTCGACCGGATCTGCCTGAACTACCGCCAGCGCCGGCAGGGCAACATCCTGTCCACCACCAGCCGCAAGCACTTCGACGTCCACGAGCAGTACAAGCGGGTCTTCGCCTTCGTCGACGCCCGCCCGGAACTGGCCGGCTGGCGGCCCTACCTGCACCGGAAGATGGGCGAGCACTGCCTGGACATCCTCGCCAAACCGGACCGGCTGCCGCCCGCCGCCAGGGGCGAGTTCTTCCAGCGGACCGCGGAGCTGTACCGGGCGTTCCGGCCGGAGGGGGCCGACCTCGGTGTGCTGGGCGGGTCGTACGCGTCGTACCGGCTGCGGGAACGGGCCGGGCGGGCCGGCAGGGCGGGCGGCAGGCAGGCTCTGCGGGTGCGGCGGGCGGCGGGCGCCCGGGCCCGGCGCGCGCTGACCGGGCTCCACGGCCTGCGTCCGCTGGACGAGGAACTGGTCCTGTACTCGGCGGCCTCGCACCAGGGGCTGCGCGGCGACCCGGCGGCCGTGTACCGGGCGGCCCGGGAGATCGCTCCGGGGCTGCGTGGCGTCTGGGTGGTGCGGGACGCGGAGGTCGCGGCGGAGCTGCCGGCCGGCGTGGAGCACGTGCTGCTGGACTCCCCGCAGTACCTGCGGCTGACCGCCCGCGCGAAGTTCTTCGTCAACGACGTCAACTGGCCCGGCACGCTGGTGAAACGGCCCGGCAGCGTGCACGTCCACACCCACCGGGGCACCCCGCTCAAGTACGTGGGCGCCGACCTGCTGGGCAAGCCCGGCGCCCGGCTCGGTTTCGACGTGCCGCAGATGCTGCGCCGGGCCGACCGCTGGGACCACAGCCTGGTCGCCAACCGCCACTCGGAGCTGGTGTGGGAGCGGGCCTACCCCTGCCACTTCGCCTCGGCCCGCACGGGCAGCCCGCGCAACGACGTCCTGGTCACCGGCGGCCCGACGGACTTCCGGGCCCGGCACGGCATTCCGGCCGACCACACCGTGGTGCTCTACGCGCCGACCCGCCGCGACTACGTCCGGGGCGGTCACGTCGACCGGATCGACCTGGCCCAATTCGCCGCCGACCTCGGGGAGGGGCACACGCTGGTGGTCCGGCTGCATCCGGGCCTCGCGACCGGGCCGGCGCGCGGGATGGGCCTGGCCGAGCTGCACCGGCGCGGAATCGTGGTCGACGCGACCGGTGAACCGCATGCCGAGGAGGTCATGCTGGCCTCGGACGCCCTGGTCACCGACTACTCGTCCCTCATGTTCGACTACGCCAACCTCGACCGGCCGATCGTCGTGCACGCCGACGACTGGGCCGCGTACACGGCGAGCCGGGGCGCCTATCTCGACATCACCGCCGAGGCGCCGGGCCATGTCTCGCGCTCCTACCGGGAGCTGGCCTGGCTGTTCGCCTCGGGCAGCTGGCGGGACGAGGAATCGGCCCGGCTGCGGGCCGACTTCCGGTGCCGGTTCTGCGAGTTCGACGACGGCAGGGCCGCCGAACGGGTCGTACGGACGCTGCTGCTCGGCGAGTCCACGCCGGAGCCGACCCGGGTGCCGGGTCCGGCCGGCGCGCGTGACCTGCTGGCGTCGACGTGAGACCGCGCACCTGGGTGCTGGTACTGGCCGGCGTCTTCGCGGTGCTGCAACTCGCGAACGTGACCGGGCGGGACACGCCGGACTCCAAGAACTACGTGTCGTACGCGCTGACCCTGGCCGGGACGGGCAAGCGGGAAGCGGCGGCCGAGACGGTGGACTGGGTGTGCGCCGGCAAGGCGTCTGCGGCAGAGCGCGCACAGCGCGTGGACGTGGTGCGCTTCCACGCGCCCAGTCCGGCGGGGCGGGTGTTCGCTCAGTGCCGGGCCGGTGAACTGCGCCGGGTGGAGCGGCGGTTGCGGGCCGGGGGCGCGCAGACGGACGGGCACGTCGTGCCGTTCGTGGCCCCTCGGCTGCGGCGGATCTTCGAGGTGCGGCCGGGGTATCCGGTGTTCCTGGTGCCGTTCGTCACCGTGTTCGGGGTGACGTGGGGAGTGTGGCTGGCGAGTGTGCTGGTCGCGGGCGCGGGCGGGGTGCTGGTCTTCCTGGTGCTGCGGACGGTGTCGGTACCGGTGCCGCTCGCGCTGACCGGGCAGGCCCTGTACTACGTCCTGCCGGTCGGCACGACCGCGATGCGGCCGATGGCGGAGGGCCTGATGCTGGCCCTGACCCTGACGGCGCTGTGGGGCTGCGCGCTGGTCCTCACCGGGCGGGCGGGGACGGAGGCGGCGCGGGCGGAGGCGGCGCGGGCGGAGGCGGCGCGGGCGCCGACCGCGCGGCTGGGGAGGCCACGCCTGGGGACGGCGCGAGTGGGGACGGCGCGAGTGGGGACGGCGTTGGTCGCGGGCGCGCTGGTCGCGTTGTTCGCCGTGAAGCACTCGCAGGCGCTCTTTCTCGGCGCGTGCCTGGCCGGGGCCGCGGCACTGGTCGCGCTGTGGCGCCGCCGCCGGGACGGGCGGAGCCCCGGGCGCGGGGTGGCCGTGATCGCGGCGGTGGGGTGCGGCGCGGTGGCCGGCACCCTGCTCCTCGCCCGGCTGCTGCGCTACCCCTCCGAGGCGGAGAGCGTGCAGGACCTGCTGACCGGCCACTACGCCCACCCGGACCGGGCCCATCCGTGGCGGGAGTTCCTCCATCTGGAGTTCGACTTCTGGGTGGAGTGGCTGCGGCGGCAACTGTCGGCGCCGCTGTTCCCGGCCGCGCTGGCGGCCGGGGCGTGCGGCGCGCGGCGGCGGCCCGCCTTCGGTGTCTTCCTGCTGGCGGCCGCCGCGACCGGGATCCTCACCCAGGCCGGCCACCCCGACATCACCATCTTCGGCGACCGGCTGATCGTGCTGGCGTGGCTGCTGCCGGTGGTGGGCGTGCCGTTGCTCCTCGAACCGCTGGTGCACCGGCCGGTCCCGGTCCCCCCGCAAGGGGCGCCCAGGGCGGTCGGCATCACTCGATGAGGTGACGGACGGCAACACGGTCGGGGCGGGCGGGAACACTTGGCAAATGGTCCGTCCCGTCCGTTTCCTCCGGTGAGCACCGGCGCCCTGCTCCGGCGCGCCGCTCGTGGCTCCACCGCCCTGCGCGGCGGCCGCGTCCGCAGACTCACCCCGTACCAGGTCTTCGGCGTGCTGTTCTGGCTGCTGATGACCCTGGCCTTCTGGCGGGTGCCGCCGTGCTGCGAGGCCGGACTGCACGCGGCGGCGGTGGCCCGGCTGCGGGCGGGCCTGACGGACACCGCCGTCTCCCCGTACGTACTCGCCCAGGGCACGCTCGCCCGGCTGGCCGGCCTGTCGGGGTGGCAGCTGCTGCGGGCGTGCGGTCCGCTGAACCTGCTGGTGCTGCTGACGGGCCTCGGCCGCCTGGTCCGGGTCCTCACCCCGCGGCCGTGGGCGCCGGTGCTGGCGCTGGCCTTCCTGTCCCTGCTGTGGGGCACGCGGCCGGCGTGGGGCGGGGGCTCGCTGGCCCTGCTGCCGCTGACCGGCAGCCTCGGCTACCCGTCCGCGTTCGCCCTCGGCCTGACCCTCTGGGCCTGGGCCCTGACCGGCGCCCGCGCCCGCGATCTGCGCCGGGTGCGCTATGTCGGCCCGAGCGGCCTGCGCAGCCTGTCCGGCTACGCGGCGCTCGGCCTGCTGTACGGGACGGTGGCGCTGATCGACCCGGTGACCGGGGCGGGCGCGGCGGCCGGCGCGGTGGCGTTCGTGGCGGGGTGGCAGCGGGGGTGGCGGTGCGCGGTGTGGGGGCGGTGGGCGCTGATGTGCGCGGTGGCGGTGGCCGCGCTCGCCTTCGGGACGCATGCCCGCGTGCTGCCGCCGTCCCCGTACGGGCCGTACGCCGGTGCGGGTGAGTGGGGCGGCCGGTGCTGGCTGGCGCTGCTCGGGGTCCCGGCTCTGTGGCTGCGGGCTCGGCGGGCGGGCGGGTCGGCTGCGTGCGGTTCGGTGCGGCCCGCGGGCTGGCGTGATCCGCTCGTGCTGTTGTTCGCCCTGGAGTGCCCGGTGCTGGTGTGCGGGCGGCTCTTCGGGCTGCTCGGGCTCGTGCTGCTGGCGCCGCAGTGTGCGCTCGCCGTGGAGCTGGCGGCGGAGCGGCCGTGGTGCCGGTGGCGGCGGATGCTGGGCTGGGCCGCGGCCGGCGGGATCTGCCTGGGCTTTGTGGCCGCGCAGGCCGGAGCGGTCGTACCGCGCTCGGTGGACCCGGTCGGCTTCGCCCAGCCGCCGCGCTGGCCGTCGTACGACTGGGCGGCCCGGCACATCGGCCCGGGGGAACCGGTGGTCACGGACGCCTACTACGCCCTCCGGCTGCTCCCCGGCTACGGCATCGACCTGACCGACGGGCACGACCACCGCCCCCGGGTGCGCTGGCTGCTGCTGACACGGCAGGAGCGGCTGCCCGCGGAGGCGGTGGTGGTGGACTGGAGCCGGCGGACCGGGGAGGTGCTCGCGCGGCTCACCCGGACGGGGGACACGTCCCCGGTGCCGCCGACTACTCGGTCGGCTACTGGATCGGTTACTCGATGACGAGCTCGACCGGGATGTTGCCCTTGGTGGCCTTGGAGTAGGGGCAGAAGTCGTGGGCCTGGTGGACCAGCTTCTCGCCGCTCTCGTTGGCGAGCGCCTCGGGAAGCTCGACGCGCAGGGTGACCTTGAGCGCGAAGCCGCCGTCGGACTCGTCCTTGCCGATGCCGACCTCGGCGGTCACGGAGATCTCGCCGGTGTCGACCTTGGCCTGGCGGCCGATGGCGCCGAGGGCGCTGGCGAAACAGGCGGCGTAACCGGCGGCGAAGAGCTGCTCGGGGTTGGTGCCCTGGCCGTTGCCGCCCAGCGCCGGCGGGAACGCCAGCGTGAGGTCCAGCTGCCCGTCCGAGCTGACCGCCCGTCCTTCCCGGCCGGTGGCGGTGGCGGCTGCGGTGTAGAGCGCGTCCATGGAAGACCATCCCTCTCGAAGTGCTCGAAGCATCGGTGTCCGGCGGCTCCCGTTCCCGCCGCCCTCACGAGCACAAGTAGAGCACACAATTCAATTGCCCACAACTAAATGACCCGCAAGCGCTACGCTTGAGCCATGACCACGACGACCCCGACCCCCAGCCCCGCGCCCGAGGCGGAGTGGCTCCGCCTGGACCGCCAGATCTGCTTCTCCCTGCACGCCGCGTCCCGCGCCTTCAACGGCGTCTACCGCGTGATCCTCAAGGACCTCGGGCTCACCTACCCGCAGTACCTGGTGATGCTGGTGCTGTGGGAACAGGGCGACCTGCCGGTCAAGAGGCTCGGCGAACACCTGCGCCTGGACTCCGGCACCCTCTCCCCGCTGCTCAAGCGCCTGGAGGCGGCGGGCCTGGTGCACCGCGAGCGCAGCGCGCGCGACGAACGCTCGGTGGAGGTACGGCTGACCGAGGAGGGGACCGCACTGCGGGAGCGGGCGCTGCAGGTGCCGCGGAGGATCGTGGCGGCGACGGGCTTCGACGTGGAGGAGATCCGGGACCTGAAGGCACGGCTGGATCAACTGACGGGGACCCTGGACGCGGCGGCCTTGGAGGAGGGTTCCTGCTGAAAGGGGTCTCTTGGAGCGACGGGCCCCTTGGAGCGCCCCTTCGGCGAAGCGCCCCGTCAGGGGCGCGGGGCTGTCGTCGATGCGCCGCTGCCGCCGCGTGGGCGCGACCAGCCCCCACCACTCCGCAGCCCGGACTCCTCCGAACCCCCTCGAACCGGCCGCACATACAACCGAAGCGCAACCCGGTCGATCACCATCTCCTCCCGCAGCACGAACTGCTGGTTCAGCACAGCGAACTTCGCCCGCTCCGTCCCCAACCGCGGCCGATACCCGCTCACCAGCGCGTACTTCTCCATCACGGCCCACACCTCGTCGGCACCCGCCAACCTCCGCCGCAGCGTCCCCACCCCCACCTCACGGCCGTACAACGTCCCGGACTCCGGCCCCGGTTCGGCCAGTGCGACGTCCCGCGTGCCCTTGAAGTCGGCGGGATACGCGAGCTCCGCCCCGCGCGCGTGGGACGGCAGGAACAGCACGGGGTCGCCGGGCCGCAGCACACGAGCGACGGCCGCCGCGACCGCACCGAGGTCGTCCGGACGGGTGCCCGGCACCCGGTCCGCCCGCAGCAGCGGCACCTGGTGGGCGAAGGCGAGGAGAACCGCCAGAACCCCGGCCAGGGTGAGCGCGGGCGACCGGGGCGCGGTCCGCGTGCCGTGGGACCAGAGCCGGCCGAGCACCCGGACGACCTGGTCCGCGCCGAGCGCCACCAGCAACGGCGCCCCGGCGAGCGCGTACAGCACATACCGGTCGACGTACAGCGGCGTGAACTGCGAGGCCAGCATCAGCGCCACCGGTGGCAGCACCGCGAGCGGAAGCGCGACCGCCGCGAGGGTCACCTCGCCGCGCCGGCCCACCAGCCGCGTCAGCCCGAACAGCCCGAGCGCCAGGCTCGCCCAGTACACCCCGTCGGTCGGTCCGAGGTACTGGCGCAGCAACTCCTGCGCGGTCTCCACGTCCGGCTCCCGCAGCCAGGCCACCTGGGCCGACTGCCCGCGCGAGACCACGACCATCGGCAGCAGCGACAGCGCCACGCCGCCGGCCGCGCAGCCCCACCCCCGCCACACCCTTCCCGACGAACGGGCCAGCGCCAGGGTTCCCGCGTGCGCGAGCAGCAGCAGGACGGCGAACTCGTGCAGCCAGCAGGTGACTCCGAGGACGGCGCCGTACCACCACCAGGCCCGCCGCCCCTCCTCCCGGACCGCCCGGACCAGGAGCAGCGTCGCGCCGGTGGCGCCCGCGGCGACCAGGGCGTACGAGCGGCCCTCCTGCGCGTAGTGGCCGACCAGCGGGGTGACCGCGTACAGCAGCCCGGCCCACAGGCCGACGCGCGGCCGGGCCAGGCGGCTGCCGAGCGCGGCCACCAGACCCGCGGTCCCGGCCGCCGCGCACACCGAGGGCAGCCGGAGGACGACCTCGCCGGGGTGCCCGGGGTCGGCGGCGAGGATGTAGTGCATCAGCAGGTAGTACAGGCCGTGCACCGCGTCGACGTCGTGCAGCAGCCGCCAGATCTGCGGCACCGTGCGCCGGGCGACCTGGTAGGTGACGGCCTCGTCGCGCCACATGCCGCCGCGGTGCAGCCCCCAGAACCCGACGGCGAGCATCACCGCGGCCGGGAGGGCCACGACGAGCTGCCGGGCGGCCCGCGGCCAGCGGGGCGGGCCGCCCAACGGGCGCGACCGACTCCGTGGAGCCGGCCGGCTGTCGACTTCTGTCCGTGTCGTTCGCGGATGTGCTTTTACGAGAGGCCCGATACTCACCACGGCCCGATCTTTTGCGATTAGCCAACCTTTGCCGGGTAATGACGGCGTATCGGCATGGATACACCATCCGCGCGGCTTACGCTCGCGGTCGATGAATCACCACCCGTACACTCCGCTTCCGCGCGTCCCGTTCACCCCGCCTGTTCGACTCCCCCGGCTCCGCCGCCCACCCGGCCTCCCCCGTCTCCTCTGCCTCACCGCCGCCTGGATCGCCACGCGTGCGCTGATGCTGTGGCTCCTCGCCCACAACAACGAGCGACCCCTGGGGCACGGATCGGTCGCGCGTGAAGTGTGGCGGCTGTACTTCCACTGGTACGGCGTGCTGTCGCACGGCGCGTTCCCGGCGCACGACACGCTGTGGCAGTACCCGCCGGGTGCCGGCGCGGTGCTGCTGGCGCCGGGGCTGGTGCCCGGACTGAGCTACTTCCAGGCGTTCGTGGCGCTCACCCTGGCCACCGACGCGTTGGTCACGGCGGCACTCGCCCGCGCGGGCAGGCGCCCCGGGCGCACCCTGCTCGGCGCCGCGCTGTGGACCGGCGGCCTGCCTCTCCTGCTGCACCTCCCGCTGGCCCGCTACGACGTGGAGGTGACCGCCTTCGCCGTGCTCTCCCTGCTGGCGCTGTCGCGCTCCACGCGCGCGTGCGGTGCACTCGCGGCGCTGGGCGCGTTGGTCAAGGTGTGGCCGGCGCTGGTGCTGCTGGGCCTGGAGCGCGGGCGTCCGACCCGCAGGGCGTGGCTGAGCGCGGCCCTGACGGGGACCGTGGCCCTCGCCGCCTTCGTGGTGTCGTTCCGCAATCCGCTCGCGTTCCTCCGTGAGCAGGGCGGCCGGGGCGTGCAGGTCGAGTCGCTCGGCGGGACCGCGCTGAGCCTCGCGCGGCACGCCGGCTGGCGGGGCACCACCCGCTACCAGTACGGCGCCATCGAACTGGTCGGCCCGCACGTGCGCGCGGTCGCGACCGCCTCCCTCGCGCTCACCGCGGCCGCCTTCGCGCTGCTGCTGGTGTGGCGGGTACGGGCCAGGCACTGGTCCCCGGCCACCCCGTACGACGCGGCGCTGAGCGCCGTGCTCCTCTTCACCGTCACCAGCCGGGTGATCAGTCCGCAGTACATGATCTGGCTGCTCGGCCTGGCCGCCGTCTGCCTGACCTCACGGCACACCACCCAGCGACCGGTCGCCGCGCTGATCGTGGCGGCGACCGCGCTCAGTGCCGTCGCCTACCCCGCGTTCTACGCCGAGGTCGTCCACTGCACCTGGACCGGCTGTCTGCTGATGCTCGCCCGCAACGGCCTGCTGGCCACGGCCGCCGTGCTCTCCCTCACCCGGCTGTGGCGCGCCACCCGCCGCCGCGGGAACACGTCACGTGTCCGCCTGACCGCGTCGAGCCAGGTCGCCCGTCCGCAGATGTCGGCGGCACCTGGTTCACTGAGGGGTGACCGCGGCTGACGAACACCACGGGCCAATCACGGAGGGGACGGCCATACATGACCTGGCTGATCACCGGCGGCGCCGGCTACATCGGGGCGCATGTCGTACGCGCGATGGCGGAGGCGGGCGAGCGGACGGTGGTGTACGACGACCTGTCCACCGGCATCGCCGAGCGCCTGCCGGAGGACGTGCCGCTGGTGACGGGCTCCACCCTCGACGGTGAGAAGGTCGCGCGTGTCCTGGCCGAGCACGAGGTGACCGGGGTCGTGCACCTGGCGGCGAAGAAGCAGGTCGGCGAGTCGGTGGGCCGTCCGCTGCACTACTACCACGAGAACGTCGAGGGTCTGCGCGTCCTGCTCCAGGCCGTGACGGAGGCCCGTGTCCCGTCCTTCGTGTTCTCCTCCTCGGCGGCGGTCTACGGCATGCCGGACGTCGACCCGGTGACGGAGGAGACGCCGTGCGTGCCGATGTCGCCGTACGGCGAGACGAAGCTGGCGGGCGAGTGGCTGGTCCGCGCGACGGGCCGAGCCACCGGACTGTCCACCGCCTCGCTCCGCTACTTCAACGTGGCCGGCGCGGCCCGCCCCGAACTCGCCGACGTCGGCGTCTACAACCTTGTCCCGATGGTCTTCGAGAAGCTCACGGAGCACGCCCCGCCGCGCATCTTCGGCGACGACTATCCGACACCGGACGGCACCACCATCCGCGACTACATCCACGTGGTGGACCTCGCCGAGGCCCACGTGGCCGCGGCCCGCGCGCTCCAGGCCGAGCCGGGCCGCGAACTCACCCTCAACATCGGGCGCGGCGAGGGCGTGTCGGTCCGCGAGATGATCGACCGCATCAACGCCGTCACCGGCTACGACCTCCCCCCGGCCGTCACCGCGCGCCGCCCCGGCGACCCGGCCCGCGTCGTCGCCTCCGCCGACCGCATCACCGCCGAACTCGGCTGGAAGGCCAAGCACGACGTCCAGGACATGATCACCTCAGCCTGGGAGGGCTGGCTCCGCCTGCATCCGGAGGCATCCCGAACCTGACACACCGCCCGCCCCCAGGCACGCGACGCCTCCGGCCGGGCCGCCGGCCGAGACCACCGGCCCGACCGCCGGACGCGCGACGCCACGGGCCCGACCGCCAACGCGCGAAACCACCGGGCTCCGGCCGTCAGGTGCCTGAGGATCGGTGCCTGAGGATCCGTCACTCTGCCGTTCTGCGGGCCTGTTTGACTTGGTCGGCGATGGCCCAGGCGTCTGCCACCGGGCCCACGTGGCCGAGTTTGTCGGGGTTGAGGACCAGGCGGATCGCCTGGATGCGGCCGTCGAGGATGTCGAGGGCGAAGGTCTGGAGGACCCTGCCGTCGCGGTCGCGGAAGATCGCGCCGGGCTGGCCGTTGACCTCGTGCTGCTCGCAGGTGACGTCGATCCGGAACAGCAACGGGACGACGGCGGCGAGGAGGCGGGCCACGTTCTGGGCACCCAGCACGGCGCGGGCCAGCTGCGGGGCTTTGCCGCCGGCGTCGCCCACCAGCGACACGTCGGCGGCGAGCAGGTCCTGCAGGCCGCCCATGTCTCCTTCGTGGAGGGCCTCGAAGAAGCGCGCGGCCAGTTCGTCGCGTTCCCTGCGGTCCGCCTCGAAGCGGGGGCGGCCCTCGGCCATGTGGCGCCGGGCCCGGACCGCCAGCTGGCGGCAGGCCGCCTCCGAGCGGCCCACCGCGGACGCGACCTCGGGGAAGCCGAAGTCGAACACCTCGCGCAGGACGAACACCGCGCGTTCCAGGGGGCTGAGCCGCTCCAGGAGCAGCAGGGCCGCCATCGACACCGAGTCGGCCAGCTCCGCCGACCGCGCGGGGTCCTCGTAAGGGTCGGCGAGCAGCGGCTCGGGGAACCACGGGCCGACGTACGCCTCGCGCCGGACCCGGGCCGAGCGCAGCACGTCGATCGAGATCCGGGTCACCGCGGCCGACAGGAACGCCTTCGGCGACCTGACCTCCGTCGGCGAGCCGGCCAGCCGCAGCCAGGCCTCCTGGACGGCGTCCTCGGCCTCGCCGACGCTGCCCAGCAGCCGGTACGCGATCGAGAACAGCAGCGGCCGCAGCTCCTGGAACTCCTCGGTCCTGTCCTTCATGTCCACTCCCCCATGTCCCCTGTCCCGGTGCCCCGTCAGAAGGAGCCCGGGCCGAACCGGCCCACCGCGACGACCAGCGCCAGCGCCAGGTAGAACAGGTTCAGCGCCACGAACGCCCGCTCGCCGCGCCGCCCGTGGGTGATCATCGCGCCGACCATCAGCAGGACCCAGGCGGTGGCGGTCACCGGCACCAGTTCCGGCGCGATGCCGGTGACCGCGGGCAGGACCAGGCCCGCCGCGGCCAGGAGTTCGAGGATGCCGAGCGTCCGCACGAAACCGTCGCCGACGTCACCGGTCCAGCCGCCGCCGTGCGCCGCGGCCAGCTTCTCCCGAGGCACGAACGTCTTGCTGATCCCGCCTGCCAGCGCCACCGCGGCGAGCAGCCCGGCCGTGATCCACAGCGCGAGGTTCATCGTCCACTCCCTGTCCGAGGATGCCTGCGCCCTCTACGACGAGACAGCCGCGGCGCCTGTGACATCCACCGTCGGGTGGTCACAGCGCCTTGAGCGCCTCCGTGGTCCCGCGGGCCAGCGCCGCCAGATACCCCTTCGGCAGCTTCGGGGTGCGGATCACCACCGAGCGCCAGTACAGCGGACCGGAGATCAGGTCCATGGCCAGGTCTTCGTCGAGGCCCTCGGCGAGTTCACCGCGCCGCTGCGCCGCCTCGATGATCTTGCTGGCGACGCCCTCCTGGCCCTCGCGCAGCGTCTTCTGCATGGCCTCGGCGATCTCCGGGTTGCGGGCCGCCTCGGCCTGCAGGTCCGGGATGATCTGCGAGGCGACCGGGTGGCGCAGCGCACGGGACGTGACCTCGTACAGCAGTCGCAGGTCGCCCTCCAGGGAGCCGGTGTCGGGCACCGGCAGGCCCATCACGGCTAGGGCGGAGACGACGTCGAGGACCAGGTGCAGCTTGGAGCGCCAGCGGCGGTAGACGGCGGTCTTGCCGACGCCGGCGCGGCGCGCGATGCCCTCGATGGACATCCGGGCATACCCGACCGCCGCGAGCTCCTCGAAGACGGCGGCCCGGATGGCCTCGGTCACGTCCTCGCGGAGGACGGCCGCCCCGGCGGGGGCTCGTCGGCGCGGACGCGTCTGGGACTCCTCGGCGTTCGTCGTCATGTCTCCCAGCATAGGGGCGTAACGACGAAACGGTTGCGTTCCGACGGCGCACCGGCACTGGGCCGCCACCCGAACGCCGCAAGGCTGCCGCACCGCGATCGCGCTGAACGCGCCCCAGGTCACCGCCGTACCGAACACGTGCCCACAGGACACCGCAACGAATCGGTCGCGTCACGACCTCGAAAGTGTTACGGCACACATCCCTCCGTGACGACGAAACGGTTGCGTTCCGACGCTGAATCCGCTTACGCTCCCGTTGCGACGATACGGTCCCGTCCCGACGTAAGAAAACGTGAAGAGAAGCGTAAGGAAACGCCGGATGTACGGGCCCGGCGCCCAGCCGGACGCCGCACCCCCACCCCCCGAGTGAAAGCAGCGGATGTGACCCAGGTCCTTCACACACCGCCCCCGGCCCCGGTCACGGCCGAGGACGACCTCGCGGCGCTCGCCGCCCGGTACGGTCTCTCGGTCAGCGGCGCCCGTCCCTCCCTGCCGGAGTACGTCCGCCAGCTGTGGGCGCGGCGCCACTTCATCACCGCGTTCGCCACCGCCAAGCTCACCGCCCAGTACGCCCAGGCGAAGCTCGGCCAGGTCTGGCAGGTCATGACCCCGCTGCTGAACGCGGCGGTGTACTACTTCATCTTCGGTGTCCTGCTGGACACCAAGCGCGGCGTCCCCGACTACATCCCGTTCCTCGTCACGGGCGTGTTCATCTGGACGTTCACGCAGAGCTCGATCATGGTCGGCACCCGCGCGATCTCGGGCAACCTCGGCCTCGTCCGCGCCCTGCACTTCCCGCGGGCCGCGCTCCCCATCTCCTTCTGCCTCCAGCAGCTCCAGCAGCTGCTGTTCTCCATGGCCGCCCTGGCCGTCATCCTGCTCTGCTTCGGCGTTCCGGTGGCCGCCTCCTGGCTGCTGGCGATCCCGGCGCTGATCCTGCAGTTCACCTTCAACGCCGGCTTCGCGATGATCATGGCCCGGTGGGGTGCCAAGACGCCCGACATCGCCCAGCTGATGCCGTTCGTGCTGCGCACCTGGATGTACATCTCCGGCGTCATGTGGAACATCGACAAGCTGACCAAGAACCACCACGGTCTGCCGAGCTGGGTGAACCCGGTGCTCAAGGACAACCCGGCCGCCGTCTACATCGACCTGATGCGCTTCTCCCTGATCGACAGCTTCCACGCCAGCCAGCTGCCGCCGCACGTGTGGATCGTCGCGACGGGCTGGGCCCTGGTCTTCGGCGTCGGCGGGTTCATCTACTTCTGGAAGGCTGAGGAGACGTACGGCCGTGGCTGACAACGTGAGCGACACCCCCAGCATGAGCGACACCCCCGACGTACGTGAGCCCCGCGCCGTGAGCGACGTCCCCACCGTCGTCTGCGACGGCGTCGACATCGTCTACCGGGTCAACGGCACGGGCGCCGGCCGCGGCTCCGCCACCGCAGCCCTCAACCGGATGCTGCGCCGCAAGCACGCGGAGCAGGCGGCCGGCGTCCGCAAGGTGCACGCGGTCAAGAACGTCTCCTTCGTCGCCTACAAGGGCGAGGCGATCGGCCTGATCGGCAGCAACGGGTCCGGCAAGTCGACCCTGCTCAAGGCGGTCGCGGGCCTCCTCCCCGTGGAGAACGGCGCCATCTACACCGACGGCCAGCCCTCCCTCCTCGGCGTCAACGCGGCCCTGATGGGCGACCTGACCGGTGAGAAGAACGTCTACCTCGGCGGCCTCGCCATGGGCATGTCCCGCGAGGAGATCAAGGAGCGCTACCAGGACATCGTCGACTTCTCCGGCATCAACGAGAAGGGCGACTTCATCACCCTGCCGATGCGCACCTACTCCTCCGGCATGGGCGCCCGGCTCCGCTTCTCCATCGCCGCCGCCAAGGACCACGACGTCCTGCTCATCGACGAGGCCCTGGCCACCGGTGACGCGTCCTTCCGCATGCGGTCCGAGGAGCGGATCCGCGAGCTGCGCCAGCACGCGGGCACGGTCTTCCTGGTCAGCCACAACAACAAGTCCATCCGCGACACCTGCGAGCGGGTGCTGTGGCTGGAGCGCGGTGTGCTGCGCATGGACGGGCCCACCGAGGAGGTCCTCGCCGAGTACGAGGCCTTCAGCGGCGACAAGTCCGACAAGGCGAAGGCGAAGGCGAAGCCCAAGCCGCAGCCCAAGGTCGCCCAGCCCTCCTGAGGCAGGACCCGCTCACGCCCATGAGCCGCGCCGTCGCTACACGGCGCGGCTCGTGTCCGTCTGGAACACCCACGTCCGGTAGACGAGGAAACGGAAAGCGGAGGCGAGCACGATCGACAGCGCCTTCACCACATTGGATTCCAGCGGCCCGTCCAGACCGAGGCCGCTATAACCGGCGTAGAACAGACCGCTTTCCAGCACGACACCGAGTCCGCTGAAGACGAAGAAAAGTGCGATCTGCTGTCGTGTGCGCGAGGACCGGTCGCGATAGGCGAAAAACCGGAAGCCCACGTAATTGGTCGCCATCGCCAGGCAGCTGGCCGCCATCGTCGCGGCCATGGCCGGCCAACGCACCCCGTGCAGCAGCACGTTGAAGGCCAGGAAATTGACGAGGACTCCGCTGCCGCCGACGACCGCGAATTTCACGACTTCGAG
>NZ_JAEKKT010000464.1 GCF_019510245.1 Streptomyces sp. | reverse complement strand
TGAGGGGTCCGGTGGCGACCGCGATGCCGCTGGCCGCGCCCCAGATGCCCAGGGCCGCGCCGCGCCGTTGGGCGGGGACGGCGGCCGAGAGCAGGGTGAGTGTCAGGGGTGTGACGATCGCGGAGCCGACGCCCTGGGCGGCGCGGGCGGCGATCAGTTCGCCCATTCCCGGTGCGAGCGCGGCGGCGGCGGAGGCGGTGGTGAAGATCGCCAGTCCGATGGCGAACATGGTGCGGCGGCCGAAGCGGTCGCCGAGGGAGGCGCCGAACATGAGCAGGACGGCGAAGGTGAGGGTGTAGGCGCTGACCGTCCATTCGAGGTCTTCGAGGCCGCCGCCGAGGTCGTTGCGGATGGAGGGCAGGGCGGTGGTGACGATCAGGTTGTCGAGCGCGGTGATGAAGCCGGCCGCGCTGGTGATGACTATGGCCCAGACGGCGGAGCCGCCCCGAGCCCGTTGCGTGCGTTGCTGTTTCATGGCGTTTCCCTGGGCAGGCGTAAGGGGCGTTGGATCAATGACGTGAGTGCCGGGGGGTGACGGCACGGGGGTAGAGCAGGGAGACGCCTCCGGCGAGCGCGGCCTGCGCCTGGCGGGAGGCGTCGTCCGCGAGGATCTCGTAGGCGCCGGTGGCGATGCCGTCCACGGCGATCCGGGCGATGTCGGTGGGGTCGGACTTCGGCGCGTCGATGGCCCGGACCATGTCGGTCGTCGCGGCAAGACTCACCGGTGGCGAGAAGTGATCAGGAGATCTGGTTGGCCAGGCCGACGTACTCGCCCAAGTGGTATTCGACATCGAGACCCTTGTCGGCGATCAGCGTGCCGAGCGCCACAGCACGAGCCTGGAATCCCGGGTTCGTCAGCGAGTCCACGAACCCGCCGTAACCGGCGATCAGGTCGGCGTCCGGCGGCAGTGTCGCCCGGTTGACCATCGACTTCGCGGTCTTCACCGCCTGCCGGTCGAAGGAGGCGAGCCGGGCGACCGTCGCGTCGACGAAGGCGTCGAGTTCCGCGTCGGGCAGGGCCCGTGTGACCCACCCCCAGCGCTCGGCCACGTCGGCGTCGTAGTCGACACTGGTGAGAATGGCCTCGAGCGCCCGGTCGCGGCCGATGGATCGGGGAAGTCGCTCGGTTCCGCCTCCACCGGGAACGATGCCGATGCCGACCTCGGGCTGGCCGAAGACCGCCTTCTCCCGACTGGCGTACCTCAGGTCGCAGGCGAGGGCCAGTTCGTTGCCGGCGCCGCGGGTGCGGCCACGGATGGCCGCGATGCTGACGTACGAAGCCTTGCTCAACCGCAGGACCATGTCGGTCCAGACCGGCGGGTCGTCCTCGTGCCGGGGTACGGGCAGGTCGCCCGCCGCGGCGCCGTCGAAATGGTTGATGAAGAAGTCGGGGACCTCGCTGGAGAAGACGACGACCTGGATGTCCGGGTCCTCGTCCAATCCGCAGACGATTTCGTGCAGCCTCACCACGGCCTCGGGAACCATGAGGTTCACAGGAGGATTGGCGAACGTGATCCTGGCGGTCCGCGGGGTGGTGCGCTCGAGGCGGATCGTGCTGGGCTGACTCATGGGAGGCCTCCGTTTCGTAGCGGGCAGTGGTTTTGGGCGGCAGACAAGAAGCAGTCGTATCGGTCACGAAGTTCGGAGAGGACCGAGCGGGACGAGGTCACCGCATCGATCCGGGCTACTCGCTCGGGGTACTTCCGAATCGCCCGGCGCGGAGTGCTCGCGCGTACGTCTCAGGATTCAACAGAGGGAGCTCGCCAGTGGCGTCCGTGGTGGCGATGTATTCCAGCATTCGCCTCTGAGCTTCCTTCGACTGATCTCTGACGAGGAACTCGGCGTGCTCGAACTGCAATCCGTCCTCGAGCGAAAGGGAGCTGCCGAAGTAGATGGACCGCTTGATGGCTCCGAGGGACTTCTTCGAGCGCAGGCTCAGATACTCTGCGCGCTCGATCGACCGTGAGAGGACCTTTTCCTTCGGCACCACTTCGTCGACCGCACCGAGTGAGAGAGCCTCCGCAGGCGTGAACGGCCTGCCTTCGAGAACGGTGACCAACGTCTGATGAGTACCGATCAGACGAGGCAGTCGCTGAGAGCCGCCGCCACCCGGTGTCAGCGCGAGCAGGACTTCTGTCAGGCCGATGACATGGTCGCCGTCCGCCATGATGCGCAGATCGCAGGCAAATGCCAGTTCCGCGCCGACGGCAAGTGCCGAACCGTTCAGTGCCGCGACGAAGATGGTGCCACTTGCGTTCATCTTCAGGAAAGTGGCATGGAACGTGTCGAGCTGCAGAAGTGTCTTGAGCCGGGTCATCCCCGCGAGCGTTCTGACAACCGGCACTCGGTTGATGAGTCTCGCCGTGCGCGCCACGAGCCTGGCGATGCGCGTGTTGATCGGCGGGAATCCAGTGCCACCTTCTTGTAGCCAGCGCACATCGGAATGACTCAAGAAGCGGTCAGGATGCGTACCGGTGAAGACGACCGCGCGGATGTCCGGATCGCGGTCCGCTCGATCGACCAGCTCTTTCAGCTGCTTGGTGATCTCGGGATCGAACAACGCATGCGGGCCTCCGTCGATACGGGCGACAAGCACCCCGGCTCGGCCCTCGACGGCAATATGTCCTGCGGGCTGCGAGCTACTTGGCGACGTGCCCATATGGTCCTCCGTTGCATGTCGTCTCCCGTGGTGCGCGCGGGAGTGCGCTGACCACGCCTGACGCTACGGACAGCGGGCTGCGAGCGGATCTGTCGTCGTATCGGTCACGGAGGGGGCGCCGCGCCGTACCGGAACGCTGAGACCTCCGCGCAGTACACCCGCTCCGGTTCCGCGATGCGCCTGCCCGGACCGGTCGCTGCTCGTCCTGCCGCGTAATTGCCCCGCATCGGTGAGGTGTTGGCGCCGGGGGAGGGCAGCCGCTTCCGTTCCGCGGGCGGGGAACCGCGCACCACCTGGTCGAAGCAGGCCGGCGAACCTAACTGTTAAGAACCTTGACAGTTAGGTGGTCTAGTCCAATCATGGGCACGGTTCATCCCGCGGTTCTCCATTCCGCAGTCCCCGCTGTCCCCGCATGCCCTTTCCCCATGGGAGCGTCAGTGAGACGACCTGGTCACCTTCGTGCGTTGCTGTCCTGTCTGAGCGTGAGCGCTCTGTCCGC
>NZ_JAEKKT010000341.1 GCF_019510245.1 Streptomyces sp. | reverse complement strand
CGGCTCGGCTACCTCAGCCCGATCGAGTACGAGGAGAAGCACTACGCCGACCAGGCAGCGACCGAACAAGTGAACCTGAAACCACGTCAAACCGCCCTGACCGGCTAGTCAGCCGCCCCGCACAGCGGGGGAACCTCAGAGAAGCAGTCCTGATTCGGGGCGCCGGCCGAGGAGTTCTGAGGTACCTGTGCCGGATGGCACCCGCAGCGGCGGCGATGGGGTGGGACTGGCGGGGTGTCGGGGATGCCCTTGGCGGAGTGGTCGGCCATCTCGCGTACCCGTGCGGCGTGCCCGTCGCACTGCTGGACGACGGTGAGGCACGGGTAGTGGGTGCCGTGATCGACGGCGTGGCGGTCGGCGACGGCGCGGTATTCGGTGGCGAGGTCGGTCTCGGCGTCGTGGAGTCCGGGGAGCAGCACCAGTGCCGTTGGCACTGACAGCGCCTATTTCCGGCCGAGATCTATCCCGGTGGCTGGTTTGGGGTGCATGGTGTGCGGACGGCGCCTCGCCACCCCCGGGTGGAGGCCCCCCTCGGGCCCTGCCGCTCCCCTGTGGCGGGGGGCCCGCCGCGCCTCCCGGCTCCCCACGGGAGGCTCGCGGCTGCCCGTGGGCAGCGTTCCCTGTGCGGCTTGGCAGCGCGGGGCCGGGTGGTTCTCGTGGGCGGGTGGTGCTGATGTCCGGGTGCCGTGCGGCGGGGAGGACGGTGGCCTCGTCTTCCAGGTGGTCGAGGACGGCGTGCATGAGGCGGCGCAGGGCTTCTGCCGGCATCGTTCCAGTGCAGTCGTCCGGTTTCGAGGTCGAGGTGCGCGAAGACACTGGTGAGCAGGTCACCGGGCCGCTGGCGATGCAGATTTTCGTCGATCCGGCCGGTGCTGTCTGTCAGAGTGCCGCCTGCGCGTCGGACGGACCGGCAGCCGGCCAGGGCGACGGCCGAGGCCAGCCCCCGGCCAGGTCGTGGCCCATCGCGTCGACCACGATCCGGTGCCGTCGTCCGTCGTCCAGGCCGTGGTCGAAAGCGTCTCCGCCGACCTCGTAGGCGGGCTCCAGCACGGCGCTGGAGGTGACCTTGTCAGTGCCCGGGGCGCGCGGGGCAGGAACGCCCACACCATCTCCGCTGCGGTGGTCATCGGGCGGCGGCGGGCGATGCGGTTGAACAGGTCGCTGAATCCGTTGTTTCAGACGATGGTCAGGGCGGTCACCGTGGCCGGCTGCGTGGCGCCGTCCAGCAGAACGGTCAGCCGTGACTTCTGCGCAGCGGTGGCTCTGGTCTTGGCTGTTTTGGCGATGCGGGTGCGGGTGCGGGTGCGGGTGGACGGGGTGCAGCGCCACCTGTGCCGGCTGCCTGGTGACTGTCCTTCCACAGCGGGGAACGTGTGGCGTCAGCGTGAGGATGGAAAACCCTCTTTGTCTGTCGTGGGGTGGGAGGGCGGAGACGGCGTGGATGTGTATGAAGCCGTGGGCAGTCGCCGGGCCGTGCGGGCGTTCAGTGATGAGCCGGTGCCCAAAGAGGTACTCGAACGAGTGCTGGCTGCTGCCACGCGGGCTCCGTCGAGCGGGAACCTCCAGCCGTGGCATGTGTATGTCGTGACCGGCGAGCCCTTGGCCGAACTGAAGAGGCGCGCGACGGCCAGGGCACGAGCGGGAGACCCGGGGGATGAGCGGGAGTATCCGATCTACCCGTCCGAACTGACTTCGCCGTATCTGGAGCGGTTTTCCTCCGCGGCCAGCCAGCGGTACACGGCGCTGGGCATCGATCGCGACGACCCCGACAGGCCCATGAAGGTCGCCGCCCTGAACTCGGAGGCGTTCGGGGCGCCGATCGTCCTCTTCTGCTACCTCGACCGGATGATGGGGCCCGGGCAGTGGGGGGACGCGGGCATGTATCTGCAAACGGTCATGCTGTTGCTGAGGGCGGAAGGGCTGCACAGCTGCCCTCAGGTGATGTGGACGATGTATCGCAAGACTGTCAGCCAGACAGTCGGATCCGACGACGGGCTCGTACTGTTCTGCGGTGTCTCGGTGGGATTCGAGAAGGAGGGCGTGCCACGGCTGCGGACCGGGCGGGCGGACATGACAGAAACAGTGAGCTTCATCGGAGTGTGACCGCGAGGCGGCCCGCGGCCTCATCGCGCCGGACTCGTGACCTCGCCGGCCTCCCTGATCATTCCGGCCTCGGTGCCCGGCCGTTCCTTGCGCCGTTCCTCCAGATCCCTGGCCGGCAGCGCCGTCCGCCGCTGGTGCACCCACCGTCCAGGCGGGAAGTCCCTGGACGTCGACCTCGGTCTCGGTGGTGTACGGCAGCGCGGATGGACCGGTGATCTCGTTTCCCTCCCGCCGGCGGAGGTGCGCCTGATAGCCGACCGGCCACGGAGCTGTGTGATCTGACTTGGTGGCAGCCCTTCGTGGCGGCTGCCGAGATGACCGCTTGCTGCAGGGCGGTTCCCACGCCGCGTCGGCGCCATTGCTCGGGGACGCCGAAGGCGAGGATTTTCGCTTCGTGCACCGGTTGTCCCTGGAGGGTGACGGGCGGGCAGCCGGTGTCGGGGCCTATGCAGGGTGCGTGCGTTCCCACGTGGCAAGATGGGTGACTCATGCTTGAACGTACCGTGGTGGCCTACCTGTTCATACTTGGATGTGGCGAACGCGACCCTTGATGATCAGGGTTCTCGAAGCCTTTGATCACGAAACAGGGGTCGCGTTCGCATGTCATCCTCCCTGATCGAGGTTCTCCAGCGCCGCCGCGAAGACGTCGACCTACCGCACGTGCCTGCCGAGCAATCCGAACTCGCCGCACTGGCGGAGGTGTTGGATCGGCTTCCCGATCCACGACGGGTGCAAGGCCGCCGCTACCGGCTGGGGTCACTGCTCGCACTGTGCCTGCTCGCCGTGCTCGGCGGTGCCACCACGCTGGCCGGCATTGCCCGCTATGCCATCGATACCTCTCCCGGGGCGCGGGCGAGGATCGGACTGCGCCGTCCGCCATGCGCGACCACCCCGGGCCGTCTGCTGTCACGTCTGGACGGCGACGCTCTCGACGACGCCGTGGGCGCCTGGCTGGCCCGCCACGCCAGTGACCGGCCGACGAAGGAGCCGCGGAGCTGGTGGGTGTGGCCGTCGACGGCAAGGCCGTACGTGGCAGCCGCACCGGCGAGCAGACAGCCGTCCACCTCCTCGCCGCTGTCCTGCACGAGGGCCAGGCCGTCATCTCCCAGCAGCAGATCGCCGCGAAGAGTAACGAAATCTCAGCCTTCGGACCGCTGTTGGAACGGCTTGACCTGCGCGGATATGTCATCACCGCCGACGCGATGCACACCCGGACCAGCCATGCCGCACACGTCAGCGTCCGGGGCGGGCACTCCATCTTGGTCGTCAAGGGCAACCAGAAAAAGCTCCGCCGACAGCTGAGACATCTGCCCTGGCGTGAGGTCCCACTACAGCACCGCACCCGCGAACAGGGTCACGGCCGGCGCGAGATCCGCCGGCTCAAGGTCTGCACCGTCCAGCCCGGTCTCCTCTTCCCGCACGCCGTGCAGGCCATCGAGGTCAAGCGCCGCCGCACCAGCCGCACGACGAACAGGACCACCATCAAGACGATCTACGCGGTCACCAGCCTCGCCCCCGAACAGACCACCCCGGAACGGATCGCCGAACTGATCCGTGGACACTGGCAGGTCGAGGCACTGCACCACGTGAGAGACGTGGCCTTCGCCGAGGACGCCTCCCGCGTCCGTATCGGCACCGCGCCCCGCGCGATGGCATCCCTCCGCAACCTCGCCATCGGCCTTGTCCGCCAGGCCGGCTGGACGATCATCGCCGCCGCGACGACCACTACCGGTCACGAACGGACCACGCTCTCCAACTACTCGCTCTTGAAGCCTGAGAACCCGTCAACCCTGCTCCTCGACCCCGCCGACATCGCTCAGCTCCAGCACCGCGACGAGCACGAGATCGCTGCATGAGTGGTGCGGAATGCTGGCCTCCCCGTCTCCTGTGGGCTTAACCTGCGGCCATGTGGGGGCAGGGAGCTTCATGGACCAAGAACAAGGCATCTCTCGCAGTGCAACGTCGCCGGCTCGACCGGCACATGCGTCGTTCGCGGCGAAAGCTGCCACCCGACCCGATGGAGCCTTGGCTTGCCCGGCGCCGCATGCGGTTGGGGCTGGGGATCGTGGGCGCGGCATGGGCGACGGTCGTCCTCACAGATGCGGGGCTGATCCGAACCCATGTGTTGAAGGAGACGGACACCGGGATCGCCACCGGGGCCGGATTCGTCGCTGGAGTGCTGGCATACCTGATCTGGCTCGGGGACGCGAGCACGGCGCACGTCTCCAGCGTCGAGGGGAGACCAGTCGTGTCTGCCCGCACGCTCACCGGCGTCCGCACGATTGAACTGGACGCACTGGCCAGTGTCCGCCGGTTCGCTGCGATCGGCCGATACGGCGGCACAATCGATGAGTTGCGCCTGCGAGACCGGCACGGGCTGCGCTTGACGATCGGCCATGACACGCGGGCGGAGGACTCCATACGCCGCGCCGTCGTGAGGGCGGATGCCCAACCCTCCGGCGCATCGGTCAAGGTGACCAGGCACGCCCGTAGCCGCCTGGGCCTGGATCCGCGATCATCCGTTCCCCCCTTCGTGCACTTGTTCTTCGGCGTGTGGGTCATGCTTGCGGCGCTCCTGCTGCCCGCGCTGGGCAGCTACACCGTCGCCTGTTTCCTGGCGGGAACCAGCGCATGGGCCTCGACATCAAGTCATTGACCGCAACCGATACCGAGGAGCATCCGCCTCGACCCGAGCAGGCGCCCACGAAACTCCATCTCAGCACGTGAGAACGCATCACCCCTGGGGGCCTATGGGCTGGACGACGTAGCGGCAGAAGCCTATCGGCAGTGGACCCGCCGAGTATGCGGCGAGCAGGTGGGAGCTCGGGTGGAACTCTGCGGTGAACCGTACCCAGTCGCTCTGGCCGAGTTCGTCGATCAGCGCCCGCACCGGGTCGTCTTCCGGGCGGTGGTCCAGGACTTCCCTGACCTCGATTTCCGTCCCGGGGACGGTAGTGACAGTCCTGCACGGGCGCTACCGGTTTTCCGTGACCGTGCTTGTCGCCCGCCGCTTGTGTGGCCGGGCCCGTACCGTTGCGAGCGCGGACGGCCGCAATGCAGTTCCAGGTCGGTGTCGTAGTGCTGCTGGGCGAGTTCGTATGCCGGCCTTCCACAATTCCAAAAATGGCGGGCGGCGGGTGGGTTCGTCGGCTCAGGCGGGCTCACTCGGCACGATCCTGGGGAAGAGACTGCAGCACAGTTCGGACAGCCTCGACAGCTGTGGACACCTTGAGGAGCAGCTGAGCCTCAGGAGACGAGACGGACTGCGCCGGAAGACCCCAACCGTGCAGTGAAGCGACCGGCTTTCCCACATGCAGGGCGAGGCCGATCGCGCCGAGGGTGCCCCAGCTGCAGCCCCCGGCGATCAGGCGTCGCAGCTGTTGACTGAACGCACGATGTCCTGGCTCGCCGGATGCCGCAGACTGCACCGCCGCTACGAGCGCAAAGCCGAACACTTCCTGGCCTTCACCAGCATCGCCTGCACCCTCATCTGCTACCGCAGACTCACCAAATGAGATGAGGTCTTAGTCGGCAGTCGCGGAGGATCTGACTCGAAAATGGCCGTGCGAGGGCATGGTTGATTGCCCCGGCTGTAGGGCTGGGGTGTGGGAGGTCAAGCGGTTGCGAGGCCGGACGTGTCGACCCCGAGGGCGCGTAGCTCGGCGATGAGCCGTTGCTGCCGGCGCTTGACCTGGTGCGGCTGCTGTTGCCACTG
Organism: Streptomyces sp.; assembly: GCF_019510245.1. Classification (GTDB taxonomy): domain Bacteria; phylum Actinomycetota; class Actinomycetes; order Streptomycetales; family Streptomycetaceae; genus Streptomyces. The sequence continues at coordinate 9,192 of NZ_JAEKKT010000341.1, read as the reverse complement.
GCAGGGTCCAGGTCGTCGGTGTCGTTGGTGAGCATGTGCCATGTGGCGATAACGATCTTGTGCATGACCGCGACGAGTGCGCGCTTCTTGCCCATGCGTCTGATCAGCCGGCGGTAGTGGGCGGTGAGGTAGGTGCCCTTGGTGTGTGCCGCGGCGGCAGCCGCATCGCCGAGGGCGCCCTTCAGCCAGACGTTGCCGTGCGTCGTGGCGCCTGAGTAACTTCGCCCCGCTGACTGGTTGTTTCCAGGAGCCACGCCACTCCATCTCGCCAGAGCGACTGCGGTGGAGAGGCGTGTCATGTCGGTGCCCGTCTCGGCGATCAGTACCTGTGCGAGGCGGGTTGAGATACCGGGGATGGTGACCAGGAGATCGCGCTGCCGGCGCAAGGGCGCGGCCTCGGCATCAATGCGCTGATCGAACGCGGTGGTCTGCGTATCGATGGCGTCGATGTGGGCCAGGGCCTGGGACGTCAAGAAGGCGTGGTGGTCTTCGAAGCGGCCGGTCAGGGCCTCGCGGAGGTCCGTCGTCTTCGAGCGGGCCTTCCCGACGCCCAGATCGGCCAGCGCCGCCGGGTCACGCTCACCGGCGATGAGTGCTTCGAACATGGTGCGACGAATGAGCGGTGGTGGCACGAAGGACGGGGAGACCAGACCGTGCTGGGCCACCTGGGCGATCCAACGGGCGTCGGAGACGTCGGTCTTGCGGCCTGGCACCCCCTTGATGCCGCGGGCGTTGACCAGCCGGACCTCGAACCGTTCCTCGAGCAGGTAGAACACGGGTTTCCAGTAGTCCGCTGTTGCCTCCATGACCACCAGCTGAACGTCCTGCTCGGCCAGCCAGTCCGACAGCAACAGCAGTGACCTGGTCATCGTGGTGAAAGTGCGGACCTCATCCCGATGGCGTCGTGAACCCTGGGAGATAGGCCCCCGGACGCAGGCCTTCACATCGCCCTTGGACACGTCGAGTCCAGCGACTCTCTCGACCAGCACATCCATAAAGCCACCCCCTCGGAGACCGTCATCGCCAAACGACCCCGGCCTGGTGAGGGCACAGCCAACTTTGAGGTCCTCTCGATAGGCGTGCCCAGCCAGCCCTGAAGCCGAGTTGTGCTCCGCGTGGTGACTCGGTTGCGATCGGCTTGGCCACCTGAGCAAAGATGCCTGCATGAGCCGAGAGACAGACGAGGTACGCGAAGCGATCGCAGGCGAGCTGCGCCTCATGGACCCCAAGGTGCGCGGATCACGCTCGCTTGCCCAGCAACTACTGGACCCGGACTTCGTAGAGGTCGGTGCTTCGGGGCGGCGGTGGACGTGTGACGAGATGCTTGCCTCGATGCCCGAGATGGACGGTGCGGCAGAAGGTGGTCCGCGCTACGAGCCCTCAAAGTTCACCGGAGTCCTGCTGGCCGCCGGGCTGGTGCACCTCACCTACGAGACCACGCTGGATGGAAACCGGGCACGGCGCAGTTCGCTCTGGCGCAAGCAGGGTCCGGACGCAACCTGGCAGATGTACTACCACCAGGCCACGCCCATCCCGCCCGACAGCATGTAACTGCGAGTCTCGGACGGTGATGGTTCGTTGCCACTTGCATGGGAACAACGGAGCGTCTGGCGCCCGACGGGCTGTGGGAGATCTTTCAGCAGCCCTCCGGCGCGGCACGCCAGCCGTGCCACCGGCGGACGGCGATCACGAGCGCCGGACCGGTCGGCGGTCGCTGCCGGTACGGCGCGTACTTCTCCCGCAACAGGGCGACGGCCGCCGGGTACTCGCCCTCGGTGCCTGGCGGCAGCACGCGGGCGGCACCGTCCGCGCGGACCCACCACAGCCGCTCCCAGTTCTCGTCGTACGCGTCGACGAGCAGGCAGACAGCCGGGTGGGCCGCGATGTTGTCCAGCCGTTTCAGCCGCTGCGACCTCTTCGGTTTCCAGTCCACCGCGGTGACGATCTCCTCACCGTGGGCCGCGAAGACGACCGGCACCAGATGGGGGCGCAGGCCCGCGTCCACCGTCGCCAGGCGCGCCACCCGCGCGGTCGTGAACCGGCGGCGCGCCTCGTTCTCGTCCATGTCCGGCACGGTCAGCTCCGATTCAGCGGCGGCCGCGAGCTGTCACCGGTGCCCGGACGTGGCCTCGGCCAGTTCGTCCAGGGTGCGCAGCGTCTGGTCCTCGGGCAGGGTCGGCAGATACAACAGGACTCGTTCGACTCCGAGTTCGGTGTAGGTGTCGAGCGCCTCCCGGTCGTGCCGGCCCGCGTACACCACGACGGACGGGCGATCCCCGGCCGTCTGCCGCATATGTGCGATGCGTTCACCGAGCTTCTCGAGCGGCAGATCGCTCGGCATCCACGCCGCACCGTAGGCGGCGACGCGTTCGAAGGCGCGCTCGCTGTCGCCCCCGACCCAGATGGGCGGATGCGGCTTCTGGACCGGCTTGGGCCAGGCGTAGGCGGGGCCGAAGTCGACGAAGTCGCCGTGGAACTCGGCCTTCTCCTTGGTCCACAGCTCGATCATGGCGCGGATGCGTTCGTCCATGAGCCGTCCGCGGACGGCCGGATCCGTCCCGTGGTTGCGCATTTCCTCGCGGTTCCAGCCCGCGCCGACCCCGAACACGGCCCGGCCGCCGGAGATCAGATCGAGAGAGGCGACCTCCTTCGCGGTGTGGATCGGGTCGCGCTGGACCACCAGAGCGATGCCCGTGCCCAGGAGCAGGTCACGGGTCACCGAGGCGGCCGCGGCGAGCGCCACGAACGGGTCGAGCGTCCGGTAGTAGATCCGCGGCAGCTCACCGCCCCCTGGGTACGGGGACTCCCGCTCGACCGGAATGTGCGAGTGTTCGGCCAGCAGCAAGGAGTCGAACCCGCGCTCCTCCAGGGCCGGTCCCAACGCCTTGGGCTCAATGCCCTCGTCGGTGACAAATGTCGACACTCCGAACTTCATCCGTGACCACCTCGTCTCGTCGGCACACCTGCTGTCAGTGTGACGCGGCCGGTCGCAACTCGTCGGGTACGGCGGCCCGCGGCGTGGCGCCCAGACCCTGTGCCCGGTGTCACTGCCCGGCCGACGCGTCGGCCGGCCGCTGCAGGGCGCGCGATCCTGGCTGAGGACGGGTAGCTGCGCTTCCAGCAGGCCATGGGCACCGCCGCGCTCACCGAGGCTGTGGGGGCGCGCCGCAACCGTCCGCGCCTCCGCCGACCACGACGGCCTCTACAGCCATGAGTGGCGGGAGGGGAACGACGCCATGGACCGCGTCGACCCGGACCGGAACAACCCCACCCCGGCCCGGCTGCTCAGTAGCTGTTGAAGGCTCGCATCATCCTGGCGTGGCGTCCGATGACGGCGCGGCCGTCGGTGTAGATGCCGGGCTGGGCCTTGTCGAGGGCGCGCAGCGGGAAGGTGTAAGTGAGGGTGCCCCGGTCGCTGTTGGTGGTGTTGACGTGGGGGTTGCCGGTGATCACGACTGTGGTGCCGTTGTTCTGGATGTTGCTGTCCCGGTGGCCGGTCACGATGTCTTCGGGGGAGTCGCAGTAGCCGTAGCAGGGCTGGCCGGTGAAGGCGAAGCCGGTGGGGGCGGTGAACGTCTGGGTGATGACTCCGGGGTTGACGGGCTGGCCGGAGGCTGAGCTGAGCTCCATGAGGAGCAGGGCGGGAGTGCCTCCTGTCAGGCGACGTCAATGCCCAGCCCCCTGTCCGGCCGACAGAACTCGCACGGACGGAAAGACTGCGGGTCCTTCACCAGGGCCTGTCGGGCGCCCTCGGCGGTGATGGGCCGAGTGCCGCGCTGCGCCATGGTGCAGTCGGCGCGGTGGACATCGGCCCCGAGCGGATGCCTTTCGCTCAACTGCTGCTCCACCATGTACGGCAGGGTGGGGACCTCAAGTGCCGACCGCTGGGGCTGTTGCCATTGTCTGTTCGGCGTCGGCCTCCCAGCCGCGGCGAGCGCCGCCCGAACCGCGTCAGCCTGAAGCCGCAGATAGATCTGCACCGCCTGCCTGGTCCTCTGCGAGCTGCTGCTCAAGGTGCGCAAGGATTACGCGCAGGCGCGCGGGATCCAGTGGCAGCGCATCGCTCGTGCGTTTGATTTTAGGGTGCCGGGCCAGCAGCGCACGCCTCGGCCACACGGGACGCCCCAGGATGGACACGGCGAGGGCGCATGACGGCGCATTGCTCGTCCGGCGCATTGCCTCTTCGCGACGCGCACTCATAGTGACAATGCGTAAGCAGAGGGTAGCTATCCGCTGAAGCGTGGTCGCACGATCCAACAGAGGGGCACATGAGCGAGCAAGAAGTCACCTTCTACACCCGAACCAACTACACGGGCGACGCCCACACATATGTGGTCGGAGCCGACGAGAACCTCTACCCGGGCGGACTCAACGACAAGTTCAAGTCCGTCAGGGTCGGCCGGAAGGCCAAGGTCCTGGCCTGGCAGCACGCCAACCAGACCGGCAAGTACCAGGAATGGGACATCGATCAGCCTGACATCTCTGACATCGGCGGACTGACCCGGTTCAAGGTCGTCGAGAGCACGACCTTACCCATCGTGGTACGGCTCCAGGACCTCACCGGCGCCCCAGCCAGGCGGTACAGCCTGAAGATCGCTTCGTACGACGTCGGGGACACCATCGCCTATTCTGGCGACCCGGAGTACGGTCTCGTCGGCGTCATGCCCGAAGACGGCCCGCCGGTCACCACCGCCATCTACGTCCGAGACGAGCACTCTGGCGTCTACGTCGCCGTGGGTGCCATCTACTTCGTCTGGAACTCCAGCACCAAGTCGATCGACGTCGCCGACGCCTCGAACGTGCCCGAGAACCTGGACTACTCGCGAGACGGCCGCAACCAGTTCACCTTCAAACTCACCGAGGTGTAGCCGCTGGCGGCGCCGTACAGGCGACGAAGAGGCCGGAACATCCCGTGCTCCGGCCTCTTCGTGTCGAAGCCGAATCAGCAGTGGCCAACCATCTCTGAGTAAGAGATCATCTCGTTTGGTGGCTTGAAGTGAAGGTGCCCCGGCGGGCTGGGTCTTGGAGATCACGGCCGGCCCAGTCCAGGTCCGGCCGGCGTCCGGGGTGACGTAGACCGCCAGGGTGTTGGAGTCCCGGGGCACCATGACGGCGAACCGGCCGCGGTGAGACGGATCGGCTGCCGCCCATGGGACCGGGCCAGCGGCCGCACCCAGCCCCGGGGTCGGCACCAGGGCCCCGGTGAACGCCGCAACAGGTATTCCCCGGCCGTCGTTCACCGTCGTGTTCGTCCACGTTTTGCCGTCGTCGTGGCTGACGTGGAAGTCCACCGGCTTGCCCGCCTCTTGCGAGGCGGACACGAGGATCCCGACATACACGGCGATCTCACGTCCCGGGTAGCCACACACAAGCGGAATGCCCGGCGCCACCTCGATACAGGGCATTGGGCCCGGGATCACCCGCGAGTCCTTGCTGAACGTCTCGCCGCCGTCAGCACTTGCGGAGACCGCGCTCGGGTACTCCCACGCCGCTCCCGCGACCGCCTAGACCTTGCCGGTCCCGGAGTCCACCCGCATCTTCGGGGCGCCGCCGAGGAGAAGTGGCGTGGACACGGGGCCGGTCCAGATCTTGCCGCCGTCCGTCGACTTCGCAACCTGGTTGTGGTTCAGCAGGTTCGCGTCCAGGCCCGAGCCGACCTGGTTGTTGTCCACGTACACGGTGCCCTTCGCGTCGAACTGCACGCTCGGCTCACCGCACTTGTGTGCCGCGTCCTGACGGTCGCACCGTACAACCGGGCCGAAGCCTGGTCACCAGGACGCGGACAGCGGCACCCACGACTTTCATACCTGGTACGAACCCGATCGAGTCGACGTTCTCCACGGTCAAGCTGCGCACGAAGGTCACCCGCGGGGCGGGCAGCCCGGCAGCGGCACTCGCGATGGTCTTCAAGCTCGTCGAGTCCGCCCAGGCTCGGTGGCGAGCGATCACGGGAGCCCACCTCGTCGCGCTCGTGCGCTCCGGCGCCCGATTCGAGAACGGCGTCTTGGCCGAACGGACAGACACGAGGGCCGCGTGATCTTACGGTTCATCTCGCAGGCTGTCCCCGCCTGGAGCAAAGGAGAACCCGATGGACGCGCAAGCAGCCTCCTCCCACCACGTCGTGCAGCGGTACTTCCAGATGTGGAACACGGGCGACACCTCGATCGCTCCGGAAGTGCTGAGCCCGGACTGGACCGACCATGCACACCCGGAGGTGACCGGGCCCGCTGACGTTCAACGCGCCGTCACGCAGACGCACGCCAGCCGACCAGGACTCCGATTCCACATCGACACGATCCTCGGCAGCGACGATCTGCTGTCCGTGGTCGGCGGCGTCGGCCACGAAAGTCGCCCAGGCACGATCGACAGCCATCTCATCTGGCTGATCCGACTCCTCGACGGTCAGATGGCCGAGATGTGGACCTACCGCCGGAACACTCCCTGACGATTCTGATCCACAACTCTTGACGATTGCTCAAGTGGTGGTGTCCCGTCACAGCGGGGTTCAGTCGATGCCGATGAGAGCGAGCGAGTGCGGAGCGACAAACCAGGTCGACGTGGATCAGTGCGGTACCCGATCATTCGTTCATGCCCCTGAGAGAGACCCTTACCCGAGTCGATGCAGACCTGGCTGCCGGCCGGGTTCCCGTCGCGCGCCAGCGTTTGCGCGGTCTCCTCTCATCCTTCCCTTACGACCTGACGCTCCGCCGGCGTCTGGCCGAGGTGTACCGGCTCTACGGCGACGACGCCGAGGCCGGACGCTGGATGTACCTCGAAGAGGACCGCAACGCCGACGAGACCGCTGCCTTCGAGGCGCGGTACGGGTCTCCCGGGTGGCGGATGAAGGCCCTCGCCTGGCGCGGCCCCGAGGCGACGGCTGCCACGGCCTTTGCGGAGGGGCAGCTGGTCGCAGTGCGGACCGCCTGCGCCGAGGAGCTGGGACACTCCGTTGACTGGGACGACCCCGCCTCCTACCGGGACGGCCTGGACGAGAAGTACGAGACGCCCCCCGAGCCGTGGACGGTCGGCGGCGTGCTGGCGGGCGTCGGCTGCCTGGTGGGGATCCTTGCGTTCCTCGCGATCTGGGTGAACGGCGTCGTTGCCCTCTTCGACTGACCCAGGTCACCAGGGCCGGTGAACAGGACACCTGGCGACGAGTGAAATGATCTAGCGGTGTCTGCTGTGATCACGGCGTCGCAGCCGTCCTGGATAGCCCCGTTCACCGGGTTGAGCCCTCGCTGTTTCGGCGCGTTGGTGACGCAGTTGCGGCACGAAGGAGCTGACGCGGTCCGCAGAGGTCGGCCGTGGAGCCTGCCGCTGGGGGAGTGGGTGCTGCTGGTCACGGCGTACTGGCGCACCAACTTGACGCTGCGACAGCTCGCCCCGCTGTTCGGCGTCTCGAAGTCCGCAGCTGACCCATCATCAGCCACCTTGGCCCCCTGCTCGCGCTCAAGCCCCGCAGGTGGTTTCGTAAGGAGACGGTGCTCATCGTAGACGGAACCCTGGTCCCCACCCGCGACCACACGGTGGCCGAGCGGTCGAAGAACTACCGCTACTCCACCAACCACCAGGTCGTCATCGACGCCGACACCCGGCGCGTCGTGGTGGCCGCTACCCGGAAGCCGCAACGATTGCAAGGCGTGGGCACTGTCCGGAGCCAAGGCCGCCGTCGGCCGCACCACTGTGATCGCCGACGGCAGCTACCGAGGCACCGGCCTGGTCATCCCGCACCGCCGCGAGCGCGGGCAGAGCGAGTTGCCGGCCTGGAAGGAAGAGCACAACACTTCCCACCGCCAGGTCCGCGCCCGTGTTGAGCACGCCTTCGCCCGCATGAAGACCTGGAAGATCCTCCGCGACTGCCGCTTGAAGGGCGACGGCGTCCATCACGCGATGAGCGGCATCGCCCGCCTGCACAACCTCGCGCTCAGCTGATAGGCAAGCAGAGAGGGCGGTAGCCGATCACGGTTCACCATCGCCAACTCCAACCACCGCAACCACATCGCACAGACCCGAGCCCTCCACGCCTACCTACGCTGGCGCAACGCGAACACCCGCCACCCCGACGTGCTGGCGGCCCAACGCCGCGAACGCGCCCGTATCCGCAGCGAGAAGGGCATCCGCTGGGGCGGCCGAAGTCAGGTAGCCGCTGCCTGAACTGCCAGCCCTCCCCGGCGGCCACACACTACGGTGGGATACATGTCCGAGCTCTCCGTGCGGGATTTCTATGACGAGTTGGCCCACGACTACCACCTGATGTTCCAGGACTGGGACGCGAGCATGGCCTACCAGGCCGAGGTACTGGGCGGGCTCCTCCGTCAATCTCTCGGCGCGGGAGCGCACACCGTCCTGGACTGCTCGTGCGGGATCGGCACCCAGGCCATCGGGCTGGCCCTGGCCGGGCACCAGGTCGTCGGGAGCGACCTGAGCCCGGTCGCCGCCGCGCGCGCCGCCGCTGAGGCGGCGGCCCGGGGCAGCCGGCTTCCGGCCGCTGCGGCTGACATGCGCCAACTGCCGTTCAAAGAGATGTCATTCGACGTCGTGCTCTGCGCGGACAACTCGCTCCCGCACCTACTCTCCGGGCAAGATCTCCGGGCGGCACTCCTCGGCATGAGACGGGTGCTCCGAGACGACGGACTGTTGATGATCACTGTTCGGGCCTATGACGAGACGCGCCAGACCAGACCCACGGCGACACCTCCCCAGGTCTCGGAAACACGCGACGGCCAAGTGATCACCTTCCAGCTGTGGCACTGGCATGAAGACGGCGAGCGCTACGACCTGGAGCACTTCCAGCTCATCTCCGCGGAGACCACCTGGCATGTCCGAGTCCGCCGAAGCACCTACTGGGCGCTGACGCCCCCGCAGCTGACAGAGTTCGTGGCTGAAGCCGGCTTCACCAACATCACCTGGCACAGTCCGGCCTCCAGCGGGTACTACCAGCCCGTGCTCACCGCACAGCGCGCTCCCTCAGCGCAGTAGTCCAGACATCGGTTCCGCCCTGCCTGGCTTTCCGCTCATCCATAGCAAACCGGCGAACCTTGCCGGTCACAGCACTAGTGTGATGCGCCAGAAATCCTGAGGGTTAGTTACTACCCTGTTGGCATGTCGCATTCGGGACCGTCTGCTGTGGCGATCACACTGTCCGAGGCTGAGCGTGCCGAGTTGGTGCGCCGGACGGAACTGCCGCACCGG
>NZ_JAEKKT010000419.1 GCF_019510245.1 Streptomyces sp. | reverse complement strand
CCGTTCCGGCCTCGCGCATGCCGACCGAGCCCCCAAGTGCGCCGACCGCGCCACCCCCACATCCCTCAGCCCCACCTCGCCCGACGGCTCCACCCCTGCCACCGCAGGACGCCGACCGGACCGTTTCGCCTGACGGCGGAGGCATGGGCAGGGGTGGAGCCGCTGGTGGTCCTCTGCCGGGCGGTGACCGGGGCGTTTTCTCCGGCCGCGGCGATTCCGGGGGGCGTGGCGTCGGCGGAGCGGATTCGCGGGGTGGTGTCGCTGATGACGCGTCGCAGGACCCCGGGGCCGTTCCGCCCGATGCCGGTCGGCCGGCCAGGGGTGGCGCCGGTGAAGCGGCTTCTCGGGGTGGTGTCGCTGACGGTCCGCCGCAGGACGCCGACCAGGCCGTTTCGCCAGGCCGCGGCGATGCCGGACAGCATGGGGTCGGCGGAGTCGACCCGCGCGGGGGTGCCCCGGCCGGGGGCGGCTTGCTCAGGGGCGACCCCGCCTCCGGAGTGACGGCTCCCGCAGGCGGTGCCGAGGATGTGCCCACGCCTGGCCGCCCTGAGAACCCTCCAGAGCTCTCGGACCGAGGCGGAGCCGACGCGCGCCGCGTCGAAGGCGACTGGTGGGCCACCTCACCCGGCGTCGAAGCCGGCCTCGCCAAGAAACCCTCCGCAGCCGGCCCGGGTTCCACTCAGCCCAACCCGACCCCCGAGCGCCCCGAGCCACCCGCACGTGGCCGGACCGCCGACCACGACCAGGACGGACCCACCCAACACCGGGCAGGGCCCGACTCGGACCCCGCCCCCGCGCCGCAGGCACCCCGCACCCGCACCCGCGTGGACATCCCCACCCTCCCGCCCGCCCCCGTCGGATTCGTCGGCTCCGGCCCTCCCACCTACGACGCCGAACCCACCGCCCTCCCGCCCGCCGACCCCGACGAACTCGACGACCTGGTGGCGGACACCGTGCTGGACGGCGCCAGGTACGGGGCGTGGACGCTGCGAGCAGCGTCCGTGCGCGGGGACTCGGCCAGGTTCCGCGGCGAACCCCGGAGGGACTCCCTGCTCACCGCCCGGTTCGGCACCGGCGACCAGGCGTTGATCCTCGTCGCCATGGCCACCGGCGCCCGCGCCACCCCCGGTGCCCATCGCGCCGCCGCCGAGGCCTGTCACTGGATCGGTCGGGCCATAGGGCGCAGCCATGCCCGGCTCGCGCAGGACATCAGCGCCGCCCGCCGCGGTGACCTCAAGTCCGGGCTGCACCGGCTCACCGACCGCAGTCTCGGCAAGCTCCGCGCCAGCGCCGTGGAGCAGGGCATCGACCCGGAGGAGTACGCCGCCACCCTGCGCTGTCTGCTCCTGCCCGCCGACCCCGACTGCCGGATCCGCGTCTTCTTCGGCGTCGGCGCCGGCGGCCTGTTCCGCCTCCGCGACGGCGACTGGCACGACATCGAACCCCGCGTCACCGATGTCACCGGAGAACCGGTCGTCGGCTTCGGCTCGCTGCCGACCGAGACCCCCGAGGGCGACCGCCTCACCATGGACCTCGGCATCCCCACACCCCCGAGCCCCTACGAACCCGCCCCGGAGCCGCCCCGCGAACCCTTCCGCTTCCGCGCCTCCGTCGCCCGCCCGGGTGACACCCTCCTGATGTGCACCGGAGGCCTCGCCGATCCCCTGCGCGGCGAGCCCGAACTCTGCGAATACCTCACGGGAAGGTGGTCAGGCCCCCCGCCCGGTCTCGCCACGTTCCTCGCCGACTCCCAAGTCCGGGTCAAGGGATACGCCGACGACCGTACAGCCGCCGCTGTTTGGGAGGCGTGATCGCGGCCATTGTGGATTGATGGACCCAAGGAGACCGAAGGGGTGCATGGATCCATGGCCAAGCAGAACGTCGCCGAACAGTTCGTGGACATCCTCGTCAAGGCGGGGGTGAAACGCCTCTACGGCGTCGTCGGCGACAGCCTCAACCCCGTCGTGGACGCCGTCCGCCGCAACTCCGCCATCGACTGGGTGCACGTACGGCACGAGGAGACCGCCGCCTTCGCCGCGGGCGCCGAGGCCCAGATCACCGGCACACTCGCCGCCTGCGCCGGTTCCTGCGGACCCGGCAACCTGCACCTCATCAACGGGCTGTACGACGCCCACCGCTCGATGGCCCCCGTGCTCGCCCTCGCCTCGCACATCCCCTCCAGCGAGATCGGCCTCGGCTACTTCCAGGAGACCCATCCCGACCGCCTCTTCCAGGAGTGCAGTCACTACAGCGAGATGATCTCCAACCCCCAGCAGATGCCGAGGCTGCTCCAGACCGCCATCCAGAACGCCGTCGGCCGCTCCGGCGTCAGCGTCGTCACCCTCCCCGGCGACATCGCCGACCAGCCCGCCCCCGAGAAGGCAGCCGAGACCGCCCTCGTCACCTCCCGGCCCAGCGTCCGCCCCGGTGACGCCGAGATCGACAAGCTCGTCGAGATGATCGACAAGGCCGACAAGGTCACCCTGTTCTGCGGCAGCGGCACGGCGGGCGCGCACGCCGAGGTCATGGAGTTCGCGGAGAAGGTCAAGTCACCGGTGGGGCACGCCCTCAGGGGCAAGGAGTGGATCCAGTACGACAACCCCTTCGACGTCGGC
>NZ_JAEKKT010000418.1 GCF_019510245.1 Streptomyces sp. | reverse complement strand
TTGTCATACCCGGGGATTCGGCGCCCCGTCTGGAGTGGTGGCCGGGCCTGGACGGCTGGGTGGGCGAGGAGACGGAGGAGCCGGTGCTGCATGCGGTGGGCGACGTGGACGTCTCCGGGCGGATCGAGATCACCCTGCGGACCGGAGACGACGGCCGCCCCGCCCTGGCCGTCGGGTGCGACGGCAAGAACCTCTGGATCGCCGGCCCCGAGGGCACACGGCTCGGCGAGTCCGACCTGCCCGAGCCGGCCGCCACGCTGCGCATCCTCACCATCGGTGAGTACGTCGAGGTGTACGCCGACGGCGTCTTCGCCCTGACCGGCCTGTGCTACTCGGGTCACCCCGCCGCCTGGACGGCGGTGACGGAAGGACGTACGCGCACCCTCCCCGTCCGCCCGGTCCGCCTGCCCGACCCGGGCCGCGACGACGCGTCGGCCATCTGGCCCGGACCGATGCCGGGCTGAAAGGCCCAGCCGTGAACACCCCTGGGCGCGGATACTCGGCAGACGATCCCCTTTTCCGAACCCGGCGGAGTTCCCCCTTGACAGACCGCGCCGTACGCCGACGTCGTCAGGCTTTGTTCCTTCTGTTCTTTCTTCCCGGCATCGCCCTGTCGTCCTGGGTCACGCGCACCCCGGACGTCCGCGACCGACTGGGCCTGTCCACCGGACAGATGGGCCTGGTCCTGTTCGGCCTGTCCGTCGGTTCCATGATCGGCATCCTGTGTTCCGGCCGTTTCGTATCCCGGTTCGGCACCCGGCCGGTCATCGCGTTCGGCACTCTCCTGATCATCCTGGGCACGGCCGTCATCGGTGCGGGCAGCGCCGTGCCGTCGGCATCGCTGGTCACCGCGGGACTGTGCCTGTTCGGCGCGGGCATGGGCGGGGGCGAGGTGGCGGTCAACGTGGACGGCGCCGACGTCGAGCGCCTCACCGGGACCGCGGTGCTGCCCACGCTGCACGGCTGCTTCAGCCTGGGCACGGTCATCGGGGGTGCGGCCGGCATGGCGGCCACCGCCGCCGCGGTCCCCGTCTCCTGGCATCTGGCCGTCGTCGCCCTGATCGCCGCGGGGATGCTGGTCCACGCCATGCGTGCCGTCCCCGCCGGTAACGGCATCAGCATCAGCACCGCGCCGTCCACACCGGCTCCCGGTCCCGGTCCCGGTCCGGCGCGACGACCCGGGCCGCAGGTGTGGAAGGACCGCAAGCTGCTGCTCATCGGTGCCATCGTGCTGGCCATGGCGCTGGCCGAGGGCGCCGCCAACGACTGGCTGCCGCTGCTCATGGTCGACGGCCACGGCCTTGACGCCGCGATGGGCTCGCTCGTCTACGTGGGATTCGCGGCGGCGATGACCCTGGGACGCTTCAGCGGCAGCTACTTCCTCGGCCGTTTCGGACGGGCCGCCGTCGTGCGCGCGAGTGCCGTCTCCGGTGCCGTCGGACTCCTCCTCGTCATCTTCTCCGACAGCGCTGCCGTAGCGGCAACAGCCGTACTTTTCTGGGGACTTGGGGCCTCCCTCGGTTTCCCGGTGGCTCTGTCGGCGGCGGGCGACTCAGGCCCCGACCAGACCGCCCGCGTCTCGCTGGTCGCCATCATCGGCTACGTCGCCTTCCTCGTCGGGCCGCCCGCCCTCGGGTTCCTGGGCGACCACTACGGGCTGCGCTCGGCCATGGTGGTGGTCCTGGTGTTCGTCGCGTCCGCCATCCTCATCGCTCCCGCCGCCGACACCCGTGGCCGGGCCACCGCCATGGCGGACGTACCCCACCACACGCCGCCCGGCACGAATCCCGCAGGACAACCCCGAGAAAACCGCTCATGAGCCCGAGGGAAGCGTCCGCGGTCACGAGATCTCGCCCGGCGGGGCGAGTGGAGTGCGCTCTGGTCTATCGTCCGGCGACTGCCCTTGGAGCAAGCGGCGCGGCCCGCGCACGGCGAGCGACCGCCTGGGGCGCGGGAACCTGGCGGCTGCACCAGCCCGACGCCGTTTGAAGCGGCGGTTTCAACCCCGCGTGCCGGCCACGCGCGGCGGGGCCCGGAGCTCGGGCTCGGGGACCGGATCGCCGGCGGGAACTGGTCCGATTACTTGACAGCGCGACAGACCGCCCCGTACGGCGGGGAGTTGCCCAGGGCGGTGTTCCGAGTCTGCGATTGGGGGATGGTGAGCAGGATGCGGCTGTGGCCACCACTCTGCCGACGGAGGGTCGGGACGCAGAGAGCCATGGACGAGAGTGGCTTCTGGGCCTGCTCGTGGGATCTCGAGTTCTGCCGTATCCGGGGTGTCCAGGTAGCCATTGAGGCTGCAGACGCCCGCGCTGCGTGTCGAGGCCGGCTCCCACCTTGCCACCGCACCCCCGAGGAACGGGACCGCCCACGACGACACTCACGTCGCCGCGGGCGAGAACGTGGTCGTCCTCACCCGCTGCACCGCTGTCAAAAAGACCACGGCCAGCCGATCGACCGTTCGAGATACCGTGAGCGACTGAGCAGTCCCATGTCAGTGGCGGGTGGGGCGCGCCGGGTGGTCGTCGCGGCCGACGGACAATTGGGCCGGGTAGTACGGGACATACGCCGCGCCGTCAAGGCCGAGCGCCGTGGCCGACCGCTGGAGCGCGACCG
>NZ_JAEKKT010000340.1 GCF_019510245.1 Streptomyces sp. | reverse complement strand
TGCCACGCTGCGCCGGCTCGTGGACGACTACGAGCGTCTCCTGACCGCGGAGGCGGCAGCGGACCAGAGAGCGAGCGACCTGGCCTACACGCTCTGCGTGATCACCGGAACCCGCGACATCGCCGCGGCCCTGGCGAAGTCCCGCCACCTCCTGGCCGCCGCCGCGACAGCCGGCCTCCCACCTGTCACGATCCCCGCCACGCCCTCTCTTCCGGCACTGGACACTGCGGTCGCGCGAACGGCGGCCGGCGCGGCCCTGCCCGGAGTGCCGTCGCCCCCGCCGGCGGCCTTCGCGGCATCGCGCGACTCCGCCTCGGCCCCCCTCGCGGTGGCGGAGTGACCCGGCGTCAGGGGGCGGGCCGCCGGACCGGGACCCGCAGCGGGCGGGCCAGGCCCGCCACCGACTCGTCCAGGCGCTGGAGATGGCGCAGCACCCGGTCGGTCACCCTGCCGTAGCGCGGGGCGCGCAACGTACCCGGCTCCAGCATCGACGCGATGCTGGGGCCGGTCTCGATCCCGGCGTCCGACCCCTCCTGCCCGACATGGGCGGCGATCGCCTCGATGTTGTGCACGATCCGCCGTCCCGCCCCGCGCAGCCGGGGATCCGCCGCGATGGCCGGATGGGTGGGCAGCAGCTCCGCCGTGGCCGCCAGCGACCGCGCGTGGTAGGCGCACGTCTCCAAAAGCGCCACCACGTAGCGGGCGGTGTCCCGGCGGGAGCGCAGCGGGGTGATCGGATGGGTCAGCGGCTGGACGGCCGCGGCCAGATCGGCCAGCGCCTGGTCCAGGTCCCGGGCCTTCTCCACCAGGTCGACCGGCGGCGCCCCGCTCAACTGGTCCGCGGCGGCCCGGGTCACGTCGGCCAGCCGGTCCAGCGCCGTCACGAGCAGCTCGTCGGTACGGCGGTCGGTGTGCACCGGCAGCACCACCGCGGCCGCGATCACCCCGCACACCGCACCGAGCGCGGTCTCGGCCACCCGAAGCACCAGGACGTCCAGGCTGTAGGTGTTGAGGAGCGTGTACAGCAGGCCCAGCATCGCCGTCACGAAGAACGACATCAGGGTGTACGACAGCGGTGCCGAGTAGAACATCGCGAAGATGAAGAGCAGCACCAGCCCGAACGCCGTCCAGGTGTGGTGCCCGACCAGTCCCGCGAGCCCGATGCCGGCCACCACGCCGAGGACCGTGCCCAGCAGCCGCCGGTAGCCCTTGACCAGGATCTCGCCGGTGGACGAGGTGTTGATGAACACGATCCAGCAGGTCAGCACCGCCCAGTACCAGCGCTGGGCGGACAGGAACTCGCCGCCGACGATGGCCAGCGACGAGCCGACCGCCACCTGCACCGCCGCCCGCGTGGTGGGCCGGCGCAGCCCGGTCTCCTCCCCGGCCCGCCGTTCGCCCTCCTCGGCGCCCGCGATGGCCGCGTCCTCGGCGTCCAGCTCCTCCCGGGACCGGGAGGTGGCGGGGGTGTCGTCGGACTCGTCCTGCGGCCCGTCCAGGGCGATGCGCAGCCCCAGCACCGCGCGCCCGGCCTCGCCGATGCCCCGGAAGACATCCTGGACGGCGGGCGAGGCGGGCGGCAGGTTCTCACCCTCCCGGTAGCCGAGCAGCCGGTTGCGGAGCCCGGCCAGCGCGGTCCCCTTCCCGGGGCCGCCCGGCCGCAGCACCAGCAGCCGCAGCGCCTCCAGATCGAGCCGCAGCCGCTCCATCGCCTCGTCCCGCACCGGCTCCCCGAGGGCCGACGGCAGCGGGGCACCCGGCAGATGGAGGGTGAGCGTGTCGGCCCGCCCGGTGCCGCGGGCGGTCAGCAGCAGCAGCCCGAGCCGCTCGGCGGCGATCTCCGCCTCCGCGATCCGGCGCTGCACCAGCCTCGCCACCGTCTCGTCGGAGGTGCCGTCCGCGAGCCGCCCCTGGATCAGCAGCGCCGTCTCGTGCAGCCGGGCGGTCCTGAGCCGGACCTCCTCCACCGCCCGGTCCAGCTCGTCCGGCCCGGCGTCGAGCAACTCCGCCTGTGCGGAGACCAGTTGGGCGAGCCGGGCCCGGAAGGCGCGCCGCAGCCGGGCCAGGATGCCCGCGGGGGTCTGCCGTACCAGCACGAACCGCGCCAGGGCCGCGCAGCCGAACGCCACCGTGATCGTGACGTACAACCCCGGCAGCGCGGGCACGGTCGCGTGCACGAACAGCGAGGCGAAGTAGATCTGGAAGCCGATCAGCCCGAGCGCCGTGCCCCGGTCGCCGAACCGGCGGCCGTAGACCGCGCAGAAGATGAGCGCCACGAAGAACAGGTCGCCCATCACCACCCGCGCGTTGAGCAGCGCGCCCAGCGACATCGAGGCGAGTGCCACCGGCAGGCCGAGGGCGAGCGTGACGGCCTGCTGCGGTCGCCCCTTCTCCCGGATGGCGAAGGTGGCCACCATCGCCGTGATGGCCCCGGCCACCAGGTGGGACACGTCGTACCGCAGCGCTGCCAGCACCGCGAGCGTGAGGGCGATCGACGTGACCGTGCGCAGGCCGGCGGTGAACCGGAGCAGGCCGGGGTCGGCCGCCGCGAGCCGTCCCCGGACCTCCGCCCGCACCGACCGCCCCGCCGCTCTCACTCCGCCGCGCTCTGCGTCACGCCGGCGAGCCGCCGGGGTCCTCGGGGCCCTCGGCACGTGCCCGGACCTGCTCCGGCGTCAGATACGTGTCCGTGTACTCGAAGTCCTTGAGCCGGGCCGGCTTGCGGGACTGGAAGCCGGTACGCACGAAGTCGTCGCCGGCCAGCGCGTTCAGCAGCCAGTTGGTCGCGACCCGGGTCTTGGCCACGTTGGTGCGCAGCGCCGACCAGTGGTAACCGCGGGCCACCGCCTGGGCGGCCAGCCCGCGCAGCTCGATGCCGAGCGGCTTGGAGACCGCGTCCTTGCCGCCGAGGTCCACCACCAGCCCGAGGTCCTTGTGCACGTACGGGTGGAGCGCCTGGCCCCGCAGGGTCGCGATCACGTTGTCGGCGACCGCCTTGCCCTGCCGCATGGCGTGCTGCGCGGTCGGCGGGCAGACCGCGCCCGGCTCGTCCTTCGCCTTGTCCGGCACGGCCGCCGCGTCGCCGAGCGCGAACACCCCGTCGTGGCCGGGCAGGGTCATCTCGGCGGTGACCGCGAGCCGTCCCCGGACCGTCTCCGCGCCCAGGGTGGCGATCAGCGGGCTGGCGACCACCCCGGCCGTCCAGATCAGCGTGTGGGTGGGCACCACGCGGCCGTCGGTGAAGGTGACCTCCTCGGGGCCCGCCTTCTCGATCGACACCCCGAGGGAGACGTCCACGCCGCGGCGGCGCAGCACCTCCTGGGCGCTTCGGCCGAGCTTGTCGCCGAGCTCCGGCATCAGCTTCGGGGCGATGTCGATCAGGTGCCACCTGATCAGCTTCGGATCCAGGTTCGGGTAGCGGTGCAGCGCCGCGTGCGTGAGCTTCTGCAGACAGGCCGCGGTCTCGGTGCCCGCGTAGCCGCCGCCGACCACCACGAACTGCAGCCGTGCGGCGCGTTCGGCCGGGTCGTCGCTGGCGTCGGCGAGATCGAGCTGGGCGATGACGTGGTCGCGGATGTACGCGGCCTCGGCGAGGGTCTTCATACCGAACGCGTGCTCGGTCAGGCCGGGAATGTCGAAGGTGCGGGTGACACTGCCCGGGGCCAGCACGATGTAGTCGTACCGCTCGTTGACGACCTGGTCGGTTATGGTGCGGACGACGCACACCTTGGACTTCAGGTCCACGCCGATCGCGCCGCCCGGGATGATCCGGGTGCGGTACCTCTTGCTGCGGCGCAGCGAGACGGCGATCGACTGGGGCGTCAGCACGCCCGAGGCGACCTGCGGCAGCAGGGGCAGATAGAGCTGGTAGGAGGTCGGCGAGACCAGGGTCACGTCCGCCTCGTCGGGGGAGAGTTTCCGCTCCAGGCGGCGCACGCACCCCACTCCGGCGAAGCCTGCGCCCACCACCAGGATCCTGGGTCGTGTCACGGTGTATCCCTTTCCGCTGCTCCAGGCTGTTCGGCTCGACGCCGTCCGCGTGCCCAGGAACGCTTGCTTCGCACCACATCGATCCCACCGTGCCCGACGCCGTCCCGCCAGCCGGGCGGAGCAGGCAGACGAACGCGTGGGCTCCAGCATGCCCCTCGATCGCCGGGAGAAACCGGCTGTCGCACAGATATGCGCCGGACGGCCGTCCGGTCGAAGGCCGCCACACGGCGATCACGCGCGCCAGTAGAGTGCCCGCCATGGCGCAGACCCAGCCCGGAACGGGCTTCCAGAAGCGGCACATCGACCCCGACCGCGTGACTCCGCTGGTGGCCGCCCTCGACTCCCAGGACGCCAATCCCGGGGTACGGCGGCTGCGCGCCTGGGCCGAGGAGGCACTGGCGGTGCGGCCCGGCGAGCGGCTCCTCGACGTCGGCTCCGGCACCGGCTCGCAGACCCGGGCGCTGGCCGCCGCCCTTGGCCCGGACGGTGTCGCCATCGGCGTCGAGGTCAACCCGAGCCTGCGCGCGGTCGCCGAGGAGCGGTCCGCCGGCAGCAGGGCCCGCTTCCTGCAGGGCGACGCCGAGGCGCTGCCGGTGCCGGACGGCTCGATGGACGTCGTGTGGTGCGAGCGGGTCCTCCAGCACCTCCACGATCCCGACCGGGCGATCGCCGAGATGGCCAGGGTGCTGCGCCCCGGCGGCCGGGTGGCGGTGCTCGACACCGACTGGGGGACCACCCTCCTGCACCCCGGCGACCCGGTGGTGGTGCGCGCCCTGACCGCGGCCGCCCTGGGCGGCGCCAACCCCTACTCCGGGCGCCGCCTGGTCGGCCAGCTGAGCGCCGCCGGGTTCGTGGTGGACGACCGCGGCTCGCAGGCCCTGCTCCAGGACCACGGCTCGGTGGCCTGGCCGCTGATCCGCATGCTCGGTGAGGCCGCCGTGCGCACCGGCGCCGTCACCGCCGAACAGCGGGACACGCTGTACGCCGATCTCGCCGAGGCCGCCCAGCAGGGCGCGGTGCACATGTCGGTGACGATGTTCGGGGTGGTCGCGCACCGTCCCGAGTGACCGCACCCGGCCCCACCGGGCACCCTTACCAGCTTCCATCAGGCACCCACCGGGCCTTCACCAGGGCAGGAAGGCGTGGATGTCCTTGCCGTCCGCGGTGACGACCACGCTGACCTGGTCGCACAGGGTGTGCAGCAGGTGCCAGCCGATGCCGCCCCCGCCCCCGTCCGGGTGGAAGGGCCGCGGCTCGGGCCGGACCTGGCTGGAGTCGTGCATCGTGACGTGGACCCCGTCGTACGTGCGGCGCATCCGCAGTTCGAAAGGGCCCGGCGCGTACTGGACCACGTTGGCCGCCAGCTCCGTCACGACCAGCAGGATGTCGTTCCAGCAGTCGGGATGGGCGGGCGGTGAGGTGCGGGCGAGACCGGCGAGGTAGCCGTCGGCGGCGAGCCGGGCGCCCGTCACGTCGCTCAGCCGGCCCGGGAAGGGGACCGCGCATCCGGCGGTCTCCTGCGCGGATCCTCTGTCGTCCCGCCGTGGTCCGGTCCCCATGTCATCTCTTTCAGTCCCGGAAAGGTGTCCTCGTCGCGCTGGTCTCTGTCTTCTGCGCCGCGAGTTCCCACCCTGGCACCGGATACGCGTGATCCACTCACCGGAACACGTTGTCCGAGTCGTCCCAGTCGGCCGGCTCGGCCCGGCCCGGGCGGCCCGGCCGGCGTGCCGCCTGTGAGCGGGCCTGGTACATGGCGTCGATCTCGGCCGCGTAGTGGCGGGTTATGGCGTCCCGGCGCAGCTTCATCGACGGCGTCAGCATGCCGTTGTCCGGGGCGAACGGTTCCTGGAGCACCCGGTAGACGCGGATCGACTCCGCGCGGGAGACCACGCTGTTGGCGGACGCGATGGCGCGGGCGATCTCCTCGCGCAGCGCGTTCTCCTCGCGCGCCTCGCGCCCGGGCGAGTCGCCCGGCACCGCCAGCGCTCCCCGCCAGTGCGCGAGGAAGTCCGGGTCCAGGGTGATCAGCGCGCCCACACAGGGCCGGTCGTCGCCGACGACCACCGCCTGGTGCACCAGCGGGTGCATCCGCAGCCGCTGCTCCAGCGGGGCCGGGGCCACACTCTTGCCGCTGCTCGTGATGAGGATGTCCTTCTTGCGGCCCGTGATGGTCAGATAACCCTCGGAGTCGAGCCGCCCGATGTCCCCGGTGGCCAGCCAGCCGCCGCGCAGCGCGGTTCGGGTCGCGTAGTCGTCGCCGACGTATCCCTGGAACACCGACGGACCGCGCACCAGGATCTCGCCGTCGTCGGCCACCTGGATCTGGGTGCCCGGCAGGGGCTGGCCGACCGTGCCCGACTTCTCCCGGCCCAGCGGCTGCATGGTGATCCCGCCGCTGGACTCGGTGAGGCCGTAGCCGTCGTGGACGTACATGCCGATGCCCTCGTAGAACAGGGAGAGCTCCCGGTTGAGCGAGGAACCGCCGGAGGTGGCGCGCAGCACCCGTCCGCCGAGTGCTCCCCGCAGCTTGCGGTACACCGTCCGCTCGTACAGGGCGTGTTGCAGCCGCAGGTCGAAGCCCGGGCCCGCCCCGGTGCCCAGCCGCTGCCGTTCCGTGGCCGCGGCGAAGTCCCGCGCGGTCTCCGCGGCCCGCTCGAAGAGGGCGCCCCGGCCGTGCTGCTGCGAGGTGCGCAGGAACGTCTTGTACACCTTCTCCAGCACCGACGGCACGGCGTACAGGTAGGTCGGCCGGAACGTACGCAGTGCCTCGGCCAGCGCGGCCTCGGTCATCTCCGGCTCGTGGCCCATCAGGATCCCGCCGCGCAGACAGATCACCATGATCATCAGGCCGTACACGTGCGAGAACGGCAGGAAGGCGAGGACGGAGGCCTGTTCACCGGGGCGCGCCGCGGTGTGGCCCCAGCCCGCCAGCAGGGTGTCGCACGGGTACGCGAGCCCGCGGTGGCTCAGCGCGCAGCCCAGCGGACGGCCCGAGGTGCCCGAGGTGTAGGTGATGGCCGCCGTCGAGTCGGGCATCACGATCCGGCGCAGCGACTCCACCGTGGTCAGCGGGACGTACGTGCCCTTCTGCACCAGGTCGGGCAGCGCCCCCGCGTCCAGCTGCCACACGTGCTTGAGCCCGGGCAGCCCCTCGCACACGGTGCCGACGGTCATCACCGCCTGCTCGTCCTCGACCACCACCGCCACACAGCGGGCGTCCCGCAGGATCCACTCGACCTGGTCCCGGGAGGACGTCGGGTGGATCGGGACGACCTCCGCCCCCACCGACCACAGCGCGAGGCCGAACACCGTCCACTCGTAGCGCGTCCGCGCCATCACGGCCACCCGCTGCCCGGGCGAGATCCCCGACGCGATCAGCCCCTTGGCCAGGTCGACCACCTCGTCCCGCAGTTCGACCGCGGTGACCTCCTGCCAGCCCGCGGCGGCCTCGGGCCGGCGCGCCAGCACCGGCAGTGTCGGGTTCCGGTCCGCCGTCTCGAAGATGCTGTCGGCGAGCCCGCCGGTCAGGGTCGAAGCGGTCGTCGGAGCGAGGGCGTAGTCGCGCATGCGCTGCTCCTGGATGTACGGAGGGTTACCCTCCCGATCGGTACTGTTGTCGACGCGGGTCGAATGTAGCCCAGGGGAGTGCGGCTCGTGTCGGGAACGGTCAACTCGTTTCCACCCGATGACAAAGCTCAGCGCCGGAGTCAGCCCTGGGTGCGGCGCACGCACTCCACGACGACGTCCCGCAGGCTCCCGGTGCGCTCCAGGAACGACCGCTGCTCGCGGGCGCCGGTACCCCTGTGCAGCAACTGTGCGACGGCCTCCTCGACGCCGACCGTGTCACCGCTGTCGGCGAGTGCCTGCGCGGTGTGCGCGAGGAGCGCGCGCACCACCTCGACGGCGGGCCGGGGCCGCATGGTCACGGGATGGAGGAGGTCCTGCTCCAGGCCGACGCGGGCGGCCTGCCAGGAGGCCAGCCGGAGCATGCTCACGCCGGGGTCGAACGGCGGCCGTCCGGCCCGCCAGTCGCGCGCGGCCGTCTCCACCAGGGCGCGGATCAGCGTGGCGACGAGGACGGTGGTGTCCGCTCGCAGGCACACGTCGGCCACCCGGATCTCCACCGTCGGATAGCGCGTGGACAGGCGGGCGTCGAAGTACACCATCCCCGTGTCGAGGATGACCTCGCTGGCCACCATGTCCGCGACCCGCCTCCGGTACTGCTCCGGCGAGCCGAACAGCTCGGTCGGCCCGGCCGACGGGCCGCGCGCCCACAGCCGGCTGCGGAAACTGGCGTAACCGGAGTCCCGGCCCTGCCAGAACGGCGAGTTGACGCTGAGCGCGCGCAGCACGGGAAGCCAGGGCCGGATCCGGTCGAGGACGGCGACGCCCTCCTCGTCGGACTCCACCGACACGTGCACGTGGCAGCCGCAGACGAACCAGTCCACCATGGCGGCCCCGTACCGCCCGGCCATCCAGCGGTAGCGCTCGTGCCCGGTGAGCGCCGGGTCCACCGGCAGCGGGTAGGTGGCGAGTGCCGCGACCGCGCAGCCGATCTCGCCGGCCAGCCGGCCCGCCTCCTTGCGGCAGCCCACGATCTCGGCGCCGAGCTCCGCCATGTCCCGGTGCGGACTGGTCGCGAGCTCCAGCATCTGCCCGAACAGTTCGGTCTGGAACACGGCCTGCCCGGGAGCGTCCAGGGCGGCCCGGTCGACGACGGCGGCCGACCAGGGCGCCGGCTCCCCGCTGTCCGGGTGGACCAGCAGGAGTTCTTCCTCCACTCCGACGGTACGCAGCACGGGGAACCGCCCTCCGGCCGGGCCGCGACCTGGCGCGGCGAGGTCTTTCATCCCGGACTGCCCGGACCCGGCCGTCGAAACACGTGACCCGGCCCGCGGCGGGCTACGGGGCGACAGGCTCCAGCCACACCGTGCCGAGCGGGGGCAGCGTGAGCCGCAGAGCCCCGTCGTCGGCGAGCAGCGGCCCCCGGCTGACGACGTCCCCGCCGCCGTACCGGGCACTGTCGGTGTTGAGGATCTCCTGCCAGACGGGCGTCCCCTTGGGCACGCTCAGCCGGTAGCCGGGTCGGACCACCGGGGAGAGGTTGGAGACCGCCAGCAACGGCCGGGCCTCGGCATCGAACCTCAGGAAGGCGAAGACGTTGTCCTCGGCCGCGTCACCCACGACCCACTGGAAACCCGCCGGATCGGTGTCCCGCTGCCACAGCGCGGGGTGCGCGCGGTACCCGGAGTTGAGATCGCGGACCAGATCCCGGACACCCCGGTGATCGGCCTCGGCCCCGTACCCGGCATCGAGCAGCCACCAGTCCGGGCCGTCGGCGTGGGACCACTCGCCGCCCTGGGCGAACTCCTGCCCCATGAAGAGCAGTTGCTTGCCCGGGTGGGCCCACATGAAGGCCAGATACGCGCGGTGGTTGGCGCGCTGCTGCCACCAGTCGCCGGGCATCTTCGAGACGAGCGAGCGCTTGCCGTGCACGACCTCGTCGTGGGAGATGGGCAGGACGTAGTTCTCGCTGTACGCGTACACCATCGAGAAGGTCATCTCGTGGTGG
>NZ_JAEKKT010000404.1 GCF_019510245.1 Streptomyces sp. | reverse complement strand
GACTCCAACCCGACCAAGCTCATCGAGATCGTCGAGATCGGCAAGCAACTCCTCATCACCCGGGGCGCGTTGACCACGTTCTCCATCGCCAATGACGTGGCGAAGTACTTCGCGATCATCCCGGCGCTGTTCGCGGCGGTCTACCCGGGCCTGGACAAGCTCAACATCATGGGCCTGGCCTCGCCGGACTCCGCGATCCTGTCCGCGGTAGTCTTCAACGCGCTGATCATCATCGCGCTGGTCCCGCTGTCTCTGAAGGGTGTGCAGTACCGGCCCGTCAGCGCGGACAAAATGCTCCGCCGCAACCTCACGATCTACGGTATCGGCGGCCTGGTCGCCCCCTTCGTCGGCATCAAGCTCATCGACCTGCTCATCTCCCTGATCCCCGGGCTGTAATTCCTTGAAAGCGTGCTGATCCCCATGAACAACTCGGTATCCAACACTGCCCGGTTGCTCTGGGCGGGCCTGCGTGCCCTCCTCGTGCTGACCCTGGTGACCGGCGTCATCTACCCGCTGGTGGTGACCGGTATCGCCCAGGGACTGTTCAGCGACCGGGCCAACGGCAGCGAGATCAAGGCGGACGGCAAGGTCGTCGGCTCGTCCCTCATCGGCCAGGCGTACAACCTGCCGCTGAAGAAGGGCCAGGAGACCCCGGAACCCGACCTGAAATGGTTCCAGGGCCGTCCGCAGAACGGCCTCGGCAGCAACAGCGTCAACACCCAGTACAAGCTGATCCTCTCCGGCGCCACCAACCGGTCCGCCGACAACAAGGAGCTGATCGACTGGGTGACCGCCGCCAAGGCCGCAGTTGTCAAGGACAACTCGGTGAACGGCTACACGGTCAGGCCCTCCGACGTACCCGCCGACGCGGTGACCTCCTCCGGGTCCGGCCTCGACCCGGACATCTCCCCGCAGTACGCGGACATCCAGGTCCACCGGATCGCGGAGAAGAACGGCCTCTCCGTGGCCCAGGTGCGGGAGTTGGTCGACGACCACACCGAGCGCCGCACCCTCGGCTTCATCGGCGAGCCCCGGGTGAACGTCCTCGAACTCAACATCGCGCTCAAGGAACTCGTTTCGAAGAGCTGATGGAGTTACGCGATCCACAGGGGAGTTGGCGGGTCCGGGGAGAACCGGGTTCCGCCGACTCCCGCCGCCATAAGGCCGACCGCACGGCCTCCGCTGCTCATGGTCCGACGTACGACAGGAAGGCGCACGCCCATGACACGGGTGCTGGTGGTGGAGGACGACCCACAGCTCGTACGAGCCCTCGTCATCAATCTCCAGGCACGCCGGTACGGGGTCGACGTGGCCCCCGACGGCACCACCGCGCTCCGGCTCGCAGCCGCCCGTCAGCCCGACGTGGTGCTGCTCGATCTCGGGCTGCCCGACATGGACGGGGTCGACGTCATCAAGGGACTGCGGGGCTGGACCAGGGTGCCGATCCTCGTCCTGTCCGCGCGGCAGGCGTCCGAGGAGAAGGTCGCCGCGCTGGACGCCGGCGCCGACGACTACGTCACCAAGCCGTTCAGCATGAACGAACTGCTCGCCCGGCTGCGGGCCGCCGTCCGCCGCACCGAGGACCTGCCGCTCGCGCCGGGGGCGACCCTGGTGGCGACGGCTGATTTCACCATCGACCTGCTCGCCAAGAAGGCCGTACGGGGCGATCGCGACGTACGCCTCACGCCCACCGAGTGGCACCTGCTGGAGATCCTGGTCACCAGCCCAGGGCGCCTGATCACACAGAAACACCTGCTCCAGGAGGTCTGGGGCGTCTCCCAGAGCAACAAGACCAACTACCTGCGCGTCTACATGGCCCAGCTGCGGCGCAAACTGGAGACGGACCCTTCCCACCCCCGCTATCTCATCACCGAGCCCGGCATGGGCTACCGCTTCGAAGGGTGAACATGGCCCGCGGCGAGCTCCGGCGGTGCGCCTCGGACAGCATGGCGCGCGTGAGGACTGGCGGGACGAGCTGTCGAAGGCAGTTCGCGTGGTCACTTCGGGTCGCGGTCGAACACCGCCTTCGACCAGCGGTAGCCGAGCGCCGCGAGGCCCAGGCACCAGACGATGGTGATCCACCAGTTGTCGCCGATCTCAGTGCCGAGCAGCAGCCCGCGCAGGGTCTCGATGGCGGGAGTGAACGGCTGGTACTCGGCGATCGGCTGGAACCAGCCCGGCATCGCGTCGACCGGCACGAAGGCGCTGGAGATGAGCGGCAGGAAGACCAGCGGCAGCGCGTTGTTGCTGGCTGCCTCGGCGTTGGGGCTGACCATGCCCATCCCGACCGCGATCCATGTGAACGCCAGGGCGAACAGCGTGAGCAGGCCGAACGCCGCCAGCCACTCCAGGGCCGTGGCGTCCGTGGAGCGGAAGCCGATGGCCACGCCGACGGCGCCGACGAGGACCACGCTGATGACCGACTGCAGCACGCTGCCGATGACGTGTCCGATGAGCACGGAGCCGCGATGGATCGCCATGGTGCGGAAACGGGCGATGACGCCCTCGTTCATGTCCATGGAGACGGACACCGCGGTGCCGACCAGGGTGCCGCCGATGGTCATCAGCAGGATGCCCGGGACGAGATACGCGATGTACTCCGAGCGATCGGCGCCGCCACCGCCGATGCCCGCGCTCATCACGTCACCGAAGAC
>NZ_JAEKKT010000403.1 GCF_019510245.1 Streptomyces sp. | reverse complement strand
TCAGTACTGTCAACGGCCGCCAGGCTTGGGTGGGTTGGTCGCCGACGGTGAAGAGGGTTCCGTCGGCGGTGCGGACGTCGAGACCCCGTGCGCTCACCACGGCCTCCACCCGCCCCGGCGCGGGCAGGGTCAGGGTGCCAAGGGTCGGCAGGTGCAGCTCGCGGTCCGGCTGGTCCCAGGTCAGTCGCAGCGGGGCGTGCGCGTGGACGGCCGCCGCCACGGCGACGCGGGCGAAGCGGGCGGCGGTGACGTGGGCCGCCTCGGCATGGCGCAGGGCGGCACGCAGGTAGGGGTGGGACAGGACCCGGTTGAGGTGTTCCGCGGTGGTCCGGTCCGCGTCCAGCCGGAGCAGCGCCAGCCAGGCCGCGTCCCAGTCGGGGTCTCCGGCCAGCCGCTCGTTGGCGTAGGCGAGGAGGGTCCGGTCCAGGTCCTGCCGGGCGAACCGCAGGGCCTCGGGGTCGAGGACGGCGGGTGAGAGGGAGCGGTCGGTGATCCGCTCGGCGATCCCGTCGACCAGGGCGCGAAGATCGTGGCAGAACACCGATGGATTATCGAACTCGCGTTCGCTGCTGTAGCGGTGGGCGTAGAGACCGCCACCGCAGGACTGGACCACCGGGCACTCGCGGCAGGTCTTCGACAGCCCGAGTAGGCCGCGTTGCCGGGCCTGTACGCCAGGATGCCGGGCCACCTGCTCGAAGGTGTGCTCGTCGACGTGGTATCCCGTGGCGGGTGCGCCGTCGTAGGCCGTCTTGAGCGAGTCCACCTGCTCGAAGGAGCCGTCCGTCTCCACGACCGCCAGATCGGAGGGGGCCAGACCCATGGCCTCGGTCAGGCTGGGCCCGCCCCGTAGTGTGCTGAGCACCGAGTCGAAGGTCCGCACCCGCACCTTGCGGCCCTGTTCCGTCCAGCGGTCGAACACGGCGAGCAGCCAGTCGGCGTACGGGGTCGGCGAACCGGAGGAGCCGCGCGGCGGCGGGGTGTCCCAGGTGGAGTGCGGCAGCAGGTAGTCGATCCGGGGCGGGGAGAGGGCCGACAGGGTGTCGTGCACGACGACCGGATCGTTCGCCACGTCCACCGTGCACAGCAGTCCCCCGAAGAGATGCCGGTACTCCTCGGTGCGCAGCAGATCGATCGCGCGCAGGACGCGGTGGTAGCTGCTCCGGTACCTGCGGTCGAGCCGGTGCCGGTCGTTCGCGGCCTGGTCGCCGTCGAGCGAGATGCTCACGAGGACGCCGTATTCCCGGAAGACGTCCAGATGGCGGCGGCTCAGCTGCATGCCGTTGGTGTGGATCTTCAGCTCGAGCTCGGTGACGCCGGCCAGCGCGGCACTGAACTCGGCGCAGATGGACCGCAGTCGGGCGGGACCGGCCAGCAGGGGCTCACCGCCGTGCAGGATGACGGTGACGGAGGCGAGGTCGTGCTCGCGCGCGTACGTGGCGAACCGTGCCGCGGTCTGACGGACCGTCTCCTGGTCGATCACGACCGGGCGGGTCTTCCAGCTCTTGTCCGCGTGCTCGTACACATAGCAGTGGTCGCACGCCAGATCACAGCGACTGTGGATCTTCAGGACGAGTTGCTGGAGTGGGTGGTCCCCCGGAGAAACGGTCACTTAGCACACGCTACCGCGCGCCGTCACCCCCGCACGCCCTGTATCGGCCAATTGAGATACCGCACGCGTGTGTTGTGGTAGGGGACCGTACCCCCCGGCGGATCGACCGCGCACGCCGTCGTGAACGGTGGGCGCGGTCGCGGCAGTATGTCCGCCCTACAGCGCCGAGTCGAAGGTGGTGGGACGCCTCCCCGGGCCACCCGTGACCCGGTCAGCGGCCTTCGTCGTGGCAGTGGAGTCGATCGCACCCAGCGGGGTGTGCTGACCCTGGGGGGCGGAACCGGCGGCCGTCGCGCGTTCCGTGACCGTCTGAGCCTTCATCTGTCTGATGTCTCCTTCCGTGGGGACCGGCGTGTCCCCGGCCCAAGCAGACCAGAGGTCCGGTGTCGGAATTCGAACCATGAGACAGAGACAACCCGGTTTTAGGCGGACGATACCTCAGCCGGAAGGCTCCGGAGCATGGCTAGGGCGCGCGTACGCGCCCATACTCGGATGTCCGGGGGAGCCTGTTGTCGGGGGTGGGCCATGAGGGTCGGTATTCCGGGGCCGGGCGTCACATGGAACGACGACGACCTCCCTCCGCTCTTCCGCGTTAACGATCAACTCGCGATCACCCATCAGAGTGAATCCTTCCGTGCCGTCCGCGCCCAGTTGATCGTCCTGCTGGCGGCCACCACCTCGGCCATGCTGGCCGAACGGCTCGGCAGCCACGTCCCCGCGCTCCTGGCCGCGCTGCTGTACGCCCTGACCATCGGCATCGGACTGCGCACCACACGCCGTCGTGCCCGCGCGCGCTGGCAGGCCCACCGTGCCGTCGCCGAGCTGCTGAAGTCGCTGGCGTGGCAGTACATGGTGCACGGCGGGATCTTCCACTCCCAGGTGGCCAACGCGGACGCACTGTTCGCGGAGCGGGTCGAGGAACGGCTCAGGGAGATGCGCAAGGTGGGCTGGGAGGACTCAAGGAACGGGGTCCACGCCCGCGGCGAGGGGCAGATCACCCCGGCGATGCGTCAGGTGCGCGCGAAGGCCTTCTCGGTACGCCGCGACATCTATCTGCGTGAGCGATTACTCGAGC
>NZ_JAEKKT010000402.1 GCF_019510245.1 Streptomyces sp. | reverse complement strand
CCGGATGGGACGGCGCCCACCGCCCTGCCTGGCTCACGGGCATCGACGACCTTGCCCTCGCCTATCTGCACATGCTGCGCGACCGCGGACTGCGCGATGTTCTCGTCGTCGGCTCCTCCCTCGGGGGCTGGATCGCCGCCGAGATGGCCGTACGCGACAGCGCGGGAAGCATCGCCGGCCTTGTCCTGATCGACGCGGTGGGCGTGCAAGTGGAGACCGAACACATCACCGACTTCTTCGCCCTTGACGCCCGAGGCGTCGCGGAATACTCCTGGCACGACCCGGACCGCTACTACCTCGACCCGGCCGGCCTCCCGGCCGAAGAACTCGCGCGCAGACAAGCCAACATGACCACCATGCGCATCCTCGCCGGCGATCCCTACATGCACGACCCCACGTTGCTGGGCCGGCTCGGGAAGATCCAGGTGCCTTCCCTTCTGCTCTGGGGTGAGAGCGACCGCATCGTCACCCCCGCCTACGGTGCCGCGTACGCCGACGCATTCGGCGACGGCCGACTCGAAGTCATCCCCAAGGCCGGCCACCTTCCGCAGATCGAACAGCCGGACGCCACCTTCGCTCTCATCGACGCGCACCTGCGCGGGTCGGGCGATCCGTCGGATCAGCGGTAGTAGGTGTTGGCGTTCACGAAGCGCCTTAACCTGCATCGATGCCGACTGGACCGCGGCCGTGTGGTGCCTCCGGGGGGCCTGGCTTCAGCCGGGGAGGGAGACGTGTGTTGGTTGGATTCCCATACGGTGCCTACGGCTTGGCCCGACTCGTCTGTCGTCCCGGTGAGGGTTGTGCGGCCTCGGCTTCTTCGACCTCTCTGGCCAGTTCCGCGACTTTTGTACGCGCTGCCGTGATGCCGCGGAGGATGAGGCGTAGGTGGGTCGTGGACTGGGGTACGGCCGCCTCGAGTTCTTCCAGCCTCCGCTGCTGCGCGGCGAGTTCGGACCTCAGGCGTGCGGCCCGGTCGGGTGGTGGGGGAGGGGCTGTCCCGTTGAAGACGACGTTGTGCAGGGGCCGTTCGGCTTGGACGGCTTCACGTTCGGCTGCGTGTGCGTCCTGGGGGTAGTCGATCTGGATGGCGATGACGCGGCGGCCCCATGGCTGTTGTTGCAGGTGGGTGCGGATGCGCGTGAGCGGGCACGTGGAGATGCCGACGTAGAGCAGGCCTTCCGGGCCGTGGAGCCGGTACAGGGCCGTGCGGCCGGCGGTGTGCAGGCTGCCTTCCTCGTCGAACAGGCTGCGCAGGAACTGTGTGTCGATGTCGGTCATGACGCGGCCTTCCTCGGATCCGGGCGGCGCGCAGCCGTGCGGGCACCTCTGCCTGCCCGGCGGCACGGGGATGCCCCCTGGAGCGGGCGTCGACCGCGCGCCGCTTGTCCATCTCCTCACGGTCCCACGGGGGTATGACAGCGCCTCACCGACCAGTGCGTCAGGCGGCGGAACGGATCACCTGCAGGTCGGATCGCGTGCAGGTGTTCCGCGGCCTGGGCTGGTGGCCGTAACCCCTCCACGGCAGCGGCGAGATGCGGATGCCCGCGTCGTCACATCCTCTGCACGCAGGCGAACGCGAGCCCGTGCCGACGAACCTCCCGCCCCCGATGCGACCTGGCTCAGAGGTCCTTGGCCGGCCAGTCCAGCAGCCGTGCGCCGATCACCGCCGTCTGGAGCATGTAACGGTGGGCGGGATCGGCCGGGTTGGCGCCGGTGAGTTTGTGGATGCGTTCCAGGCGGTAGGTCAGGGCTCGCACGCTGAGGGTGAGGCGGCGTGCGGCCTCGGCGGCGACGCAGCCGGAGTCGAAGTAGGCGGTGAGGGTGTCGAGGAGGGGCTGGGCGCCGCCACGGCTCGTGGTGAGAGGGTGGAGGGTGTCGAGGACGAGGTCGGCCATTGCTTGGCGGTCGCGGGTGAGGACCGGGTAGACCAGCAGGTCGGCGGCGCGCAGCACGGGGTCGTCGAGGTCGAGGCGTTCGGCGAGTTCGAGGGCGTTGAGGGCTTCTTCGTAGGACTGGACGACGCCGCCGGGGCCGGGCTGGGGGCGGCCGATGGCGACGCGGCCGCCGTCGGTGGCGGCGTGTGCCTGTTTGGCGAAGTAGGTGAGGACCTCGTCCTGGGGGCCGGGGGCGATGCACAGCAGGCGGCCGTCCTTGGTGGTGAGCAGGACGCTGCGGTCGCCGAAGCGGGAGATGAGCGCGCGTTCCACCTGCCGGGGCACCGGGTCGCCCTCGTCGTAAGCGGCAGGCCCTTGGGCTACGGCGACCGCGTGCGCGTGGGACAGGCGCAGACCGAAGCGTTCGGCGCGCTCGGCGAGGCGGCCGAGGTCGCTGCGGCCGTAGAGGAGGTCGTCGATGAACTCGCGGCGGGCCGCCTCTTCCTGGCGTACGGCCAGGAGTTGGGCGCGTTCGTAACCCTCGGCGAAGGCGTCGATCACTTGCTGGACGGTGGCCAGCGCGCAGTCGGTCGAGCCCGGCGTGTGCGGCCAGGCTGCGCGGGCGGCGGTCAGGTGTGCGCTGATCAGGGCGCGCAGTCCGTGGCCGGCTTCGGCGGCCTGTTCTCCAAGGGCACGCCGCGAGGCGATCTCTTCCCGGGTAAGGCGCCGGCCGGTGGCCGAGACGTCCGTCAGGATGCGGTCATAGCCGTCGAGATACTGCTCGGGAATCTCCCGGTCGGTCACGTCGTC
>NZ_JAEKKT010000426.1 GCF_019510245.1 Streptomyces sp. | reverse complement strand
CACGGCTTCAACGCCGGGGGCCTGGGATGAGGTAAAGTGACAGTGCGTTCCGACACCGGTCCGTCCGGCGTCACGCGCGGGTGTAGTTTAGTGGTAGAACATCAGCTTCCCAAGCTGAGAGTGCGAGTTCGATTCTCGTCACCCGCTCTTTTTGAAGCCCCAGGTCAGCGGCCTGGGGCTTGTTCTGTTGGCGGGAGTTTTCCGCCGGATGGCCGTCTGTACATGCATGAAGACCGGGCACGTGGAGGGAACCAGTTCTCGGTGGCCGTGTCCGGCTCACCGTTTCGGAGCCCGAAAGACGCCGCCGACACTACCGATTACCCAACTCCTACCCAGGATGCAGGACTTAGAGGAACACGCCACAGCGCGGAAACGCCTCAGACGACGTCGTGGAGGTTGTGCTCGGTCAGGTCGGATGCGTGCCGGGCAATGGCGCGGTAGTCGGCATCGTCGTGCAGGACAGCCAGTCCGTGATGGGCTGCGGTCGCGGCGATGACGAGGTCCACCGCCGAGGCACTGCGATGCTCTCCGGCCCGGGCCATACGGTGCTGCACCCCACCGATCCAGCGCCCCGCGTTCTTCGGTACGGCCGCATCGGGGTAGAGGTCGGTGAACATCTCCGTGATCTCGTCGTACTCGTGTCCGTTCCGGGCACTGTGGAGGAACTCGGCACGCTGCACATAGCAGGATGCGACGGCCCCGGCGTCGATCGCGTCGTACCAGGCCGACTGCAGTTTCGGATCGCGGAGCAGCCGGACCAGGCCGGAGGTGTCGAGCAGGTAGATCACCGGCTGTCCTTCTCCGCCCCGTGCAGGCGCTCCGCGTCCTCGACGGCACCCCATTCACGCGCACGCTCGAAGTGGCGGCTGATGCGCGCCGCACGCTCCTGCTGCTCGGCATAGAAGTGCAGGGCGAGGTTGACTGCCTCCTTCTTGGTCCTGACCTTGGACAAAGCCATGGCACGTTCCAAAGCGTCGTCGTCGATGTCGATCTGGGTCACAGACACGCGGCACCTCCTGCACGATATTGGTGATGTACAAAGAAGAATACGTCACCAACATTCGTGCAGCTGCAGTCGAGCACTGGCACCGGCATGGCCCGGCGGAAGCGACGCCGACGTTCAAGGTCATGCCCGTCGAGCACCGTCGCTTCCCAAGCTGAGAGTGCGAGTCGGCCCGGCGCCGGCCCAGGCGGTGCTCCTCCTCACCCGACTCGCCTCGCCTCTGGGTCTGCTGATGAACCGCTCCGGAACCCTGGCCTTGCGGGCCAGGGCTGCTCACCAGGGACAAGCCATCATGTGGCCGGCGTCTCGCCTGTCTTGTCCGTGACCCCGACGGCCAGCAGAGCCTCGTCCGCCGTGCCCAGGAAGTCGAGGGAGTTCTTGTCGAAGACCCAGACCGTGCGGCCGTCGCGCTCCTCGAAACTCAGGCCGATGCCGGAGCGGCCGGTGTAGTCCTTGGCGTCGGTGACGACCGAGACGCCCGGGATCCTGGCGGCCGCGCGGTAGAGCGCGGCGTCCAGTTCGGGCAGGAGTGTGGCGTCGGCCAGCATGTCGCCGATCTTCTCCAGCGCCGCGCTCTCCCTGGTCTGTCCCTCCCCCCTCGTGCCGGCGTAGATCTTCTCCAGCAGCGCGTCGGGGTCGGTGGGCAGCGCCTGGAGCTCACGGAACGTGGTGACGTTCGGGTCGGGATTCAGCCTCATGTCGTGGGTGCCCTTGGAGTACGAGGAGAACGGGTCCCGGGGCCGGAACGGCGGACCCACCAGCACCGTGACCCGGCGCAGTCCCGCGCGCTTGCCGTCGACGGCGGTCCAACTCGCTTCCCGCAGGATCCGGATGTCGTGCTCGGAGAACTTCATGGAGCCCTGAGTGCGGACATAGACGTACTGGTCGTCCCTGACGGGCACTGACTTCTTCGCGGCGGCGACCTCGGCGATGCGATTGAGGAGGTCGACCGCGTCCGCGTCGGTCGTGGCGGTCCTGGATCCGACGGCGCCGGCAAGGACCGCGGCGACGATCGCCGCGGCCGTGGCGAGGGGTACGGCGATGACGGCGAACCGGCGGCGGGGGGCCCGCGCTCGCCGGCCGGGTGCCGTCGCGACGGCCGGGAGTTCCGGGGCTTGCTCGGTGAGCTCTCTCATCAGATGGTCCTTCAGCAGGTCGTGGCGGTCGCTCGTCAGGACCGGCTCACCCGGGCTCGGCAGCAGCCTGGCCAGTTCCTCGCGCTCATCGGGGTTCATCGGTGCTTCTCCTGAGTCGACCGGGCCGTTTGGGAACGGCCACCCGGTACCTGTCCGCTGCGCGGGCCGAGTCCCGGTTTTTGCTGCTGAGGTGGAACATCGCCCGACGCGGCGGCACTTGGCTTGCCCGGGTCCGGGTCCGTGGACCGCTGCCCGGCGGACCTGCGCCGGGCCGCCAACTCCGCCTCCGACAAGGCCCGTAGCCGCTGCCTTGCGCGGGCGAGCCGCGACCGTACGGTGCTCGCCGGCACGCCGAGGGCCTCGCCCGCGTCCGCGTAGCTCAGTCCCGACCAGACGCACAGCGCGAACACCTCACGCTCGGCCCTGCGCAGCCGCCCGAGCGCGGTGTGCGCGGCAGCGAGCCGCTCGGCTCTCTCCATGCGGCCGACGACGTCGTCGGCGAAGTCGGGCAGGGTGTCACGGTCCGCCGGGCGGTCGGGGAGCCGGGCGAGCGCGGCGCTGTG
>NZ_JAEKKT010000425.1 GCF_019510245.1 Streptomyces sp. | reverse complement strand
ACGGCTGCTGACGCGCGGGTGGGTGCCGAGCAGCCCCTCGACGGTCTCGGTCAGCGGGGCGTCGGACTCGTAGCGGGCCAGGTCCGGGCACAGCTCGGCAGCCACCGCCTCGGCCAGATCACCGGGGGTGAGATCCGCGCCGGTGGATGCCGCGTACGACGACAGCCATGCCTCGACCAGTTGCCGGCGGGCGGCCATGTCGGCTAGAGCAGCGAGGTCGTCGTCGTAGGCCGATGTGCCCACCGTACGACGGAACTTGTCGAGCAGCGTGCGGCAGCCGCTGCTGACGACGAACCCCTCGGGGCCGCTCGTCAGCTCCTCGAAGAGGTACGCGGCGGCGGCATCCGCGGCCTCCCCGGTGATCGCCTGCGCCAACTCTCCCCGCAGATCGGCGATGGCGGGCGTCAGGCCGAAGGTGTCCCTGGCCCGCGCCAGCGACACCGCACGCCGGGTCCAACTCGCACGCGCCTCGGGCGTGGTGCGGTGCGCCCAGAACAGCTGGGCGGTGGCGCGGGCCGCCGGCTGGTGGCGGAGCAGGCCGGCGCGTTCGTGCAGGCGCAGCAGCGCGGTGAGGATCAGCACCGCGTCGTGGTCGTGGACGCCGCGTTCGTAGCCCTCGTCGTACGCCGTCTGTGCCGCCTGCCGGACCAGGGCGAGCAGGTCGTCGGCCTCCGCGAGGGCCGCGGGGCCGTGTTCGTCCAGCAGCCGGGCGGCGAGGTGTTCGGCACGGTAGACCTCGGGCGACTCCGAGGGCAGCGGGCGGTTCCAGTACGGGCGGGTGGCGGTGAAGTCGGGGTCGGTGACCGGGGAGCGGTAGTCGGTGCCGGTGAGCGCGAAGGCGAGGGTGTCGCCGTGCGGGACCAGGGTCAGGTCGAGGGGCTGGGTGTTGACGGCGAAGTTGTGGGTGCCCAGGCGGAGGGTGCGGCCGTCGTCGGTGTACAGGTCGGTGCGGTCCCGCAGTGCGCGCGACGCCTCCTGGCGGGCGGACTTGAGGCGGCCGTCGAGTTCCTCCGCGCGCACTTGGTCGCCGAGTCGGCGCAGCTCGTCGGCGAGGCGGCGGATCTTCGCGGGCATAGGGTCGGAGGCGAAGTACGTGGCGACGGCGTCCGCGTCGGGGAGGGCGGCGGCGCGCCGGGTGAGCGTCTGCATGACGCGGGCCGCCGAGTCGGTGAGGCGTTCGGCACGGCGGGCGCGGGCGTCGGCAAGGGTCTGCTTGCGGGCGGCGAACGCCTCGAGGACCTCGTCGCGCTTGTCAGCGAGGTCGCCCAGGAAGTCGTCGAACTCGGCGAACCGTGACTCCAGGTTCTCCACCTGCACGAGCAGGCGGGCGAGTTGCTCGTCGCAGGTCTCGGGGCTGTCGGCGGCGGAGAGCGCGCCGGTGACGGCCTGGCCGAGCAGGGCGAACTCGGCGGCGAACTCGGCGCGTCCTTCGCGGTCGACCAGTGCGCGGCGGCGGCCGTCGAGGGTGGCGCGGGCGCGGTTGACCCCACCCAGTACTTCGGCGATGCGCTCCAGGATGGACGTACGGACGGTGGCGTCACCGAAGTCGAGGCCGGCGACGACCTCGGTCACCGTCCGCAGTCCGTCGGCGAGTTCGTCGAGGCGGGCGGTGAGGGGCGCGGCCTCGGCGACGGTGGCGATCGTTTCGGCGTCGGCGACAAGTTGCTCGATGTCGGCCCGGTGGCCGGCGAAGGCGTCCTCGCGGGCGAGGTGGGAGACGGCCCGCTGCCCGAAGGCGGTCAGGTCCGACTCCGCGTCGGCGGCGAGCTCTTCGATGCGGACGGCGTCGGCGTACCGCATGTCCTTGAGGGTGAGCAAGTGCCCTTGAGCGTGCCGGAGTTCGGTCAGTCCGGTCACCCAGGCGGCGGCGCTGCGCGGAGACTCGCCGCGCAGCCGCCGTACGACCGTGGCGACGCGCGCGGCTGCGTCGGCGAGCGCGTCGCCGGCCTGGCGGGTGAGGGCCTGGACGGTCTCGAACTCGGCCAGCACCTGCTCGGCGGTGGACCTCACCCGCGTGAGCGGCTCGTGCAGGTCGCCGAGTTCGGTCTCGGCCAGCCAGTGGTAGGAGTCGGCGGCCCGGACGCATGCGCCGGCCAGGGCTTCGTAGAC
Organism: Streptomyces sp.; assembly: GCF_019510245.1. Lineage (GTDB taxonomy): Bacteria > Actinomycetota > Actinomycetes > Streptomycetales > Streptomycetaceae > Streptomyces. Next base: position 1,553 of record NZ_JAEKKT010000425.1, on the reverse strand, counting down.
CTCGCTCGTCGGGGTGACCTCGGTGACCGCGCGCGCGATGGACAGGCAGTCGGAGATGCCGCGCACGAGGTCGGCGTTGCCGACACGGGCCAGCGGGCCCGTGCCGACCGGCTGAGCGGCGGCGTGGGTGTCGGAGACGTACGGGGAGCGCCACAGCTGGAGGGGGTGCACGCGGGCCGGCTCGTCGCTGTCGGCGCGCAGGATCATGAGCGTGCCGTCGTCGAAGAGGGCCCAGCCGTGGCAGGACAGCGGGGTGGCGATCTCCTTGCGGATCATGTTGTACGGCAGGAGGAGGCTGCGGCCTTCCGCGCGCGCGTGGAAGACGAAGAGGACGTCCTCGCCGTTCGGTGAGCGAATCTCGCGCTCGAACTCCAGGCCCTCGGTGTCTAGGTCGTACGTCTTGTGCGCACCGGTGGCCAGGCAGTAGCCGCCGGGGAAGACGATGCCCGGGCAGGCGGCGGCAGGCCCGGCCGATGCCGTCGAGGCGGACGACGTTCTTGGTGAGGGTGTTGAAGACCAGGTAGCGGTGGACGTCCTCCTTGTAGGGGAGGACGTCCAGCAGGATCAGGGCGCCCACGCGCGCGTACGCGATGTCCGCGTCGGCGAGGGACTGCAGCGGTTCGGCGACCGGCTCGCAGTGGATGCCCTCGCCGGTCTCGGTGTCGTCTTCGACTTTGACGGTCAGCGTCCCCGCGACCGTCTCGACGAAGACCTCGCCCTCGATGGAGACGTGCGGGTGACGGCCCAGGACGTGGTCCTCGCGGGTGGTCCGCGTCCACGGGAAGTCGTGCGAGGGCGGCAGGACATGATCGCGCTCGCCTCGCGCGTCCAGGAAGGTCGCCCGGCCCTCGTCGGTGAGTGCCCAGCGCAGCACGCGGATGTCATCTGTCTTCTCGCCGGTCTGGAAGACGGCCAGCAGTTTGCCGCCGGTGCGGCGCAGTTGGAGGATGTGGGCCTGGCGGTAGTAGCGGTAGAGGGCGGCGAACTCGCGGACGAAGGCGGGGTCGTCGAGCAGTCCTGGCACGGCGTCGTCGGGGAGCCGGTTCAGGTCGCGGTCGTGCAGCGAGAAGACGTCACCGACGGCCGTCTGGGGCCCCCGGCCCGGGAAGATGTTGTGGCCGAAGAGGACGGCGTCGCCCAGGGAAACGATGTCGCGGGGGACACAGGTGTGTTCGGTGCGCACCCGCTCGGTACGCGTCAACTCCAGCCGGGTGGAGCCGAACTCCTCGGTGCGGCGGGAGTTGAGCGCCTCGGCGCGGCGGGCGAGTTCGCCGGCCTGCGCGGTGAGGCGGTCGCGCAGCACCTCGTACGTGCCGGTGTCCGGGCCGGTGGTCATGGGGTCCCTCTCGGAAGTCGGAGAAACGTGGTCCGGAGCTGCCGTCCCCTGTGCGGCAGCTCCGGACCACGGGCAAGTGAGGCCGTGTCGGCGCGGTTCGGGTCCCGGCCGTGCCGGTCAGTGACCCGGCGTCGGGTCAGGCCCTCGCGCTGCCGTTGAGCGCGGCGAGCGAGGTGTCGGCCAGGCCCAGCTCACCGGCCCTGTCCAGAAGTTGCTT
>NZ_JAEKKT010000424.1 GCF_019510245.1 Streptomyces sp. | reverse complement strand
AGAGCCTCGGGGGGCGCTGCCGTAGACCACGTGCAGCTCGGCGGTGAGCTTCACCTCGACGGCGACCACGGCCAGCGTCTCGGCGGCCAGCTGCACCGGCGCCGCGAGCAGCGCCGGTGGCGCCGCCATCTCCACGGCTGCAAGAGCGCCGGCGGCCGCGCCGATGCCCGCAGTGATGATCGAGGCGTTCCGGATGAGGGCGTCGGCGAGCGCGTCGCCGGACAGCCCCTGGTGGTGCTGACGCAGGGTGAGCAGGTCACGCACCGGGAGGTGCGGCGCGACCTCGTCGGCGAGCAGGTCGGCCAGCCGTCGCCCCGACACGGTGGCAGCCCGGGCCCCGGTGCCGAGCGCCCTCGCGACCCCGACCAGCAGGCCGCCCCGCTCCCGGTGGTCCAGGTCGTGCGCGGTCAGCCGGGCGATCGAGTCGCCCAGCTCCGACCGCGTCAGGTCGCTCACGCCGCTAGGCGCACTCGCGGCAGATGAGCCGTCCGCCCTTGTCGCTGGCGAGCTGGCTGCGGTGGTGCACGAGGAAGCACGACGAGCAGGTGAACTCGTCGCTCTGCTTCGGGAGCACCTTAACGGTCAGCTCCTCGCCGGACAGGTCGGCGCCGGGCAGCTCGAGCGCCTCGGCAAGCTCGGTCTCGTCGATGTCGACGCTGCCGCTCTGGGCCTCGGCGCGTCGCGCCTTCAGCTCCTCGAGGCTGTCCTCGCCCATGTCGTCGGCGTCGTTGCGTCGTGGGGTGTCGTAATCGGTGGCCATGGTCAGGGCTCTCCTTCTTCACGTCCTGCGCGGGTGCTAACGCACGGGGACGCTGTTCTGTGCCCGCCTTCGGGCACGACATTCACGTGTGTGGAGCGGCAGAGGGTAGCGGGTCGGTGAACGGGCCCCCTACCCCGTTCAGGGGTCTTTCACCAACGAGAGCGAGGTCACCCCGCCGACGATGCGCTTGCGCTCCCGTAAGCACCCCAGAGCAGGCCGGTGAGCTGCCCGCTCACGACCTCCCGCGGGCAGTCCCGCAGCTCCAGCCACCGGTCCCCCGCCGCCTGGACCATCCCGAGGATCGCGGCGTCCCACAGACCGGCCCGCAGGTCGTCGGGCGGCAGCCGGAGCTCGTGGCTGATACCGGCCGCGAGCAGCTCCTGGAGCCGGCGCAGGAAGCCCCGCACCGGACCCTTCGCGGGCGCGGCCTCCTCGGACTCGACGAGGAACCGGTACACCTGCGGCTCCTGCTCGATCACCGACAGGTAGGTGTCGATCGTCCGGTGCACCCGCTCCCGGTAGGTGCCGCCGGCGGTGAGGGCGTCCACCAGCGCGTCGAGCAGCCGGTCGGTGTGGCGCTCCGCGAGGGCGGCGTACAGGCCGCTCTTGTCCCCGAAGTGCCGGTACAGGATCGGCTTGGTGATCCCGGCCTCGGCGGCGATGGACGCCATCGAGGCCGACGCCCCGTCCCGCTGCACGACCCGGTCGGCCGCGGCGAGCAGTGACTCCCGCCGGGCGTCCCGGGTCTGCAGCGGAACGGACACCGTCGTCAGGGGATCTGGTGGCCGGAGATGGCCCGGCTGATGATCAGCCGCTGGATCTCGCTGGTTCCCTCGAAGATCGTGTAGATCTTGGCGTCGCGGTGCCAGCGCTCGACCGGGTACTCGCGGGTGTAGCCGTTGCCGCCCAGGATCTGGATCGCCTTCTCGGTGACCTCGACGGCGGTCTCGCCGGCGAACAGCTTCGACATCGAGCCCTCCCCGCTGGTGAAGGGGACGGCGTTGCGACCCATCCAGGCGGCGCGCCACACCAGCAGGCGGGCGGCGTCGATCTTGGTCTTCATGTCGGCGAGCTGGAACGCGACGCCCTGGTTCTGCACGATCGGACGGCCGAACTGCTCACGGGTGCCGGCGTAGTCCAGCGCGTACTCGTAGGCGGCCCGGGCGATGCCGACGGCCTGCGCGCCGACCGACGGGCGGGAGGCCTCGAAGGTGGCCATCGCGGCCTGGCCGCCCTTCTCGCGGCTGCTCGGCATCACCTCGCCGCGCTCGATGGCCGCCATCCGCTCCCGGCCCTTGGCCAGTCGGGCGTCGAGCTTCTCCTTGCCACCGAGCAGCTGCGCGCCCGGGATGCGGCAGTTGTCGAGGATCACCTCAGAGGTGTGCGAGGCGCGGATGCCGTGCTTCTTGAACTTCTGCCCCTGCGACAGGCCCTTGCCCTTGGAGTCCGGGCCGAGGACGAACGACGCCTGGCCGCGGGCCTTCAGGGCCGGGTCGACGGAGGCGACGACCACGTGCACGTCGGCGATGCCGCCGTTGGTGATCCAGGTCTTCACGCCGTTGAGCACCCACTCGTCGGTGGCCTCGTCGTAGACGGCGGTGGTCTTCATCGACGAGACGTCGGAACCGGCGTTGGGCTCCGAGACCGCGAGGGCGCAGAGCTTGACGTCGTCGGGGGTGCCGAAGCACTGCGGCGCCCACTCGGCGAGCTGCTCAGGGGTGCCGTTGCCGAGGATGCCGGCGAGCCCGAGGGTGGTGCCGACGATCGACAGGCCGATCCCGGCGTCGCCCCAGAACAGCTCCTCCATGGTGATCGGCAGGCTGATGCCGGTCTCGTCGCCCCAGGTGCTGGCGAAGAAGTCGAGGGAGTAGATGCCGGCCTTCGCCGCCTCCTGGATGATCGGCCAGGGGGTCTCCTCGCGCTCGTCCCACTCGGACGCGGCGGGAC
>NZ_JAEKKT010000339.1 GCF_019510245.1 Streptomyces sp. | reverse complement strand
CCGTCCCAGTACCAGCAGCGGGTGCTGATGGTCGGCGTGGTCATGGCCCTGGTGCTGCGCGCGGGCTTCATCGCCGCCGGAGCGGCGATCATCTCCGCTTTCTCCTGGGTGTTCTACCTCTTCGGCGCCTTCCTGATCTGGACCGCCTGGAAGCTGATCCAGGACGCCCGCAAGGACGGACACGACGAGGAGTACGAGGAGAACAAGCTGCTCACGATGGTGGAGCGGCGGTTCGGCGTGGCGGACCGCTACCACGGCACCAAGCTGTGGATCGAGCAGAACGGCAAGCGGGTCATGACGCCGATGCTGGTCGTGATGCTCGCGATCGGCACCACCGACGTCCTGTTCGCGCTCGACTCGATCCCCGCGATCTTTGGCCTGACCCAGGACCCGTACATCGTCTTCACCGCCAACGCCTTCGCGCTGATGGGCCTCAGGCAGCTGTACTTCCTGATCGGCGGCCTGCTGAAGAAGCTGGTCCACCTCAGCTACGGCCTGTCGATCATCCTCGGCTTCATCGGCGTCAAGCTGGTGCTGCACGCGCTGCACGAGTCCGGCGTCCACGTCCCGGAGATCAGCATCCCGGTCTCGCTCGGCGTCATCTGCGCGGTCCTGATCGTCACCACGATCACCAGCCTGAGGGCGTCCAGGAAACAGGCGGCGGCCGAGGCGGCGCAGACCCCGACCGAAGGCGCTCCGAAGGACAGCATCGACGTCTGACCACGTCGGACGTAGGAACAACCACCCCGCGCAGCGGTGCGAAGCGCATTGCCGACCCACCGCTCCGGATGCTTCGTTGGGTGGCGGAACGTCCCCGGTCCGGGGGCGCCGCCGCCCGGTGGAGGCAACCGTGACATTCGTCCAGATCATCGACTTCGAGACCGACCGCATCGACGAGCTGAAGGCGCTCGCCGACGAGATGGGCAGCCGGCTCGCCGACCGCGAGAACGGCCCCACGCGCCGCCTGATCCTCAGGGACCGGAACCGGCCAGGCCGCTACCTAGGCGTGATCGAGTTCAACTCCTACGAGGAGGCCGTGCAGAACAGCGACGACCCCGAGACGAGCAAGTTCGCCGAGCAGATGGCCGCCCTGTGCACCCGGCCGCCGTCGTTCACCGACTGCGACGTCGTGGACCTGACCGACTTCACGTAACCGCAACCCGACCACACCCGTCACCCCGGGGGCCGCGCCCCGCCGGCGGCACGCCCTCGGGGGCCGGAAAGGGCCGGAAAGGACCGGAATGCGAAGCCCGTACGCCTCTGCCACCATCGCTGCATGATCACTCGGCTCAGGTCGCTCACCACCCTGTGGACGTTCCTCGTGCCGGTGCTCGCGGTCGTCCTGCTCGTGTTCACCTGGGGCCGCAGTCTGCCCGGCGTGGTCGTCGCGCTGGTGACCGTGGTCCTCGCCGGATCGGTCCTCGCCGCGGTCCATCACGCCGAGGTCGTGGCCCACCGGGTCGGCGAACCCTTCGGCTCCCTCGTCCTCGCCGTCGCTGTCACCATCATCGAGGTGGCTCTGATCGTCACCCTCATGGTCGACGGCGGCGACAAGAGCTCCACCCTGGCCCGGGACACCGTCTTCGCGGCCGTGATGATCACCTGCAACGGCATCGTCGGCCTCTGCCTTCTCGTCGCCTCGCTCCGCCACGGAACCGCGGTCTTCAACCCCGAGGGCACCGGCGCCGCCCTGGCGACCGTGGCCACCCTGGCCACGCTCAGCCTCGTACTGCCGACCTTCACCACCAGCAGACCGGGCCCGCAGTTCTCCGGCGTCCAGCTGACCTTCGCGGCCCTGTCGTCGCTGATCCTGTACGGCCTGTTCGTGGCCACCCAGACCGTGCGGCACCGCGACTACTTCCTGCCCATCACCCGGCAGGGCGAGGTGATCACCGCCGACGACCATGCCGCGGCCCCGTCCGCACGCGTCGCCTGGGTCAGCCTCGGCCTGCTCGGCCTCGCTCTCGTCGGGGTCGTCGGACTCGCCAAGGGCGTGTCGCCGACGATCGAGTCCGGCGTGGCGGCGGCCGGTCTGCACCAGGCCGTGGTCGGCGTGGTCATCGCCCTGCTGGTGCTGCTTCCCGAGACCATCGCCGCCCTGCGCTCGGCCCGCCGTGACCGCGTGCAGACCAGTCTCAACCTGGCGCTCGGCTCGGCCATGGCCAGCATCGGCCTGACCATCCCCGCCGTGGCCCTCGCCTCCGTCTGGCTCTCCGGCCCCCTCGTCCTCGGCCTCGGCGCCACCCACATGCTGCTGCTCGCGCTGACCGTGGTGGTCAGCTCCCTGACGGTGGTGCCGGGCCGGGCCACACCGTTGCAGGGCGGCGTCCACCTGGTGCTCTTCGCCGCCTACCTGGAGCTGGCGATCAACCCGAGGTCCGGCGGTCCTCACCCGGCGACCGGCTCGGCCTCCGCCACCGGCGCCGGCACCGGACGCGTCTCCGGCAGCAGCGCGAAGCATCCCAGGCTCAGCAGCGCGATCGCCGTCAGATACGCCCCCACGGCCCACGGCACGCGACCACTGTGCTCCGCCAGGGCCGTCGCCACGATCGGCGTCAACGCGCCCCCGAGGACCCCGCCGAGGTTGTAGCCGACGGCGGCACCGGTGCAGCGCACTCGCGGTTCGTACAACTCCGGCAGATACGCGGCGACCACCGCGAACATGGTGACGAAGGCGACCAGCGCACCGGTGAACCCGAGGAACATCAGCAGCGGCTGTCCGGTCGCGAGCAGCGCGACCATGGGGAACATCCACAGCGCCGCGGCGGTGCACCCCACGAGGCACAGCGACCGCCGCCCGTGGCGGTCGCCCAGCAGGGCCACCACCGGGGTGAGCGACCCCTTCACCACGACGGCGGCCATGACACACGTCAGCATGACGGTACGGCTCACCCCGAGCCGCTCCGTGCCGTACGCCAGCGACCAGGTCGTCACCGCGTAGAACACCGCGTACCCGACCGAGAGCGCCCCCGCCGTCAGCAGCACCAGCCGCCAGTGGTGCCGTACGACCTCGGCGAACGGCATGCGCGCGGGCTCCTCGATCTCCAGGAACTGCGGACTCTCGGGGAGCGACGAACGCAGCCACAACCCGCCCAGTGCCATCATCCCGGCCGCCCAGAACGGCACCCGCCACCCCCACTGCGCGAACTGGGCGTCCGTAAGGGACGCCGACAGGGCCAGCATCACGCCGTTGGCGAGGAGGAAGCCGATGGCCGGACCGATCTGCGGAAAGCTCGACCACAGGGCGCGCCGTCCGGCGGGCGCGTGCTCCGCGGTCAGCAGCACTGCGCCGCCCCACTCCCCGCCGAGCCCCAGCCCCTGCAGAAAGCGCAGCGCCAGCAGCAGTACGGGAGCGGCCACCCCGATCCTGTCGTACGCCGGCACGAACCCGACCGAGACCGTCGACGCCCCCGTGAGCAGCAGGGACGCGACCAGCACCGGGCGTCGGCCGCGCCGGTCCCCGAGGTGCCCGAACAGCACCGAGCCCAGCGGCCGGGCCACGAACCCCGCACCGAACGTCCCGAACGCGGCCAGCGTCCCCGCGAGCGGCGTGAACGTGGGGAAGAACAGCGGCCCCAGGACGAGCGCAGCGGCCGTCCCGTAGACGAAGAAGTCGTAGAACTCGATCGCGGTCCCGGCGAGGGAGGCGGCCGCCAGCCGCAGCATCGAGGGGGACCTTACGGTGCGTGCATCATGCATGCTCCGACAACTACCAGGGGTGATCGCGGGTTACGGGGGCGCGCGGTGGTGAGACGCCCCGCACAGGAGCCGCCGCGCACCGTGATAGACCGGACCGAGCAGCGGTTCCTCCCGGGGCCGTTCGTCTCTCCCCAGGATTTCCCACGGACCGGAGGAATCGTGCCCCGCACCCTGGCCAACGCCCCGATCATGATCCTCAACGGGCCCAACCTGAACCTGCTGGGCCAGCGCCAGCCCGAGATCTATGGCTCCGACACACTCGCCGACGTCGAGGCCCTGTGCGTCAAGGCGGCGGCCGCGCACGGCGGCACCGTGGACTTCCGGCAGTCCAACCACGAGGGCGCACTGGTCGACTGGATCCACGAGGCCCGCCTCGGCCACTGCGGCATCGTCATCAATCCGGGCGCCTACTCGCACACCTCTGTCGCGATCCTGGACGCTCTCAACACCTGCGACGGCATGCCGGTGCTGGAGGTCCACATCTCCAACATCCACCAGCGCGAGTCGTTCCGGCACCACTCCTACGTCTCCCTGCGCGCCGACGGAGTGATCGCCGGATGCGGCGTCCAGGGCTACGTGTTCGGCGTGGAGCGGGTCGCGGCACTGGTCGGCGCCGCGACCGCGGACGCGTGACGCTTCCGGGCCGGCCGGCCGAGGGCGCGTAGCGCCTCAGAGCCGGCCGGCCTCCACGATCCGCCGCAGGAAACGCCGGGTGCGCTCCTGCTGCGGGTTGCCGAACACCTGCTCGGCGGTGCCGCGTTCGAGTACGACGCCGCCGTCCAGGAAGCAGACCTGGTCGGCGACGTCCCGGGCGAAGCCCATCTCGTGCGTCGCCAGCACCATGGTCATCCCCTCGCCCTTGAGATCGCGGACCACGGTGAGCACCTCGCCCACCAGCTCCGGATCGAGGGCGGCGGTGATCTCGTCGAGAAGCAGCAGCCGGGGCCGCACGGCAAGGGCACGCACGATCGCCACCCGCTGCTGCTGACCGCCGCTCAGCCGGTCCGGATAGGCGCCGGCCTTGTCGCCCAGGCCGAGGCGCTCCAGCAGTTCCCCGGCCCGCTCCTCGGCCTCCGCGCGGGAGGCGCCGTGCACCCGCCGCGGCGCCAGGGTGACGTTCTCCAGCACGGTCATGTGCGGGAAGAGGTTGTACGCCTGGAAGACCACGCCGATACGGCGGCGCACCGCGTCCTGGTCGGCACGCGGATCGGTGATCTCCTCGCCGTCCAGCCAGATCGCGCCGTCGTCGATCTCCTCCAGGAGGTTGGCGCAGCGCAGCAACGTGGACTTGCCGGATCCGGAGGCGCCGATCAGCGCCGTCACCGTGTGCGGGGCGACCTCCAGGTCCACGTCCCGCAGCACGACGGAATCCCCGAACGTCTTGCGGACGGACTCCATGCGCAGAACAGCCGCGTCGCTCATATGGATCCTCCCTGGGCCCGTCGGCGGTCCATCCGGGCCGTCACCCAGTCCGTGAAGCGGGTCATCGGGATGGTCAGCGCCACGAAGACCAGCCCGGCGACGATGTACGGCGTGTAGTTGAGGCTGCGCTGGGCGATGATGTCGGACGCCCGTACGGCGTCGATCGCGCCGCCGATCGACACGAGCCCGGTGTCCTTCTGCAGCGACACCAGGTCGTTCAGCAGCGGCGGCACCTGCCGCCGCACGGCCTGGGGGAGCACCACGTACCGCAGCGCCTGCCGGTTGGTCAGCCCCAGCGAGCGGGCCGCGGCGCGCTGCGAGGGGTGCACGGACTCGATGCCCGCGCGGAACACCTCGGCGACGTAGGCCGAGTACGTCAACGTCAGCGCCGCACCGCCCAGCAGCACCGGATCCACGGTGACGCCCTGGAGGCGCAGCGCGGGTACCCCGAAGACCACGATCATCAGGTTGATGATCAGCGGCAGACCGCGGAAGAAGTCCGTGTACGCCGCCGCCAGTGCCCGCAGGGGGAAGAACACGGGCCCCGGCAGCGTACGGGCGATGGCGATCAGCATGCCCAGGACGAGCACCAGCACGCCGCAGATCAGCAGCAGCCGGACGTTGAGCCACAGGCCTTCGAGGACCTTGGGCAACGCCTCGCGCGCGTACTGCCCGTCGAAGAAGGTCTCCTTGGTGCGCTCCCAGCCGGGCGCGCTGACCACGACCACGTACAGGACGACGGCCGTGACCAGGGTCGACAACGCGGCGATCGCGGTCGCGCGACGGGCGCGGGCCCGCTTGTAGCGCTCCCGCTCCAGCCGCCGTTCGGAGGGGGTGTATCCCTCGGTGCCCTCGGGGGCACCGGCGGCCATGTCGCCCTTGTCGTCCGCGCTCTCCTGGCCGGACTCGTCCTTGGTGACCGTCACTTGAGCACCGGAGCGTCGACGGCGTCGGACAGCCACTGCTTGTCCAGCTTCGCCAGGGTGCCGTCCTTGCGCAGGGCGTCCACTGCCGACGACACGCAGGACGTCAGGTCGCTGCCCTTGTCCAGCACGAGCCCGAACTGCTCGGGCGTACCGCCCTGGTTCTCGAACTGACCGACGATCTTGGCGTTGGTCACCTGGGCCGCGGTGACGTAGAAGGCGGTCGGCAGGTCGGTGACGATCGCGTCCACCTGGCCGTTCTTCAGCGCCGAGATGGCCTGGTCGTTCTTGGAGTATGCGGCCGCCTCCTGGGACGGCTTCACCACGTCGCTGATGTAGTTGAGGCTCGTCGTGCCGACCTGGGCGCCCAGCTTGAGGCCCTTGAGGTCCGCGATGCCGGTCGCCTTCGCCGCCTTGCTGCCCTTGAGTGCGATGACCGCCTGGCGGACGTCGTAGTAGCCGGACGAGAAGTCCACGGCCTTCTTGCGCTCGGTGCTGATGGACACCTGGTTGATGTCGAAGTCGAAGGTCTTCACGCCGGGCGCGAACGCCTTGTTGAACGGCACCCGCTGCCAGACGACCGCGCTCTCGTCGTACCCGAGCTGCTTCGCCACGGCGTACGCGACCGCCGACTCGAAGCCCTCGCCGTTGGCCGGCTTGTCGTCCTTGAACCACGGCTCGTACGCCGGTTCGTCGGTCGCGATCGTCAGCTTGCCGGAGGTCTTGGTGGCCAACTTGCCCTTGGCGCAGGTGGTTCCGACCGAGGAGGAGGACCCGCCGGACGCCTTGTCGTCCGGCTGCGGAGCGCAGCCGACAGCGGTGGCGAGCAGGGCTATGGTGGCAGCGGCGGCGGCGCGGCGCAGTGCGCTCGGGGCAGGGTGCATGGCGGGAGAGTGACAGCGAAAGCCGCGTTTGTCCACGTCAAGCCGGTGTTTGTCCGCATACTGGGAACGGGTGTTGCGGTCTTGTGAACGCTGCGTGCGGGGGAGCGGAGACGCCGGGGCCGCCGGCCGAGGGCGGGGAATGATGACCGGCGGCCCGTACCGCGCAGGAGCCGTCATCCTGTGCGGGGCTGCCACCAGTTGACCGCGCGACGGCGTGCGCGGGGAGCGTGCGCCGGGCGCCGACGCGTGCGAACCGTTCACACGGGGCGCGCGCGACGCTGCACGCGCCCTGCACGCATCGTCGGGGCCCCGCGGCACTCATCGCCCGGGCCCCGCGCCTACCGCCCGGGGCCCGCACTCACCACCCGCGCGCGTGCCACTCCGGCAGGTGCGGCCGCTCCGCGCCCAGCGTGGTGTCGTTGCCGTGCCCCGGGTACACCCAGGTCTCGTCCGGCAGGACGTCGAAGATCTTCGTCTCGACGTCGTGGATCAGGCTGGCGAACGCCTTCGGGTCCTTGCGCGTGTTCCCGACACCGCCGGGAAAGAGGCAGTCCCCGGTGAAGACGTGCGGATGGCCGTGCGGGTCGTCGTAGACCAGCGCGATGGAGCCCGGGGTGTGCCCGACCAGATGGCGGGCGGTCAGCTCGACCTGGCCGACCCTGATCACGTCGCCGTCGCCGACGAGGACGTCGGTGGTGACCGGGATGCCGGCGGCGTCCTCGCGACCCGCGTAGGTCCGTGCGCCGGTGGCGGCGACGACCTCGGCCAGCGCCTGCCAGTGGTCGCCGTGCTGATGCGTGGTGACGACGGACGCGATGCCGTCGTCACCGATCATGCCGAGGAGCGTCTCCGCGTCGTTGGCCGCGTCGATCAGCAGCTGCTCGTCGGTGGCGCGGCAGCGCAGCAGATAGGCGTTGTTGTCCATCGGCCCGACCGCGATCTTGGTGATCATCAGGTCCTTGAGCTCGTGCACGTCCGCTGGTCCGCCGACCGTGACCTCTCCGCTGTACGTCATGGCGGTCAGCCTATAGCGGAGAGCGGGCACCGATGTGCCGCGCGCTGCGCGTGTGCTAAAGCGGCGGAAGTGCGGGCAGTGTCCCGCCCTTCACGACCAGGGCCGAGCCGTCGCGGCGGCCTGCCAGCCAGCCCAGCAGGTCGGCGGCGGACCCCTCGACGGCGATCGGGCCTCCCGGCGCGCCACCGCCCGTCGTCCAGACCCGGCCGGTGTCACTGCGCAGACCGGTCGACGGGACCTCCCGGTGCCCGCCGAAGCGGTCCGCCAGGAAGTCGATCTCCCGCTCCGTGAACTCCTCCGGGAGGTCCTCCAGCTCGTACCCGATCCCGAGATCGACATGGTGCAGCTCGACCTCGGCCCAGCGGCGGAAGGGCAGCCGGGCCGCGACGTCGGTGACCCCGTTGCGCAGTTCCACCGTGCGCGTCCAGTCCGCGGGCTCGGCCGCCCGGGCCAGGAATCCGGCGTGGCTCGTGCGCAGGTCGTCCAGGTGCGCGGCGAGCGAGCGCGGTGCGTCCCGCTCGATGTCGGCGTCCCTGGCCTCGGCGGAGACGTACATGGGACGGCCGTCCAGCACGTTGGCGAGCGCGTCCGCGTTCCGGGCGAGGTGTGCCAGGACGTGGCCGACCGTCCAGCCCGGCAGCCGTGACGGTCGCGCGCCGGCCGCGTTGTCCAGTGCGGCGGCTGCGCTGAGGAGCCGCTCGGTCGCTTCCTGTACAGACGCCAGGTCATGAGCGTGATCAATCATGGGGCTGACAGTAGCCCGGCCACACGTTCGGGTGAAGGTTTCGCACCGGCTCCGTAAATCGAATGCGCGTGCTATATGGTCGGTGACGGCTTCGGGCATGCTTGATGGTCCGGGATTGTTTACCCATCCAGGAATCCGACCGGCGTTGTCAGTGGCTCCCCCTAGTCTGAAGAAGCACGGGGCCCTGCCCCTGTCACTTCTCTCAAGAAAGGTGCGGACCGGCTGTGGCCGACCGTCTCATCGTCCGTGGCGCGCGCGAGCACAACCTGAAGAACGTCTCGCTCGACCTGCCTCGTGACTCGCTCATCGTCTTCACGGGGCTGTCCGGGTCGGGCAAGTCCTCCCTGGCCTTCGACACGATCTTCGCCGAGGGCCAGCGTCGCTACGTGGAGTCGCTCTCCTCGTACGCCCGCCAGTTCCTCGGCCAGATGGACAAGCCGGACGTGGACTTCATCGAGGGCCTGTCCCCGGCGGTGTCCATCGACCAGAAGTCGACCTCGCGCAACCCGCGCTCGACGGTCGGCACCATCACCGAGGTCTACGACTACCTGCGGCTGCTCTTCGCGCGCATCGGCAAGCCGCACTGCCCCGAGTGCGGCCGCCCGATCTCCCGCCAGTCGCCGCAGGCCATCGTGGACAAGGTCCTGGAGCTGCCGGAGGGGAGCCGCTTCCAGGTACTCTCGCCGCTGGTGCGCGAGCGCAAGGGCGAGTTCGTCGACCTCTTCGCCGACCTCCAGACCAAGGGCTACTCCCGCGCGCGTGTGGACGGCGAGACCGTCCAGCTCTCCGAGCCCCCGACGCTGAAGAAGCAGGAGAAGCACACCATCGAGGTGGTCGTCGACCGCCTCACGGTGAAGGGCACCGCAAAGCGGCGCCTCACCGACTCCGTGGAGACCGCGCTCGGCCTCTCCGGCGGCATGGTCGTGCTCGACTTCGTCGACCTCCCCGAGGACGACCCCGAGCGCGAGCGCATGTACTCGGAGCACCTCTACTGCCCGTACGACGACCTGTCCTTCGAGGAGCTGGAACCCCGCTCCTTCTCCTTCAACTCGCCCTTCGGCGCCTGCCCCGAGTGCACCGGCATCGCCACGCGCATGGAGGTCGACCCGGAGCTGATCGTCC
>NZ_JAEKKT010000423.1 GCF_019510245.1 Streptomyces sp. | reverse complement strand
CCGCAACGGGATCTTGACGCCGTTTGATCATGAGGCCGTCGCGGGTGCCGGGCATGAACTTCACGGCGTTGTTCTGCAGCCGCCCACGCAAGAAACCGGAGACCCTCAGGCTCATCGGTGTCTCCTGCAGCCGCATGTTCACATGCGTGGCGGTCCGGTGCAGGTCGTGCAGCGCTTTGCGTCTTGGGCTCAGCGCCGAGTATTCCCGCAGCGACAGCCACGATGCCGGGGTGAACGTGCCTCGCATCGCCCGCCACTGCTGCCATCCCTCCCACCTGGTGCGGTCCGGTGGCGGCCCGGCTCGCAGGAACGGGACGATCGGGCTCTCAGCAGCCGGCGGTTCCGTCACGGGGGTCCTCCTGATCGTCCTCGGGCAGGAGGAACATGTTGCGCTGCCGGAAGCTGGATCCCAGGGCGGGCGGGGGCTTGGGTGCGACCGGGACGGCTGCCTCCCGCCGGCGGCGCCGTTCGGTGTCGATGCCGTCGGCGGCCTGGGCGGCGCGGGTCGGCCAGCGGCCACCGGCTCGCACCGGCTGGCCGCGGCGATCTCGCCGAACGACAGGCCCCGGCCGGCCGAGTCCACAAGCTCCGGCTGCAGACCCAGCGGATCGGTCAGCGGCCGGCGCTGGGAGGAGATCGCGTCCAAGGACCAGGGAACGTGCTCGCGCCACCGCCCCACCAGCACGAAGTGCCAACCGCAGGCCAACGCGACCTTCCCGGCCGCGGCGAAGGACTCCCAGTCCTCGTCGCGGATCAGCGGCTCCGGGCGGACGTCGATCAGCCACACTCCGAAACGCGTCACCGCCAGGAAGTCAGGGGTTTGATCCCTGGGCTTGAGGTCGCCGGCGGTCCCGAATCGGACTTTCAGGGGCTGGGACACCACGTCGACCAGGTCCCCGGCGAAGTCCAGCGCCAGCAGAACCCGCGCTTCCTCCAGGCTCTCGAACCCATGGTGCCGGCCAGTGCTGACGAGGAACTCAAGGCCGGGACGGTGTCGCTGTCCGCGACGCCAGGAAAACCCGCGAATCGGATCCACGTCCGTCACCGGCGACTGCGCCAGTTCCCAGACCGAGCAGACTCCAGGGCACGCCCGGATTTCCAGGACACCGACCACCGCCGGGGCCAGTCCTCGGCCAGGTCCAGCCCGGCTCCACCCTGCCCGACGCCGATAGGGACGATCAGATCCGTCCATGAGACGCAATGCGACCACAGCACAGCATCCATACCCTCATCGGCTGCGCTCCACCGTAAGTCGTGGCCACCATCCACGACTCTATGGAAGCACTCGACCACGCTCCGCGTCTGCGGTTCGACCATCGTCGAGCTGATTGAATGTGGCTGGTGGCGACAACATGGGCTTCACTGCCCGACCGGGTGCGGGAGCGGGCCGATCAACTCGTCCTGCAGGACCGCCGTTTCGAGGCCGTCCGCGAGATCTGGGACTGCGGCATCGAGCCACGGCCGAGCCTCGGCGACTGTCAGGTCATCGTCGCCGAGCGGTATCGCGAACTGGGCGACCGCGTCCATCGGACGCCGGAACGGCCCCGAGATCTCGCAACGCTGATCGGCCAGGTCCAAGCATTGCCCGGACGACCTGCCGCAATCGAAGCGTTCTGGGACGGCGACACACAAGGCTGGTTCGTCATCCTGGCTGCGGCAATGACGGAGCCGCAGGCCGAGGTCGATCTGGCATTCATCCGCCACGGCGGAGACCTGCGACTGTTCAACGGCCAGGCCCCGCCATGGCCGGAGGCCCTGGAAGCGGAAACCACCGGACGAGCGCTGGCACAGCACTTCGGAGTCCCGTTCCACTTCGCCAGCCCGGACACCCCCGACGACGAGGCGCCACGCTGGCGAGAATCCCGCTGACCACTACGCCCCGGTCGACGAATGCCAGGGGTCACACGGCTGGCGGGCGCGTGACATCGAAAGAGTCCCACTCCAGGTTCCAGAAAGAACGCTTCGAGCCCGTGGTCCGCGATGTACTGCCGCTAGACGTCATGGATGGGATAGAGCCCGACGATGTTGATGACGTCGTGGCCTTCGTGTCCTTCGGGGCTGACGTCGACCCGGAAGTCCTGCGGATCGGCGATCGTCGGCTCGTAGATCACGAAGGCGGTCATTCGGGACTCCGGCGAGATCGGCTCACCGAAGTCGATGGTATTCCCGTAGCCGAACGGGCATTTGCCGCGCAGCGTTTCGGCGAGGTGGCCGGCCGCCATGGCCCAGAGGCGGTCAGTCGATCGGACACTGATGGAGAGTTCCCGGCTGCCGTTGCGCCAGGCGGGGTGGTCGGCCAGCGACAGCCCGTAGGTGTAACCGACAAGGTAGCCGGGCGAAGGATGATTGCTATAGGTCATGACCGTGGCCTGGTCCAGGTCGGGGGTGCTCGACCGGAACGGCGTGAAAGCCGGCTCAACGCCACGGGACAGCCGGTCGAGGTGGGCCAGGAAGCGTTCGACACGGCTGATCATGAGCGCATCCTGCCTGGTTCGCAGCAGCTTGTCGATCAAATGCCGAGCCCAGGCCGTGAAAGCGCCGATGACGTTCGGCCCTGGCCGCCGGTATCGGTACCGAAGGTCAAACTCCGTGTCCTGATCTCCAATGCAGGCTTCGACACATACTGGGCCTACCACCTGGTTCAAAGAACACCAGCGCACCCACCGATCCCGCTACCGGCTCGCAGCATGACCGTTGGGGTCACCCCGCATCATCTGCACCCACGGGGCGACGGCATCGGGGCCGTGCCTCGTCGAGGACGGCCGGCCAGACTCGCCGGGTCTCAGCTTCCTGTTTCTCTTGCGCGAGTCTGGCGGCTTCCTGCTGTCGTTTTCCTTAGCTTCCGTAGCTTCCTTAGCTCGGCACCAGCTGCCACTGTTGGTTGGCGCCGCCGTTGGCGGTCCATTGCACGACCTGGGCTCCGTCGCTGGTCGATGCGCCGTAGACGTCTGCCACCAGTCCGCTGTCGTGACTGGCGATGGTGTAGTACCCGGTGCCGGCGGGCTTGAGGTACCACTGCTGGTTGGTGCCGCCGTTGGCGGTCCACTGTTGCAGCTGCAAGCCCGCGGTCGAGGAGGAGGCGTTGACGTCGAGCGCCTTGCCGCTGGCCGTATAGGTCAGGGTGTAGGCGCCGCCGGATGTGGTGGCGATGGTCCATGCGGCAGCCCCGGTCTGCTGGACGGCTTTGGCGCCGTCGGCGGTGGAGTTGCCGGCGATGGCCAGAGGCTTGCCGCTGTTGCGGTTGACGATGTGGTACGTGCCCGGCGTGGGGCCGCTGTTGGAGCCGCTGAGGGTGAAGTACTCGATCGAGTCGGTGAACGTGGTGGTGCCGCCCTTGGTGGTGGTCAGCACCAGGTAGATCCGCGAGCCGCTGGCCGGTGCGGTGAACGTGACCGGGGCGGTGACCCGGGAACCGAGCGGGATGGTGAGGGTGCTGGTGCCGGTGGCGATGACCGTGCCGGTGGGGCTGTCGAGGCGCGCCGTCCAGGTGAAGCCGACGGAGGTGCCGCTGAAGTCGTCGTTGAACACGGTGATGGTGCGTGTCACCGTGCTGCCGGCCGAATAGCCGGGCACCGCCGAAGGGAGCGGGAAGGTGCCGTTGGAATCGGAGGCGCCGGAGGCCGCCCAGTAGGGCAGGTCGATCGCGGCGATGGGGTTGAACGCGGCCTGGATCCGCTGGATCTGCGGGTTGCTCCAGGGATCGGTCAGGTTGTCGGCACCGTAGATCGGGTGGCCGCCTTCTTCGGGGGTGAAGTCGGTGCTTCGCACACCGGGGACGAACCCGGCCCAGGCGGACAGCAGCGTGTACGGGCGCAGGTCGCTGGCGTCCTTGCCGCGCTTGGCGATCGTGGAAGTGGCGAACCACTCAAAACCCTGCTTGTTATTACAGGCGGGCCAGATGTACTCACCGTCGCCGAGGGGGCGGCCGGTCCCGGACCAGAGCTGCGAGCCGTAGTGGCCGAAGCCGTCCAGGTAGTGCGGCACGATGTTGAAGTTGGCGTACGTCATGTTCGGGTAGTGGTTCGGTGCCGCGCCGACACCCGCGTCGACGCTGATCGGCCGGGTGCCGTCGTTGCCGTTCATCGCCGCGTACAGGTCTTGCTCGAACCGCTCAGAGTCGAAGCTGCTGCCGGTCGGCTCGTTGGCCTGGCTCCAGCGGATGACCGCGGGGTGGTTGCGGTCGCGCAGCACCAGGGCGCGGGCGTGGTTGACCATGTTGTCGTGTCCGGCGACGAAGTCCTGGGTGTTGTTGGAGCCGCGGATGGCGGTCTCGTCGATGATCATCAGGCCCATCTCGTCGGCCACGTCGAGCATGTAGGGGCTGGCCGGCTCCTGGTGGATGCGGACCACGTTGTAGTTGAGCCGCTGGAGGTTGTCGACGGCCTGCGGCCAGCCGCCGTTCGTGCCCGACGGCGGCAGGAAACCGGGCAGCGTGTCGTAGGCGTCGCCCACGCCGCCGTTGTTGACCCGGTCGTAGTCGGCGCCTTGGAGATTGTCGCCGCGCAGGTTCGCCCGGACGCCGTTGAGGTAGTAGTACGCGCCGTTCTGCGTGAACTCCCGGAATCCGAACCGGTAGGTGGCGTCGCTGGTGTGGCCGTCGTCGGTGGCGGCGTGCACGGACAGATTGTGCAGCTGGGCACGGTAGCCGGCGCGATAGGGCACGTTCG
>NZ_JAEKKT010000200.1 GCF_019510245.1 Streptomyces sp. | reverse complement strand
TGACCGGCGCGGTCTGGACCGCCGTCCAGCAGCTCCTGCCCCGCCTGTGGCCGACGAGGACCAGCACCGGAGAGGCCTTCTCCGCCCTCCCCAACAGCTCCTGGACGGTGTGGCAGAGCCCGCGCGGCGCCGCCCCCGCCGGCGACTACCACCCGGCCTCGCACTTCTGGCCGCTCCAACTGACCAGCACCGCCCTGCTGCTCGCCGTGACGGCCCTGCTGACCCTGGGCTGCTACCTGGCACTGCGCCGCCTGACCGGAAGGACGGCCACCTGACCCCACGCGGCTGCCCCGCGGCCCCGGTCGGCGCGTTCCTCCTCTTGCGCCGGCGGGCCCGCTGAGGGACCGTCGGTCCCACGCGTACCCCGGACGGGGGAAGGACGCGCGGGGCCGGTGGGAAGGTCGTACGGGATCGTCGCTTTCGTGATCCCCACGACCGCCCGAGGCTGACCACAGACGTCCGCGATCCTCCCGCCGCTATCCCATACGCCATGTCTTCGTAACCATTGGTTCAGACGGACTTGCGACGCTCAGCCAATGAAGCCCGCCGTGCCAGAGCCTTCGCCGCCCCCCGAGGGGTTCGCGGGAAACGGGGTCGTCCAGCTCCCACCCGCCCGTTCCGACGCGCCTGTCACGCCCCGGGCGCGGAACAATGGTGTCATGAGTCAGCAGAACGCCCAGGCAGAGGTCCAGCACGCGCAGCCCTCCGTGGGCTCCATAGCCGCGCACCGCCCGCACACCGTGGCCGCCGTGGTCTCCGACCTGGAGCCCGACATCGACGCCGACCTCGACACGTACGAGGAGTCGCCGTACGACGGGCCCCAGCTGCCGCAGGGCCGCTTCCTCGACCGGGAGCGCAGCTGGCTCGCGTTCAACGAGCGGGTTCTCGAACTGGCCGAGGACCCGAACACGCCCCTGCTGGAGCGGGCGAACTTCCTCGCGATCTTCGCGAGCAACCTGGACGAGTTCTTCATGGTCCGGGTGGCAGGGCTGAAGCGCCGGATCGCCACCGGGGTCGCCACCCGCTCCGCCTCCGGGCTGCAGCCCCGCGAGGTGCTGGAGATGATCTGGGCCCGCTCCCGCGAGCTGATGGCCCGGCACTCCGCCTGCTACCACGAGGACGTCGCCCCCGCGCTCGCGGAGGAGGGCATCCACCTGGTCCGCTGGGCCGAGCTGACCGAGAAGGAGCAGGCGCGGCTCTTCACGCTCTTCCGGCACCAGATCTTCCCGGTCCTGACCCCGCTGGCGGTCGACCCGGCGCACCCGTTCCCGTACATCTCGGGCCTCTCCCTGAACCTGGCCGTGGTCGTCCGCAACCCGGTCAGCGGTCACAAGCACTTCGCCCGCGTGAAGGTGCCGCCGTCGCTGTCCCGCTTCCTGGAGAGCTCCCCGGGCCGCTACGTCCCGATCGAGGACGTCATCGGCGCCCACCTGGAGGAGCTGTTCCCGGGCATGGAGGTCGTGGAGCACCACGCCTTCCGGCTGACGAGGAACGAGGACCTGGAGGTCGAGGAGGACGACGCGGAGAACCTGCTCCAGGCCCTGGAGAAGGAGCTCATGCGGCGCCGCTTCGGGCCGCCGGTGCGCCTGGAGGTCGAGGAGTCCATCGACCGTGAGGTGCTCGACCTGCTGGTGCGCGAGCTGAAGATCTCCGAGGCCGAGGTCTACCCGCTGCCCGGCCCGCTCGACCTCACCGGCCTCTTCCGGATCGCGAGCCTGGACCGGCCGGAGCTGAAGTACCGCAAGTTCATCGCGGGCACCCACCGTGACCTCGCCGAGGTCGAGTCGGCGTCCGCGCCCGACATCTTCGCGGCCCTGCGCGAACGGGACGTGCTGCTGCACCACCCGTACGACAGCTTCTCCACCTCCGTGCAGGCCTTCGTCGAGCAGGCCGCCGAGGACCCGGACGTCCTCGCGATCAAGCAGACCCTGTACCGGACCTCCGGCGACTCCCCGATCGTCAACGCGCTCATCGACGCCGCCGAGGCGGGCAAGCAGGTCCTCGTCCTGGTCGAGATCAAGGCCCGCTTCGACGAGCACGCCAACATCAAGTGGGCCAAGCGCCTGGAAGAGGCCGGCTGCCATGTGGTGTACGGCCTGGTCGGTCTGAAGACCCACTGCAAGCTGTCCCTGGTGGTCCGCCAGGAGGGCGAGACGCTCCGCCGCTACAGCCACGTGGGCACGGGCAACTACCACCCGAAGACCGCGCGCCTGTACGAGGACCTCGGCCTGCTCACCGCCGACCCGCAGGTCGGCGCGGACCTGTCCGACCTGTTCAACCGGCTCTCCGGCTACTCCCGCCGGGAGACCTACCGCCGCCTGCTGGTGGCCCCCAAGTCGCTGCGCGACGGACTGATCGCGCGCATCGAGAAGGAAATACAGCACCACAAGGCCGGGCGCCCCGCGTTCGTCCGCATCAAGGTCAACTCGATGGTCGACGAGGCGATCATCGACGCCCTGTACCGCGCGTCCATGGCGGGCGTGCCGGTCGACATCTGGGTGCGCGGCATCTGCGCGATACGGCCGGGCGTCACCGGCCTGTCGGAGAACGTCCGGGTCCGCTCGGTCCTGGGCCGCTTCCTGGAGCACTCCCGGGTCTTCGCCTTCGGCAACGGCGGCGAGCCCGAGGTGTGGATAGGCAGCGCCGACATGATGCACCGCAACCTCGACCGCCGGATAGAGGCGCTGGTCCGGGTCGTCGACCCGGCTCACCGGGCCGCACTCAACCGGTTCCTCGAATCCGGCATGTCCGACTCCACCTCCTCCTGGCACCTGGGTCCGGACGGCGAATGGACCCGGCACGCGACCGACGCGGACGGCCAGCCCCTGCGCAACATCCAGGAGATGCTCATAGACGCCCGGAGGCGCCGGCGTGGCACAGCAACACCTTGAACCGACGAACCCGACGGCCCGAGTGACGACCGGGGACGCCCTCGCGGGCTACCTGCGCGCCCAGGCCACGGAGTTCCTCCGCGCGCTGCGCCTGCACCGGGAGACCGGGACGGTGAGCACGACGGAGGCGTCCGTCGACGCGGCCCGCGCCCTGCGCCGCTCGGCCCGGCGCATCAGCGGCAGCCTGCACACCTTCCGACCGCTCCTGGAGGCCGACTGGTCCGAGGAAATCCGCCCCGAACTCGCCTGGCTGTCCGGCACGTTGGGTCTGGAGCACGCCTACGAGGCCCGGCTGGAGCGCCTGTTGCTGGCACTGCACCGCCTCTCCGGCTCGACGAGCCTGCCCAGCCAGGCCACTTCGGAGGCGGTCGCCGAGCGTGGCAACCTCACGGTGGGCGCGGCCAAGGCGGGCGCCCTCCTCGACCGCCAGCTCACCCTCGCCCGCACCCGGGCCCACTCCACGGCCCTCCAGGCGCTCGGCTCCTCCCGCTTCCACGCGGTCGCCGACAAGGTCGCGGTGCTGGCCAGCGAGGTCCCGCTGACGGCCGCCGCGCCCACGACCGACCTGCGCCCGCTGGCGTCGGCGGCCGAGGAGCGGCTCACCGACGCCATCGCCGCACTCCCCCTGGTCACCGCGGGCCACCCCTACAACGCGGAGGCCCTGGTCCACGGCCTGTCCCCGGACCCGGCCCCGCACCCCCAGGACGGCCCCTGGCACCAGGTCAGGCTCCTGTTGCGCCTGCACCGCTACGCCCGCGAGGTGCTGTGCGGCCAGGACGCCCCCGTGGACGTACGGCTGCTCGCGGCCGGCCAGGCCCTGAACCGGCACCGCGACGCCTCGGAAGCCGCGGCCGCGGCCGCCTCGGCGGCCCGCACCCCGCGTATCGCCCCCGCGACGGCCTACGCCCTCGGCGTCCTCCACGCCGACCAGCGGCACGAGGTGGAGGCGGCCAGGTTCGCGTTCCAGCAGGCGTGGCAGAAGCAGCGGGTGGAGGCCGTGTGACCGACACCCCGGTGCAGGCGGCGGGCTGCGTCCTGTGGCGCCGCTCGCCGGTCGACGGCGGCCTGGAGGTCTGCCTCGTCCACCGTCCCAAGTACGACGACTGGTCGCACCCGAAGGGCAAGCTCAAGCGCGGCGAGGACGCGGTCACGGGCGCCTTGCGCGAGGTGGCGGAGGAGACCGGCTACGAGGCCGCCCTCGGCAGCGAACTCTCCACCGCCCACTACTACGCCAACGGCCGCCCCAAGGAGGTCCGTTACTGGGCCGGCGAGGCGGCCGAGGGCCACTTCACCCCGAACCACGAGGTGGACAGAATCCTCTGGCTCCGCCCGCCGGAGGCCCGGCGACGCCTGACCCAGCCGCGGGACGCCGAGTTGGTGGACGAGTTGCTGACTTCACTGCACAACACGCAGTAGGGAAGCGCCCCGTAAGGGGCGCTGGGTACCCCCGGCCGAAGGCTGGGGAGGAACTGCGCGACAAGCCCCCACCGGCCCGCAGTCACCGCCCGACCGCAACTCACCCCCCGGCCATGTGCCCTTCCGCATCGGTCCGCGCAAGACTTCTCGCCCTCCTGGCCGGCCCCCGCCACCCACACGTGCACCGCGCGAAACAGAACCGCCCCTGTTCAACCGTGCCCGCATCGTGCCCCGACCCCTGCAGGACCCGCCCGGAACCGTCTTCCTGCGCCACACCGACAACGTTACCCACGCCCGGTAAAGCACTGGTATGCGTGACGGCCCCACCCACCCCTCGTTAAGCGGAACGACGCGGGACCCGTGACGGACGCACCGGCTGGGGGTAGGCAGGCAATGGATCGGCGGCAGCACTGGCGCGCTGGGAAGACGGCCGTCACCGTGGGGCTCGTGGTCGGACTCGGCGCCTGCGCCGCCGGCTGTGGCGGCGCCACGGCGGAGGGCGTCAGCGGCTCCCCCGGCGACAACCCGGTCACCCTCCTGAGGCACACGGCGGA
The DNA here is from genome assembly GCF_019510245.1 of Streptomyces sp. Taxonomy (GTDB): domain Bacteria; phylum Actinomycetota; class Actinomycetes; order Streptomycetales; family Streptomycetaceae; genus Streptomyces. The sequence continues at coordinate 27,523 of NZ_JAEKKT010000200.1, read as the reverse complement.
CACCCTGCGGGCCACCCGCACCTCCAAGGCCACGACCTCGATGGAGATGGCCACCGGCGGCACCCGGGTCACCATCCGCGGCCAGGGCGTCTACGACTACGACCGGCAGCTCGGCAGGCTCACCGTCGTCCTCCCACAGGACCCCGCCGGTGCCTCCGAGCACCGGCCGATCACCGAACTCCTCGCCCCCGGCGCGCTCTTCATGAAGAACCGGGGCGCCGGGGTGCCCGCCGACAAGTGGGTCCGCGTGGAGACCGCGACCCTCTCCGACGGCAACCTCGTCACCGGCGGCGCGACCGACCCGTTCGCCGCCGCCGAACTGCTGCGCGGTACCCGTACCGCGACGTACGTGGGGGAGACCGAGCTCGCCGGGACCGGGGTACGGCACTACCGGGGCATCGCCGACCTCGCGGCCGCCGCCCGCGCGGCCTCCGCCGGTGACCGGCCCGCCCTGGCGGCCGCAGCGAAAGGGTTCGCCACCCCCGAGGTCCCGTTCGACGTGTACCTCGACGACCAGGGCCGGATCCGGAAACTGCGGCAGCGGTTCAGCTTCGTCAACGACAGCGGCGAGGGCACGGTGGCGGTCGCCTCGACCACCCTGCTCTACGGTTTCGGCACTCCGGTGGACGTGAAACTGCCACGCTCCGAGGACATCTACGCGGGCCGGATCGCCGAAAACCAGCCTGCGCACTAGTCAGGGAACGGCTTCGTACAACCTGTGAACTAGCCCGTCCGTGCCATGCGCGTCGTGTAGACCGCTGCCTACTCTAGAGAGTCGGTGACGGCAGAGAAGAGGTGATGCACGTGGCTCCGGTCGGCGGTACGGCAGTTCAGGACCACGTGGCCCTCGCCGAGATCGAGCTGTGCGGAGAGCTGATCATCGCGGCGTCGGCCGCCGAGGACCGGCTCAGCCTGGAGAGTATCGACGAGGTGCTGCGCGTGGCCGAGGAGCGCGAGGCCTACTGATTCAGGCCAGCGGCCGGTCGGGCGCCCGAGTCGGTTCAGGTGCGCAGCAGGCGGGCGATGGCCTGGGTGGCCTCCTCGACCTTCGCGTCGATCTCCGACCCGCCCTTGACGGCCGCGTCGGCGACGCAGTGCCGCAGGTGCTCCTCCAGCAACTGGAGCGCGAAGGACTGCAGGGCCTTGGTGGAGGCGGAGACCTGGGTGAGTATGTCGATGCAGTAGGTGTCCTCGTCGACCATGCGTTGCAGGCCCCGGATCTGGCCCTCGATCCGGCGCAGCCGCTTGAGGTGCTCGTCCTTCTGCTTGTGGTAGCCGTGCGTGGTCGCCGGCGCTCCGCTTGCGGAGGGCGTCGTGGCGCCGGCCTCGGTGGTCGTCATCGCGTCCTCCGTATCGTCGATACATATACCCCTGGTGGGTATATGGTAACGAACTTTGCTGGGTATAGGGCCCTCGGGACGCCCCCGTGCTGATCACCATGCCCGATGGGCGAAACTGGAGGGCGGCCCATTAGCCGTGGCCGGATGATGCGCTTAGCATCGGCCTGACCGAAACCCATGCATACCGAGGACCCCAAGTGCGCTTTCGTCTGACCCCCAGGGAGACGAGCTTCTACGACATGTTCGCCGCCTCCGCGGACAACATCGTCACGGGCTCGAAACTCCTGATGGAACTGCTCGGGGCGGACGCGTCTGCCCGGGCCGAGATCGCAGAGCGTATGCGGGCAGCGGAACACGCAGGTGACGACGCCACGCATGCGATCTTCCACCAGCTGAACTCCTCGTTCATCACGCCCTTCGACCGCGAGGACATCTACACCCTCGCATCGTCCCTCGACGACATCATGGACTTCATGGAGGAGGCCGTCGACCTGGTCGTCCTCTACAACCTCGAGGAACTGCCGAAGGGCGTCGAGCAGCAGATCGAGGTGCTGGCCCGGGCCGCCGACCTGACGGCCGAGGCGATGCCGCACCTGCGCACGCTGGACAACCTCACCGAGTACTGGATCGAGGTGAACCGCCTGGAGAACCAGGCGGACCAGATCCACCGCAAGCTTCTCGCCCACCTCTTCAACGGCAAGTACGACGCGATCGAGGTGCTGAAGCTCAAGCAGATCGTGGACGTCCTGGAAGAGGCGGCGGACGCGTTCGAGCACGTGGCGAACACGGTGGAGACCATCGCCGTCAAGGAGTCCTGAGCCGTCGATGGACACCTTCGCGCTCATCGTGACCATCATGGTCGCGCTCTTCTTCACGTACACGAACGGCTTCCACGACTCGGCGAACGCGATCGCCACCTCCGTCTCCACCCGGGCCCTGACGCCGCGCGCCGCGCTGGCCATGGCGGCCGTCATGAACCTCTGGGGTGCCTTTTTGGGCTCCGGTGTCGCGAAGACGGTCAGCGAGGGCCTGATCGAGACACCGCAGGGCTCCAAGGGTATGGGCATCCTCTTCGCGGCGCTGGTCGGCGCGATCGTCTGGAACCTCGTCACCTGGTACTTCGGCCTGCCCTCGTCGTCCTCCCACGCGCTGTTCGGCGGCCTGGTGGGTGCGGCGCTGGCCGGCGGCACGACCGTCCTCTGGAACGGCGTCGTGGACAAGGTCATCATCCCGATGTTCCTGTCCCCGGTCGTCGGCCTGATCCTCGGCTACCTGGTCATGACGGCCATCATGTGGCTGTTCCGCCGCTCCAACCCGCACAAGGCGAAGCGGGGCTTCCGGATAGCGCAGACCGTCTCGGCAGCCGGCATGGCCCTCGGCCACGGCCTCCAGGACGCCCAGAAGACGATGGGCGTCGTCGTCATGGCACTGGTGATTTCCGGCCACCAGACGTACGGCGACCCGATCCCGGCCTGGGTCAAGATCATCTGCGCCCTGATGCTCTCCCTCGGCACCTACGCCGGCGGCTGGCGCATCATGCGCACCCTCGGCCGCAAGATCATCGAACTCGACCCCCCGCAGGGCTTCGCGGCCGAGGCGACGGGCGCGTCGATCATGTTCACCACGGCGTACCTCTTCAAGGCGCCGATCTCCACGACCCACGTCATCACCTCGGCCATCATGGGCGTCGGCGCGACGAAGCGCGTGAACGCGGTCCGCTGGGGCGTGGCCAAGAACATCGTCCTCGGCTGGTTCATCACCATGCCGGCAGCGGCCCTGGTAGCAGCAGCGGCCTACGGCATCGTGTACCTGGCGTTCCTGTAACTCCTTGGCCCACCCACCCACCCGACTCGGTCCGTAAAAGGCGAGGTCGCGACACGGTTCAGTCACGCCCCGTAAGGGGCGCTGGGGGTACCCCCGGCCGAAGGCTGGGGGAGGAACTGCGCGGCCGGCCACAACGCACCCGCAGCCGCCGTACGACAGTGCCCCCACCCTCTTCCGCGCCCGCGCCCACCCGGGCCCGCAGCCGCCGGACGGCGGTCCGTACCCACCTTCGACCTCACCCCCTCGAAGAACCGAGTCGGGTGGGCGGGTGGGCACAGGAAAACGCAGTGGGCCCGCCCCCGGGAGCCAGGGGCGGGCCCTTTGCGTCCTCGCGGTGGCACCGCCATGCAGCACCGCGAGGGGTCGGTGGATACCTCGGCTCAGCCGAAGCGGCCGGAGATGTAGTCCTCGGTGGCCTGGACCGACGGGTTGGAGAAGATCCGCTCCGTGTCGTCGATCTCGATCAGCTTGCCGGGCTGGCCGACGGCGGCCAGGTTGAAGAACGCCGTACGGTCCGAGACCCGCGCCGCCTGCTGCATGTTGTGCGTCACGATGACGATCGTGAAGCGCTCCTTCAGCTCCCCGATCAGGTCCTCGATGGCGAGGGTCGAGATCGGGTCGAGCGCCGAGCAGGGCTCGTCCATCAGCAGCACCTTCGGCTCGACCGCGATCGCGCGGGCAATGCACAAACGCTGCTGCTGACCACCGGAGAGACCGGAGCCCGGCTTGTTCAGGCGGTCCTTCACCTCGTTCCAGAGGTTCGCACCCTTGAGCGACTTCTCGACGACGTCGGCCAGCTCGCTCTTCTTGAAGTTGCCGTTCAGCTTCAGACCCGCCGCCACGTTGTCGAAGATCGACATCGTGGGGAAGGGGTTGGGTCGCTGGAAGACCATGCCGATCTCGCGGCGCACCGACACCGGGTCGATACCGGCGCCGTACAGGTTCTCGTCGTCGAGGAGGACCTTGCCCTCGACACGGCCGCCGGGGGTGACCTCGTGCATGCGGTTGAGCGTGCGCAGGAACGTCGACTTGCCGCATCCGGAGGGGCCGATGAACGCCGTGACGGTGCGCGGCTCGATGTTCATCGAGATGTCGTCGATGGCCTTGTGGGAGCCGTAGTAGGCGGTGAGCCCGCTCACGTCGATTCGCTTGGACATTACTTCTTCACTTCCAGGAGTCGGTCGCTGTCGGCCGGTCAGCGACCGGTCTTGGGGGCCTTCCAGCGGGCGATGCCGCGGGCCACCAGGTTCAGGATCATCACGAAGGCGATCAGCGTGAGCGAGGCCGCCCAGGCACGGTCGTAGCCCGCGGTGGCACCGGCGCTGTTCGCGTACTGCTGGTAGATGAACAGCGGCAGCGACGACTGCGCACCCTCGAAGGGGTTGTTGTTGATGAACGGGTTGCCGAACACCAGCAGCAGCACCGGCGCGGTCTCACCCGCGATACGGGCGATGGCCAGCATGACACCGGTCGTGATGCCGCCGATGGAGGTCGGCAGGACCACCTTCAGGATGGTGCGCCACTTGGGCACGCCGAGCGCCAGCGACGCCTCGCGCAGCTCGTTCGGGACGAGCTTGAGCATCTCCTCGGTGGAGCGCACGACCACCGGCATCATCAGGATGGCCAGGGCCAGCGATCCGGCGAAGCCGAAGGGCTGCATGTCGAAGATCAGCATGAGGCTGAGGATGAACAGACCCGCGACGATCGACGGGATACCGGTCATCACGTCCACGAAGAACGTGACGGCCCTGGCGAGGCGACCGCGCCCGTACTCGACGAGGTAGACCGCGGTGAGGATGCCGATCGGGGCGCCGATCAGGGTGGCGAGGCCGACCTGCTCCAGGGAGCCGATGATGGCCGCGTAGGCACCGCCACCGGGCTGGGCGTCGGCGACGACACCCATGGAGTGGCTGAGGAAGTAGGGGTCCAGGACCTTCACACCGCGTGAGACGGTCACCCAGAGCAGGGAGACCAGCGGAACCACCGCGATGACGAAGGCGACCCAGACCAGGGAGGTGGCGACCCGGTCCTTGGCCTGGCGGCTGCCCTCCACGCGGGCGGCGATGACATAGGTGCCGAGGACGTAGAGGAGGCCGGCGATCAGGCCCCACTGGACCTTGCTGTCCAGGCCGGCCACGAGGCCGATGAGCACACCGAGGACGATGGATCCGCCGACGATGGCGTAGGGGGACCACTTCGGGAGGCTGGCACCGCGCAGGGTGCTGGCGGGCCTGTCGACTGCTGCGGTGCTCATGCGTTGGCCCCCGAGTACTCCGCGCGGCGCTGGATGATGATGCGGGCCGCGCCGTTGACCAGCAGGGTGATGACGAACAGAACCAGACCGGAGGCGATGAGCGCGTCACGGCCGTCCGAGGTCGCCTCGCCGAACTTGCTGGCGATGTTCTGGGCGAAGGTGCCGCCGCCCGGGTTGAGCAGGCTGGCGTGGATGTCGAAGTCCGGGGAGAGCACGGTGGCGACGGCCATCGTCTCGCCGAGGGCGCGGCCGAGGCCGAGCATCGAGGCGGAGATCACGCCGGAGCGGCCGAAGGGCAGCACCGCCATGCGGATGACCTCCCAGCGGGTGGCGCCGAGGGCCAGGGCGGCCTCTTCGTGCATCTGCGGGACCTGACGGAAGACCTCGCGGCTCACGTTGGTGATGACCGGCAGGATCATGATCGCGAGCAGGATCGACACGGTCAGGATCGAGCGCGGGGCGCCGCCGTCCCAGGAGAAGATCCCGGTCCAGCCGAAGTAGTCGTTCAGCCAGCTGAACAGGCCGGTCATGTGCGGTACGAGGACCAGGCCGCCCCACAGGCCGTACACGATGGACGGCACGGCGGCGAGCAGGTCGATCACGTAGGCGACCGGGCCGGCCAGGCGGCGCGGCGCGTAGTGCGTGATGAACAGCGCGATCGCGACCGAGATCGGGACCGCGATGGCCATGGCGATGATCGAGGAGACGATCGTGCCGAAGGCGAGGACCGCGATGCCGAAGCTCGGCGGGATGAGGTTGGTGTTCCACTCGAAGGTGGTGAGGAAGTTGCCGTGGTCGCGGTTGATCGCGAGGACGGCCCGGTAGGTGAGGAAGACCGCGATCGCGGCCATGAGCACCAGGAGCAGGATGCCGGAACCGCGGGAGAGGCCGAGGAAGACTCGGTCACCGACCCGGGTGGCGCCGCGCGCGTTGCGCTTCTGCTCGGCCACGGAGGGCTGGGGGGGTGTGGGGGGAGAGGCGTCGTCTGCTGTCTGCGTCGTTATGTCCATCGGGTTCTCCGGTCTGCGGAGTCGCCTGGGGGCGGCTCGGAGGAGCCGTACTCCCCACACGTAAGGGCGTACGGCTCCGGGCGGCGGTGCACCGGACGGTGCGGCCGGGTTCCGTCCGGAACTCGGCCGCACACACGGATCTTTAGCTCAGGCCCTCGACGGTGGTGCGGACCTTGGCGATGATCGCGTCGGGGATCGGGGCGTAGTCGATCGTGGAGAGGACCTTATGGCCGTCCGCGGAGGCGATGTAGCGCAGGAACGCCTTGGTCGCCGGGAGGGTGTCGGCCTTGTTGCCCTTGTCGCAGGCGATCTCGTAGGTGACCAGGCTGATCGGGTACGCGCCCTCGGCCTTGGTCTTGTAGTCCAGCTTCAGCGACAGGTCCTTGCCGGTGCCGACGACCTGGGCGGCCGCGATGTCGGCGGTGGCGGACGCGGTGGACGGGGCGACCGGCTTGCTGGCGCCCGTGTCGATGCTGGCGGCCTTGATGCCGTCCGAGACGTAGGAGAGCTCGAAGTAGCCGATGGCGCCGGAGGTCTGCTTGACCTGCTGGGCGACACCCGCGGACTGCGGAGCGGACTGGCCGCCCTTGGCCTGCCAGGCCTTGCCGCCGGAGTACTTCCAGTTGGACGGGGTGGTGGCGATCAGGTACTTGGTCAGGTTGTCCGTCGTACCCGACTCGTCCGAGCGGTGGAACGCCTGGATCTTCAGGTTCGGGAGCTTCGCGGTCGGGTTCAGCTTCTTGATCGCCGCGTCGTTCCAGTTGGTGATCTTGCTGTCGAAGATCTTGGCGAGGGTCGGCGCGTCCAGGACCAGGTTGTCGACACCCGGGACGTTGTAGCCGATCGCGATGGCGCCGCCGACCATCGGGAGGTCGATGCCCTGGCCGCCGGAGCAGACCTTCTTGGAGGCGGTGACCTCTTCCGGCTTGAGCGCGGAGTCGGAACCGGCGAAGGCGACCTGGCCCTGCGTGAAGGCGGTCACACCGGCACCGGAGCCGGAGCCCTTGTAGTTGATCTGGACACCACAGGCCTGCGAGAAGTTCTTCACCCAGGCGTCGATCGCGTTCTTCTGCGCGGAGGAGCCGTCGGCGAGCAGCTGACCCTTGGCGTTGTCGCACTTGATGGAGCTGGCGTTGGCGGAGGCCGAAGACGTGCTCGAACCGCTGCCGCCACCGTTGTCGTCGGAGCCGCACGCCGTAAGGGCCAGGGCGCCGGAGACGGCGACAGCACCGAGAGACAGGGCGCGCAGCCGGTTCTTGCGCTGAAGCTTCACTTTCGGGAGTTCCTTCCAGAGGCGCCACCTTCGGCGGCGTGCGAAGTAGGTGGTGGGCGAGGGCCTCCTGACTTGGCATTCACGACCGCTCACCGCACCCGGTACGGCCGAAATTAGGCAGAACAGGTGAAGCGGCTGATGGCCATAGGTGAACGGAGGGTGAACCCCTGCCGTCGACCCGGTTAGGTCACGGAACGCTTACGGTGAGGGCACATGCCGGTTCCAACGGGCGGGTTACGCGAACATTTCTTCGCCGTTCGCCATCGCAGTCGTTACGACGTCACAGCGTTCGTTACACCGCACGGGAACCCGTGTGCGACGGACGCCGTCTCGTCCCACGACAGCCGACGCGAAAGGCACGGGCATGGAACGGCGTACCTTCATATCGGGCGGGGCGGCCGCCCTTGCGGCGACCGCACTGACGGGGTGCAGCTCCGGCGGCGCCACCGCGGCCCACACGACCGGGGCGCCACTCGCGGCCACATCGTCTCGTACGGCGCTGAAGACCACCAGCGCAGCGGCCGCGGCCAGCTGGACGGCCCTCGCCCACGCCCTGGACGGCACCCTGGTCCGCCCCGGCGAGGCCTCCTGGACGACGGCCCATCAGCTCTACAACACCCGGTTCGACGGCCTGAAGCCGGCGGCGGTCGCGTACGTGGCGCACGCCGACGACATCCGCACCACGCTGTCGTACGCCCAGGCCCATTCGCTGAAGGTCTCGATCCGCAACGGCGGCCACTCCTACGCCGGGTACTCCTCCGGCGACGGCCGCCTGATCCTCGACGTCTCCAAGCTGAACCGCATCCGCGTCGGCGGCGGTACGGCGGTCGTCGGCGCCGGCTCCAAGCTGATCGACGTCTACCGGGGCCTGGCGGCCAAGGGCGTGACCATACCCGCGGGCTCCTGCCCCACCGTCGGTGTCTCCGGCCTGGTGCTCGGCGGCGGCCACGGGGTCGCGTCCCGCGCGTACGGCCTGACCTGCGACAGCCTCACCCAGGCGACGCTGATCACGGCGGACGGCACGCAGGTGGTGGCCAACGCGACGACGAACAAGGACCTCTTCTGGGCGCTGCGCGGTGCCGGCAACGGCAACTTCGGCGTCGTCACGGAGCTGCAGTTCCGGACCCACCCGACCCCGCAGGGGGTGACGGCGTACCTGACCTGGCCGTGGTCGAAGGCGGCGCAGGTGTTCAAGGCCTGGCAGGAATGGGGCCCGTCCCAGCCGGACGAGATCTGGTCGTCCCTCCACCTGGAGAACTCGGGCAGCGGCCCCCGCGTCTCGGTCGCCTGCTTCTCGATGGGCACGTACGGCGAACTCCAGAACGCGGTGGACGCCCTCGCCCACAAGGCCGGCGCCAACGCCTCCTCCGTCTCGCTGCGCCGCCACGCCTACGAGGAGGTGATGGAGATCTACGCCGGCTGCTCCTCCTTCGCCACCGAGCCCCAGTGCCACCTGCCCGGCTCCACCCCCGGCCGCTCCCCCCAGGGCAGGCTCGGCCGCGAGACGTACACGGCCCGCTCCGACTTCTTCGACCGCTCGCTCTCCGCGGCCGGCATCCAGACGGCCCTGCGGCAGATCGCCGCCGTCCGGGGCGGCGCGGGCAGCATCGCGTTCACGGCGCTGGGCGGAGCGGTGAACAGGGTCTCGCCGACGGCGACGGCGTTCGTGCACCGCCGGTCGCGGATGCTGGCGCAGTACATCGTGTCGTGGGGTGCGGGGGCCTCCGGCAGCACGGGGCAGTCCTGGCTGAACGCGGCGCATGCCGCGATGAAGCCGTACGCCTCCGGCGCGGCCTATCAGAACTACAGGGACCCGACGCTCGCGGACTGGAAGAAGGCGTACTACGGCGACGCCGTGACGAAGCTGGGCAAGGTGAAGAAGCAGTACGACCCGAATCGGTTCTTCTCTTCGCCGCAGGGGTTGTAAGGAGGGGTGGCTCTGCGGGTCGCGTACCCGCGGGCGCGTGGGGGCTGATCGCGCAGTTCCCCGCGCCCTAAAGACACAGCTGCGGGCAGTCGTGCCGCTGGGGCGATGGGGGTCCCCCCGGCCGAAGGCCAGGGGAGGCACCCCGCCAACGCGGGCGAGTGAAACCCCCCGGCCTCAGCCCCGCCTACGCCGCCAGGTCGCGTTCCTCCGCTTCGACCGGCGTTCGCGCCCCGCGCACCAGTCCCACCCGCGCCGACCGCCGCCGCACGATCCAGCCCACCCGTGCCGACCCCTCCGCCGCCTTCATCACCGGCGTCAGCAAAGCCGTGGCCAGCGGGGAGAGCAGCAGGACGACCGCGGTACCCAGCGCGAAGCCACCGACCACGTCCGTCGGGTAGTGCACCCCCATGTACACCCGGCAGAAGCCCTCCAGCAGCGCCAGCCCTATCCCCGCCACCCCGAACCTCCGGTTGGCGACGAACAGGCCGACCCCCAGCGCCATGGTGATCGTCGCGTGGTCGCTCACGAAGGAGTAGTCGGTCTTGCCGGAGACGAGGACGTCGATGCCCTGGTGGGTGAGGAACGGGCGGGGCCGCTCGACGAAGCCGCGGATGGGAACGTTCACGAGGACGGCGATCGCGGCGGCGAGCGGTGCCCACACCAGCGCGGCCATGGTGGACGGCACGTCCTCGTCCCCGCGGCGCCGCACGGACCACCAGCACCACACCACCAGCAGCACCATCGCGACCAGCAGCCCGTACTCCCCGACGAACTCCATGGCCCGGTCGAACCAGTGCGGCGCTTCCTTGGCCAGGCCGTTGATGTCGTAGAGCAGGTCGACGTCAGGGTTCGACCCGGATTCGGCGATTACAGCCATCGCGCTGCGGCCCCTTCGTCGTCGTTCCGGGACGCACCTGGTGTGCGTCGCTCGCTGCCACCCCCGTGGTCGGCTACGTCAACAGGAACGCACGGCCCACACCACTACGTTCCAGGTTCCACCGAATGATCACGCAGACGTTATCGAAGAGAGATACAAACCCCCAGCTCAGGGGGTGGGTTATACGCTCCGTTCACACCGTGGTGGGGAGTGCTTTCGCGCCATCTTCGGTCACGCGGGTGGCCCCGAAGTAGTCGGCCGAGTCGATGGGGTCGAAACGGATCACGGCCCCGGTGTACGGCGCGTCGATCATGTATCCGCCGCCGACGTAGATCCCCACGTGGTGGATGGCGCGGGAGTTCGAGAGGTCGGTGGAGAAGAAGACGAGGTCCCCGGGGAGCAGCTCGCCCCGCGAGGGGTGCGGCCCCGCGTTGTACTGGTCGTTGGCGACCCGCGGCAGCGTGATCCCGACACTGGCGTACGCCGCCTTGGTCAGCCCTGAGCAGTCGAAGCGGCCGTTGTCCGCCGCGGTGCCGTTGCCGCCCCAGAGGTAGGGGGTGCCGAGCTTGTTCTGGGCGTAGTTGATGGCCCCCGCGGCCTGCTTGGTCGGGGAGAGCCGGCTGACCGGCGCGGCGAAGCTCTCCTCCAGGGTGGTGATGGTCCTGACGTAGTTCTGGGTCTCCTTGTACGGCGGCACACCGTGGTACTTGATGACCGCGTACGCCCCCGCGTTGTAGGCGGCGAGCATGTTCTCGGAGATGTTGCCGGGCACGTCCTTGACGTACGAGGCGAGCTCGCAGTCGTAGGAGGCGGCCGACGGAATGGCGTCGTTCGGGTCCCAGACGTTGCGGACCCCGTCCCCGTTCCCGTCGATGCCGTGGGTGGCCCAGGTCCCCGGGATGAACTGGGCTATCCCCTGCGCGGCCGCCGCGCTCTGCGCCTTCGGGTTGAACCCGCTCTCCTGGTAGAGCTGTGCGGCGAGCAGGGCGGGGTTGATGGCGGAGCAGAGGTTGCCCCACTTCTGCACGAGAGTGGAGTACGCGGCCGGTACGGCACCCTTGGCCAGGGTCTTGCCGGCGCCGCCGACCCCGTTGAGAAGGTTCCCGGCGACGACGTACACGCCGACGACGAGCAGCATGACGAAGCTCACCCCGAGCGCCGTCACCGCGCCACCGACCACCCATACTTTCCGCACGCCCCAACCCTCCCCCATGTCAGGGCTGTTCAACGCCATTTCGGCCGAGAGTGGCGCTATTTCACAGGAAGACGGCGCACATGACGCTCCCTCAGTCGGCCGTCTCAGTCACCGGTGGCGTCCTTGTACAGCTCGGCGGCCTCCCGGCCGAGCACGACGCTGTACGAGATGTCGGGGGTCGCCCCGCCCTGCTCGTGCCCGCCGAGGACCCCGACCACCTCGTGGTCCCCGTTCACCCAGGGGCTCCCGCTCGTCCCGCCCGTGAACTCGGGGCAGTCGATGCGCTGTTGGGTGGCGCCGCGGGCGACGGGCTTGTTGGTGCAGCTGACGGGCACCTCACGGGAGTCGGGGTAGCCGGTGACGGTGACCGCGGTGGCGCCGGTGGCCACCCCGGCGGCGAACCGGTTGCTCCCGGTCACGTCCTCGACCCGCTTGCCGTCTCTTTCGTCCACGACGGCGAAGGCGACGTCGCTGTCCTCGCTCTGCCCGTGGGCCCACCCGTCGGGCAGGTACCGCTTCCCGACCTTCCACACCCCGTACGGCGCCTGCCCGTCCCGGTATCCCGGCACGAACACCAGCCCCGTGGCGTCGCCCTCCCCGTCGATGCAGTGGGCGGCGGTGACGACGAGGTCCCGCTGCGGGCTGTGCACGACGGAGGCGGTGCAGAAGTGGTTGCCGGACAGGCTCCCGGCCTTGTCGGCGCCGAACAGCGCCCCGACTCGCGCGCTCTCCGCGGTGGATCCGACCACCGCGGTCACCCCGAAGGGCCCGGCGGCCTCGTCGGCGGCCGCGACGGAGGCCGAGGTGGCGGCCAGCACGACGACGACGCAGAGCGCGACGCGTCGCGAGGTGACAGAGATGCGTGAGGTGCGCTTCATCAGCGCCCACTGTCTCCCACAAAGGTGAGAAACGGTTCCCGACTTCACTGAGATTTTTCTGGGAACCGCTCTTCCGGCCGGTTTCACCCCGCCGGGCGGCCTCAGAACGTCGTGGTCATCCCGCCGTCCACCGCGATCGTCTGCCCCGTGATGAACGACGCCGCGTCGCTCGCCAGGACGACGACGATGCCCGCGATCTCGGCCGGGCGGCCCCAGCGCCCGAGTGCGGTGCGGGTCCGCAGCCATCTGCCCCACTCCGGGTCCTCGGCGAACTCCGCGTTGACGTCGGTGGCGAAGGTGCCCGGTGCCACCGAGTTGACCGTGGTGCCGCTGGGGCCCAGGTCGGCCGCGAGCGCCCGGGTCAGGCCGTCGAGGCCCGCCTTCGCCGTGGCGTAGGCGACGTCGCCGATGCGGCCGAGCTGGCCGACGACGGAGGAGACGTTGATGATGCGGCCGGGGGTGCCCCGCTCGGCCAGGCCCCGGGCGACCGCCTGGCTCAGCGCGTACGCCGACGTCAGGTGGACGTCGAGCAGCGCGGACAGCTCGTCCGGCGCCATCTCCTCGACGCCCCGGCGGTCCCGGTGGCCCACGTTGTTGACAAGGATGTCGATCGCGCCGAGGGCGGTCACCGCCTCCTCGGCCGCCTCCCGGTCGGTGACGTCGAAGGCGGCGCCGGTCACGTCCAGGCCGTCGTCCTCGCGCAGGCGCGCCACCACCTCCCCCAGCGTGACGGCGTCCCGGCCGTTGAGGACCACCCGCGCACCGGCGCCGGCCAGCCCTCGCGCCATCTCCAGGCCCAGCCCCCGCACGGAGCCGGTCACCAGGGCCGTACGCCCGCCGAGCGTGAAGTCCACGGCGCCGCCGCTCATCCGGCCACCTCCCGGAGAGCCGTCGTGTCCGTCGTATCCGCTCACCGTATCGGGGTGCCGCGAGGGGTCCGCCGGGCGTCCGGAGACTGGGCGGTCATCCCGGGCATGCGGTGTTCACACGGCCCCCACCCCGAGCGGCCAGGTCACCCCCGTCATCTCCTCCGACAGCGTCCACAGCCTGCGGGCCGCCGCCGGGTCGCTCGCCGCCGCGCTGCGGCCGACCAGGGTCGGCGCGCCCCGCATCTCGCCCAGGCCGTCCGGGCCGACATAGCTCGCGCCCGGCAGGTCCTGGGTCGCCGCGTACAGCGTGGGGAGGGTGCCCGCGCGGTCGTCCTGGGCGACGAGGCGGTTGCCGAGCCGCATGCCCAGGCGGGCCAGCGGGTTGGCGGCGTGGCTCTGCAGGTTGGTGGCCGCGTAGCCGGGGTGGGCGGCGAGGGCGCGGACGCGGGAGCCGGCCTCCGTCAGCCGGCGCTGGAGTTCCAGCACGAACAACAGGTTCGCCAGCTTGGACTGGGAGTAGGCGCGGGTCGGGTTGTAGATGCCCTCGAGGTTCAGGTTCTCGAAGTGGATCACTCCGTCGCCGCTCCGGTGCAGGCTCGAGGAGACCGTGACCACACGGTCCGTGAGGTAGGGCAGCAGCAGGTTGGTCAGCGCGAAGTGGCCCAGGTGGTTCGTGCCGAACTGCATCTCGAAGCCGTCCTTGGTGCGCAGCTCCGGGAGCATCATCACGCCGGCGTTGTTGACCAGGAGATCCAGCGGGCGGTCCCAGCCCGCGGCGAACTCCCGGACCGAGGACAGGTCGGCCAGGTCCAGGCGGCGGACCTCGGTGCTGCCGTTCACCCGCGCCGCGACCGCCCGCCCGCGCTCCGGGTCCCGTACCGCCAGCACCACGTGCGCACCGGCCCGGGCCAGCGCGTCCGCGGCCGTGAGGCCGAGGCCGCTGTTGGCGCCGGTGACCACGGCCGTACGTCCGGAGAGACCTGGGAGGTCGGAAACGTTCCATTTGTGCTTCTTCTCAGCCATGCCCGCCAATGTAGACGTCGACAACAATGCTGTCAACGACAACATCGGGATACGATGACCCGCATGTCGCAAAGCCGCCCCTACCACCATGGAGACCTGCGCGCCGCCCTGCTCGCCAGCGCCGAGCGCACCCTGCGCGAGAAGGGCAGCGGCGCCCTGTCCCTGCGCGAACTGGCCCGCGACATCGGGGTGAGCCACGCCGCCCCCGGCCGGCACTTCAAGGACAAGCAGGCCCTGCTGGACGCGCTCGCCGCGAGCGGGTTCCAGCGCCTGAACCAGACCCTGGACTCCACGGACCGCCCGGAGGCCCCCCTCGAACCGCGCATCACCGCACTCGCCCGTGCCTACGTCACCTTCGCCATCCAAAACCCCGAGCTGCTGGAGCTGATGTACTCCCGCAAGCACGACCCGGACATCGACCCCGAACTGGCCACCGCCGCGGAACACTCCATGGGCCACTTCGTCCAACTGGTCACCGACGCACAGCGGCGCGGCGAGATCGTCGCGGGCGACCCGGAGGCCGTCATGTTCGCGGCCGCGGCCGGCATCCACGGCCTGGCCGTACTGGCCACCAACGGCACCCTCCGGCCGGACGCGGTGCTGGCCGGCCTGGACCAGCACATCCACCTTCTCCTGCACGGCCTCAAGCCCCGCTGACCCAGGGCCCGTTCGAGCCCCGCGGCGGCTCGGTACGCCCCGATCAACGCGCATTGAGCCCCGCCCCACGGGAGCTTCAGGTCAACCGAACCCCAACTTCCGGCCATCCGGGCCCCATTGATCAGTAAGCCCTTCCCGCCCTTCAGTAACGCGGAAGTCAGGATTCCGAAACCCACCTTGTTGTCGCGTACTCAACAAGGGGATGGTTCGTCGCGGGCCGCCGCCCCCACCGGCGACGACACCGGTGGTCCCCCACCCGCAGGCCTCTGTCCGAACCCCTCCCAGGAGGCTGTACGTTGCGTACGACCACCCCCAACTCCCCCCACATAGCCGGCAGATGGCGCCGGATGGGCTCCGCGGCCGCGGCCACCGCCGCGCTCCTGGTCGCCGGCTTCGGCACCGCGGCCCACGCCAGCGCGGCCACCGCGACCACCACCGCGGCCCACAAGGTCAGCGCCAAGGCCATCGCCGCCCAGGTCGCGAAGGCCCACGTCCGGTACGAGAAGGCCGGCTGCGGCGCCACCCCGAAGAAGGGCTACGCCGCCTGCAACGCCCTGCGGGTCACCGGCGGCACCACCGCCTTCATGGAGCGGCAGGCCGCCCTCAAGGGGGTCGCGCCGAAGACCGTCAAGCCGAACGCCGCCTCCGACTCCCCCACCGGATACGGCCCGAGCGACATCCAGTCCGCCTACGGCCTGACCGACGCCGCCGCCTCCAACGGCTCGGGCGAGACCGTCGCCATCGTCGACGCCTACGACGACCCGAACGCCGAGGAAGACCTGGCGACCTACCGCTCGTACTACGGCCTGTCGGACTGCACGACCGACAACGGCTGCTTCAAGAAGGTCTCCCAGACGGGCTCCACGACCTCCCTCCCCTCCGCCGACAGCGGCTGGGCCGGCGAGGAGTCCCTCGACCTCGACATGGTCAGCGCGACCTGCCCGAACTGCAACATCCTGCTCGTCGAGGCGAAGTCGGCCTCCGACGCCAACCTGGGCACGGCGGTGAACGAGGCCGTCAAGCTGGGCGCGAAGTTCGTGTCGAACAGCTACGGCGGCTCCGAGTCGTCCTCGGACACCACGTACGACACCTCGTACTACAAGCACGCGGGCGTGGCCATCACCGCGAGCGCCGGTGACGAGGGCTACGGCGCCGAGTACCCGGCCGCCTCCCGGTACGTGACCGCCGTCGGCGGCACCGCCCTGAAGACCTCCTCCAACAGCCGCGGCTGGACCGAGTCGGTCTGGAAGACGTCGAGCACCGAGGGCACCGGCTCCGGCTGCTCCGCCTACGACGCCAAGCCCAGCTGGCAGACCGACACCAGCTGCTCCAAGCGCATGATCTCCGACGTCTCCGCCGTCGCCGACCCCGCCACCGGCGTCTCCGTCTACGACTCCTACGGCTCCGACGGCACCGGCTGGAACACCTACGGCGGCACCAGCGCCTCCTCGCCGCTCATCGCCTCGGTCTACGCCCTCGCCGGCACCCCGGGCAGCAGCGACTACCCGGCCGAGTACCCGTACGCCGCGGCCGGCACCTCCGCCCTCAACGACGTGACGAGCGGCAACAACGGCTCCTGCTCCGTCTCGTACTACTGCACCGCCACGTCCGGCTACGACGGCCCGACCGGCTGGGGCACCCCCGAGGGGACCGACGCCTTCACCGGCTGAGCCCTTCGCCGATTGACCTCCCCGTCGGGTCACGGGGAGCCGCCACCGTGAGGGGGACGTGGGGTCCCCTCGGCGGCAGGGAAAGAGAGACGGGCCACGGCATCCGGCCGTGGCCCGTTTTTCGCGTCCCCGGTGACGCCGGTTCCATGCCCTTTGCAACTCCCGTGCATTTCCTGTGAGTTGAGTCAAGCAGCCGTCACCCGCAGGACAACGGGCGGCCATCGAAGGGTCACGCGAAGGCCTCGTTCGGCAATGCGGAAGTCAGGATTCCAGCAGCCCCTTGTTGTCACGTACTCAACAAAGGATTCTCTTCGCGGGCCGCCGCCCCGCCGCCGGGGAACCCGTACCGACGGCGAACGCACCAGCTCGCACCCGCACCGCCCCTGTTCCAACCCCAGTACCGGAACTCAGGAGGCTGCACGTATGCGTTCCACTCCCCCCAACAGACCGTCCGCCCGCCGCAGCTGGCGCCGCATCGGCGCCGCCGCAGCGGCCACGGCCGCGCTGGTGTTCGCCGGCCTCGGCACCGCCGTCCAGGCCGACGCGGCACCCTCGGCGTCGTCCAAGGTGACCTACACCGCGACCCCCTGTGCCACCCCCAAGCACAAGGGCGAACTGGCCTGCAACTCCTACCGCGTCACCGGCGGTCTCACCGCCTACCAGAAGCAGCAGGCCGCGAAGACCGGCATCACCCCCAAGGCCGCCGACGCGTCCACCCCCTCCGGCTACAGCCCGACCAACCTCCGGTCGGCCTACGGCCTCACCTCCGCCGCCGCCTCCAACGGCTCGGGCGAGACCATCGCGATCGTCGACGCGTACAACGACCCGAACGCCGAGTCCGACCTCGCGACCTACCGCTCGTACTACGGCCTCTCCGCCTGCACCACGGCCAACGGCTGCTTCAAGAAGGTCAGCCAGACCGGCTCCACCACCTCGCTGCCCTCCTCCGACGCCGGCTGGTCCGAGGAGATCTCCCTCGACCTCGACATGGCCTCCGCGATCTGCCCGAACTGCAAGATCCTGCTCGTCGAGGCCACCAGCGCCACCATGGCCAACCTCGGCACAGCGGTGAACGAGGCGGTCACCCTGGGCGCGAAGTTCGTGTCCAACAGCTACGGCGGCAGCGAGTCCTCCTCGGACACCTCGTACGACTCCTCGTACTTCAACCACACAGGTGTCGCCATCACCGTCTCCGCCGGTGACAGCGCTTACGGCGCCGAGTACCCGGCCGCCTCCCGCTACGTGACCTCGGTCGGCGGCACCAAGCTGTCCACGTCCTCCACCACCCGCGGCTGGACCGAGACCGTCTGGAAGACCAGCTCCACCGAGGGCACCGGCTCCGGCTGCTCCGCCTACGACGCCAAGCCCAGCTGGCAGACCGACACCAGCTGCACCAAGCGCATGATCTCCGACGTCTCCGCGGTGGCCGACCCGGCGACCGGCGTCTCCGTCTACGACTCCTACGGCGTCACCGCCGGCTGGTACACCTTCGGCGGCACCAGCGTCTCCGCGCCGATCATCGCCGGCGTCTACGCCCTCGCCGGCAACCCGGCCAGCGGCACCTACCCCGCCCAGTACCCGTACGACTACGCGGGCACCTCGTACCTCAACGACGTGACGAGCGGCAACAACGGCTCCTGCTCCGTCTCGTACTACTGCACCGCCACCACCGGTTACGACGGTCCGACCGGCTGGGGCACCCCCGAGGGCATCACCGCCTTCGCCAACTAGTCCGGCTCCTGTCCGGCTTCTCTCTCCGGCGGGTCTCACGGGTCGCGGCAACCAGCCGCGGCCCGTTCGTCATGAGAACATCGGGACGGTGGGTTCACCCGACTGGCCGTCAAAAACCCCGTCAGGCCGTAAAAGGGCACAACGACGGAACTACACCGCAGGTTCCGCCCAGGCCTCATTGCCCGGCGTGACCTGCCGTGATACACAGAGTGACCGTACGACCCCTTCGTACGAAACCCGCCAATCAATGACGTCAAGTCGACATACTCCGGCGGCGTTGTCGGCGAGAATGATGCGTGACCTCTGCACCGGGCAGGGGCGGACAGAACTACCCACCAGGGGCGGTGACTTACATGTTCCTTGCAGCCGACAAGGGTGACATCAACACCATCATCGGCGGAATCGCTCCGGACTGGGGCCCCTTCGGCAGCCTGGGCAACGAAGCGAAGACGATGATCCAGGTGGTCATGGCCGTCGCCATCCTGCTCTGCCTCGGCATCGCCGTCTGGGGTGCCGCCAAACAGCGCATCGGCGCCACGGCCCTCCGCGACACCTTCAGCGCCGAACAGGGCAAGGGCCTCATCATCGCCGGACTGACCGGAGTCTTCATCATCGGCTCCCTCGGCACCCTGTTCACCATCGTGTACGGCATGGCCGTCTAGCCGACCTGCGCCTCCCTTTCCCCCGCTCCGAGGTTGCGTTTCCCTGATGTCGAGTCACCACACCGCGCCCGCGCGGGAACCAGCACGGCTACCGTCGTACTGCTACGCGTTCCGGTACGACGTGGAGGGGGAGTACCCGGCATGAGCCTCGGAGACGAGCCCGGCTACCCGGAGAGCGGCCACACCCGCACCCGCCTGCCCGAGGGCGACCCGTACGGCGGTGCCTCCCGCCGCGGCGGCCGGTCCTCCTCCCGGAGCCTGGTCACGATCGTCGGCGTGGTCGTCCTCCTCATCGCGGCGATCGCCTTCGCGAACAGAGGCGGGAACGACGCCCCCTCGAACAACGCCGACACCGGCAGCACCGGCAACGGCGGCGGCCAGGCGACCTCCCCGACGGCGGCCAGCGGCACCAAGCCGGTGGAGACGAAGAGCGACGGGATCCCCACCGGGTACGCACACAGCGCCCAGGGAGCGCAGAGCGCGGCGGCCAACTACGCGACGGCGCTGGGCTCCGACGGCATGTTCATCACGGCCACCCGTCACTCGATCGTGCAGACCGTCGCCGACCCCGCCGTCATGAACAGCATGCAGTCCGGCTTCGACGCCGACTACTCGGCCGACTTCCTGAAGAAGGCCGGCCTCGACGCCGACGGCAGAGCCCCCGCGGGCAGCACCTTCGTCAACCGCACGCTCCCCGCCGGCACCAAGGTCACGGCGTACAGCGACGCCAAAGCCACCGTCGCGGTCTGGTGCAACGGTTTGTTCGGCATGGCCGGCGAGAAGTCCACCAACCCGGTCACCAGCAACTGGTTCACCATCACCATGAAGCTGAACTGGAGCGACGGCGACTGGAAGGTCCTGGAGTCCAGCCAGACGACCGGCCCCACCCCGGTCACCGGAGACAACCCCGTCTCCGGCACCGACGAGATCAGCAAGGCGGTCCAGGAATTCGGAGGGTTCACCTATGCCCGCTAGCCAGCACCGTGTGCTCAAGCTGACCGGACTGGTGGCCTCCGTACAGGCCTCCGCCATCCTCCTCGCCGCCCGCGCCACCGCGGCCCCGTCGCCGAGCGGAACCCCCTCCGCGACCCCGTCCGCCACGCCGAGCAGCAACAACTGCGCCGGAATCACCGGCCCGTCCCTGCAGCTCTGCGAGAGCGGCTCCGGCGGCAGCAGCGGCTCCACCACCGACCCCCTCACCTCCACCCTCGACCCCCTCACCTCCCTCGGACAGGGGTGCGCCAAGGCCGCCTCCTGGACCATCGACAAGCTCAGCGGCGCCGTCAAAGAGACCGCGAACGTCGACTTCACCAACGAGAAGTTCCTCCAGCAGTACGCCGTCGTCTTCGCCGCGTCGACGATCCTCACCCTGCTCCTGTGGCTGCTGGCCGTGGCCAAGCGCGCGGTACGAGGCGTCCCCCTCTCCACCGCCATCTCCGAAGCCATCGGCTTCCTCTGGCTCACCGTCCTCGCCTCCGCCTTCACCCCCCTGATCCTCTACACGGTCGTCTCGGCCACCGACGGCGTCACCGACGTCCTCGCCAAGACCACCGGCAACCAGACCGACACGTTCTTCGGCACCTTCTCCGGCGCCCTCAGCAAGGGGTCCGACATAGGGGGCGGCCCGATCATGCTGATCGTCGTCTCCCTCGTCAGCATCCTCGCCGCCGGCGTGCTCTGGCTCGAGCTCGTCATCAGGGCCGCCCTGCTCTACGTCGGCGCCCTGCTCGGCACCGTCGTCTACGCCGGCCTCGTCGACAAGAACCTCTGGGGTCACGTCCGCCGCTGGGCCGGCATCATGATCGCGGTCATCCTCGTCAAGCCGGTCATCGTGATAGTGCTCGGCCTCGCCGGCGCCCTGTCCTCCGACGGCGGCCCGGACTCCTTCTCCGCGGTCGTCTCCGGCCTCGCCATCATCCTGCTCGCCATCTTCGCCAGCGCGATGATCTACCGGTTCGTCCCCGGCTTCGGCGACGAGATCGCGGCCGGCCGCAGCAACCGCATCATGCAGGGCGCCGAGGGCAAGGCCGCCGCCGTCATCAGCAGCCCCGCCAACCTCGTCGCCCAGGGCATCAGAACCCACAGCGCCCGCGCCGACAACAACGGCGGCGGGGGCGGCGGCTCCGGCGCCTCCGGTGCCCGCCCGGCCAACCCCGCCTCGGGCGGCGTCGCCGCGCACAGCACGCGCACCCCGACCGGTGGTGGCGGCGGAACTGTCCCCTCCGCCGCACCCGCACCCCGCGCGCCCAGCCCGGCCAACACCCCGCACGCCAGCAACACCCGCAACAACAGCTCGGGAGGTGAAGGGCGTTGACGACAGAGTCCCACCTGTCCCATCCGATCACGCCCCGCCGTACGTATCTCATCGGCCGCGCCCGGCCGAACGCGATCATCGGCAGGAACCGTGAGTCCGGCGAGATCGTGCTCATCATCGCGGGCGCGTTCCTCGGCATGATGTGCGGGCTCCTCGTCCCGATCCTCTCCCTGCGGATCGTGCTGCTCATGGGCTTCCCGCTGATCGCGCTCGCCGCGGTCTACGTGCCGTACAAGCGCCGCACGTTCTACAAGTGGTTCGAGATCAACCGCAGTTTCAAGCGGACCCTGCGCAACGGCACCGTCTACCGCTCCACGGCGTCCGAGGCCGGCACCCGCCTCGACGGCCGCGAGGTCGAGATCGGCCCCCCGCCGGGCATCGGCCGCATCACCTGGCTCGCCGCGCCCTTCGGCCCCGACGAGATCGCCGTACTCCTGCACGCGGACCGCAAGACCGTGACGGCGGCCATCGAGATCGAGGGCCCCGGCGTCGGCCTGCGCGACTCCGAGGACCAGGAAGCCCTCGTCGACCGCTTCGGCACCCTGCTCAAGCACGTGGCCAACGGCGACGGCTTCGTCACCCGCCTGCAGATGCTCGCCCGCACCCTCCCCGCCGACCCCGACGCCCACGCCAAGGACGTCGCCCAGCGCGGCGACGACAAGGCCCCGGCCTGGCTGTCCCACTCATACGACCAGCTCCAGTCCATGGTCTCCACCAGCAGCGAGCAGCACCGCGCCTACCTGGTCGCCTGCATGCACTACTCCCGCGAACTGGCCGCCGAGGCCCAGGCGATGGCCCGCGCGGCCCGCCCCCAGTCCGGCCGCAGGCTCGACCGCGACGCCGGTCTCGCGGTCGTCATGGCCCGCGAGCTCACCGACATCTGCTCCCGCCTCCAGGAGGCGGACATCCGCGTCCGCCAGCCCCTCGGCCAGGGCCGCCTCGCCTCGTTGATCCACTCCATGTACGACCCGGACCACCCCATCGACCACATCCAGGCCATGACCCAGCGCAACGCCTGGCCGGCCGAACTGGACGCGATGGAACCCACGTACCTCCAGGCGAAGACCCGCGAGTCCGCCACCCGCGAGCCCTGGTGCCACGCCACGGCCTGGGTGAAGGAGTGGCCGATGACCCCGGTCGGCGTCAACTTCCTGGCCCCGCTCCTGGTCCACACCCCGGACGTCATCCGCACCGTCGCCGTCACCATGGACCTCGAACCCACCGAGGTCGCCATCGAGCGCATGCTCACCGAGAAGACCAACGACGAGGCGGAGGCGAGCCGCGCCGCCAAGATGAACCGCACCGTCGACCCCCGCGACATCGCCGCCCACAACCGCCTCGACCAGCGCGGCGAGGACCTGGCCAGCGGCGCGGCCGGGGTCAACCTGGTCGGCTACATCACCGTCTCCTCCCGTACCCCGGAGGCCCTCAACCGCGACAAGCGCACGATAAGGGCGTCCGCCGGAAAGTCGTACCTGAAACTGGAGTGGTGCGACCGCGAGCACCACCGCGCCTTCGTGAACACACTGCCCTTCGCCACCGGAATCCGAAGGTAGAGGCTGATGCGCTGATGAGGGACCCGCTGTCCGTCCTCACCGAAGCCTTCACGTCCTTCCTGTTCGGGAAGGTCGAGACGACCCGCTCCCCGGTGCGCACCTCCACCGGCCAGGCCCAGGCGGTCTACCTCCCCACGGCCGCGCCCGGCCTCGGCGACTCGGGCGTGATCATCGGCCGCGAGGTGTACTCCGGCAAGGGCTACATCTACGACCCCTTCCAGCTCTACGGCCAGCAGCTCCCCGCCCCGCACTGGCTCGTCCTCGGCGAGTCCGGCAACGGCAAGTCGGCCCTGGAGAAGACCTACGTCCTGCGCCAGCTCCGCTTCCGCGACCGCCAGGTCGTCGTCCTGGACGCCCAGGGCGAGGACGGCGTCGGCGAGTGGAACCTCATCGCGGAAGAGCTGGGGATAACCCCCATCCGGCTCGACCCGATGGCCGCCCTGGACCACGGCATCCGCCTCAACCCGCTGGACCCGGCGATCACCACCACCGGCCAGCTGGCGCTGCTGCGCACCATCATCGAGGTCGCGATGGGCCACGGCCTCGACGAACGCTCCGGCTTCGCCCTCAAGGTCGCCCACTCCTACGTCAACGAGACGATCCTCGACCGCCAACCCGTCCTGACGGACATCGTCGAGCAGCTACGGCACCCCGAGCCGGAGTCGGCCGAGGCGATGAACGTCGCCATAGACGACGTACGGGCCTGGGGCCTGGACGTCGCCCTGGTCCTGGACCGCCTGGTCGACGGTGACCTGCGCGGCATGTTCGACGGCCCGACCACCGTCGGCATCGACCTGGACGCCCCGCTGATCGTCTTCGACCTCTCCCACATCGACCGCAACTCCATCGCCATGCCCATCCTGATGGCGATCGTCGGCGTGTGGCTGGAGCACACCTGGATCCGCCCCGACCGCAAGAAGCGCATCTTCCTGGTCGAGGAGGCCTGGCACATCATCGCCAGCCCGTTCGTGGCCCAGCTGTTCCAGCGCCTGCTGAAGTTCGGCCGCCGGCTCGGCCTGTCCTTCGTGGCGGTAGTCCACCACCTCTCCGACGTGGTGGACGGCGCGGCGGCCAAGGAGGCCGCCGCGATCCTGAAGATGGCGTCGACGAGGACGGTCTACGCCCAGAAGGCGGACGAGGCACGGGCTACGGGCCGCGTGCTGGGCCTGCCCCGCTGGGCGGTCGAGATCATCCCGACCCTGACCCCCGGTATCGCCGTCTGGGACGTCAACGGCAACGTCCAAGTGGTCAAACACCTGGTCACCGAGACGGAACGCCCGCTCGTCTTCACGGACCGCGCGATGACCGAGTCGTCCAGCGACGTCATGGCCGAGGACGACGCGCTCCTCGCCGCCGAACTGGAAGCGGAACAGCGGGCGGCGGCCTTCGTGGAGCAGCACCTCGGCGACTCCGAGTCGACGGTGGCGTAGGGAGGCCTCTCGTGAGACCGGACCCTCGGCAGGAGCGCGACCAGCAGGGCGGCGGCATCCCCGACGGCCTGCTGATCGGCATACTCGGGTTCCTGCTCGGCATCACGTTCCTGGTGTGGACGGCGACGGGCCTCGCGGCCTGGTTCGCCCACGGCAGCTGGCCGTCGACCGTCGACCTCTCCCACACCCCGCTCGCGATGCGCCACCTCATCGGCTCCCCGCACGACATCACGGGCGCCTGGCCGGACACACCGGCGGACCGACTGGCCGGCTGGGGACTGTTCTGGGGCCTGTTCATCGGCCAGCTGATGGTCCTGATCGTCCTCGCCGTGTTCGTGCTGGGGACGGTCGCCCGGTGGCGGGCCGGGAGAAGAAGACGTGCGGCGACGGCGAAGAGCAGACACGCGACCGCGGTCCCGGAGCCCCGCGCCGAGCCGGAAACGCTCCAGGAGGCCCACCGGCCGGCCTTCCAGGAGGCTCTCCAGGAGCCGGCGGCCCCGCCGCCCGCCCCAGTTCCGCTGCGCACCCCGACGGAACCGGAACGCCCCCTGGAAGCCGTCCGCCCCGCCCCCGCCGGCGGTGACCGGCCGGCCACCTGGACCAGGGTCCACGCGGCACCGCGGGAGAGCCGGCAGGCAACCGCGACCCAGGCGATCCAGGACGCACTCGGCCCCGCCCTCGTCGTCACCTCGAACCCCGCCCTCTGGTCGGAGACGAAGGACGCCAGAGCCAAACTCGGCCCCGTCCTCCTCTACGACCCGAACCACCTCTGCGACACCCCCGCCCGCTTCCACTGGTCCCCCACGGCCCACTGCGAGGACAAGCCCACGGCGGTCCGGCGCGCCCAGGCCCTCCTCACTCCGGTCCGGCCCACCGCGAAGATCGACCAGACCGTCACCGACACCGCCGAGACCCTCCTGCGCAGCTATCTGCACGCCGCCGCCCTGGAGAACCGCACGATCCGGCACGTCCACCGCTGGGCCCAGGGCACCGGCGTCCAGGACGCCGTACGCACCCTCCGCACCCACCCGAAGGCCGCACCGGGCGCCGCGGGCGAGCTGGAGGCCGCCCTCACGTCCCACCCCGAACGCCGCGACATCGCACAGGAGCTGACGGCCAGGGCGCTCGCCGCCCTCTTCACGGTCAACGTCCGCGAGGCCTGCACACCCAACCGAACCGATGCCCTCGCCCTGGATTCCTTCATCGCCGAAGGGGGCACGCTTTATGTGGTCGGTGAATCCATCGAGGACCCCAGGACCAACCCCGGCGCGATGCCCCTCCTGACGGCCCTCGTCTCCAGCGTGGTCGAGCACGGCCGGCGCATGGCCGAACGGTCATCCTCCGGTCGGCTCGACCCACCACTGACCCTGGTCCTGGACGACGTGGCGGCCGTGGCCCCGCTCCCCCAGCTCCCCGACCTCCTGGCCACCGGCACCGACCAGGGCCTGCCGTCCCTCGCCCTGCTCCGCTCCCACGAACAGGCCCGCTCCCGCTGGCCGCACCGGGAACTGCCGGTCTAGGCAGACCACTCCAGCACGAACTCGAACTCCCGCTTGCCGGTGTCCGCCTCCAGCTGCACGGTCACCCCGCTCGGCACGAACCCGGCCTTCCGGTAGGCCCCCTGCGCCCGGGCGTTGTCCTCGTGCACCAGCAGCCGCACCCGCTCCGCACCCCGCTCCCGAGCCCAGGCCACACCGGCGTCGAACAACGCCTTGACCAGCCCGCTCCCCCGGTGCTCGGGGCGTACGAACACGCCCACCACATGCCCCTGGCGCCGCTCGACCGGGGACCCCGCCCAGTCCGCGGTCCCCGCCTCCTCGATCAGCACGGTCACGGACCCGACCCACTCCCCGTCCGCGGCCTCGGCGATGAACTGCCGCGCACCACTCGGCTCCCCGGCCGAACGCGCCGCCCGCTCCTGGTAGAAGGAGTCCGGCCGCCCCAGGGCGTCGTCATAGGTCTCGAGAAACGCGATGTCCGCGACCGGATCCCGCAACGCGGCGAGGCGCAGCCGCTTGACGGCCTCCCACTCGTCGGCCCGTATCGCGCGAATCACGTAATCGCCGCTGGTCGTAGCACTCATGCAGCCACGCTAGCCCCCACCGCCCACCGCACTCACCTGATTTGTCAGTGCCGCGGTCTACGGTGGGCGCCATGACGACTCTCCCGAACCGCCCGAACACCGCCCTGCTGATAGTGGACGTGCAGAACGGGGTGGTGGACAGCTCCCACAACCGCGACGAGGTCATCGCCAACATCAACACCCTGCTCGCCAAGGCCCGTTCCGAGGCGATCCCCGTCGTCTGGATCCAGCACTCCAGCGACGAACTGAAGCCGGACAGCGCCCCCTGGCAGTACGTCCCGGAACTCGTCCGCGAAGCCACCGAGCCCCTCGTCCACAAGCGCTACGGAGACTCCTTCGAGGACACCGAGCTGGAGTCCGTACTGGCCGAACGCGGCGTGGGCCGCTTGGTCGTCACCGGTGCCCAGACCGACGCCTGCATCCGCTCCACCCTGCACGGCGCGCTGGTCCGCGGCTACGACGCGACGCTGGTGGCCGACGCCCACACGACGGAGGACCTCACCCAGTACGGCGCGCCGGCCCCGGAGCAGGTCATCTCGCACACGAACCTCTACTGGAGCTGGCAGGAGGCCCCGGGCCGAAAGGGCGGCACGGCCGATACCGCGGCCGTCACTTTCTGACTAACGCAAAAGAGCCCCACACCGTGAGGTGTGGGGCTCTTTTATAATATTTGTTCGGCGGTGTCCTACTCTCCCACAGGGTCCCCCCTGCAGTACCATCGGCGCTGTGAGGCTTAGCTTCCGGGTTCGGAATGTAACCGGGCGTTTCCCTCACGCTATGACCACCGAAACACTATGAAACACAACCGTATGGCTGTTCGTGGTTTCAGAACCAACACAGTGGACGCGAGCAACTGAGGACAAGCCCTCGGCCTATTAGTACCGGTCACCTCCACCAGTTACCTGGCTTCCAGATCCGGCCTATCAACCCAGTCGTCTACTGGGAGCCTT
>NZ_JAEKKT010000401.1 GCF_019510245.1 Streptomyces sp. | reverse complement strand
AACGTAGCGATGCATGGGGGGGGAGCCTTTCGCGGAGGGGTGGCCGGGTGGGGGGCCGAGCGCGCGGGGCGGAGGTACGGCCCACGTTCACCTCGGGCTGGATCGCATCAACAGCACGGCCGGAAGCGGACGTTGACACCCGGCAGGTTCGGCGTCACGGTGAGGGTTCGCTGCGCAACGGGGCCCCGGAGGTCTTGCCTTGGCTGGTTCATCCGCACCGACTTCGGACGCCGACCTCGTCGAACGTGTACGGAAACTCCAGCCTCTCATCCGTTCGCACGCCCTGCGCACCGAACGGGAACGCCGGGTGACCGGCGAGGTCGTCACGGCTCTCACCGACGCCGGGGTCCCCCGCATGAACGTGCCCCGCCGCTACGGCGGTTACCAGATCTCGGTGCGTACGCAGGTCGACGTACTGAGCGAGGTCTCCGCCGCGTGCGGGTCGACGGGGTTCATGGCGCTGATCCAGGCCGGGTGCGCGTTCATCGCGGCGCTCTTCCCGGACGAGGCGCAGGACGAGATCTTCACCGGCCCCGACGTACGGGTCAGCGGCACCCTCGTACCGAAGGCGAGGGCCCGTCCGGTGGACGGCGGTTACGTGGTCGACGGAACCTCTCCGTTCGCCACCGGCTGCCAGGACTCCGACTGGCACCTGCTGACCGCTGTCGCGGACTCCGGGGGCGGCCCACCGGATCTGCTGTGGACGGCCATCCCGATGACCGAACTCGACGTGCTCGACGACTGGCACGTCTCCGGTCTGGCCGGCAGCGGCAGCAACAGTGTCGTCGCCCATGACGTCCATGTGCCCGCCCACCGAGTGCTGCCCCTGGGGCCGTTGCTGGGCGGATCTTTCCCCTCCCGGCGCAACAGCGCCGACCCCTTTTACGGCATGCCCGTCCTCCTGCTGTTCTGCGCCTGGACAGCGGCCGGCGCCCTCGGTCCGGCCCGGGCGGCACTGGCGGAGTTCGGCGAGCGCATCCATCAACGGGGCATCACCTACACGATCCACGAGCAGCAGCACGCCGCCCCGCTGACGCACCTGCAGTTCGCCGAGGCGGCGATGAAGATCTCCTGTGCCGAACTGCTCACCGCCGACTTCGTGTCGCTGATCGACGCCCGGGTCGCGGACGGCAATCCGTACACGCCGGAGGAACGGGCCCGGATCCGGGCCCAGGCCGGCTATGTGGCGCGGCTGTGCAAGGAGGCCGTGGACCTGATCGGTTCCGCATCCGGCGCGTCGTCGCTGCGTCTGGAGGTGCCGGTCCAGCGTGCCGTGCGGGACCTCAACGCCCTGAGTCTGCACTCCTTCGTCAACCCCGCCGCCAATCTGGAGCTGTACGGGCGGGTGTTGTCCGGGTTGGACGCCGGTACGCCGTTCCTCTAGCGCGCCTCCCTCCGGCCACCGGCAAATGGCGGCCGGGGATCTACCTGTCCGTCAGCGCGCCGACCAGTTGGTCCAGTCCGTCGAACCGTCCGTCGAAGTCGTCGTGGTCCGTCGGCGGTTCCCCGACGGGCCGATGGACGTAGGCGGTCCGCATCCCCTTCGCCTGGGCTCCGCGCAGGTCCCAGGCGTGAGCGGCCACCATGAGGACGCGGTCCGGTGCGCATCCTGCGGTGTCGAGGGCGAGTTGGTACACCTCCGGGGCCGGCTTGTAGGCCTGGACGGTTTCGGCGGACAGGGCCTGGTGCCAGCGGAGTCCGGCGTGGGCGTTGAGCCGGAGCAGCACGGTGTGTGCGGCGTTGGAGAGCCCGAGTACGGGGAAGTGCGGGGACAGCTGCTCGAGACCGGCCGGAGAATCGTCCCAGGGAGGCAGTCGCCGCCCCGCCGTGGCCAGCCGGGCCACGGTCGACGTATCGGTGAACGCGGCCTGAGCGGCGACCAGTTGAGCGGCTTCTGCGTCGATGACCGAGGTGCTGGCGTACGCACGGTCGCCCTGGCCGATGCGTTGCTGCTCTCGTTCGCCGTACCGCTGCCACAGCGCGAGCAGTTCGTCGACCTGCGCCTCGTCGGACCCGGGCACCGCTTCACGGATCCCCGCTCGAAGCCCGCTCGGTTCGTCGACGAGAGTGCCGAGGACATCGAAGACGACGACCTCGATGCCACGGATGGCGGCCATGCGGACTCCCGTCGACGCCGATGTCATCTACTCGACCGGTGATGATCCTGTCATCCAGGATCATCACCGGCCAAGACGGTCACGCGCGGCTGTCCGTGTCCGGGTCCCGGTCAGCCGTTGGCCAGGAGCTCCAGCGTGTCGATCACGCGGTTCGAGAAACCCCACTCGTTGTCGTACCAGGCGACGACCTTCACATGGCGGCCCTCGACGCGGGTCAGGGCCGAATCGAAGATCGACGACGCGGGATTGCCCGTGATGTCCGAGGAGACGAGCGGGTCCTCCGAGTACTCGAGGACGCCCGCGAGGGGCCCCTCGGCGGCGGAGCGGTAGGCCGCCAGTACGTCCTCGCGGGTCACGTCACGCGCCGGTCGTCGTGGGCACGATGTTGACGCCGGCGGCGCGGGCGCGACGGGCGTCGCGGTGCGGGCCGTCCTGGAGGTTCTGCTCCTGGGTGTAGGCGTGCACGGTCGTCATGAAGCCGTGCTCGATGCCGGCGAGCTCGTCGAGCACATGGGCGAGCGGTGCGAGCGCGTTGGTCGTGCACGAGGCGTTGGAGACGATCGTGTGCACGTCCGGGTCGTAGGCGTCGGTGTTGACCCCGTAGGCCAGCGTGACGTCGGCGCCGTCCGAGGGCGCGCTGACGAGGACCTTCTTCGCGCCCGCGTCGAGGTGGGCGCGGGCGGCCTTGGCCGAGGTGAACCGCCCGGTGGCCTCCAGCACGATGTCGACGCCGAGCTCGGCCCACGGCAGTTGCGCCGGTTCACGCTCGGCGAGCACGGTGATGCGACGGCCGTCGACGACCAAGGTGTTGCCGTCGACGGTCACCGGACGGCCGAGTCGGCCGGCCGTGCTGTCGTAGGCGAGCAGCCTCGCGAGAGTGGCGGGCTCGGTGAGGTCGTTGACGGCGACGACCTCCAGGGCGCTGTCCCGTTCGAGGAGCGCGCGCAGCACATTGCGTCCGATGCGGCCGAATCCGTTGATGGCGATGCGAGTCATGAATGGTGTCCCTTCCCTATGCCCACCAGGCTCGCGCGCGGCATCGCTCGCTGACAGTGGCGGGATCGCCATGGTTCAAAAGGATCGCGCCACACGCTCTTTGGAAAGGGTTGGACGGAGCAATGCCCGGGCTTGTAGCTTGCAGTCGACCGCGACGCCGCCCGAGGAGGTGAGACCCATGAACGCTGTATCGATGTGGGTGCTCCCCCTTGCCGTCACGGTCGGGCGATTGACGTAGGTGTCGCCGGGAGCGCCTCCACCACAAGGCACTCCCGAGAGGCAACACCTCATGTTCGACGTGATCATTTCCGGCTGCGGGCCGACTGGCGCGATGCTGGCCGCAGAACTCCGGCTGCACGATGTGCGGGTACTCGTTCTGGAGAAGGAAACCGAGCCCCCGTCCTTCGTGCGCATCGTCGGTCTGCACATGCGCAGTCTTGAGCTGATGGCCATGCGCGGACTACTGGACCGAATGCTCGAACACGGCAGAAGGCGTCCGGTCGGTGGGCTCTTCGCCGCCATCGACAAACCTGCGCCCAAGAACCTGGATTCCGCGCACGCCTATCTGCTGGGCATCCCGCAGCCAGTGATCGAGCGCCTGCTCGAAGAGAACGCGACCCAACTGGGTGCGCAGGTCCGGCGCGGCGGTGCGGTGACTGGTTTCGAGCAGGACGACGAAGGCGTGACCGTCGAGCTGACCGACGGCGAACGGCTGCGTTCGCGCTATCTCGTCGGCTGTGACGGCGGGCGCAGCACGGTGCGCAAGCTGCTCGGCGTCGGCTTCCCCGGGGAGCCCTCGCGCACCGAGACGCTCATGGGCGAGATGAAAGTGGGTGTGCCGCAGGAGGAGATCGCCGCGAAGGTGGCCGAGATCGGCAGGACCAATAAGCGCTTCTGGCTCAGGCCCTTCGGGGAAGGCGCGTACAGCGTCGTAGTGCCTGCCGCGGGAGTCGGCGATCGTGCGGAACCGCCCACCCTCGAGGACTTCAGACAACAGCTGCGCGCTGTCGCCGGAACCGATTTCGGCGTGCACTCCCCGCGCTGGCTGTCGCGCTTCGGGGACGCCACCCGGCTGGCCGAACGCTATCGGGTGGACCGGGTGCTGCTGGCCGGCGACGCGGCACACATCCATCCGCCCACCGGTGGACAGGGTCTCAACCTGGGCGTTCAGGACGCCTTCAACCTCGGCTGGAAACTGGCCGCACAGGTCCGCGGCTGGGCGCCGGAAACACTGCTGGACACCTACCAGGCCGAACGCCGTCCGGTCGCCGAGGACGTGCTGGACAACACCCGCGCCCAGATGGAACTGCACTCCACCGAACCGGGCCCGCAGGCCGTGCGCAGGCTGCTCACCGAGCTGATGGACTTCGACGAGGTGAACCGCCACCTCATCGAGAAGATCACCGCGATCGGTATCCGCTACGACTTCGGCGA
>NZ_JAEKKT010000400.1 GCF_019510245.1 Streptomyces sp. | reverse complement strand
GGCTGGAAGAAGGCGACGTAGTCCTCCAGGTACTGAACGATCTGTTCGCGGACCATGAACCCGTCCGGGCTGTCCCCCTGGTAGGGGAAGCCGGGCAGTTTGCACTGCCAGTTCGGGGTCACCAGGCAGAACGAGTCCCAACGGCGCTCACGCCACTCCTGGCCCACCCGGTTCCGCTCGACGACGACGTGCTCGATGCCACGCTCACGCAGGCAGTAACTCACCGACAGACCGGCCTGCCCCCCACCGACGACCGCGACCGGGACGGTGGCACTTCCCATGCCCTTCAGGCTGTGCGGGAGGGCCCCGACCAGCCGCCGCGCGCTCACCTCGCGCTCCCGTCGGCACTGCGCAGGGCCTCGACGGCGACCTTGGCGCCATCGAGACAGGCGTACGCGGCCGCGGTCTCCTCGATCTGCGCCAGCTGGTCGGACGCCCCGGTGCACGCGAACCCGTACTTCTCGCGCACCCGGTCGCTCGCGATACCGAGTGCCGTCCGGCTCCGCTCCACGAAGTCACCGAGTTCGTACACGCCACCGGTGGTGAGGTAGTCCTCGATTACCGTGGAAGGTGAGTAACAGCGCTGAGTCTCTCCGTCGGGCCAGCGCACATGGAAATACAGCTCCGGCATGAAATCCTCCATGCGAGGCGCCGAGGCTTGGCACCTCGCCGCTGGTTGTGACGACCACTTCAGCCAGCGGGAATTACCGAATGACGTCATCCGGAATAAAGAGGGGTTACGCAGTCCTCACGGTGGGTTAGATATCGCGTACGCGGAGTTGCCTATGAGGCAAAATTCAAGCGATATTCGGTGCGTTGAAAGCCCGCGGCCAGGGCGAATACCGCCTTTCACGTCCTGGCTGCCGAACGCAGGGAACGCACTCGCATCCGCGGCGAGAAGGGCTCCGCTGAGGCGGGCACTTCCTCGCTGTTGCGGCGTGAACGGCCCAGCGGGCCTGTGCGGTCAAGGCACCAACTGTTGCGGGTCAGGACGTTGGTGACGGCGCATAGTGGTGGGCAAGACTGGTGGCGAGGTCACGGAGGTGAGCCCTGGCTTCGGTGGGGCCGTGCACAGTGATGGCGCTCCCGAACGGCAGTAGTGCTCGCACGTCCTCCAGATGCAGGAAGCGGATTGTTACCTTGTGGCCGGTGGCGGATTCTTCATGGTCGTCCCGGACGAGTCGTAGGCCAAAGATCCGTTGCGCTCGCTCGATCTGGGTCTGGTCGATGGTGGCGCTGACCTCTATCGCGTGGTTGTGTTCCCACTGAATAATGAGCGCTGCAGCGACGGTGGCCAGGGTCTGGCTCTCGCGGATCCGTCGGGGCTGGTCGACTTCCTTCCACGTCGTGATCCGTTCGAGTCGGTACATCCGTGGCACTCGGGCAGCGTCGGCGACGAGGTACCAGATGCCGGCCTTGGCGAACAGCCCGTAGGGATCCACGACCAGGTCGCGTGGGCATGACTCGCGTGGGCTGTCGTACTCGATCCGTAGCCGGCGACCTCGCCGCACTGCGTCGATCAGCGAAGCCGGAGTCGTGCCGAAAGCTCGTGCCTGACGCCAGGGACGGCTGTCCACGTGTACTACGTCGGTGAGCGGCAGGAGCTCACGAACTCGACGCGGCCGTGTAGCGGCGATCTTGGAGAGCGCGCGCCGACTTTCGACCGATGCGTTGAGCTCCGCACGTTGCTTCTCATCCAGCCCGGTGAGCGACAGATGATCACGTTCGCCCGGTGTGAGTCGCGTGAGGTCGAGTCCGGATCCGGGCAGCATGGTCACGCCTCCGAGGCGGCCCCGGTGTGCGGTCACCGGCAGACCGGCGTCGCGGAGCCAGTTCAGATCTCGGGTGATGGTTCGAAGGGACACCCCGAGCGCTGAGGCGAGTTCCTGTGTGGTGACGGCTTCCCTCGATTCGAGGAGCAGCATCAGGGTGAAGAAGCGGTCTGGGGTCACACACCAATTTTTTCAGGAATTTGCGACACGATGCGGCGCATATCCCGGTCAGGCTGGTGGAGGCGTACCGACCACCTGTGAGAAGGAACAACCATGACCACTTCCGTCGTGTCCATCGTCTACGTGAACGACGCTCCCACCGCAGCTCGTTTCTACGGCGGCCTCCTCGGCATGAGCCCCTCGTTCGAGACTCCGGGATACATCACCTTCGACCTCGGGCCGGGCGCTGACCTCGGTCTGTGGTCTGGCCAGTTCGAGCATCTGTCTCCGGACGTCCCGCGCACCAGTGAGGTCTGCCTGGCCATCGACGGTGGACCCGACGAGCTCAACGCGACCTTTGAGCAGTGGAAGTCCAACGGGGTCACGATCCTGCGCGAGCCTCATGACGCGGGGTTCGGGCTGACGTTCCTCGCAGCCGATCCTGACGGGAACCGTATCCGCGTCGCACCGCGGGACTGAAAGGCCGCAATGCGGCAGGCGCGCACGACAGGTGTCGCGCCTGCCGCCGTCTGACTTCGAGAGGACGACGAGTTCCCCACGCGGAACCAGAAGTTGGGTGAGGTGCTTGGTCGGCGTCAGTGTCGAGTGAACCGGCGCAGGGCGCCGAGCACGGGCTGCGCGGGCGTGTTCGGATGGTCGACGTCGCGCATCAGATGGTCCACTCCCGGCAGCGTCACTCGGCCCGGTCCACCGGTATCCGCATGGCGCAGGGCGGTCGTCAGCGCAGCGGCAGCGGCAGCGGCAGCGGCAGCGGCAGCGGCAGCGGCAGCGGCCCACGGT
>NZ_JAEKKT010000399.1 GCF_019510245.1 Streptomyces sp. | reverse complement strand
GCCGTGTTTGGAGGCGGTCACGGCGTGCAGTGTGACCCCGGTGCCGGTGAAGCTCAGCGTCGCGGTGTCGCCGGAGGTGTTGTTGTAAGAGTTGGTGCCGTTGTACAGGCCCCCTTCCCCGGATCCGTGACCCCAGGAGCCGGTGTAGGTCACCGCGGAGGCGGCGTCGTCCACACTGGTCGTGTAGCCCAGGTTGAGGTACTCCACAGAGTCGGTGAACGTGGTGGTGCCGCCCTTGGTGGTGGACAGCACCAGGTACACGCTGGCGCCGTGGGCCGGTGTGGTGAACGAGATCGGCTGGGTGACCCGGGAGCCGAGCGGGATGGCGAGGTTGGTGGTGCCGGAGCCGATGACGGTCCCGCCGACCTGGTTGAGGTACGCCGTCCACGTGAGGCCGACGGACGTGTTGCTGAAGTCGTCGTTGAACACCGTGACGTTACGGGTGACGGTGCTGTTGAAGGGGTAGACGGGCACTTCCTGCGCGACCGGGAAGGAGCCGTTCGCGTCCGACACGCCGGAGGCCGACCAGTACGGCAGGTCGATCGCGGCGATCGGGTTGAACGCGGCCTGGATCCGCTGGATCTGCGGGTTGCTCCACGGGTCGGGCAGGTTGTCCGCGCCGTAGACTGGGTGGCCCTTTTCTTCCGGGATGAAGTCGGTGGTCTTCACGCCGGGTATGAAGCCGTCCCAGCCGGAGAGCAGGGTGTAGGGGCGCAGGTCGCTGGCGTCCTTGCCGCGCTTGGCGGCGGTCGCGGTGGCGAACCACTCGAAGCCCTGCTTGGTGTTGCACGCCGGCCAGATGTACTCGCCCTCGCCGTCGGGCCGGCCGGTCACGGACACGACCTGCTCGCCGTAGTTGCCGAGGCCGTCCAGGTAGTGCCCGAGTACGTCGAAGTTGGGGTACGTCATGGTGGGGTAGGGGACGGACGGGGCCCCGGGGCCGTCGTCGACGCTGACCGGGCGGGTGCCGTCGCTGCCGTTCACCGCCGCGTAGAGGTCCTTCTCGAACTGCTCGGAGTCGAAGTGGCTCAGGCTCGGCTCGTTGCTCTGGCTCCAGCGGATGATCGCCGGGTGGTTGCGGTCGCGCAGGGTCAGCGCCTGGGCGTGGTTGACCATGTTGTCGTGTCCGGCGACCCAGTCCTGGCCGTTTTCGGAGCCGCGGATGGCGGTCTCGTCGATGATCATCAGGCCCATCTCGTCGGCCACGTCGAGCATGTACGGGCTGCCCGGCTCCTGGTGGATGCGGACCACGTTGTAGTTCAGCCTCTGGTAGTTGTCCACCGCCTGCGGCCAGCCGCCGTTGCCGCTCGACGGCGTCAGGAACCCCGGCAGCGTGTCGTAGGCGTCGCCGGCACCGCCGTTGTTGATGCCGTCATAGTCGGCGCCCTGCAGGTCATCGCCGCGGAAGTTCACCCGCACGCCGTTGAGGTAGTAATACTCGCCGTTCTGGACGGTCTCCCGGAACCCGAACCGGTAGCTGGCGTCGCTGGTGTGGCCGTCGTCGGTCGCGGCGTGCACCGACAGGTCGTGCAGCTGGGCGCGGTATCCGGCGCGGTACGGGACGTTCGGCCACCAGTAGGAGGCGGTGCCGAGGTTCCAGGCCACCGGGCCGACGGTCACCTTGGCCGTGGAGTGGGCCGGGACCGAGACGGTCTTGGCCGGCAGCGCCGGGTAGCTGAAGGAGGAACCGCTGTCCGAGGCCAGCGAGCCGGTCAGCGTCACCGACCGGGCGGCACCGGAGGTGTTGGTCACCGACACGTCGTAAGTCAGAGTCTGGTTGGCCACGGAGGTACGCACAAACGTGTCGCTGACGTACACCGCCGGGTACACGCGCAGGAACGCCGAGCGGTAAATGCCCTGCGGAATCGCCGCGGACCACTCGGCGGCGTCGGGAACGATGTACTTGCCGCTCGTCGGGTCGATCAAGGCGCTGCGGCCCTTGACGTCCACGCTGATCGTGTGGGTGGTGCCGGGAGCGGCGAACGCGGTGATGTCGAACTTCGACGAGGTGAAGGCGGTGGTCTGGGTGGCGACCACCTGGCCGTCCACCGACAGCGTCGCCTGGTTGTTCACCGCGCCGAACTCGATCCACGCCGACTGCGGCTGCCCGGTGTTCGGCACCGTGATGCTGCGCGAGTACACCGCCTCGCCCACATTGGTGAAGCCCTGCTTGTACCAGCCGCCGCCGGGCACCGTGATCGACGTCGCCGACTGGCCCGCCGGCGTGAAGCCCCATGTGCCGGACAGGTCCACCGACGCGGTCGCGGCATCCCCGGCGGTGAAGCCGTCGATGTTCGACACCGACGAGGCGAGAACAGGCGTCGTCGGCAACGACGACCCGGAGGACGTGGATGGCGAAGCCGGCGACCGCAGTCCCACAACGGCGACGAGCAGGGCGACGGCGACCCCGCTCGAACGCGTGAGGACTCGCCGAGGCGACGGAACATGGTGGTGCATCATGGGTTCCTTGTCGACGTTTGAGGTGATGTTACCGGTAACACTTCGTGCCCTGAGGAGCCCTTGGTCCCCGGCGCCGGTGGGGATCGCCCTGACGGCTAGCGGAACGGGGCAGCGAAAGGGCGGCGAGATGAGGGCGTTGGATCGACCGGTCAGCGCCGGGGCGACGATCTCTCCGCCGATCCGACACCGAGCAGATCACCTCATCGGCGACGATCTCTCCGCCGATCCGACACCGAGCAGATCACCTCATCTGCGGTGCTAGGCGCCGAACGTATACGCGATGTTGCCGGAACGTCAAGAGATTCACCTAGCGGTCATTCTCCAGGTGGCGACACTTGTGGGGCCGCTTCCGAGGTTGGAGTCAGGACCTCAGCTGGTGGCGATCACCCCCTTCTCCACCACGGATAGATGGGCCGACCATGAATCCTGCGATAGCTCCAACGGGGATTCTCACGCGCCATCCGCAGGACCAGGACCTTGATCTTCCGATGCGCCGGCGGACGCCCCGGACGACGCCGCCAGCGCAGTGCCCAGCACCGCCGCAGCAGGCGACAGCGAGTGATGCCGCAGCATCGCCGATCTCGACGTCCTTCGCCGCCGAACCCAGCCCCGCCGGCCACAGCCATGCGAACACTCGGGCCGCCACCCAGCGCGGCCCCGGGCGCGGCGGGCTTCGCTACTCGGGGTCCTGCGCGCGCAGCTCCGTCTCCAGCAGGTCCATGGCTTTCAGGAACGCCGCCTGTTCGCTGGCGCTCAGCTGGTCGAGTACCCGCGACAGGGGTTGCGCGGCGCCGTCGAGCCATTCCTCCACCTGCGTGGCCTGTTGTGGCGCGATCCGCACGATCGTGCGCCGCCGGTCACCGGCGTCCGCTTCCCGCACCACGAATCCGGCCCGGTCCAGATCTGCCAGCACGCCGCTGACCGTCGACAGCGTCAGCTCCAGCCGCGTCGCGAGGGTACTCACGGTCAACGGCTCCTCGCGCAACTGCTCCAGGACCGCCACGTGTCGGGGGCTCAGCGGGGCCCGCGTCGGCGGCGCCGCCCGGTCCTGCGAGCGGCGCATGCCGCGAGCGACGCGCGGCAGGAGCTGCATCAGCCGGTGGCACAGCGCGACGTGCTCGGCGTTGCCTGCTGGGTCGGCCATCGGTGTGTCCGTCCTCTCATTGACGCCAGACGTCGCCAGTCTATACGGTTCGGACAACAAATCAGTTTGGATGGGCGAAGCAAAGCTTTGGAGGAGACATGACGACTTCCGCGACAGCGACGGACACCAACGCGCTGCGGGCGCGGCTGACCGACGGCTCACTCGCCGGCCAGTGGCGGCTGGAGACCGCCCGATCGACGGTCGGGCTGCGCAGCAAGAGCATGTGGGGGCTCGCGCCGGTGAAGGGCTCCTTCCGGGAGCTCTCCGGCGAAGGCACCGTCACGCCGGCAGGCGAGGCGACCGGCGCCCTTACGGTGCGCGCCGGGTCGATCGACACGAAGAATCGCAAGCGGGACGAGCACCTGCGCTCAGCCGACTTCTTCGACAGCGCCAACCACCCCGACATCGTCTTCACCGCGCACCACGTCACCCTGAGCGGCGTCAACGTCACCGTGCACGGCACGCTGCGAGTGCGGGACACCGAGCGGCCGGTCACCTTCGACACCGCGGTGACCGTCACCGCCGGCGAAATCCACCTCGACGCGCAGGTACCCGTCGACCGGTCGGACTTCGGCATGACCTGGAACCAGCTGGGCATGGCCTCGATGAAAAACCTCATCGCCATCCACGCCGTCTTCGTCCGCGCCTAACCCGTGAACGCCGTCCTGTGGGTCGCGCAGTCGTTGCTCGCGGCCGCATTCCTCGCGATCGGTGGCATGAAGCTCGTGCGCACCAGGGCTCAGGTCGCCGCCGTCTTCGCCTGGGCCGCGGACTTCTCCGACGCGTCCGTCAAAGCGCTCGGGGTGTTGGAGGCGCTGGTCGCCGTCGGCCTGGTGCTGCCGGCGGCGGTGGACATCGCACCAGTACTCGTGCCGGTGGCCGCGATCGGCGGGCTCGCGCTCGCCACCGGCGGATCCGTCGTGCACCTGCGCCGTTCGGAAACGCCGCTGGCCGCCATGAACCTCGTCTACATCGTCCTGTTGGGCCTGGTCGTGTGGGGCCGGTTCGGCCCGTACCACTTCTGACCGGAAGCGTGGCCGCCGTGGTCAGAACCGAGCAGCCCCTGGCTGTCGCGGACATCGCCTTGACCATTGCCACGCTGTCGCTGCCACGTACCAGATTCACCAGGCAGGTCACAACGGTAGGGGCGTCGTCGATATACCGCCGTCGCCGTCGGGCTCGGCGCCCTCCGGCAGTACCAATCTTGTGCACGACGATGGTTGTGCCGGTCGGCGTGTCAGGCTCGACGTACTGCTCGACGTATGCGGCGTAGTTCTCGGCGCTGACCGCCTGACCCTGCTCGGCGCTGAGCCGCTCGATCCCGACGGCGACGAGCTCGCGGTGACCGGCGGGCCGGTTCACCGGGGTGGTGGCGGTCGAGGGGAGCGCGGCGAGCTCGGCCGGCGCCCGGTGGAGTTTGTCGACGACGGCCGGTGCGGTTTCGGCCGTCCGGGAGCGAGAGGTCGGCCGGTTCCCGGGCGGATTCAGCCCAGTTCGGCCAGGCGCCGGACGGCCGGGGCTGCGAAGGTCTCCATCCACCGCGATGTGGGGCCTAGATGCGGCGAGATGATCACCGTGTCGATGTCGAGCTTGGCGTACGGCTCGATGTCATGGGCGAAGCCGTCCAGGTCCTCCTCGGTGGCGGCTTGTTTCGAGTACGTGATGGTCCGGCGGATGGAGTCGTAGTCGCGGTCCGCCGCCTCGCAGTGGCCCCGCAGCACATC
>NZ_JAEKKT010000412.1 GCF_019510245.1 Streptomyces sp. | reverse complement strand
CGACGCGGCCGCGCGGTTCGGGCTCGAGCGGCCACGGCTCGACGACCTGGCGCTGGCCGTCGCCGAGCTGAGCACCAACAGCGTGGTGCACGGCGGTGGTTCGGGCCTGCTGCGGGTGTGGGCCGAGGACGGGCACGTGGTGTGCGAGGTCCGCGACCGGGGACACCTCACCGACCTGCTGGCCGGCCGCCGGCCGCCCTCGCGGGACCAGCACGGCGGCCGTGGCCTGCTCATGGTCAACCTTGTCGCCGACCTCGTGCGGGTGCACACCGGGCCGCAGGGCTCCACCGTCCGCTGCTGGTTCGCCCTGTGAGAGGCCGTGATCCGCGCGCCACGGCCGCCGGTCACGCCGAGTCCTCGCCCCGATGGCCCGACTGCGCCGGTCCACCCGGCCCCGGCCCGGTTTGACCTGTGTATTCGTTTCGCCGTACTGGTCAGCGCTCCGAAGCCATGGTCCACCTCGCCGGCGCGGCCCGACATCACCGGACGAAACAAGATCCCGGGCTGAAACAACGGGAGAAAACGACAACTGAAGCGTGGCCTGGGAGAGCAATCACACCCATACTCGGTTTTCCGGGGGAGTCTGACATCGGGGGTGATGTCCATGAGACCTGCTGCACCGGGTCCCAGCATGACATTGAGCGTAGAAGATCTGCCCCCGCTCTTTCGCGTGAGTGACCAGACCGCGATCTCTCATCAGAGCGAATCCTTCCGCGCCGTGCGCCGGCAGCTGACCGCTCTGCTGGCCGCCACCACGGCGGCGATGCTGGCGGAACGCCTGGACAGCCACGTCCCGGCGATCTTCGCCGCGGCGCTGTACGCCCTGACCATCGCCATCGGCCTGCACACCGCACGCCGCCGCGCCCGCGCGCAGTGGCAGGCCCACCGTGCCGTCGCCGAGCTGCTGAAGTCCCTGGCGTGGCAGTACATGGTGCACGGCGGGATCTTCCACTCCCAGGTGGCCAACGCGGACGCGCTGTTCGCGGAGCGGGTCGAGGAACGGCTCAGGGAGATGCGCAAGGTGGGGTGGGAGGACTCCAGAAACGGGGTCCACACCCGCGGCGAGGGCCAGATCACCCCGGCGATGCGTCAGGTACGGGCGAAGGCCTTCTCGGTACGGCGGGACATCTACCTGCGTGAGCGATTACTGGAGCAGCACGCCTGGTACCGGCGGCGCGCCGCGCAGGCCCACCGCGCCTCCGTGCAGTGGTCGTCCGTGACCGCCGTACTGACCCTGCTGGCCCTGCTCGCGGCCGTGTTCAGGGCGGCCGGGATGCTCGGCGCCTGGGACCTGACGGGGGTGTTCAGCGCGGCCGCGGCGGCCGGCGTCGCCTGGCAGGAGGTTCGCCGGCACCGGCCGCTGACCTACGCGCACTCGCTCGTCGAGCAGGATCTGGAGACCCTGCGGGTCGAGATGAGCACGACCGTGACCGAGGACCGATGGGCCCTCTCGGTGGCGGAGGCGGAGCGGCTGGTGTCGCCGCAGCACTCGGACTGGCTCGGCAGGTTCGGTGGCTGACGGCCGGTCACCTGCCGGGTGTCACGGCACGCGACGCACGTCCGGTTCCCACAGCACGGTCACCGGCACTCCCGTCCTGCGCGCATAGGCGACCACATCGCCGGTGCCCCCCGGTCCCCGGGCCGGGCGGCCGTCCCAGACGGCGATCAGGCGGTCGCAGTGGTCGACGATCCAGCGGCCCGCCGCGAAGTACGCCTCCTCGTGCGTCGGCTCGGGCGGCAGCTCGACGCGGTTCGCACAGGCGCGCAGGATCCTGCGGTACCCGGCACGCGCCGCCTCGTCGTCGAGGTGGGCCTCGTAGTCCATGCCCGGGATCACCGCCGTCACCGGTACGCCGCCGTCCAGGGCGATGTCCGCGAACAGCTGGTCGGCGCCGGCCGCGAGACAGGTCAGGGCCTCCAGGGCGGCGCCGCTGAGGTGTCTGCGCATCTCCGCCCGCACACCCGGCAGGACGGAGCCCGGGATGGAGCGGTGCCCCGTCACGCCGATCCGGGTGACGGAGGTGAAAGCCGGTGCGGCCGCGGTGGAA
Organism: Streptomyces sp.; assembly: GCF_019510245.1. Classification (GTDB taxonomy): domain Bacteria; phylum Actinomycetota; class Actinomycetes; order Streptomycetales; family Streptomycetaceae; genus Streptomyces. The sequence continues at coordinate 732 of NZ_JAEKKT010000412.1, read as the reverse complement.
TCGGTTACGGCCTGTCGGGTCGTCGCGGTTCCGCTCGTCACGAGAGAGCCTCCCACAGCCGTCGGAATTACACCGTAACGCCGTCGGCGGGGAGCACACAGGGGCGCACCTGCTCACACCGGGCTCGTCGGGGGACATCCCCTCGGTCCAGCCCCTCGGTCCAGCCACTCAGCCCAGCCGCACCCGACGGCCGCTCCCCGCCGAGGACCTGACCGCGTCCAGCAGCCGGTGCACCCGCACGGCGGTGGTGAAGTCCGGGCCGAAGTCGTCGCCCGTGCGGATCGCCCGGGCCAGGTCCGTGTAGACCTGGGCGACGTTGCTGACCGGGGACGGGCTGCCCAGCAGCGGACGGTGTGCGTCGGGGACGGTGAGCTGCCGGGCGGGGGAGCCGTTGGCCGGGGCGTGGGTCAGGGTGAAGCGGGGGCCCACCAGCGAGTCGTCCGACGACACCATGACCAGCCGGCCCGTCCGCCCGTGCACCTCGATCCGGAAGCCGTCGCCGCGCGGGCCGCCCGTCATGAAGTGTGCCGAGGCCGCCGCGCCCGACTCCAGCAGACCGCCCAGCACGATCTGGTCCGGGGAGGTCACCTCGATCGGCTCGCCGGTCTCCTCCATCGTGATCCGGTCGATCCGGGTCGCCAGGGTCGCGGAGATCTCGGCGAAGTCCCCGACGGCGTACTGGAACATGTCCAGCGAGTGACCGCCCACCACGGCGAGATGGTTGACGCCCTT
>NZ_JAEKKT010000411.1 GCF_019510245.1 Streptomyces sp. | reverse complement strand
CGGTAGCCGACGAGGTGGCCGTCGACGAGCAGCCGGCCGCTGTCGATCTTCTCGAGGTGGTTGATGCAGCGGATGAAGGTCGACTTCCCCGATCCGGACGGGCCAATGATGCAGAGCACCTGGCCCTCCTGCACCTGAAGGTTGATGCCCTTCAGCACCTCGATTGGCCCGAACGACTTGTGCACCCCCTCGGCGAGGACGAGCGGCTCAGGCACCGAGACCTCCGGCACCCGATTCGTCGCGACGCATGATGGTCATGAACAACCTCTGTCCGGGGCGGGCCGGCACGTTGCGGCTCGTTCCGCGACCGAATCGCTTCTCGAGGAAGTACTGGCCGACGTAGAGAATGCTGGTCATCACGATGTACCAGATGCTGGCCGTGACGAGCAGCGGGATCACCAAGAACGTCGACTGGTTGTAGATCGTCTGCGCCGCACCGGTCAGATCGTTCAACCCGATGATGATCACGATCGAGGTCGTCTTCAGCATCGAGATCGTCTCGTTGCCGGTCGGCGGGATGATCACCCGCATCGCTTGCGGCAGGATGATCCGCCGCATGGCCAGCCCGCGCCCCATGCCCAGGGCCGCGGCCGCTTCCGCCTGCCCGGTGCCGACGGACAGCAGACCCGCCCGCGCGATCTCGGACATGTAGGCCGCCTCGTTCAGACCGAGCCCCAGCACCGCCGCGGTGAACGGGGTGATCAGGTCGTTCGAGTCCCAGGAGTGGAAGCTCGGGCCGAACGGCACCCCGATCGAGATCCGCCGGAACAGCACACCGAGGGCGAACCAGAAGAGGACTTGGACGAGCACGGGCGTGCCGCGGAAGAACCACGTGTAGACCCAGGCGGACATCGAGAGCACGGGGTTGGGCGACATCCGCATGACGGCCAGGACGATTCCGAGGACGACGCCAATCACCATCGCGAAAACGGTCAGCTGGATGGTCACCCAGATGCCCTTGAGGATCGAGGTCTCGTTCAAGTAGCCGCGGACGTAGTCCCACTGCCAGGCCGGGTTCGAGACGAGCGAGTGCACGAACATCGCGACGAGGACGCCGATGACGGCCACCGCCACCCAGCGCAGCGGGTGACGGATCGGGACGACGGTGAGCTCGTCGGCGCGGACGTCCTCCGCGGTGGAGCGATCCGTGCCGGCGCTCATCAGCCGTTCGCGCCGTTGATCTTCGACTCGGTGACCGCACCCGCCTGCAGGCCCCACGTGTTGATGATCTTCGTGTAGGTGCCGTCCTGCATCAGCTGCGTCACGGCCTTCTGGAAGATCGGCGCCAGCGGGCTGCCCTTCTTGAAGGCGATGCCGTACGGACCCTCGTCCGTCGTCTCGCCGGCGACCTCGATCTGCCCCCCGACGAGCTTGCCCTGGTAAGCCACGACGGGCGTGTCACCCGTGAACGCGTCGGCCCGGCCGGCGACGAGCGCCTGGTTCACGCCGCCCTGGTCAGGAAGGATCACCGGGGTCGGCGCCTTCTTCCCGTCCTTCAGGCACTGGCCCTTGAGCGTGATGGCGCCTTCGGCCTTCGTCTTGGTGAGCGCCGTGGCCTGGATGGTGCCGCGCTCGGCGCCGACCTTCAGGCCGCAGAGGTCCTCCATCGTCTTGATGTGCTTGGGGTTGCCCTTCTTCACGCCGATGGACGTGCCGGCCTTGAAGTAGGTGACGAAGTCGTTGCCCTTCTCCCGCTCGGTGTTGTCGGTGAAGGCGGACATCGAGAAGTCGAAGCGGCCGGCGGTGAGGCCGGTCAGGATGCCGTCGAACACAGCCTTGCGAACGACGATCTTCACGCCGAGCTTTCGGCCGATCGCGTTGGCGAGATCGATGTCGAAGCCCTGGAACCCGCCGCCGCTCTTGGTGAACTCGACCGGCGCGTACGTCGGGTCGGTCGCCATGACGAGCGAGCCCTTGGTCTTGATGGCGGCCGGGAGCAGGTCGTGCAGCGACTTGTTCGCGGCCACCGAGCCGACGCTGGCCGACTTGTTGGTGTCCTTGGCCGTCTTGCCCGATCCGCATCCGGCGAGGGCGAGGGAACCAGCCGCAGCGAGCGTGACCGCGACGGCGAACGGGCGTGACAGCAAAATGACCTCCGGACGAATGGACGACCTACCGGCGTCACCCTAACGAGCGATCGGCGTCACTGTCAGGGGCGCAACGCAACCGTAACCGCGGCGCGCGGGCCCGATCGCAACGAAAACCGGCGTTCCGGGGCGGAACCACGCCGGGCTAGGGAAGAGCGAGCTGCGTCTTGCCCAGGACGGCGATGCCGCCCTCGGAGACGTGGTAGCGGGCGCGGTCGAGATCCGGCTCCAGCCCGATGTGCGCGCCTTCGGGCACGACGACGTTCTTGTCCAGAATGGCCCGGCGGACGACCGCGCCGCGGCCGATCTGCACGCCGTCCATCAACACCGAACCCTCGACGTACGCGCCGGCGGCCAGCCGGACGTTCGGCGAGATCACGCTGTGCCGCACCGTCGCGCCGGCGACGATGACCCCGGCGCCGACCATCGACTCCTGGGCGATGCCGCCCTCGACGAACTTCGCCGGCGGCAACTGCGGATGGTAGGTGTAAATCGGCCACTGCTGGTTGTACAGGTTGAAGATCGGGTGGACGGCCACGAGGTCCATGTGCGAGTCGTAGTACGCGTCGATCGTCCCTACGTCGCGCCAGTAACCGCGGTCGCGGTCCTCGGCACCGGGCACGTCGTTGTCGGCGAAGTCGTAGACGTAGGCCGACCCCTTCTTCACCATCATCGGCATGATGTTGGTGCCCA
>NZ_JAEKKT010000338.1 GCF_019510245.1 Streptomyces sp. | reverse complement strand
CGAACTTCTACCCCGAGTCCGAGCAGGAGATCTACGACTACACCAAGGCCGTCTGCGACGCGACGAACCTCGGCGTCATGCTCTTCCCGATGTACCTGTGGGGCTTCAGCCCGCGCATCCACCCCTCCGACATCCCCGTACGCCTGATCCGGCGCCTGCTCGACGACTGCCCCAACATCGTCGCCATCAAGGCCGAGGGCGGCTTCCCCAGCATCCAGAGCGTCATCGAGTGCCACCGTCACTTCGGCGACGAGGTCGTCATCTCGATGCCCATCGAAGGGGAGTTGATCCCGCTGTCGCAGATCATGCCGATCCAGTTCTCCGCGACCAGCGACCACGAGTACTACGGCCCGATGATCCCGCGTGTCTTCCAGCTCCTTCGGGAGGGCAAGTACGACGACGCCGCCGACATCTACTGGCAGCTCCACCCGGCCCGCAAGATCAAGGGAGGCCTCGCCCCGGCCCTGCACGGCGGCGCCTTCATCAACCGCCAGGCATGGAAGTTCCAGGGCTGGCTCCAGGGCTACAACGGCGGCCCGCTGCGCATGCCCACCCAGCGCATCCACGACGCCCAGATGAACGCCCTGCGCAAGGGCCTCGTCGACGCCGGCCTCGAACCGAGCCTGGACCCGTTCCGCGAGTTCTTCACCGGCCGCAACCCGGCCTGAGCCGCCGGAGGCTGCCGTGCCGCCGCCGCGGGATGATCGACCCGCGTCCCCAGGATTGCCCGCCGTCACATAGGTGGGGAGTGCGACACCCGCCAGAGGGTTTGTCCTGCTGTCCTCTCCGCCAGGCCTGGGAGCCCGGGGGAGAGGGGCGCAATGCGCAGGAAATGCACTCGCACCATGCGCCGCGTGCATGGCTGCGATCGACCTTTCGGTTCGGCGGCGTCACGTGCACAGCGAGTGACAGGATCAGCGCCGAACCGAAGTGTCCGGGACGCCCCCGGTGCTCACGGGCACCTGCGACGGCGCTGCGCGTCGGTCTTCGGCCACCCTGGGACGTGTCAGTCCGCGCGCTCTTCCGAATCCGCCGGAGGCTCGGGGACCGCCCTGCTCGCCACGAAGCTCAGGAAGCGCCGAGCGGCGCGGCCGCTCGGGCCGTACTGGCGTGCCACCGCACCGTAGGACCGGAACGCACCCTCATCACTGAGCGGGATGTTCCTCGTCGTGGAGACGTGGCCGGGTTGCGGGGCGGGTACGAGGGCGACTCCCATCCCGGCGGACACCAGCGCACGGAGCGTGGAGAGCTCGGTCACCTCGATCTTGATCCGGGGGGTGAGGCCGGCCTCCCGGAACAGCCGGTCCGTGACGTGCCGCAGCCCGTATCCGGCCTTGAGCGCCACCATGGGCTCGTCGGCCAGGTCGGCGACGGCGATCTGGCCGCGCCCCTCGAAAACGTGCCCCGGCGGCACGCCCAGGCACGGCACCTCGCGCCCCAGCGGGACCCACTGGACATCATCGGCGACAGGCCGGGGAGCGACGAAGCCGATGTCCGCGCGACCCTTGCGCACGTCGTCAACGACGACGTCGGCGGCCCCGCCGCTGAGTGCGAAGGATGTGCTCGGGGCGATGTCGCGATAGAGGTTCAGCAACTCCGGCACCAGCCATCCGCCGAAGGAGTGGAGGAATCCAAGTGACACCACCCCTCGTTCCGGGTCGACGAGCGTGGTGATCCGCTCCTCTCCCTGCTCGATCTCGTTCATCGCCCGTACCGCATGGGCCCGGAAGAGCTCGCCGTACTTGTTGAGGCGCAGCCGGTTCTGATGCCGGTCGAAGAGCTGGACCCCGAGCTTGCGTTCGAGCCGCGCCAGGGCTCGGGACCCGCGCCAGGGCTCGGGACAGGGTGGGCTGGCTGATGTGCAGACGGGCGGCCGCGACCGTCACATGCTCGGTCTCCGCAAGGGTGACGAACCAACCGAGCTCGCGGAGTTCCATGGGCCGGATCATACAGTCGGTGCATCGTGGCTGAGCAGAGGCCGCCGGCAGTCGATCGACACCGGCGATGCATCGGACGTATCGGTGGGCTCACGAGGCTGTATTGATGAACGGGGATAACCGGCGGAGGCTGAACGACACGGGGGCCGCAGACGCCCCGCGGCCCGCCCGGCAACGGGCGCGCGCACCGCCGCGGTGCGCGTGGGACCCGCGACCGCGCGCGGTGCACGTAGGGCCCGCAGCTACGTAGCGGATACGTGTTTCTCCGAATGCGGGAGGCGGGCGGAAAGCGGAGGGTGGAGCCCATCCACCGGCCCTCATGCGGAAAAGATGTGACCACGATGATCGGTTGGGACTCCGAAAGCCGTGGGAAACCGGGTGTGCTTCGTCATCGACGTTTCCTTCGCTGTGCGTTGCCCGTGGCACTGCCGCGGGCAGCCCGACGTGCCTGTGCTGGGAGGTGACCATGGAACTGCGCGAGCTCGAGTGGTTCACGACCCTCGCCGAGACCGAGCACATGACGGAGGCCTCACTGCGTCTGAACGTCAGCCAGCCCACCCTGTCCAGAGCCCTGGCCCGGCTCGAACGCAAACTGGGCGTCAAGCTTTTCGACCGTCATCACAGCGGGCTGCGGCTCAACAAGTACGGGGAGATCTTCCAGGCCCACGCTCTACGGGCCATGAGCGAGCTCAACAGGGGTGAGGAGCGGATCGTCACCCTGGTGGATCCGGAGCGGGGATCGGTCTCGCTCGGATTCGTGCATTCGTTCGGTGGATGGCTGGTGCCCGACTTCTTGAACGGCTATCGCAAGCTCGCCCCGAGCACGTCCTTCGAGCTGCGCGGCGGCGCCTGTGACGCCGTGATCGACGACGTACGTCAAGGGAGCGTCGACATCGGTTTCGTCGCTCCCGAACCGGTCGCGGACGATCTGGAGTGGATCCCGCTCGGGCGCGAGCCGCTGTGCCTCGGTATTCCGCCGGGCCATGTGTTCGAGGGCCGCGACCATGTGACGATCGCCGACCTGGCGCACGAGCCGATGGTCGCACTCAAGGCAGGGTTCGGTCTGCGTCAGGTCACGGACCGTCTGTGCCGTGCGGCAGGGTTCAGTCCGCGTGTCGAGATCGAGGTCACCGAGCTGTCCACCCTCCACGCTCTGGTGGCCGCGGGAATGGGCGTGGCTGTCGTGCCCGCACCACGGCCGGGGCACACTCCGGGGCCGGTGATCCAAGGAATCCCCTTCAGCGACCCGACTGCCTTCCGGCCCTACGGCGCGGTCACCCGGCGGTGCGGACCGAGCGGCCTGGCCGCGAGGCGCTTTCTGAAATTCGTCGCGAGGGGCTCGACCCCTCCGTCGCAGCCAGGACCACCGGCAGGCGAGGAAACCGCGAGGGCAGCGCTCACGGCCGCCGGGACCTCCTGATCGGACTCGTCGGGCCGGACAACGCCGACGGCGTGGGCGCGACAGCCGGCGGAGGGGCGCGGGTGACTGCGCGACCAGCCCGCGCCGGCCCGCGGGTTGATCACCGTTCTTCCAGCGGGGCGCTCGGCAGCCGTCGATGCGTGCAGCTGGGTTTGCCTGTGCGGGGCGTCGGCCCACAATGGCCCTCATGAGCAGGCACGCAACCACCTTTCGACCGACGGCATCCCCTTCGACCGATCTGTTCGGACGTGAAGGTGAGGTTGCCGCTGCCCGCGACCTGTTCTCTTCCCACCGCCTCGTGACGCTCACCGGGCCCGGCGGGGTGGGCAAGACGTCATTGGCCGCCGCGATGGAGACCACCCTCGAACGGGCTTTCACGGAGGGGACGTGGTTCGTCGAGCTGGGTGCTCAACGGAACCCGGACACCATCGCCGAAACGGTGGCCATGAACCTCGGGCTGAGTGCCGCACCGACCGTGGACGCCGAGGAACAACTCCGCCGTCATGTGGCGGGCCGCTCCATGCTCCTGGTCCTGGACAACTGTGAGCACGTCCTCCCCGGATGCCGGCGACTGGTGTCCGCACTCCTCGGCGCCTGTTGTGAGCTGCGGGTGCTGACCACCAGCAGAGAGCCGCTGAGGCTCACGGGTGAGCGTGTGATCGTCGTACGCCCGCTGCCGGTTCCTCCGCAGGAGCGGGACGTCACCGTGGGCGAGCTGCGTGGCTATCCGGCCGTGGCCATGCTCGAAGCCCGCGCCAAGGCTGTCAACGATCAGTTCGAGATCACCGAGCACGAGACGTCGGCGGTCGCGAACCTGGTGGCTCGCCTGGACGGGATGCCGCTGGCCATCGAGCTCGCCGCCGCGCGACTGCGGTCCCTGCCGGTCAAGGAGCTGCTGGACCGCATCAACGACCGGTTCGCGCTCCTCAACCGGGGCGACCCCACCGCGACACCGCACCACCACTCGCTGGACGCGCTGGTGCGATGGAGCTACGACCTCTGCTCCCGGGACGAGCAACTGCTCTGGGCAAGGCTGGCCGCTTTCAGCGGCAGCCCCGACTTCGCGGCGATCCAAGCTGTGGGCGGGTTTCCGCCCCTGGAAGGCTCCAGACTCCTCGACGCGCTGGACGGTTTGGTCTCCAAGTCGATCCTCCTCCCGGAGCTGACACGGGGCGACATGCGCTACCGGCTCCTTGAGACGCTGCGAGATTTCGCCCTGGAGCGCGCCCGGGGGAGTAAGGACTTCGGCCACGCTCGACGTGCGCACGTGGAGTACTACCGGGCGTGGGCGACGCACACCGCGACAGGCTTCTTCAGCCCCGGCCAGGCCGATTCCGGACAGCGGTTGGAATCCGATTTCAGTAACCTCGAGCTGGCTTTCAACGGTCTCTTCCAAGACCCCGGCCGCTCCCGTGACGTGTTGGAGCTCGCATCAAGCCTTCGCTTCTACTGGATCACCGGCCACCTCCGGGAAGGCCGGCGTTGGCTGGAGAGGGCACTTGCCGTGGACACGGCCGCGTCCGTCGAACGCGGCAACGCGCTCTGGATAGCGGCGGCGGTCATGGCCATGCACGGGGAACTGCCCAGGGCCCAAGGTTTCCTGAGAGAGGCCGACGAGATCGCGCGCTCGACCAAGGACCCGAGACTGGCCGCGCACACAGCCACATGGAGAGGACAGACAGCGCTGACCGCAGGGGATCTCGAGGCGGCCCAGGAAGCCCTGGAGGCGGCATGCAGAGGTCACACCGACCTGTCGGACGCGGAGGGGCAGCTGATATCCCTGTTTCTGCTCGGGATGGTCAAGAGTGCGCGGGGAGACCATCAGGGGGCGTCGGACGCCTGCCGGGAAGTCGTCAGTCTCAGTGAGAGCCTGGGCGAGACCTGGGTGCGCTCCTATGCTCTGTGGGTGCTGGCGTTCGACGCCTGGACGCGCCAGTCCCTGGACGCGGCGAGTGAGCTGGCCAAGCAGAGTCTGGAGCTCAAACGCGGCTTCCGGGACGACCTCGGCACAGCGCTCGTCATCAACCTGATGGCCGGCATAGCCCTGGACAACCACGACCCCAAGCGGGCGGCAGAACTGCTCGGCGTCGTCGCGGCGTTGTGGACCTTGCTCGACACCGACCTCAAGGCATTCGGGCCCGTGCTGGCCTCGCGTTACGAAGCCATAGAGCGCGCCGTACGGGACCGGCTTGGGGACGGACTGTTCCAGCGCATCCACGAGAGCGGGCGTCGCCTGGAGCCGGGCCGACGCATCAGCCTGGGACTGGGCAGCACAGACACGGCACCCGAGGACCAGGCGGGCGCGGTCGCGGAGTCGGAGCTGCTCACCCGAAGGGAGAGGGAGGTCGCGTCACTGCTCGCGGAGGGCCTCAGTAATCGTGCCATCGCCACAAGGCTCGTGGTCTCCCCGAGAACCGTCGAGGTCCACGTCGAACACATCCTTCGCAAACTCGGCTTCCGCTCGCGCACCGAAGCAGGCGTATGGGCGGCTCAGGCGCTCGGGGGCGAGGGGTGACGCTTCGCGTTGCTTCCGCCTCGGAGAGGGTTGCCGAGCCTGGTACGGAGCCGGCGGGAATGCGGTAGGCCGAGGCGTCGAGAAAGGAGCCGCAGAGCCGGTTCTCCTCACCGCAGAACCCGTTTTCCATCGGCGCAGGGAGGATCACTCACCAGCAGATCCTCGGCGAATCAGAGTGCATCTCTCACTGCGAGCCGACCGCTCGCCTGCGGTCTCTGTGCGCCCCTTGGCCCGCCTGCCCGGCGCGGCGTCTTCGAGGCGCACGGGTGGCTCAGCCGGCCCACTCGCCGGTCTCGTCCGTTCCGAACAGCCCGGCGAACCTCTCGCCGACGGGTGTCACGATCCCGTCCTGCCGTCGCACAAGGCCCGGTGGCAGCTCGGGCCGGCCCCCGGCGACGGGGACCCGGTCGACGCCGGGGTGGTGCTCGGCCATCTCGTCGCTCAGCACCGATACGCCGAGACCGGCCGCGACCAGCGCCACCGCGGTCTGCACCGTCGGGACGGAGATGACCGTCGTGGGACTCCCGCCCACGGAGGTGAAGCGGTCGTCGATGAGCCGCGAGAGGCTTCGGGCACCCGGCAGCCTTCTCGGCGGCTATGAGAGGTGCAGTGCCCTCGCCGCCTCGGTGATGGATCCGGCGTCGGCCACGGCGAGGAAGTACCTGATGCTCCGGAGATCCATGCGCGGAGTGTATCGAGGCACCGAATCACCAACATTGGACCTATGACCTCCGCTCCAGCAAGGTGACGTGAGGGTCGCGGTCCGCATCGGCCGATCGCTTCCAGAGCTGGAGGACAGGTGGGAGAAGAACAACAGGTGATCGTGGCAGGGGCCGGGCCGACCGGGCTCCTGACCGCACTGGGCCTGGCACAGCGGGGCGTCATCGTCACCGTCGTCGAACGAGCGTCGGCCCTGCAGGACGCGCCACGGGCGATGGTCTACCACTGGGCGACCCTCGACGGCCTGGCCCGTCTTGGTGTCCTCGACGACGCCGTCCGGGCCGGGTTCCTGAAGCAGGACTACGCCTACCGGGTGCGCCGGACCGGCGAGATCATCGAGTACGGACTGCACGCGCTCGAGGGCAAGGTCCAGCATCCCTACAACCTGCACCTGGGACAGGGGGCGCTGGCCCAAGTGATCCTGCGGCACCTGGAGACATTCGAGAACGCCCGCGTGCTCTGGGACCATGAGGTCAGCGCGGTCACCCAGGACCGCGACAGCGTCGACATCACCGTTCGCACCAGGAGCGGCGACAGGACTCTGCGCGCCCCGTGGCTCGTCGGAGCCGACGGCGCCGGCTCCCGGGTCCGCGGCGAGGCCGGGCTCGGCTTCGACGGCATGACATGGGCCGAGCGGTTCGTCGCGACGAACGTGCGCTTCCCCGACGACCGGCCGGGCTGGGCGCAGTCGACGTTCTACGTCGACGACGTCTACGGCGCGATCATCGCCAAGATCGACGAGTCGGGTGACCACGGGCTCTGGCGTTACACGTACATGGAGGACGACGAACTGCCCGCGCAGTCCGCGGCCGAGCGTCTCCCGACCTATCTCGCCGGCGTGTTCGGGGACGACATCGCACAGGCCACGGAACTCGTCGCGCTCTCGCCCTACCGGATGCATCAGCGCAGCGCGTCCTCCTACCGAGCCGGCCGGGTACTGCTGGCCGGCGACGCGGCGCACGCCACCAATCCGACGGGCGGCCTCGGACTGACGATGGGCCTGTTCGACTCCTACGTCCTGAACGAGGCACTCGGCGCCGTGCTCCAGCAACGCGCCGACGAAGGCGTCCTCGACGTCTACGCCGACCTGCGTCGCCGCGCCTTCCTGGAGCAGGCGAGCCCGCGGGCCGCCGCGAACAAGCGACTGCTCTTCCACTCCTCCGATCCGGTCAAGCTCGACCACGACCTCGAAGTGTTCCGGCGGATGTCCCGCGACCCCGAGTTCGCCGCGGAACGCCTGTACTTCACCAAGACGTTGGAGACTCCCTCACTGCTCGCCGCCCAGACCCGTGTCTGACGTGTCCGACGACAATCAAAGGAATTCCGCATGAACCCCCTCGACGGACTCCTCGTCGTCTCCCTCGAGCAGGCCGTCGCCGCGCCGTTCGCGACGCGTCAGCTGGCCGATCTCGGAGCCCGAGTGATCAAGATCGAGCGACCCGGCGCCGGCGACTTCGCCCGCGGCTACGACGAAACCGTCCGCGGACTGGCGAGCCACTTCGTCTGGCTCAACCGGTCGAAGGAGTCCGTGGCTCTCGATCTGAAGAGTGACCACGGCAGGTCGGCCGTCGCCGCCCTGGTGGGCCGGGCGGACGTCTTCGTCCAGAATCTCGCCCCCGGCGCGGCCGAGCGGCTCGGGCTCGGCGCCGAGGCGCTCCGAGCCGTGAACCCCCGCCTCATCCACGTCTCGATCTCCGGCTACGGCGGCGACGGACCGTACGCCGACAAGAAGGCGTACGACCTGCTCGTCCAGTGCGAGGCGGGCCTGGTCTCCATCACCGGCACCCAGGACGAGCCCTCGAAGGTCGGCATCTCCATCGCGGACATCGCCTCGGGGATGTTCGCCTACAGCGGCATCCTCTCCGCACTCATCCAGCGGGATCGGACCGACGAAGGCGCCACGATCGAGCTCTCGATGCTGGAGGCTCTCGCGGAGTGGATGGGCTATCCGCTCAACTACGCCATGTACGGCGGCACGCCACCCGCGCGGACCGGGGCGCGACACGCGGCGATCGCCCCGTACGGGCCGTTCCGCTGCGGGGACGGCGAGCAGGTCTTCCTAGGGCTTCAGAACGAGCGCGAGTGGGCCACGTTCTGCGAGCGGATCCTCGGCGAGCCGGCACTCGCAGTCGACCCGAGATTCATCCGGAACTCCTCGCGAGTGGAGCACAGCACACAGCTGCGGGTCGAGATCGAGCGGGCCTTCCATGACAGCACCGCCGAGGAGGTCGCACAGCGACTCGAGGCCGCGGGCATCGCGAACGCCCTGCTGAGGGACATGGCGGGCCTGGCGAATCATCCGCAGCTCAAGGCCCGAGGACGCTGGCTGGAGTACGACTCACCGGCCGGGACGCTACGGGCGCTCATTCCTCCGGCGACTTTCGTGGGCGCCAAGCCGGTCATGGGCCCAGTTCCCGAGGTCGGCGAACACACCGATGCCGTGCTGGCCGAGTTCGGAGCCCTGCCGTCGGCGCAGCTCACGGACAGCCGCCGTTAGGCGCGGGTGATCAGCATGCCGCACACGCATCGGGACAACGCCGTACAGGCGGCGAGGTCGTTTCTTTTCGTGCCCGGCGATCAACCGGCGCGCTTCGACAAGGCGGTCGACTCCGGCGCCGACCTGGTGGTGATCGACCTCGAGGACGCGGTCGAGGGAGACCGCAAGGACAGCGCACGCGCATCAGCGGTCGAGTGGCTCTCGCGCGGTGGGCGTGCATGCGTGCGGATCAACGACGCGTCGAGCCCGCTGTACGGCACCGACCTGGACGCCCTTGCCGGCGCCCCCGGCCTGATCGCCGTCATGCTTCCGAAAGCCGACTCGCCCAAGTCGTCGACGGCTGCCGCCGAGAGGGCCGGCGTACCGCTGATCGCCTTGATCGAGTCGGCGGTCGGCATGGTCCGGGTCCATGACATCGCCCGCACCCCCGCAGTCGCCCGCCTGGCCTTCGGGCACCTCGACTACGCACTCGACCTGGGCGCCGGCGCGGGGTGGAGCGCGATGCTGCACGCCCGCTCGTCACTGGTGCTCGCATCGAGGGCGGCTGCGCTGCCGGGCCCCGTCGACGGTGTCACCACGGCGTTGGACGACGCCGAGACTCTCGACAGGGATCTGAGACGGGCGAGGGAGACCGGCTTCACGGCGAAGCTCCTGGTGCACCCCAAGCAGGTGCCGGTGACCCACGCCGCGTTCCGGCCCGACGAGGAGGCGGTCCGCTGGGCCCGCCGTGTCGTCGAATCCGCAACCGGCAGCAGCGCTGTCCGCGTGGACGGACACATGGTGGACGCCCCGGTCCTCGCGCGGGCGCGGGCCATCCTGCACCGAGCCGGCTGACACCCCCACCGGCGTACCGATGGCGCGGCACGCCGTGCTCGTGGGTCCGCGCGCACCTTCATGCATCACATGAATCGCTGGGCGAACATTCCCGGCCTCGTCAACTCCGGCTCCGGCCAACATCCTTTGTTTACAGGCGATGTCCGTCTTGTGACAGGCAGGAGAAG
>NZ_JAEKKT010000410.1 GCF_019510245.1 Streptomyces sp. | reverse complement strand
TCCTGGCAGGCGTCAGCACCGACTGCTGCGTACTGTCCACGGCGCTCGCCGCCGCCGACGCCGGAGTGGAGGTGCTGGTCGTCGCCGACGCCTGCGCGGGCGTGGACGACGACTACCACGCCCAGGCCCTGCGCGTCATGGACCTGTACCGGCCGCTCGTCCGCGTCACGACCGCCACGGAACTGCTGGGCGGCCCTCTGGCGTGACCCTCGCCCCTGGCCGCCGCCGTCCACCACGCGGCCACCGCCCTCTGGAGCGCCGCTTGCTCCGCGGGCGGGTGGCAGTCGTGGTCAGGACGCGAGCTACAGCGGGGGCGCGGAGATCACCTTCGAGGTACTGGGCGCGGCCGAGCCGAAGGACCTGTCGGCGGGGGTGTTCTCATACATCACGCACGTGGCCGCGTCGGCGTCGGCGAGTTCGGACCGCCCCCGGGGTGGCAGCTCTGCGGCTACCACCCCCGGGGGCCGTAGTGGCCCGGCTCAAGCCGCTGATGACCGTTCAGTGTTCTTGGAAGCCACGACTGATGCGGGCGTCCAGAGACACACCCGCGCCCCGTTCGCCCGCGAGACGCGCGCACAGTGCCGCCACCGTCAGATCCTGCAGAGCGGACCCGACCGACTTGTAGAGCACGATGTCATCGGTTCCGGTCCGGCCCGGTGCGCGGCCGGAGACCACGTCGGCGAGAGACACGAGCTTGTCGGTGAACTCCAGGCCCTCGGCGCGTGCGGCGATGAAGTCGCCGGTCTCGTGGGCGACTTCGTCGACAAGGTCGCACACCACGACGTCCGAGCGGTCGATGGCGACGGGGTCGAGTTCGCGCTGCTCGGGCAGCGTCGACCCGATGGACACGACTGTCGTCCCCGGCTTGAGCCAGGTGCCGCGAAGGGTGGGCGTCTCGTCCCGGGACCGGGCGGCGCACAGCACCAGATCCACGCCGTCGACCGCGTCCTCGGGCGCCTCGGCGGGGACCACCTCGGCCGCCAGGTCGCTGAACGACCCCGCGAACCGTGCTCGGCTCGCCGGACTCGGGCTGTAGACCCGTACGGAGGTGAGCTCCCGCGTCGCGGCCAGGGCCCGAAGGTGATTCGTCGCCTCGAACCCCGAGCCGATGACGGCGACCGAGAGCGGCCTTTGCGGCGCCAGGAACCGGACGGCGAGGGCCGAGGTGGCCGCAGTACGGAAGCCCGTGATCGACCGGCCGTCCAGCAGGGCGACCAGCTCCGTGGTCTCGAGGTCGAACAGCGCCACGAGGTAGGCGCCCCTGCGCTTGCCGTTCGACACGGCGATGAGCTTGGCTCCCATCACACCGCTGCTCGGGAGTATCCCGCTGAGGGTGCGCATCCACTCCTGCTCGCCCCTGGCCATCGTGCGCGGGGGAAAGTGCGCTTCGGAGACCGGAGCGGCGTAGGCCTCGTGCAGAGCCTTCAGCGCGGACTCCCAGTCGAGCAGGGAACGGACGTCGTCGTCGGTGAGATACACGGCCATGGGGAAGCTCCTTGCGGGTGAGCCGGTCGACCGGAGGAGGGAGGCGCGCGACAGGCCGGAATACGCCATCTCCTCGTGCGTATGGGCCCGTTGACGGCGGGGTCGAGCAGGTCGCGGGGGATTCGGTGGGGCCGAGTCGGGCGACCGGCCCACTCCCTTCGATGCGGTACGTATCGTTTCGATTCGTGCTCACATTAAGTGGCGGCCGCACTGTCCGCAATCCCGTGCGCGCCTTTCAATAGAGGTGGCTACGCCGAGATCTCCCCGAAGTGGATCACGCGTGGTCCCCGACCGCCGGCCGTACCGGCCCGTCCTCAAGGGCCCGGCGGCAGAAGTCGGCGAACGCCTTGGCTCGTCTGGTGAGGTTGGCGCGGGCGGGCCAGGCGAGCAGCACGGGCATGTCCGGCACCTCCTCCCGGATCTCGCATTCGGCCAGCGGTACGCCCTCGTGGCTGATGCCGGAGGCGGGCCGCTGGATCAGAAGTGAGTAGCCGAGGCCCCGGGCCACCAGTGACCGCACCGTCTCGAAGCTGCTCGTCGTGTGCCGGATCACCGGCCGAATGCCGAGCGAGGCGAGCAGCTCCGTGAAGTAGTGCAGGCTCGGCGGGTTGTCGAGCATGACCATCGGTTCGTCCGCGAGGTCGCGCAGGCTCACCGGCGCCTGTCCGGCCAGGGGGTGCGTGCGGGGCAGGAGCAGATGCGGCCGGGTGACGTACAGCGTCTCCTGCTGAATGCCCGGCTGCAGATCGAGGTCGTACAGCAGGGCCATCTCGCAGCTGCCGTCGAGGAGTTTCTCCTGCAGTTCCACCTGAGTGCCCTCCGTGAAGCTCAGCCGCACCGTCGGATGTTCGGTGGCGAAACCCTCCAGGACGCCGGGCATCAGGAACGGGGCCAGGGTCGTGTAGCAGCCGACCGTCAGGTTCCCGGAGAGCTCCCCGCCCAGGTTGCGTGCACTGGACACGAGTTCGTCCGCGTGAGCGAGTAGCGGGCGCGCGTCGGCGAGCACGGCCAGGCCGGCCTGAGTGATCGTCAGCCCTTTGGCCTGGCGGCGCAGGAACAGCTGGACGCCGAGGGTGCTCTCTAGCTCGCTGACGGCCAGGGCGATCGTCGACTGGGAGATGTGCTCGTGCGCCGCGGCGCCCGCGATGGTTCCGGCCTCGGCCGCCGCCACGAAGAACCGGAGCTGGCGCAGAGAGAGCGTCATGGTCCATACCTCAGGATTCCTGTTGTTGTTGTCGGCGCATTGCTGGATTCCAGAGTATTCCGTGCTCAGGCGGCGTACCGCACAGTCGTTGCAGCCCGATGCGGC
>NZ_JAEKKT010000199.1 GCF_019510245.1 Streptomyces sp. | reverse complement strand
CGAAGACGGTGAGCACGAAGAGCAGCATCTCCACGAGCCCGAAAACACCCAGGGCGTCGAAGGTGACGGCCCAGGGGTAGAGGAAGACGATCTCGATGTCGAAGACGATGAAGAGCATCGCCGTCAGGTAGTACTTGATCGGGAAACGCCCGCCGCCGGCCGGCGTGGGGGTCGGCTCGATTCCGCACTCGTAGGCTTCGAGCTTGGCGCGGTTGTACCGCTTCGGACCGATCAGCGTGGCCATGACCACGGAGAAGATCGCAAAGCCTGCCCCGAGGGCTCCCAGTACGAGGATGGGCGCATAGGCGTTCACCGCTCCTCGCTCCTCTCAGTCGGCACTGACTGGTGGCGGTTCGGATCGGGCTCCCCACCTGCCTCGTCCGTCACGCGAACCCCGCGCGTCCCGGGCGAAGATCGCGAACATGTGAAGCAGGTCACAAGCCCAACTGCCTCGCATCTTATGCCCGCCGCTCTGTGATCTGCGACACGGGGTATTGCACAAGCTTTGTGATCTCCACCACCTGACGATCGATCATGAAGTCGGATGAGTAGTGATCTTCACACGCGAAGCGTTCAGCTGATCACCAGAAGTGACATTTTCGACCGTCGGTGCTGGCCGGAGGGGGTCCGGAGGGACCGTCTCCATATCAAGAGAGTTCCCCTGCATGCAAATTCGCGATGGACGGGGCGCCTTGATAGAGGACCGCATTCACACATCAGAGGGAGGCGCGGGGCGCGGTGTGGACGCGTGCACGCGTTCACGAACCCCGGCGGACCGCGACCCGGATCCGCGGCCGGCTCGACCCCGGCCCGGTCCCGCGCGAGACGCACCCCTCCCGGTAACCGTTCCGTGACCTCCGCCACATCCATGAGAGGCGCCTGAGAGCGGGGCTTGGCCAACCATCCAAACCGATGGTAAGCGGGGGGCAATCCGGACGTAACAGCGAAAGAGCGTGATCACGGGCTTGATCACAGGCGTCCACAATGTCCGTTACGGCGTCAATAAAGAAAGACACCCGAGGGATTCACGGTCTCGGTTGAGCAACTGTGGCGCAGCACACGTTTCTTGTAGATATGAAGGAGCCCCTGATACCGGTTGTTCCCATGTCCCACACCGCTCACATACGCAGCCACCGGAAGCCCCGCCGCAGCGCGACGACAAGCATCGCCGTGCGCGCCGGAGTTGCCGGTGGCGTCCTCGGCATGGCAGCGGCGGGCGCGGCCTCGGCGAGTGCCGCCGAACCCGTGACGCAGACGCTCGAACTGCCCACCCTGACGGCCGATCTGGCCACCCAGGTGGCCCAGTCCGCCGACGCCACGCAGCAGGCCGCGGCGAACTACACCCTCCAGGCCGAGCGCGACGCGGCGGCCGCAAATGCCGCGAAGCAAGCCAAGGCGGACCTCGCCGAGGCGAAGCAGAAGGCCGAGGCCAAGAAGAAGAAGGCCGAGGAGGCCCGTAAGGCCGCCGCGGAGCGCGCCGCCTCGCGCAGCGCCGAGCGGACCACCCTCAGCGCCTCCACGGCCTCCAGCACCTCCACGAGCACGTCCACGGCGACCGGTTCGGCCGCCGCGGTGGTCGCCTTCGTGAAGGCGCAGATCGGCGACGCCTACGTCTCCGGCGGCACGGGCCCCAACTCGTGGGACTGCTCGGGTCTCGTCCAGGCCGCCTTCAAGTCGGTCGGCGTCAGCCTGCCGCGCGTCTCCCAGGACCAGTCGACGCAGGGCACCCAGGTCTCGCTGAGCAACCTCCAGCCCGGCGACATCCTCTACTGGGGCAGCGCCGGCAGCGCCTACCACGTGGCGGTGTACGTCGGCGACGGCATGTTCGTGGGCGCCCAGAACCCCTCCAGCGGTGTCGGTGAGCACCCGCTGTCGTACGACCCGCCGACCGGCGCGGTGCGGGTGCTCTGACAACCCGGGCAACCGGGACAACTCAGGCATCACGCAAGCACGGTAGGGCCGCAGCCGCTCGGGGGCAGCGGCCCTTCCGGCGTGCCCGCCCTTCTCCCGGTTCTCCACAGGTCGCGGGTCACCGCGAGGGTTTTCCACAGGCCCGCCCGTGATCCGGTGACTCCTGGGATGCTCGGTGCAGGCCGCCCGTACGGAGCGGCGGCCCCGAGATCCGAGAAGGAGACACCGCGATGCCACGCGTCTTCGTCCAGGGGAACCCCATGGACTACTACCCCAGGCACGCTCCCGAGGCCCGGCGCGGTTCGGTGCGCCGGATCACCGAGACCGGTGAGGACGTCCTGCACAAGCCGTGCCGGGACGTCACCGAGTTCGGTCCCGACCTCGCCGCGCTCATCGACGACATGTTCCTCACGATGTACATCGCGGAGGGAGCCGGCCTCGCGGCGAACCAGGTCGGGGTCGATCTGCGGCTGTTCGTGTACGACTGCCCCGACGATCACGGTGTCCGGCATGTCGGGCACATCGTCAACCCCGTCCTGGAGGCACCGGACCCGGCCGGACGGCGGCTGCTCGACGACGTCGAGGGGTGCCTGTCGGTGCCGGGCGCCGCGATGGACGTACCGCGGCCGGACCGGGCCGTCGTCCACGGGCAGGACAAGCACGGCAACCCGCTCACCGTCGAGGGAACCGGGTATTTCGCCCGCTGCCTGGCGCACGAGACCGACCATGTGAACGGGCGCGTGTATCTCGACCGGCTCTCCAGGCGGGAGCGGAAGGAAGCGCTGCGGCAGGTGGCGGACCGGCGGGAGGACGTCTACGCCCGCCGGGCCGCCAACATCGAGGCGATCGGCTCCTAGGAGCGGTCAGGCCTTCGGGGCCACCTTGCTCAGGCCGTTGATGATGCGGTCCATCGCGTCGCCGCCGGTTGGGTCGGTGAGGTTCGCCAGGAGCTTCAGCGTGAACTTCATCAGCAGCGGGTGGGTCAGGCCGCGCTGGGCGGCGATCTGCATGACCTTCGGGTTGCCGATGAGCTTCACGAAGGCGCGGCCCAGCGTGTAGTAGCCGCCGTAGGTGTCCTTGAGGACGCGCGGGTAGCGCTGCAGCGCCAGCTCGCGGCCGCCGGCCGTGGCCCGCGCGTGGGCCTGGACGATGACGTCGGCGGCGATCTGCCCGGACTCCATGGCGTAGGCGATGCCCTCACCGTTGAAGGGGTTCACCAGGCCGCCGGCGTCGCCGACGAGGAGCAGGCCGCGCGTGTAGTGGGGCTGGCGGTTGAAGGCCATGGGCAGGGCGGCGCCGCGGATCGGGCCGGTCATGTTCTCGGGGGTGTAGCCCCAGTCCTCGGGCATGGAGGCGCACCAGGCCTTGAGGACCTCGCGCCAGTCCAGTTCCTTGAAGGAGTCGGAGGTGTTCAGGACGCCGAGACCCACGTTGGAGGTGCCGTCGCCCATGCCGAAGATCCAGCCGTAGCCGGGAAGGAGGCGGTCCTGGGGGCCGCGGCGGTCCCAGAGTTCCAGCCAGGACTCCAGGTAGTCGTCGTCGTGACGGGGGGAGGTGAAGTAGGTCCGGACGGCCACGCCCATCGGGCGGTCCTCGCGGCGGTGCAGGCCCATCGCGAGGGAGAGCCGGGTGGAGTTGCCGTCGGCGGCCACCACGAGGGGCGCGTGGAAGGTGACTTCGCGCTTCTCCTCGCCGAGCTTGGCGTGCACGCCGGTGATGCGGCCGGTGCGGTCGTCGACGATCGGGGCGCCGACGTTGCACCGCTCGTACAACCGGGCCCCCGCCTTCTGCGCCTGGCGGGCGAGCTGTTCGTCGAAATCGTCGCGTTTGCGGACCAGGCCGTAGTCGGGGAAGGAGGCGAGATCCGGCCAGTCGAGCTGGAGGCGGGTGCCCCCGCCGATGATGCGCAGGCCCTTGTTGCGCAGCCAGCCGGCCTCCTCGGAGATGTCGATGCCCATGGCGACCAGCTGTTTCACCGCGCGCGGGGTGAGTCCGTCGCCGCACACCTTCTCGCGCGGGAACTCGGTCTTCTCCAGGAGCAGCACGTCCAGACCGGACTTGGCGAGGTGGTAGGCCGTCGTGGAGCCGGCTGGCCCCGCGCCGACGACGATGACATCGGCGGTGTTTTCGGAGAGGGGCTCGGTCACGGCGGGGGCTCCCCAAGGCTCGAAATCTGCGTGCCGACCGGCACTGGACATGGGCAGTCTATTCAGCGGTACTGATCACCCTGCTGAAGGGCTGCCCCTGTGAACCGAGCTCTCCCCGCGGTACGGCTGCGTGTACCCACGCACGAGGACGCGTTCGCCTGGCACCGGGTCTTCGACGACCCGGAGGTCATGGAGTTCCACGGCGGCCGGTCCGCCGAGCTGTCCGTCTACGAGGAGCTCACCGCCCGCCAGCGCCGGCACGACGCAGAGCTCGGCTACTGCCTGTGGACGATGACCGACGAGGCCGGACAGGTCATCGGCTTCACCGGCGCCCAGCCGTGGCCGCGGGAGTGGGGCCCCAGGGGCGAGATCGAGATCGGCTGGCGGCTGGGACGGGACCACTGGGGAAAGGGGTACGCGACCGTGGCGGCGCGGATGACGCTGGAGCGGCTGCGGGGGGCCGGCGTGCCGACGGTGGTGGCGATGGTGCGGCCGGGCAACGAGCGGTCCGTGGCGGTGACCCGGCGCCTCGGGATGGAACTGGCGGGGACGTTCCCGGACCCGCGCTTCGCGGAGGAGGCGCTCTGCTTCCGGCTCGACCTGCGAAGCGCCAAACCCATTGACTACACAGAGTGACGATCTGTCACAGAAAGACACCTACCGCTTCCAGCCGCCCCGTGCCGGGGGTTACCCTTCCAGTACCGCTGGGGGTGACATCTGTGCATATAACACCCAAAACACCCGAAGTACGCGTGCCACGGCTGGTCGGACTGATGGCCGTGGACGCGCGCGAGACCGCCCGGTCGCGGGGCCTGTTCCTCAACGCGCCGGACCGGCCGGACTTCCATCTCGCGGTCGTCGACTACGTCGTGCGCCAGTTCCCGCAGCCCGGTGCCGAGGTGCCGCGGGACTCGATGGTGTACGTGTGGTTCGACTTCGGTGAGGGCGAGGGCGGCGGGGGCGTGCGTGAGCCCCGCATCCCACGGCCGCCCGGGGGCGGGCTGCAACGGGAGCTGGACCAGCCCGGGGACACCACCTTCGAGGTGAGCAGCCTGTGATCCCCCGGTCGGGGCTCAGGCCTCCTTGAAGCCCCGGTGCAGGGCGACGATCCCGCCGGTGAGGTTGCGCCAGGCCACCTTCGACCAGCCCGCCGCACGCAGCCGTCCGGCCAGGGCGGGCTGGTCGGGCCAGGCGCGGATGGACTCCGCGAGGTAGACGTAGGCGTCCGGGTTGGAGGAGACCGCGCGGGCGACCGGCGGCAGGGCGCGCATCAGGTACTCGGTGTAGACGGTCCGGAACGGCGCCCAGGTCGGGTGCGAGAACTCGCAGATCACCACCCGCCCGCCGGGCCGCGTCACCCGGTACATCTCACGCAGGGCCGCGTCGGTGTCCTGGACGTTGCGCAGCCCGAAGGAGATCGTCACGGCGTCGAAGGTGTCGTCCCCGAACGGCAGCCGGGTGGCGTCCCCGGCGGTGAAGGGCATCCAGGCGTTGCGCCGCTTGCCGACCTGGAGCATCCCGAGGGAGAAGTCGCAGGGCACGACATAGGCGCCGGCCCGGACGAACGGCTGGGAGGAGGTGCCCGTGCCGGCCGCCAGGTCCAGGACCTTCTGCGCGGGGCGCGCGTCGACCGCCTTGGCGACCTCCTTCCGCCACTGCCGGTCCTGGCCGAGCGACAGCACGTCGTTGGTCAGGTCGTACCGTTCCGCCACGTCGTCGAACATCGAGGCGACTTCGTGCGGCTGCTTGTTCAGGGAAGCGCGGGTCACGCTCGCCATTCTTGCAGCACGCCCTCAGGGGAGGAGCTTCGGCTTCTTCTTCGCGGCCACGTCCTCCACCCAGCCGCACGCCACGACGAACACCGCGATCAGGATCCAGCCCACGCCGAACATGAACCACTGGCTGTCCAGCGGGAGCCACTTCTCGAATGCGGGCACGTTCCACATCTGGTCGATCAGCGGGACCGCGAGGACCAGGGCGATCTCGTGCCAGAGGTAGACCGTCACCGCGCGGGCGTTGAAGATCGTGACCGTCCGGTCGAGCTTCCGGAAGCGTGTCAGCCAGGCGAAGTCGATCTTGAAGTAGGCCTTCGCCCACATCAGCAGCATCACGAACCCGGCCGACCAGAAGGCCTGCGCGAGGGGGTTCTCGTCCAGGTCGTAGGTGCCGAAGTCGGCCTGGTGCGAGAAGGCGTACCAGCCGCCGTAGCCGACGGCGGCGAGCGAGCCGACGATCACCAGGGCCGGCTTCATCCGCCGGAGCACGCCGTCGCGGTGCGCGAAGCCGAGGATCCAGCAGAAGAGGTACGTCGCCAGGTCCCACAGTGCGCTGCCGAAGCGGCTGTCCGGGCCCGACCAGACGAAGTTCAGGACCAGGATCGGGGCCAGCGACGCCAGGAGCACCGGGACGGGGGCCTTGCGGAAGATCCACAGCAGGGCCGGGGAGAGGAGGACGAACCAGAGGTAGGTGCGCAGGTACCAGAGGATCTCCCAGGCCTGCTCGCCCCACGCGTCGCCCGGCGGGTCGCCGAGCGGCACGATCCAGTAGACGATCTGCCGGCCCGGCATCCAGTCGTGGATCAGCATCGCCAGGACGACGAAGAAACCCCAGAACCAGAAGGGGGGAAGCAGACGGCGCAGGCGGCTCTTGACCACCTTCGCCGCGGGGCGCTCCAGGGACTTCGCCATCAGGGTGCCGGCGAGGCCGAACATGATGCCCATGGAGGGGAACACCATGCCGCACCAGGCCCAGCCGAAGGTGTGGTAGGTGACGACGCGGATGAGGGCGACGGCTCGGAGGGTGTCGAAGTAGCGGTCCCGTGCAGGGGCCTTGGGCCGAGGGTCGGCGTCCTTGGCGTCTGTTGCCTCGGTGCCCGGCGCTGTCGGCTGTGCCCGCCCTCCCCCACTCTCGGCTTCGCTCGAGCGGGGGGACCCCCATCGCCGTGCGGAACGATTGCCCACCGCGGTTGCGGTGGCAGCGGTGGGACCCGGCTGCGGTTGCGGTTGCGATTGCGGTTGCGGTTGCAGGTCCGGTTGCGGTTGCGGTTGTGGGTCCACCAGGGGCAGTGGGGCCGTCTGGTCCGGTGCCGGGGTGTGGGTGTGGTCGGGGTACGGCTGCTGGGCGTACTGCTGCTGGCCGCCGTAGGGGTCGTAGTCGTAGCCGTTGTAGTCCTGCGGGTGCGGGTTCTGCTGGTACGGGTACTGCTGGTCCCAGGTCATCAGCCGCTCACTCCCGCCGGGGTGCCGACCTCGCCGGTGCGCTTGAGCTTCTGCCAGCGCAGGCGGCCGCCGGTGAGGGCGGTGATGCAGGAGTGGATGAGGACGAGGTACATCATCTGGCGGTAGGCCAGCTGTTGCAGCGGCATCATCGCGAGGTAGCGGTACTTCTCCTTGTCCAGGCGGAACGCGTACGCGGCGCAGGCCAGTTGGATGCCGAGGACGGCGAGCCAGGCCAGCAGGGCCGCCTCGAAGTCGACGAAGATCATGGAGTAGACCGTGAAGACGTCGATGAGCGGGGCGAAGACCGGTGTGACGATCTGGAAGAGGACCACCAGGGGCATGCCGACGCGGCCGAAGCGGCCGGACGGGCCCTTGTCCGTGAGGGACTTGCGGTGCTTCCAGAGGGCCTGCATGGTGCCGTAGGACCAGCGGTAGCGCTGGGACCACAGCTGCTTCAGCGAACCGGGCGCCTCCGTCCAGGCCTTGGCGTGCTCCTGGTAGACGACCCGCCAGCCCGCGCGGTGCATGGCGATGGTGATGTCGGTGTCCTCGGCGAGGGTGTCCTCGCTCATGCCGCCCACCTCCAGGACCGCCTCACGGCGGAAGGCGCCGATCGCGCCGGGGATGGTCGGCATGCAGCGCAGCAGGTCGTACATGCGCCGGTCGAGGTTGAAGCCCATCACGTACTCGATGTGCTGCCAGGCACCGATGACCGTGTTGCGGTTGCCGACCTTCGCGTTGCCGGCGACCGCGCCGACCTCGGGGTCGGCGAACGGCTGCACGAGGTGCCGTACCGTGTCCGGCTCGAAGACCGTGTCGCCGTCCATCATCACGACGATGTCGTAGGCGGCGTTGCGCACGCCGTTGTTGAGGGCGGCCGGCTTGCCCGCGTTCTCCTGGCGGACGACGCGGACGTTGCGCATGCCCAGCTTGTCGGCGGCGGCGCGGGCGATCTCCGAGGTGCCGTCCGTGGAACCGTCGTCGACGACGATGACCTCGATCGGATGGGTGCTCTGCGCCAGCGACTCCAGGGTGTTGGCGATGCACTCCTTCTCGTTGTACGCCGGGACGATCACGCTCGCCGGCCGGGTGACCGTCGGGCCCCAGCTGAACCGGCGTTTGTTGCGCTGTCTGTAGTGGCGGCGGGCGATGAGCAGCATCATCCCGAAGCGGCCCATCACCGCGACGCCGACGACGAACAGCAGTCCGGAGAGGACGGGGAGGGCCCACTCGGCTATCGCGACCGCCACGATGAGGGCCTTGCCCTCGTAGAGGGTCATGCCGGTGGCCGTCCGGTGGGCGGCCTGGAGGCGGGAGACGGCGGTGGTGCGGGTGCCGGTGCCGCCTTCGGGGGCGGTACCGGCCTCGCCGCTCGGACCGGTGCCGCCGCCCGGCCGGGATCCGGTGCCCGTACCTGTACCCGCACCGGCGCCCGTACCGGTGCTCGTCCCGGTGCCGGTTCCGGTTCCGGTCGCGCCGGCCTCGGTGAGGCCGGTGGTGGTCCGGGCGTTCGAGGTGGTGCTCGCGGCGGCGGCCTGCCGGTTCGCGGCGTTCCGCTTCTCGATGACACCGCTGACGGTGGTGAAGGTGTAGCCCTTCGCCTTCATCTTCTTGATGTACTGCGGCAGCGCCTTGATCGTCTGCGAGCGCTCGCCGCCGGCGTCGTGGAAGAGGACCGCGGCGCCCTTGGTCCCGCTCGGCGTGGCCCACTTGACGATCTTCGAGACGCCCGGCTTCTTCCAGTCGTCGCTGTCGGTGTCGACGAAGACGCTGGTGTAGCCCTCCTTGCCGAGCTTCTGGTAGACGGGCCAGCTGTAGTTGTCGATGGCGTCCGTCTCCGATGAGTACGGCGCACGGAAGAGGGTCGTGGTGATGCCGGCCGCGCCCGCCAGCGCGAGCTGGGTCTGCTGCATCTCGCGGTTGATCCGGGCGTCGCTCTGGTACGACAGGTCGACGTGCGTGAACGTGTGGATGCCGACCTCGTTGCCCTGCTGGACCATCGTCTTCACGATGCCCGGGTAGCGCGACACCATGGAGCCGACCAGGAAGAACGTGGCGGGCACGTCGTACTGTTCGAGGATCTTGAGGACCCGCGGGGTGTAGGTCGGGTTCGGGCCGTCGTCGAAGGTGAGGGCGATGGTCTTGGCGGGGACCGAGACCGTGGTCGCCCGGCCGCCCCGGAACGTGAGGATCGGGCCGCCGTCGATGATCTTGTCCGGCACCTTGCCGGAGCCGGCGCCGGTGCGCACCCGCTGGTCGCCGCCGACCTCTGCGCGCAGATAGCCGTCGAGCAGCATGACGCAGGTCAGCGCCAGCAGGAGCAGCAGGGCGAGGATGACACGTGGTTTCTGCAGCGCCGCGGCCCTGCCCGCCGCCCGCTCGATGCGGGTGGGGGCGCGCCTGCGGCCGCGTGCGGAGGTCGGAGAAGTCATGGGGAGAGGCCTGCGTTCCCGGTCAGTCCGCGGATGCGGATGCGGTGGCGGATGCGGAAACGGACGGGGTCGCGGTGACCGAGGGCAGTGCCGACGGGCGGCCGCTGGGCAGACCGGCCTGACGGCCGATGCCGCCCTGCGGGCGCTCGCCGCCGGGGGCGTTGCCGGCGCGCGCGAAGTCGGGGATCAGCGAGTCCGGGGTGAGCGAGGTTCCCCAGCCCATGAAGGCGGCGCCGAGCACTCCCGTGTAGGCGAGGCAGACGACGCCGAGGAGGAGGCCGACGCGCCGCAGCACCTTGGAGCGGCGCCCCGAGGAGTCGACGAAGACAGGCCCCTCGGCAGACCCGTTGCCTTGTTTGCGGCGGCGACCGCGCACCGCGGCGCGGCTTTCGATGGCAGGCTCGGATTGCATTCCACGGATATTAGGGAGTCTTTATGTGACCCCCTTCGGGGTTCTTGTGAGGCGACCATGAGAAACCCCTTTACCTGTCTTTTCACTGAGAGATTCTGTGAACAGCTGCGGTGGCCACCGGGTAGGGGAAACCACCTGAACACCCCTTTTGTGATGCGCCTTTCGCCCCATTCACGCGCTTCACTCCATGAGGTTTCTATGTATCGAGCGAACCGTTGAACACCATGACCGTGTGAGACGTTTTCCTTTTGAATCAGGCTTTGTTTCGAGCCTGAGACACACATCACGAGAGCGGGTGCATCTTCATGCGGAGTTTCCTCAGGCCGACTGCTGGGCTTACTTGCCTGTTTGCCATGGCAGTCACGGGGTGCTCCTCGGGCTCCGACGGCACGTCGGACGCGGCGCCCGCGCCGTCGAAGAAGGCGTCGGCCTCGGCGAGCGAGGCGGACGGGTCGGACGGCTCGGACGGGTCCGGCACGTCCTACGCGCCGTACGTCAGCGCGACGGAGGCCGCCGCCACGGACGACGCGGGGTCGCCCTCGACGTACAACCTGGCCTTCGTGATCGCCGACGGCAGCAGCTGTACGCCCGCGTGGAACGGGACGGCCGCCGTCGGCAGTTCGACCGTGAAGTCGCGGATCTCCGAGCTGAAGGAGGACGGCGCGACGGTCCGGGTCTCCTTCGGCGGGGCCTCGGGCAAGGAGCTGGCGACGACGTGCTCCAGCGCGTCGAAGCTCGCCGCCGCCTATGGCGCCGCGCTGGACGCCGCCGGCTCCTCCCAGGCCGACTTCGACATCGAGGGAGACACGCTGACCGACTCGGACTCGGTCGCCCTGCGGTCGGAGGCGATCGCGCTGCTCCAGAAGGAACGGCCGGACCTGGAGGTCTCCTTCACGCTGCCGGTGATGCCGTCGGGGCTCGACTCCGACAGCCTCGCGCTGCTGGCGTCCGCGAACAAGTACGACGTGCAGGTCTCGACGGTCGACATCATGACCATGAACTACGGCGAGTCGTACGACGGGGACATGGGCGACTACGCGGTCACCTCGGCGAAGGCCGCGCACACGCAGCTGAAGAAGGTGTTCGGGCTGTCCGACGCGGGGGCGTGGGGCGGGATGGCGCTGACCTCGATGATCGGGGTCAACGACGTGGACGGGGAGACGTTCACGCTGTCCGACGCGAAGGACGTGCGGGCGTTCGCGGACGAGGAGGGGGTCGCGTGGGTGTCGATGTGGTCGACGTTCCGGGATGTGCGGTGTGCGAGCGGGGCTGCTTCACAGGATGACGCGGCGACCGATTGCAGCGGGGTGACTCAGAGTTCGGGGGCGTTCGCGGAGGCGTTTGCCGGTTGAGTGTCGTCTGACGGCCGGTGGGGGTCGATCGCGCAGTTCCCCACGCCCCTGAAAGCAGGTCGGACTAGCGCCGCCTGTGGACAAGGCGCCCCGCACACACCGTCGCGATGCACTCCCCCGCCTCGTCGAACACCGCCAGGTCGGCCCTGGCGGACCGCACGAGCGCCGACTCCGAGGGCGTGCCCAGGAGGACCACCACGTCGTTGCGGTCCGCCGCCGCCCTCAGTTCGGGCGAGTCGACGTACCGCTCCAGGACCGCCGCCGCCCCCCGCTTCAGCACGGCGTGCACCCGCTCGCGCGGGCTGGGCGCGGCCGGGAGGGGCCCGTCGTGGAGGCGGGCGGGGCCCAGCGCGCCGGGCCAGGTGCGGACCCGCGCCCGCGGGAAGCGCTCGCGCAGTTCCTCGTACGGCCCCACGGCGGCGATCCGGTCCTGTACGACGGCCACCGCACCGCTCTCGACCGGCTCGGCGTCCCAGGTGACGAAGACCCGGTTCGCCGTGTGAATCGTCTCCACCCGTACGTCAGTTGGAGGCCAGCAGCTTCAACTCGGGGTGGGCGGTGCCGCCCTCGATCGCCGTCGAGGAGATGTGGGACATCACCCGCTCGTCGACCGGGTCGTTCGCCGGGTCGTCGTGGACCACGAGGTGCTCGTACGTCGTGGCGCGCTGCGCGGGGACGCGGCCCGCCTTGCGGATCAGGTCGATGATCTCCAGGCGGTTGGAGCGGTGCTTGGCGCCCGCGGAGGAGACGACGTTCTCCTCCAGCATGATCGAGCCGAGGTCGTCCGCGCCGTAGTGCAGCGAGAGCTGGCCGACCTCCTTGCCGGTCGTCAGCCAGGAGCCCTGGATGTGGGCGACGTTGTCCATGAACAGGCGCGCGATCGCGATCATCCGCAGGTACTCGAAGAGCGTGGCCTGCGTGCGGCCCTTCAGGTGGTTGTTCTCGGGCTGGTAGGTGTACGGGATGAAGGCGCGGAAGCCGCCCGTGCGGTCCTGGACGTCGCGGATCATGCGCAGGTGCTCGATGCGCTCGGCGTTGGTCTCGCCGGTGCCCATGAGCATGGTCGACGTGGACTCGACGCCCAGCCCGTGCGCCGTCTCCATGATCTCCAGCCAGCGCTCGCCGCTCTCCTTGAGGGGCGCGATGGCCTTGCGGGGGCGCTCGGGGAGGAGCTCCGCGCCCGCGCCGGCGAAGGAGTCCAGGCCGGCCTCGTGGATGCGGGTGATGGCCTCCTCGACGGAGACGCCGGAGATCCGCGCCATGTGCTCGACCTCGGAGGCGCCCAGGGAGTGGATCACCAGCTGCGGGAACGCGTCCTTGATCGCCTTGAAGTGCTTCTCGTAGTACTCGACGCCGTAGTCCGGGTGGTGGCCGCCCTGGAACATGATCTGGGTGCCGCCCAGCTCGACCGTCTCCGCGCAGCGGCGCAGGATGTCGTCGAGGTCGCGGGTCCAGCCCTTGGCGGTGTCCTTGGGGGCCGCGTAGAAGGCGCAGAACTTGCACGCCGTGACGCACACGTTCGTGTAGTTGATGTTCCGCTCGATGATGTACGTCGCGATGTGCTCGGTGCCCGCGTAGCGGCGGCGGCGTACGGCGTCGGCGGCGGCGCCCAGCGCGTGCAGGGGGGCGTCGCGGTAGAGGTCGAGCGCCTCTTCCGGGGTGATCCGCCCACCGGCAGCGGCACGGTCGAGGACGGACTGAAGGTCGGCCTTCTCGGTCACCGGGCGCGTCCCTTTCGTAATGGCTTGTGGACGGACCGAACCAGCCTACGCCAGCCCCGCGTCCGCCTTTCGGACGGCCCGGCCTCAGGCCGTGTACGCCCCCACCAGCAGCCCCGCGAACGCGCCCGCGATCAGGAACGGCCCGAACGCGATCGCCGTCCTGCGCCCCGCCCGCCGTACGACGACGAGCGCACCGCCGTACAGCGCGCCCAGCAGGAAACCGGCGAACGTGCCGAGCAGCACCGTGGGCCAGCCGTACCAGCCGAGGACGGCGCCCGCGCCGAGGGCCAGCTTCACGTCGCCGAAGCCCATGCCGCCCGGGTTGATGAGGAAGAGGACGAAGTAGCCGCCGCCGAGGGCGAGGGCCGCGCAGACGGAGGTGGACCAGTCGCCGGCGTGCTCGGGGAGCAGGGCGGCCGCCCCGAGGAGGGCGAGGGCGGCGGCCGCGAGGGGGAGCGTGAGGGGGTCGGGGAGGCGCTGCACCCGGAAGTCGACCACCGCGAGCAGTACGCCGACGGGGGCCAGGAGCAGCCAGACGGCGAGCTCGGGGCGGGTGCCGGTGGCCAGGGCGAGGGCTGCGCAGACGAGGGCGGTGGCGAGGGCGAGGGCTGCGGGTGCGGGTGGGTGGGTGGTTGCGGTTTTGGTGTTCCAGCCCGCACCACCCGTGACAGTCTCGTTGTCGGGTGCGGATGGCTCCGGTGGGGCGTCCTCGCCGTCGGCGACCGCGGGTTCGTCGCCGGCGGTGGGTGCTTGGGCCGGGGCGTCGGTAGTGCAGACGGTGCAGGGTGCGGTGCCCAGCCAGCCTCTGACGGGGTGAGCCGCCGGGCACTGCTTGCGCCACTCCTCCCCCGCCGGCGCCGAGAAGCGGTAGGCGGCGCGGGGCAGCAGGGCGCCGGCCGTCGCGCCCCAGAGGGCGGCGACGGCCGGGAGGGCGACGTCCAGGGCGGTCGTCATCCGGTGGCGGCGGCGCCGTCGCGCCAGGTCGGCAGGAGTTCGTCGAGGAGGGCCTCGGTGCGCGGGGGCAGGCCGCGTGCGCCGCTGCGGGCGATCAGGTCGGCGGCGAGGGCGCGCAGCCGGTCCGGGTCGCCGGTGGCGTGCGTGGCGCGCAGCAGCTCGTTCCAGAGGCGCTCGTCCTCCGGCGCGGTCCGCAGGGCCGCGCCGAGTGCCTCGATCGCCTTCTCCGCGCGGTCCTTCTCCAGGTGGAACGCGGACAGCGCGAGGCCGATGTCGGCGACGAGGAGCGGGAGCTGGGCGTCGATGATCTCGTGGGTGAGCCAGCGGTAGCGGCCCTCCGCGCGGTCGGCGAGCAGCGGGCCGCGCACCAGGACGAGCGCGTCGGTGAGGAGGCGGCCGCGGACCGCGCGGCTCTCGACACCCTTGCCCTGGGTGGCCTCGTAGTAGAGGGAGCGCAGCACGTCCAGGTCGGAGACGACCGACTTGGCGAGCGTGAGGCGGCCTGCCGCGTCCGCGCGCAGCCGGGGGCTGCCGTCGGGGTCGGTGCCGAGCCAGCCGCGCAGCCGCTCCAGGAGGGCGTCGCGGACGTCCTCCGTGACGCCCCGCGGCCACAGCGCGGACGACAGCACCCGCGGGTGCACGCCCTCGCGGTGCAGGAGGAGGAGGGCGAGGGCCTCGTGGAGGAGGGGGCTGCGGTCCCCGTCGGGGGTGTCCAGGCCGATGATCTCGTACGGGCCGACGAGCCGCGCGTACACCGCGGGGCGGCCCTGTTCGCTGATGTCGACGAGGAACGGCGGGGTGGTGGTGGGCCCGTCGGGGTCGCGCTCGGGATCGGACTCCACGAAGAGCTCGACGACCGCGCGCTGCTGGACCGCGGGCAGCAGCTGGGCCTGGAGTTCGAGGCCGAGGAGCGGGGCGAGGAGCCTGCCGTCCGGGGTGATCTCCATCGCCCAGGCGGCGCCGGGCAGGTCGTCGCTCTCGCTGCCGACCAGGTAGCCGATGCCGAGCCGGGCGGCGTCGGCGGCGAGTTCGGCGAGGCGCACGGCGTCCTCGGCGGACGGCTGGGTGGCGAGCAGGACGAGGTTCGGCGCCCAGCGGGTGTGCTGGGCGGGCCCGGTCCGGCCGGTGAGGACCGAGTGGTGGTCGGCGGCGCCGAGCGCGCCGCGCCGCTGCCGGGTCTCCGCCTCCATCGTCTCGAACAGCGCCTCCACGTCGTCGAGATGGCGCAGCCGGCTGGGGGCGAGCGGGGTGAGGTCCGCGCCGAAGCCGACCAGGGTGATGGTCATCCGGTCCGCCCAGCCGTTGGTGGCGAGTTCGGCGGCGACGGAGGCGAACACGGCGGCCCGGTCGGCCTCGCGGCCGCTCAGCGAGACGATGCCGGGCACGGACTCCAGGTTGAGCAGCAGCCGCGAGTCGTCCATGGTGCCGAGGCTGACCAGACCCGGGTACGGGGCGGCCGCGTCGGTGTCCTCGTAGCGCTCGGCGTCCGCGCGGGACAGCGTCCAGAACGTCTGGTCCTGGCCGAGCTGCCAGGGCGCCGGGGGTTTGCCCGCCGGCTGGGCGAGTTGCAGGTGCAGGTCGCCGTGGCTGAGCCAGGCCGCGTAGACGACGGGCAGGGAACGGGACTCGGCGGTGAGGGCGGCGGCGAGGGCGCGCAGCGACCGGTCGAGCAGTCGTACGCCCTCCGGGTCGGCGCCGACCAGCAGCGCGTCCTGCACGTCCTGGGCGTCGCCGGCCGGGATCGGCGGCTCCATGCCGCGGCGGCCGCCGACGGCACCGAGCGCCGACTGCCACAGGGCCTGCCGGCGCCGGCGGCCGAGGGCGGCGAGCAGGCCGGCGGCGAGGAGAGGGGCACCGAGAAGGGCCTCGGGCAGACCGAAGGAGGAGTGCCCGGAGGTCCCGTGCGCCGAGGTCTCGTGCGCCGGGGTCCCGTGTGCGGAGGGGGTGCCGGTGCCGTCGCCGGCCTGGCGTTGGCTCGGCACGGTGATCTGAGCGGTGGCGCCGTCCTCGCCCGCGTGCTGCCCGCCGCCCTGCTCCTGGTGCTCCTGGTGCTGGTGCTGGGCGTTGTCGCCGGTCTGCGCGTAGTCGCCGATCTGCTGCCGGACCTCCGGCGAGACGTGCGCGTCGGGGTTCGCGACGAGTTCGCCGCCGTGCGCGTCGCCGGGCATCTCCATGATCCAGCCGGGGCGGATGAGGCTGGCCTCGGAGAGCCGGGAGCCGTCGGGCTGGACGCGGTCCTTGTTGAGCTCGTAGATCTCCTTGTACCGGCGGCCGTCGCCGAGGTGGCGTTGCGCTATCTCCCACAGGGAGTCGTGGTGGCGGCCCTCGGGCGGCTGGATGCGGTAGTACTTCGTGGCACCGTGCGTGGCGGTGGCGCCCTGTTCCGCCTGGGCCGAGGCGTGGCCGGCCTGCTCGGCCAGGGCGGCGGCGGTGCTCTTCGCCTGCTCCTGCTGCTGGGCGAGGATGCCGGGGGTCGCCTGGGCGGTGGCCACCGTGCCCTTCTGGTTGCCCTCCAGGCTGTGGCCGAGCTGCGAGAGGCCCGGGGTGAAGCTGGCGGCGGTCGCGCCGACCAGCAGCAGCGCGGCGACGAGCTGCCGGGCGAGCAGCTGGCTGGGGCCGGCGCCGGGGACCCGGCCGGGCAGGCCGACACCGGAGACGGCGGCCTTGACCTCGACCAGCACGCAGGCCGTGAACTGGGCCCAGGCCAGCCAGACGACGACCGTCAGCGCGTTCAGGAACGTCTGGACGTCGATCGGCTGCGACAGCCAGTCCATGCTGGGCGCACTGCGCGGCAGGGGCCAGCCGACCGTCACGGCGAGGGCGCCGGGGACGCCGACGACGAGGACGAGCAGCACCACGAAGGCGAGGAACGCCTTGACGACGTCCCCGAAAGTACGCCGACGCAGCCGCACCGGCTGCGGGGTCCGGTTCCGCGGACCCGACGGACCGGTGCCCGTCGGCCTTCCCGTCGAGCTTGATGTGCTGCGTCGCGCCATGACGAGTGCCCCGTGGTCGTGTGGAAGGAGTGGGTCGGGGGCACATCGAGCCTGCCGAGGTCCCCTTGACGATCCTATTGACTGGCACCGACAGCGTCGAAGGGGTGGAGCGACCAACCACCGCCCGACTTCTCCGCTTTCGGCAACCCGTTCCCCATTGGCCGGAGTTACCGCCACCCGCCCCGCACACACCGCCTCCACACATCCCGCACAGTCCGTCAGCCGCCGACCCGCAGCGAGGACAGCAGGAAGCGGGTGAGGGCGGAGGTCGGGAAGCTGACCGCCGCCACGCCCTCCGCCGCGCGGAGTTCGACGACCGTGCGGGAGTCGCCGTACGGGCGTACGTGCACGTTGCCGAGCACGGCCGGGCCCTCCAGGCCCTCCTCCAGCAGGGCCCGCGCGAAGGTCCAGGTGACCTCCTCGCCGTCCAGGGAGATCCACGGCGGGAAGACGAAGTGCACGGCCTGCGGGTCGGCCGAGGTGTAGCGGAGCGTCGCGGGCACCGACACCTCCTGCGCGTCGGCGGTGAGCAGGCGGGCGCCGGTGGGCTGCTCGAGCGTGATGGGCACGATCGTCTCCGGGGGTGCGTGGTGGGCCGTCGTACAAGTGAGAGCCCCCGGCCGCGGGTTGATTACGCCGGAAACGCAAGGAAGTTGAGTGACATGCGTCACTTGTCGGCGCTCTGGAAACTTTGCTTGAAAGTTTCGTCATCTAGGCTGACAAACCTTCTCCCGCCCCTGAGCCGGCAACTGGAGCGTTCCGCCATGCACGACGGTTCCTCTGCAGTGATCAGCACCGCCGCCTATGCCCGGATCTACGAGGAACAGCAGCCGCGGCTCGTCGCGTACGCCCGCTCCCTCACCCGCAACGCCTGGCTCGCCGAAGACCTCGTCGCCGAGGCGCACTTCCGGGTCTGGCGACGGCTGGCCGAGGGCCACGAGATCGACAACGTGTCGGCGTACCTGACGACGACCGTCCGGCACCTCGCGTACGCCACCAACGGTGCCGTACGCGAGACGCCCCGCGACCCGCACGCGGAGGAACAGGCCGAGTCCGGCCGGCACGGCGAGGACCCCGCCGAGCACGTCTCCTCCGTCGACCTGCTGGTCCGCGTCCTGGCCCAGTTGCCCGAACGCTGGGTCAAGGCCCTCTGGCTGGCCGAGGCGGAAGGCCAGCCGCTGGCCCAGATCGGGCCGCAGCTGGGCACCAAGGAGGGAGCTACCGCCGTCCTGCTGCACCGCGCCCGGGAGGGGATGCGGCAGGCCTTCCTGCGCACCCAGACCGGGGCTCCGGACGACCCCGCCTGCCAGGTCCACTGGAGCCGGATGCCCGCGTACGTGCGGGGCGCCGCGACGGAGCGTCAGTCCGACCGGCTGCTCGGCCACGTGGACACCTGCGAGGACTGCCGGACCCGGCTCGCCGCCCTGATCAGCGCCAACGACCGGCTCCCCGCCCTGGCCGGCCCGGCCCTGCTGGTGTTCGCGGTGGGCGGCACGGCCGGCAGGTTCCTGCTGTCCCTGACCACGGCCGGAGCCGCGGCGGGCGGCCACGCCACGGGCGGGGGCGCGGGCGGCAGCGGGCTGCTGCACGGCGTACGGCAGGCCACCGGTGTCGCCGGCACGAAGGCGCCGGTGATGGTCGCGGCGGCGGGCGCGATGGCGGCCGCCGCGGCCGCGCTGGTGCTGGTACTCGGCCCCGGCCGATCCGCCTCCGTCCCGGCCCGGACACCGGTCGCCGACGCGCCGGTGGCGCAGGTACCGGTGGCCGGGCAGCCGGCGGCCCCGACGGACCCGCCCGCCACCCGGCCGACGGTGACACCGGGGCAGGGCGGCGGGGAGGCGGTACGGCCGCAGGTCACGGACGACGGCGCGGACGGCGCGGTCGCGTCCGGGTCCGGGCCCACCACGCAGCCGCCGTCCGGCGGTGACAGCGGCAACGGCGGCTCGACGGCGGATCCCGGCGGGCAGACCCCACCGGGCGACGGCGACGGCGACGGCAACGGCAACGGCAACGGCAACGGCAACGGCAACGGCAACGGCAACGGCAACGGGAGCGGCACTCCGCCCGCACCGCCGGTGCCGACGCCGCCCTCCCCTCCCACGGCCCCGGCACCCACTCCCCCGGCACCGCCCACCGCTCCCGCTCCGACTCCCCCGGCGGATCCCACACCCCCGGCGGACCCGGCTCCCGTGGACCCCCCGCCCGTCACGGACCCCGACCCGGCACCGGCCGACCCGGATCCGGTCACTCCGCCCGACGACGACTGCCCACCCCGGCACGGTCACGACGGCCACGGCCACGGCCACGGCCACGGCCACGGCCACGGTCGTACCCATGGCCACGGCAACCGCACCGCCGCTGCCCCGAGGCCTGAGCAAACGCCCTGAAGGGGCGCGCGGCTGCATTGCACGTGCGACTACAGCCCCGCGGGCGCGACCAGCCCGGACGGCGCCGCGGACGGACGAACGACGGCGCACCGCGGCCCTGCCGGCGGAGCGCCCGGCGCCTAGCCGACCTCGTTCTCCGCCGTGGCCTCGCCGTGCACCACGATCGCGCCGCCGTAGAACATGCCCGTGAAGACCGGTTCGTACGTCAACTGGACCTCGACCTGGACCTGTTGGGCGTCGGCGGCGGTGCAGTGGGTGCCCGCGACGTCGGCGGCGGACATGTCCATCTCGCGGGCGAAGGTCTGCACCCGGGCGTCGCAGTCCTGGAAGTTGATCGGCGCCTCGCCCTGGTTCTCGTACAGCGCGTCCAGGTCGATGTCCTGGGCCGCGTAACGGGCCGCCTGTTCGGCGATGTCCGCGGCCCGTTCGCGCTTGGAGATGGACAGGCCGCCGTCGATGACGAACGCGGACAGGGCGAGGAAGACCAGGGCGAAGATGATGACCGCGCCGGCGCCCGAGCCCCGGTCGTCGAGACGGAGCCGGCGCGCGGTCCACCAACTGCGCAGCACCGCGAGGCTCATGCCGCCCTCCGGAACGGGTCGAGGGGCGAGGAGAACGTCGAGGACAGGGTCGTCGGGATGTCCAGGCCCAGCATGGCGAGGCCCCTCACCCGGCAGCTCACCTCGACCGTGAAGATGCCGCCGGACTCGAACCCCGCGCTGGTCTGGACGACGGAGACCGGCCCCGAGCAGACGTCGGACAGGTCCGCCTCGGCGGCCTTCCGGGCCTCCGACATGGCCGTGACGTGGTCCTTCTGGATGGACCCGGCGCGGGCCGCGTCCCGCGCGGCGCCGTCGATGGCCCCCCGCCCGTCGACGAGCTGGCCGAAGGCGACCAGGACCAGGATGAACATGATCATGACCGGGGCGAGGATGACGACCTCGACGGTCGACAGCCCCTGGTCGTCGGCCGGAAGTCTTCTCTGCACGGACCTCTGCACGGACCTCTGCACGGACCTCTGCACGGAGGACATCTAGTTCCTGTCCTCCACGAACCGCTCCACCGGTCCCGCGGACCGTGCGTGCACCGTCAGGTCCAGGCCCGGGAACACCGTCGGGATGCGGGCCGTGATCTCGACGCCGACCGTGGTCTGCTCCGGCTGGAGCACCGCACGTCGGGCGACAGGACCAGCTGCGGCCCGAGTTGCCTGATGTAAGAGTCGACCACGTCCTGGGCCTCGCCGCGCCAGGCGCCGGGCTCCGCGTCGGCGGTGGCGCGGGCCTTGCGGGCGCCGGCCTGGGCCGCCGCCTGGGCCACGTGGTCGGCGAAGAAGTACAGCGCGAACTGCACCGTCGCGAAGATCATGAAGAAGAGGACGGGGGTGAGGAACACGAACTCGATGGCCGTCATGCCCGAGTCGGCCGAGTCGCCGCGCGCGGCCGCCGCCCGGCGGCGTACCCAGCCGCGCAGGCCTCCGCTCACGCCCGCAGACATCCCCGTCTCCCCCGTCACCTTGTCATCCCCGTAGTGGTCGCGCTCGGCCGCTCAGCAGGTTCCGCTGGCGTTGGCGCCCTTGATGCAGTTGCCGACCTTGTTGGCGCCGTCGCTCAGCGCGGCGTTGATGATGGCCGCCACCACGCCGACGATCGCCACGACGACCGCCGAGATGATGACCCACTCGACGGCGGAGGCACCGCGGTCGAGTTCGCCGGAGCGGGCGCGCTCCACGCGGGCCTGCAGGAAGGTGACCAGGAAGTCCATCGCCGGGATCCCGGTGCTGAAGTTCCGTGTGTTCATGATGACTTGTCCTCTCGAAACAGCAGTTGGCGAAGGTTCTCTACGAAGCTCGGGTCAGCTCGGGCCGGCTCACACCTGGAACACCCGCATCGCCGCCGGGAAGATCAGGAAAACCAGGAAGCCGGCGCACAGCAGCAGCTGGGCGACGAGCATCGACTGGGACTTCTCGCCCGCGCTGCCCTCGATCTCGGCGAGTTCGCGGTGGCGCATGGTCTCGGCACGGGAGGCGAGGGACTCGCGGACCTTGGCACCGTCGTCCGCGACCAGGGCGAGGGAGGCGGAGAGGTCCTTGAGCTCCTCCACGCCGAGCTCCTCGCCGAGCGCGCCCAGCGCCTGCCACTGGCTGACACCGGTGATGCGGGCGTCGGCGAGGGCGTTGCGGATGCGCTGGTTGGCCCAGCCGTCGGAGACCTCGGCGGCCGCCATCAGGGCCTCGGGCAGGCCGCGGCCGCCGGCGAGGCTCATCGACACCAGGTCGAGGTACGCCCCGATCACGCGCCGCAGATCCCGGCGCTTCTCGGCCGCGTCCCGTCGTACCTCCAGGTCGGGCAGGAAGAAGAACAGGGCGGCGCAGGCCAGGGCCAGCCAGACCGGGATGACCGGGTTGTGGCCGAAGCCCATCGTGTAGACGACGGCGAACAGGAACGGCCCGAAGATCAGGCCGGCCGCCGCGAGCAGCACCTTGGTCGCCAGGAACTTCTCCCAGCTGCGGTCCAGTACGGCGAGGTCGGCGCGGAGCGAGCGCTGTTCCCAGCCCTGCTGCCGGTAGAAGTCGGCGACGCGCTCGCCGACCTCGGCGCGCAGCGTGCCGAGTTTGCCGGTGTCCCGCGTCTGCCGCGCCGACTCGTAGGCCGCGCCGCGCGCCCGCATCGCGTCGATCCGGGCGACCTGGGCCACCGCGCTGCGCCTGGACGGCATCAGGGCGCGGATCAGGACGTAGACGCCGAGCCCCAGGGTCACGCCGACGACGATCGGCATCGTGAGGTTCACCGGCGGGCTCCTTCCTCGGTGGGGAGCTGTTGCTGGCCGGGCTGGCCGGCCTGGCCGGGAGCGGCGCGGGGCGGCCGTACGAACTGCACGGACGACTGGTCGCGGACCAGGAACCGCTCCGGGGTCTCGATGGTGGACAGCTTGCGCAGCCACCAGAAGCCGAGCGCGAACAGCCCGCAGACCAGGGCGAGGACCAGCTGGCCGACGGCGGTGCCGTACGGCGCGACGAAGTCCCGGTTGAAGACGGCGAGGCCGAGGACGAACGCGACCGACACGGCGACGACGATCTGCACCGAGCGCCGGGTGGAGGCCCGCTGGGCCATCACGCGCTGGCGCATGTCGACCTCCTCGCGTGCCGACTTGGCGAGCGCGCCGAGCACCTGGCGCAGACCGGGGCCGCGGAGGCGGGCGTTGAGGATGAGAGCCGCCACGATGATGTCGGCGGAGGCGTCGTCGATCTCGTCGGCGAGGTGCTGGAGTGCGTCGGGCAGCGGGGTGCGGGCGCGCAGCCGGTCGACGAGGGCGTCGAGGTGCGGCCGCAGGATCGGTGCGGCGGCCCGGCCGGAGGCCGGGATGGCCTGCTCCAGGCCGACCGCGCCGGCGATCGTGTCGCGCAGCGACTCGGTCCAGGAGGCGAGGGCCTCCACGCGCTTCATCGCGGCCCGCTCCTCGGCGGCGCCGCCGAACAGCTTGTCCCAGAAGAAGACGAGGACGCCGGCCGCGATGCCGGCCACCGCCCAGCGGGTCAGCAGCAGGACGACGAGGCCGATGATGGCGGCCAGCGAACCGCGCTGGCCGGCGAACCGGATGAGTTCGGCGGCCCGTTCGTTCGCCTTCTGCTTCTCGTGGTCGGGCTTGGCGGGCAGGCCGCGGACCGCGAGGATCAGCAGCGCCAGTCCGCCGCCGACGGCGACACCGCAGCCGAGGCCGTAGAGGACCGTGGTGGAGAAGAGCCCGCCCATGGAGCCCAGGGAGGCGAAGGGGTTGAGGTTCATGTCACGTCACCCCCACGCCCCGTGTGGCTGGTAGCCGTAGGCCATCAGGTCCTCCAGGCAGGCTATGGGCGCGTGCGGGACGATCCGGCCGTCCGGGGCCTCCGCGAACACCTCGCTGGACAGCACCCTGCCGTCCACGCCGTTGACCTCGCGGACGGAGGTGACCATGCGCTGGAGGCGACCGCCGGTCTGGTAGTCGTTGCGCCGCTGGATGAAGACGACGAAGTTCACCGCGCCCGCGATCAGCATCTGGCTGGCCTCGATGGGCAGCCGCTCGGAGGCCTGGAGCGCGTAGGTGGAGATGCGGTTGAAGACCTCGCTGGAGCTGTTCGCGTGGATCGTGGAGAGCGACCCGTCGTTGCCCTGCGACATCGCGTTGAGCATGGTGACGATCTCGTCGCCGAGGACCTCGCCGACGATGACCCGGGACGGGTTCATGCGCAGGGACCGGCGCACCAGCTCGGCCATGGAAATGGCGCCCTGGCCCTCCGAGTTGGGCAGCCGCTCCTCGAACGCGACCACATTCGGGTGCAGGTCGTGGAAGGTGTCGAGGCCGAGCTCCAGCGCCCGCTCGACGGTGATGAGCCGTTCGTGCGGCGGGATCTCGTTGGCGAGGGCGCGCAGCAGCGTCGTCTTGCCGGCGTTGGTCGCCCCCGCGATCATGATGTTCTTGCGGGCGCGGACGGCGCAGGCCATGAAGTGCGCCACCTCGGGCGTGAGCGTCCCGTTCCCCACCAGGTCGGAGATGAAGACCTTGCCCATGCGGGCGCGGCGGATGGAGAGCGCGGGCCGCCGGGTGACGTCCATGACGGCGGAGAGCCGGGACCCGTCGGGAAGGCGCAGGTCGAGCTGCGGGTTGGCGGAGTCGAAGGGCCGCGAGGACAGACCGGAGTAGGCGCCGAGCACCTGGATGAGCTCGATGAGCTCCTCGTCGGTCTCCGCGACGGGGTCCCCGACGACCTCGCGCCCGTCGCTGAACCCGACGAAGACCTGGTCGCACCCGTTGATGTCGATATTCTCGACGTCCGGGTCGTCGAGCAGCGGCTGCAGCCGCCCCACGCCGAACAGCGCCGCGTGCACGGCGGCCGCGTACTGCTCCTCGGTCTCCGCGTCCAGCGGGGTGCGTCCTGCGTTGATCTCCGCGCGGGCGTACTCCTCCAGGATCTGGGCTATGACCGCGCGGGCGTACTGCCGTTCGTCCTCGGTGGACATGGGCGTCACGCCGGACGCCTGGTCCTTGCGGCGCTGCTCGGCGATTCGGTCGCCGGCGTCCTGCCGGAACCGCTTGACCAACTGGTGGTCGACAGCGGTCATCGGCCGGCCCCCGCGTGGGGCGCCTGCGGCGGTACGGACGTCGGTACGGTCCAGGCGGCACCGTACTGCTGGTGGAGGTCGGCGGTGACCTTGCGGGCCGAGCGGATGAGCAGGGACTTGTCGAGACGCCCGCGCTTGCGGCCGGCCAGCTGGTCGGCGCCGGCCGGGTCGTCGGCGATGGTGCCGACCACGCGGGCGCCGGTCTGGGCGTGCACGAGCATGTCGTTGACCTGGTTGACCAGCTTGCCGGCGCCCGACGGGTCGGCGACCAGGACGACCCCGATCAGCGGGGTGGCGAGGGTGGCGGCGCCGCGCGGACCGCCGTGCAGCTTCTGCGCGAGGGCGGCGGCCCGGTCCCGGACCCGGGCGAGCGCCTCGGGCTCGGTCCGCGAGACGAGCAACACCAGGGCGGCGTGCGGGAACATCTCCACGGCCGGGGTGTCACCGCTGATCCGTCCGCAGTCGGCGATGACGTCGGCCGGGGCGTTCGGGGAGTCGGCGAGG
The DNA here is from genome assembly GCF_019510245.1 of Streptomyces sp. GTDB lineage: Bacteria > Actinomycetota > Actinomycetes > Streptomycetales > Streptomycetaceae > Streptomyces. Next base: position 20,433 of record NZ_JAEKKT010000199.1, on the reverse strand, counting down.
GCGGCGAAGGCGTGCCCGAGGGTGGGCCACAGCCCGGCGAGCCCGGCGGCGTGCTCGGCTATCCCGAGCCCGACGAGCACCTCGAGCCCGCCACTCAACGGCTGTACGTGGTCCCAGAGTTGGTCCGGTACCAGCCCTCGGCGCGCCGTGGCGGCGATGGACAGCATGCCGGTGTTGGGGTTGAGCGGCCCGCCGTGCGCGGCGGCACTGCGGTAGACGAGGTCGCCGCCGGCCGGGTCGGCCTCGGCGAGCAGGACCCGGCGCGGCCAGACCGCGGCCAGCGCGACGGCCGCGGTGGTGACGCCGGGAGAACCCTTGTCGGCGGCGATTGCGATGAGCGCCATGGGGTGGGGCCGCCTTCTAGTTGCCGTTGCCGGGTACGAGGACGAGGGCGACCTCTCCGTTGGACGCCGCGTTGGCAAGCTCCGCCGCCTTGTCGCTGTCGACGGTGAGCGTGATGGCGTAGTTGGTGCTGCTGACCAGGTCCGAGCTGCTCTTGTCGCTCGGTACGGCGCTGACCTTGGCGTTGCCCGTGATCAGCGAGTCACCATCGGCGGAGGAGGACGAACCACCGGAGGACGAGCCGCCGGAGGACGAGGAGCCCGTGACGCGGTATGCGGCGACGGTGTCGCCGATCTCGATGCCGGACGGGTACTGCCCCTCCTTGAGGGCCAGGCCGACGGTGGACTTTCCGGCGGGAAGCTTGCTGCCGCTGCCGAACATCTCGCCGACGGCGACGGCGCCGGCCGGGATGGTGCTGACGGCCTTCAGCTTCTTCAGGCTCTCCAGCTGGGACCACCGGACGTAGTGGATGCTGGAGTCGTCGGCGACCATCACGGAGGTCACGTTGCTTCCGGTCACCGAGGAGCCGGCCGGAATCTCCTGCGTGATCTTGATGACCTCGATCCGCTTACCTGCCTGCAGCACGAGCGTCGTGGCCCCCAGGGCACCCAGCAGGATCAGCAGCACGGCGAGCGCGGCCAGAGCGGGCTTGCGCTCGCGCGGCGCGGTGGGAAGGCGGTCACCGACCGAAGGCTGAGCCGGACCGGCGGAACGACCGGCGCCCGCCCCCGTACGCTCTTGGATCTTCACGCAACCGCTCCCCGTTACAGCCAAGACAGTGTCTGTCAAGAACTCTGAAAACCTGTCAACGCTCGTCGCCCTGCGCACCGGCACAGCGAAAGCGGACACTCCACACGAATCACCCCGAACCGGCCAAATACTCGGCCGCGGGGTGGGTGTCAAGCGATCGCACCGTATCAGCCGCACATAAGCCCCTCAAGGCGCGGCCGGACTCCTTGACCTCACTGAAATCGTCGTTGCGGTCTGCAACGGTGGCGACCTGTAAGGCGGTTGGGACTCGCGACACATCAAGGGACCCGAAGGTGTGCGCCGGTGAATCCCCCGCACCGTGCTCGTGGCCGGTCCGCACCCGGCGGCGTCACCGTGCGCTCATCAGGCCTGCACGAAGTGCTCACGCCGGCGGCCGGTTTCCGACGCCGGCCTGACTAGGATCACGGATCACCGGCCGGACGACGGATTCCGTCGCCGTGAACCACCCTGAGGAGGACCGACCGTGACCGTGCCGCAGCGCCACTCCTGGCAACCCCCGGAGGGCGAGCTACTCGTGGCGCGCGCCCCGGTGTCCTTCGCGACCGGCGCGGCGCACCGGGTCCGGGGCCGGCGCTGGTTCCGCGACACCGAACGGTGCGACATACAGGCCGAGTTGCCGGGCTGGCCGGCGGGCCCGGCCTACCGGCTCAGGTCGCGGACCGCCCCCGTGGTGCGGGCCGTGCTGGGCGTCGCGTTCCTCCTCGGTGTGCTCGCCCTGGCCGTGGTCTCCGGCGGCAACGTGCCCTCCGGCAGCGGCCCTAGCGGCTCCGGCTCGCTGGGCAGCAGCGAGGACCCGGAGAACGAGGAGACGGACTTCCCGGTGCTGTGGGCCGCCCCCGGCACGATCGCCCGTACCCTCCCCTGGGAACTCGACCCGGCCCGCCGCCCCGACACGGACACCACGCACCTGGTCCTCACCGACCGCCGCCTGCTGGTCCTCGGCGGACTCCAGGACCCCCGGGAACCCTGGGAGGAAGTCCTCTGGGAGACGGACCTGAGCACCGTCGCCACGGTCGAACGACGGCCGTTCAGCATCGGCGGCCGGGACTTCAGGATCACCTTCACGGACGGCTCCTGGTGCCGCCTGACGTCTCTGGAGGGCGAGCCCCTCGTCAGCCGCCTGGCGGCTGCCTGAGCCGTCCGGCTACGCGGTGACCCGGACCGTCCGGGCCAGCTCGTCGGTCAGCTCGCACAGGGTGTCCGTGTGGGCCAGCGCCTGCCAGGAAGTCAGCAGGACCAGCCCCCACGTCTCGTCGGCCCTTATGCCGTACGCGCACGTCTCCAGCACCGTCCCCAGCCCGTCCCGGCCGACGTCCCGGACGTACGCGTGCCGGACGCGCACCGCGGGCCCGGCAGGCAGGGTGCGCAGCTCCGCCTCGGGCAGCCGGTAGGAGTCGGCGGTGGGGGCCGCGAGGTAGCTCCGGAGAAGGTCGACGGTCACGGCCGGGTACGTGTCGTCGGCGACCAGCGCGGACAACTCGATCCGGGCGAGCTCACCGAGGCGCGGCTCGGGGACGTACGACAGCGCCGTGATCGGACCGCGCTCGCGGGAGTCGGCGGCGGCCTCGCGGAGTTCGGCGGCGAGGGCGTCGAGGAGCTTGGGGTCGGGGGTGTCGGTACCGACGAGCCGCGCGGCCGCCCCCGCGGCCCACGTATGCAGGTCGGCCCCCGCCACGCGCACCGGTAGGGACACGGCGTCCTCCGGCACCTTCATATGCACCGTGGACGCTGCGAACTCGGGCATCAGGCCATCCATTGCAGAGTGCGGGCGACGGCGTCGAAGAGACCGACCAGGGCTTCCGCCAGCGGTTCCATCGGCGTGGAGAAGGAGAGCAGCAGCCGCTGGTCACTGTTGGGCACGGCGAGGTAGACGTCCAGGTGCGTTACCGCGAGCTTGTTGCCGTCGGAGTCGTCGGGGGCCGGGCGGCGCACATAGCGGTGGCGTACGGCGGGACCCGGGGCGAGATCGACGAAGGTGACGTCCTCTGCCTCCGCGGTCGCGCGCAGGGCAAGGGAGCGGGCGATGTCCCCGAGGTCGCCGGCCTCGGTGCCGGGGGCCGGGCGGAGCAGGGTGACGACCAGGCCGGCGGAGACCGGAACCTGGCCGAGGACCTGGTTCATGACGTACATCTCGACACCGCCGTTGGCGTGCGCCGCCTCGGCCTGCTCCCGCATCCGCTCCGCGAGCGCTGCTTCAAGCTGCGGACCGGCCTGCGTACGCCGCAGACCGCGCTTGACCACCTTGTCGATCCGGTGGGCCCACCGGTCGGGATCGAGCACGATCCGCTCCCAGCCCTCGGGAACGGCGAGCCGGTAGTCGGAAGGGGGCGCCGTGGCCGTAGCGGCGGTCTCGCCGGTCATACCGCCGTCCCCATCGCCTGGCCGTACCGGTTGCGCCGCCCGACGGCCACGACCGTCACCGGTGCCAGCACGAGCACCACGGCGGCGCCCAGGCAGACGTAACCCTCGAGGAGTCCGCCCATCTCGGACTTGGTGCCGAGCGAGGGCTTGTAGTGGCCTGCCGGATCGACGACGGCTGTCGTCGTCTGCCCGATCCGGTCGGCGCAGTTCTCCCTGTTGTCGACCACCTCGTGGACGGACCCGTCCCGCAGTCGGACCCGGCAGTACGTCTCACGGGTGCCGTGCGTCCACTGATGGGTCGGCGTGGCGATGGTGACCGTCTGCTCCACCCCGCGCAGCTGCAGGTACCAGGCGTTGGCGAAGTACGAGCCGACCAGGACCAGCACGAGATAGGCGGCCGCGGTGACGTACCGGGCCACGGGGGCTCCTCGGGAGTCACGGGTCTTGAAGGCCACCCGGATGACCGGAAGTCCGAGCAGCAGCCCGACGAACGCCGCCGCCTTGCCGACGAACAGGCTGGAGAGCAGGCAAACGGCGACCGACACGACGGCCACCAGGAGCAGCCGGGCCCACGGCCACACCGGCGTTGCGCCGCCGTACACCATCCGTGGAGGCCGAGAAGCGGGGCCGGCCTCCGAGAACTCGGCGAGGATGGTGCGTACCCGCCGCATGCCGTCCGGGCCGGCCGCGATCCGCCGCAGCTCCGGCAGCCCCATCCCCACCTCTTCCAGCGACCGCTGCCATTTCTCGGGCAGTTCCGCGAACAGTTCGTCGACAGACCGCTCGTTCTCACTCGCCACGTGATCCTTGCTCTCTCCGCTCTGGGGTTCCTGACAGCCGACCGGGTCAGCCGCTGGTGCTCCAGTGCCAGTTGTAGAACGGTGTTCCGCCGGCCCCGATGCCCGGAACCTCCTTGACGCCCTGAAGGACGTTCGGCCCGGTGAGCCACGGCTCGTGGGCCTGTGTGTGGGCCAGGTTCGACCAGCCGGCCAGGAGCGGCAGCACCTGGCTGCCGTAGTAAAGGGCCTTGGCCTGGCCCGCCATGCTCTTGAAGGAGGAGTCAGCGATCTCCGACAGTTTGGGCGCCGATTCGGCGAAGGCCTTGGCCGCCCGGTGCACTGCGGGGGCGTCACGGATGTCGGTCGCATACGCCTTGAGGTTCAGCGACTCCTTGACCACCGAACGCATCCGCGGCAGGAGTTTCGTGGGCCCTTCGGACAGCGCCTTGCCGATCTCACCGGGCTTGACACCGTTGAGCGTCTCGGCGAGTTCGCGGGCCGCTGTCGGATTCAGCCCGATCTCCCGGGCCAACTGAAGGTCCTTGACCGCGGAGGCGCCCCGGGCGGCCATCGCCGCCTCCTTGGCCGTCGTCCCCAGGACCCGTCCCGCACCGAAGGAGAGCACGCCGATGGCGTCGATGGCGACGTCCAGCCAGGTCCCCTTGCCGTCCAGCGCCGAAACGGTGTCGCAGACCAGGGCGACGACCGAGGCGATGAGCGCCAGCGCGCCGAGTACCTCACCGAGGACCGGCACCCAGCTGAGGGCGAGGGCCAGGACGCCCAGCACAGCGGCGGCCACCCCGGCCCAGTGCCCGATGTCGGCGACCCAGTCCTTCCAGTTGTCCCACCAGTGGTGCTTGGGATCCTTCAGCCCGTCGTGGTCGATGGCGTCCCGTAGCGCCTTGGCGGCATACCCGGCCTGCGTGTCCCGGTACTCGAGCGCGGCCCGAAGCTCCCGCTTCGCGGCGTCGAGCTCCCCGTCCGAGGCCTCCTTCTGCCGCTTCAGCTTCTGCTTGTCCGGGTGGTTGTCGTCACCGGAGGGATGCTGATCGATCTGCTTCTGGTAGTTACTGCTGTCGGCGTCGGCCGCGGCGGCCTTCTTCAGTGCGGCGCGCACCCTGTTCTGAGCGTGGTTGAGGGCGGTGGCCCAGTTCTCCCGCACGGAGTCGGCGATGGGCTCGTACGGCACGGAGGAACCGAGCGCCGCCCCCGCCGCGGCATACCGCTGATGCGACTGGCTCAGCAGCGTGACGGTGTCGCCCGTCCTCTTGGTGAACTCCCTCCCCGCGTCGGAGTCCCACCCGTTCCCGTCGACGAGGTTGTTCAGCTTGCCGGCCTGCTCCTCGATCAGCTTGGCCGTGTCGGAGATCCGCTTCCCGAGCCGGGCGACCTCGTACGGGTCCCCCGGCGTGAACTCCCTGTCGTCGTACCGGGCCGTCTGCCAGTCGACGCCGGCGAAGTCGTGATCGCTCACTTGTCCCCCGGCTGAGCCTTGACCAGCGCGTCGGCAAGATGCTGATCGATCCCGTCGTAGGCCTTCGCCGCCTCGCCCGCCGTCTTCCCGAGGAACTCCAGCCCGTCGCAGAGCTGTTTGCGCTTCTTCTTCCAGTCGTCCGCGAAGTCACCGAGGGCATCGGCCACCTCGCCGGACCCGATCTCCGAGCCGTACGAGTCGACGAGGTCCTTCGCATGTTCGAAGTTGGACTTCAACTTCGCGACAGATCTGCTGATCTCCCGCAACTCACTCGTGGACACCTTGACGTGGTCCGCCACAACTACCCCCGTGAACACCTGCCTACCGGCCGCCCCGCGAGACGCAGAGGGCCAGGGTCACTGTGTGTCGAGGGTTTTCGGGGCTACAACCAACGGACCGCAAAGGGAGCTCAAAGGAGGGGGCCATCGCCCGACGGGCCGCACCGCCTCCACCCTCTGTCCAGAAGTCCCCCGCAACCGGCCCGTCAGGACGTTCGCGGTGGCGAAACCCGGGACCTCACAGATACCGTTTGCAGTCTTGCCGAACTTCATTCTCACGGGGGAGTCCACAGTGAAGCGCCGCACCATGCCCGTTGCCGCCGCGCTCGCCGCGACCGCAGCTCTGCTGCTGACGGCGTGCGGAGGCGGGGACGACGGCTCCAAGGGCAACGACAAGATCGCGGGGGCCGGTACCGGAGGGTCGGCCTCTCCGTCACCCTCGGCGTCGCCCTCCGCCTCGGCGGAAAAGAACGCACCTGCCTTCGCGTTTCCGTCGGACATCCAGATGAAGGTGGAGCGGGATTCGACCGGCGATGCCACGAAGGACGCGGTCCTCCGGGACGTGGCGTACGCAGCCCAGGCCCGCATCGAGGCCTTCGGTAAAGGTGATGGGCAGACCGCCAACGTGAACCGCTACTTCGCCGCCAATGCCCGGATCTTCTGGGTGAACCGGGTCGCGGAGTTCAAGAAGGAAGGGCTCACCGTCACCGGTCAGTACCGGTATTACGACTTCGAGGTCACGGACGTCGCGAGCGGCAAGGCGGCCGCCCGCTACTGCGAGGACCAGAGCAAGGCCTACGACAAGGTGATCAAGACCGGCAAGGTGCAGCGCACGCAGCCGAGCGACAAGAGCTTCGTCCTGTACACGGTCCAGGCCCAGCGAGACTCCGCCGGTGACTGGCAGGTGACGCAGCAGAGTTGGAAGAAGGGGGATGCGGCGTGCGTGCAGAGCCAGTGACGAACGTGGTTCACCCAGGCTTCCGAACGGCTGCTGTGATCGGCCTTGTCCTGGTGTTGGCGGCGAGCTTCCCAGCGCACGCGGACGACAGCACAGGAGGAGGCGACACCGGCACGACCGGAACCGGCCAGACGGGCCAGCCCGACTCCGACTCCAGCGCGAGCTCCGGCAAGGGTGTCATCGGTGCCCACATCCAGGTCCGGCAGAGCAGGACCGGCAGCTCCAGCGGCTCCACGTCGAGGGCCACCTCCTCAAATGCGAACTGGAAGCCCCCGGTCTGCTGGTACGAGCCGATGTACACGCCGGACGAGTACGAGGAGTTCATCAAGTCCTCGTACAAGGGAGCCCAGGAACCAGCGGCGAGCTACGCAAAGAAGCGCGCCGACGAGGACTACCACAAGGGCGACAAAGGACTCTGGTGGCAGGTCCAGTTCCGGGACGACGCCTACTCCTCGCTCTGTCCGGTCCCCACCGACAATTGGGAGATCTGGGTCCCGCCCGCCCAACCGAAGCAGGACCCTCACCAGCTGACTCCGGAGACCCTCTCCGAACTTGCCTACAACTCGACCAAGTTGCCCACCCCGCCGGTGGTACTGAGCCCGACGCCTGACCGGCTCAAGGTGAACCTCGGTACTCGCGTGAAGCTGGACGGCGACTTCGACCGGGTGTGGACAACGGCCAGCATCGACTACAAGGGCGTGGCGATGGCCGCGACGACCGTCGCCACCCCCATCGCCCTCAAGGTCGACGCGGGCACTTCGGACGCCGATCCGCAGACCTGCACGTACGACCTGGTGAAGGGCGACAACGGCTACACAGTCGACAGCAAGGACACGGCCTGCACCGTCACATACCGCCGCTCGTCCGGAGCTGGCACCTACCCCTTCAAGGCGTCCATCACCTGGAAAGTCACGTGGACGAACTCGGCCGACCCAGACGGTCCCGCCCAGCAGCCAGATTCGGGCGGCCCGCGGGGCTCCCGCTACTGGCCGCCCCGGGAGTCCCAAGAAGACGCGGGACCGGCGAGTAGCCAAGGGGGCGCCCAGAGAGAGACGGAGCCGCGCGTAACGCGCGGCTCCGTCATGCGTTCGGTCCGCTGTCTTCGGATGGCTCGCTGGAAGGCTCCTGAGTCTGCACAAACGTGCCCTTGATCGGGACTGTGATGACAAGGCCCTGGTCCCGAAGCTCGCGCACGGCCCGGCGGGCGGTGTTGATGGCTACCGCGTATTGCTCGGCAAGATCACGTTCAGCGGGAAGCCGGGCGCCCACCGGCAGGCGTCCAGTGCGGATCTGCTCTGCGATGTGGTGTGCGACTTGCAGATACACGTAGGCGGGACTTGTGGGGTCGGGCGTCCACCGATCGTTAGCCATAACCGCACGCTAAGGCGGCTTGAAGCAAGGCACCACATGAGGGAACGTCCACATGCAACCTAATGCTTCTGGTTGCTACCTATCGCGTCCTAGGGCAGAGTGGTCTACAAAGACCCCGGCGAGGCGGCTACCTCCCGGGGCATGGCCAACGCTTACAAGGAGCGTCGACATGCACGACCTTATCCCCCGCGCCCTCGAATGGCTGCGCCTCCTCTTCGCCCCCGGCACCGGGAAACGGCGCCGCCGTCCGCACCGGCCGCCCTTCCCCCACGTCCACTTCACGCTCGTACGCTGCCCCCTCACCGCCGAGACCCCGCACCTCCCCTGCCACCGGTCGCCGTACGGTCTGGACACCCTTCTCGACGGCGCCGACTCCCCCCTCGTCCGCCCCTACCTCACCGCCCACGAGCGGGAGGCCGCCCTCCAGCAGCGCCGACGGCTCGCCCTCGTCCTCGCCGCCGACTTCGGGATCGACCTCGATCAGCACGTGATCGGCGCGCCGGAGGTGGCTGCCTGATGGAACTCGCGAACGGCCCCACCTACCGCGTCGCAAATGGCGACGTACACCGCGATCTCTCTCCCCGCCTCCTCCCCTGGCCCACCCCCGAAGGCAAGCCCTGCTTCCTGGTCACGGACAGCAACGGCGGCTATCTCTCCCACTTCGCCGATGACCTGGAAGCCGCCCAGCTCGCCACCGGCAGCGACGTCCTCGGCCAGGCCCGCAAGGTGCTGGACGACCCGATGTCGCCGTACACCGAGGTCCGCTACGCCGGCATCCGCCTCGCTGAGTGCCTCACCGACGCGCTGCGTGTCGCCGAGTCCCGGGGCATGCGGTTGGTCGTACCGGACGACGAGGAGGACCGCGATGGCTCCCACGGGCAGAGCAACATATAACGCACCCACCACCGCTCCCGGCCGACGCACGGACCGAACCGGTGCCGTGCGTCGGCCCGAGATGCCAGGCACCGCGATAGCGAAACGGAACTCACGGCTCACCACACCCCGGACACAGCGCACGAACGGGTATGAGATCGTGGTAAATCCGACCAGACCCCGCCCTGCGGAAGCAAGTACCTGCGCTCGTCCGGCGACGGCGCATACCACCTGAAGGCGACCATCACCTGACAGATCAGCTGGTCGGGAACCGGTGGCGCGGGCGGCGACCTGCCGGACAGCACCTTCGGGACGACCCAGGACATCAAGGTCCAGGAAGCTCAAGCCGTCAACCGTTGAGAGGAATCTTCTCCACGCGTGAACAGGATGACCCTGGCCGAACACGCACAGGGCCGTCTCGGTGTCTCTGCGGACGCTGCCGCCCGGTTGCAGGATCGGCAAGATCCCGACACCTCCGAAGGGCGCAGGCCGCGCGGCGGGCTCTTGTGAGTGCGGCACGGGCGGTGGCGACAGCGGATCAGCACGCACGCGTCGAGTACCTGGACCGGCCCAACGGGCCGGCGTCCATGGGTGAGACGGTGCGCACCCCGTCCCCCGAGTCCGGTCCTTAGAATCACCCTTGGGCGCGGCATGGAAAGAGCCGCACCGGCCTCACATCCCGCTCGCTCCGCCAGCGGAGCACTCCTGATACCGTCGGCATGTAACGCCGATTAACTTACCGATTCCGTCAAATGAGCGACGGGCGGGCACAATTAACCAAATGCCGGGAGGGTTCACCGCATGGGGGACGAAACGACTCGTACCGCCTTCGATGATCCAGACACCCTTCGCGCATGGCAGCGTGCGCGTCGGCGGTCTCTCTGGACATTCACCCTCTGGGGATTTTCCCTGCCCGGCTTCCCTTTGTTGACAATGGTTTTGTGGCAGTCGCTGGCCGATGGGTCAATCCCCGGATACGTCGTTGCTCCGCTGGTCCTTCTGTCTACAGTTGGACTCGTCGTATCGGAGCGCCGTTTGTCACGCGTTAAACAGATGAAGGGAATCCTGGCCGTCTATCCGTGGAAAGAGCACCCTCCGCTGAAGAAGGTGCTGGCAGGGGACGTCGCGCATTTTCAACTTCCCGACCCGGATGCCCCGAACAAGAGGGTCAGCGTTCTCGCACTGCGAAACGGGCTCGGCAAACGATGGCGGGCCACGCTGACCGACGCCCGAGCCCGCGGGTTCGCCTTTGCGGGCGATCCGCGCTTCGGCATGGTGATCACGCCTCTGGGGCAACACGAACTTATCGCCGTCCGCCCCAAGCATCCGCCACTCACCGGTGGTCGCTCGAACGGAGTTGACGAAGCCGCCTGGCAGTTGGCGCAGGAGGCTGGCACCGGCAACTAACCGTCACAGGCCCCACCGCCCAGAGAGCCCGACAAGAACAGCGTGAGGTTCCGATGCCTGAATTCCTGTACAGCACTCTCGACGATCAAGACGACGTAATCGACGGCATGTTCCAGGGGCATCTGGACGTGAAGGGAAGCGCCGGGAGCGCCACCTCGCGCAACTCTCGGCAGCCGGACGGCGGCCCGGGGATCATACTCTTCCCGGCGCTGGTCGATCTGCTCGACGGTGTGAGCGAGCTGCTGCAGCGCGGGCGCGGCACGTTCAAGTGCTCAGGCCTCGGACTTTCGCTGAAGTTCAGGCTCAGGGACGGACGCATGACGATCAGTCATCGCTGGACGGTGATCGACGATTCGTCATCGCAGTCCACAGCCGCCGCCATCTGGACGGCGGCTCAGCAACTTACGGACAGCGTCCTCGGCCGTGTCACGGAGCCCACCAGGTACGTCGAAAGGGCCGAGGACGGTACTGATCGGTACATCGACTTCCGTATCCAGGTGAAGGAATCACTGGCACGGTTCGAAGAATCGAGGGCACACCTCAGCCGTTGAGTGCAGCCTTGGCGGACAGGATGCCCGGCTTGTAGCCCAGACCGCTGTCACCGTAGCCACTGACGGTGTCCAACAGTACGCCGCTGGTATCAAAGTCGGCGCCGAACACTGCGCTGTTGACGGTGGCTTTGGTGACACTCGTGAGGAATCCCTGAGTGGCTCCCAGAACGGCCGCGCTCTTCTTGGTCTTCCCAGCCAAGGCCATGCCCAGATCATGGAACTCCCCGCGCGTCATGTTGATCCGACCGCTTCGGTAGATGGCTGTGGCCGCACTGGGCAGGCCCTTGCTCAAGCCCTTGCTCACCAGTGCACCGGAACCCACACCGACGGCGTTGCTGACGAGGTTACCCGTCGCGTTCTTCTTCACGTCATCCCAGCCACCGTTCAGGGCATCCTTGAGCGTGTTCTTGAACTCGCCCTTGCCAAAGGCGAAGGCAATCTTACGAAAGCCCTTAAGGTCCTCGCCCGTGTGCCACAGTTTGATCAGGCGGGCGCTGGCGATCTCCGCTTTCCTCACCCGCAACACCATCTTGACCCCACCAGCGAGTTTGCCCGCCTTCGCCAGCATGGACAGCTTGCCGACCACTGGGATGCAGTCCAGCGCGGCAAAGAGCAGATCGCCCCAACCAGCCTTTCCCTGAGCGAACTGGACGATGGTGTCCGCCAGCACGATCAATGCCGCCGCCAAGACGAACCACACCAGTGGGCCCCCCATGAACAGCAGCACGATCCCTGCCACGGCAACGAAGATCTTGGCCACGAACACAGTCAATTTCCAGGCTTTGCCGAGCCAGTCCCCGACCTTCTCGTACCACTTCTTGTTGTGGATCCCGGCGTCGGAAGCACTGTGGATGTCATGGACGAGTTTCGTGGCGGCCCTGTCCTGGTCCTTGCCGGCGTTCTCCGCCTTGGCCCTGAGCTCTGCCAGTTGGGAGTTCAGGCTGTCGACCTGGCCCTGCACCGCCTTCTGGTGCTCGTTGGCGTGCTGTTCAGCTTGTCCTGGGCCGACTTGGCGCTGTTCGCCGCAGTGGTGGCGCCGGCCAGCCGGGACTGTGCCCTGGAGAGCTCGCCGCGCAGTATCCGCGCCTTGGCCAGCGCGTGGTCCGCCGTGGTCTGGGCGTGCTCCAGCTTTCCGGCGTACGTGAGCAGGGCACCCGAAACCAACTCGTACGAGTCGTGCAGCTTCTGCAACTGGCCGGGCAGCTTGCCGATCTGTTCCTTGAAGGCGTCCATGGCCTTGCCGGCCGACTCCTTGAGGACGGAGTCCTTCGAGGCGGAGCGTATGCCTCTGAGCACCGTGGCGACGTCTTCGACGAAGGTCTTGTACCGCTGGCCCTGGAGTTTGACCTCGTGTGGATCACCGGGCGTCGGGTCGTCGTGCAGGTCGAGGTTGTGCCAGTCGGTGGGGCGGACCATTGAGCTCAGCTCTCCGTGGCGGGGTCGGCGCGGTAGACGAAGCGGAAGGTGCTGGTGATGAGGTCGAAAAGCTCCAGCATGGGCTCGACCAGGGCGAGTTGCGGGGTGCTGGCGCTGATGACGGCGACCTTCGGGTTGCTGCCCGGGAACGGGACGAGCGTCTGCATCATCACGGCACGGTAGCTGCGGTTGTCGTCGGGGATCTCAATGTCTTCGATGCCTTCGGCGCGTGCCGCCTGGCCGGCATCCGGCAGTTCCACCAGGCGCACGCGGCGCCAGGGGTCCGTGGGCCGACGGCCGGGCTCGATCGGCGCCAAGACGCTCATGAGCGTGTCGAGTCCGGTGATGGCGGTCTCGCCGGTGGTCTCGTTGACGGCCGCGTTCACACTGACCGTGAGGCTCGCCACCATCGGCTCGCCGTCGACGATCTCGCACATGGAGCCGGAGTAGACGACGTTGCCCTTCCGGGCCTCGCGAGCCACCTTCTTCAGGGTTTTGACCAAGTCCGCCTGGTGCTCCGCCAGTTCCGGTCGCTGCTTGACCCGTTCGGCCACGACCTCTCGGATCGAGCGGTTCACCGTGGCGGGGTGGACGTCGAACTCGTACCAGGTGCTGGGGACCTGGATGTTGATGCCGATGACGTCCCCGGGGGCCGCTCCCGCAAAGGGGTCCTCAGCCGTGGGCTCATCAGCGAGGGGGGCCTCAGTTTCCACCCTTGCCCTCCTTCTCGTGCTTGCGGACAGCGTTCCGGAGATCCGTGTCGAGCTTGGTCATCTTGTCGACGATCTCCTGTGCCATCTTCGCCACGTTCTCAAGACCGACGTCGATCTCCTTACGGCCGTCCTTCCAGCCGTGCATGAAGTCTTCCATCGCGTCGAATGCCGCGCTCGAACCCAGCTCTCCGTTTCCGAGCTTCCGGTCAACCTGGCCGGTGTCGTCCATGCGTTGCTTGATCGACCGCAGTTGCCCCGCCAAGGTATCGAGCCCGACGAGGCTCACGACGAGATCACCCTTGGACATGTCTGGTATCCCCCAATAACCCAGATTGAGTCGGCGCCGCACAAGTCGCGCCGACAATGCGGCCGTCGGAGCCTACTGCTCTGGGCAGGTACGACCGCCACCGGCCGTTTCATTGCAGCGGACGCGTTACAAGTGGTTACTGTGCGCGTCTCCCGGAAACACAGTGCACCAAAGAACTGCGTACATTCGCGGTCAGTCACCCCACGAGGGTTCAGTTCAACGGTTCGCGACGAGTTGGACGAAGACGTACGCACAAAACCCGTCGGTGCGATGGCCGACCGCTCCATCGCACCGACGTGGCCCGTCACATGCCGAGGTGACTAGCCCTTGGCCTGCTTCGCCAACGAGTCGTCCAGCTGCTCGTACGCTTCCTTGGCCTTCTTCAGGAAGTCGGACAGCCCGTGCAGGCCCTGGATCGTCTTCGTCGCTCCCTTCGTGAAGTCCTTCATGGAGTCGTCGTACGCCCCCGAGGCCCTCTGGGTGGTGAAGCCGTTCTCCACCAGCGCGGAGACCCGCTTCGCGACATTATTGATCTTGTCCTCAAGCTCGTGCATGTCCTTGATCAGGTCGCCCGCGACCTTCTCCATCTCGGCATATGTGAGATCCGTGTCTTTGCCGGCCATGACGGCTCCCTCCCGTTCGTGTGGCCTCAGGGCCTTCCCCCGTGGCGTTGTCCGTGCAGACCCGTGGCCATGACATGGCCGCGTCCGCACGAGCAAAGATCCTACGGGGGTGACGCGTGCGACCGCACGGTCCTCATGCGGTGGAATCGTGAACCGTGCTCATCCCGTTGCACCCGGGAAAGGATGGACGGCTAAGGTCACTTGCACTGATGTGTTGGGTGCTTTAGGTGTGTGGGGGGACGGAACGTGCGCCTGAGTCTGACCGTCGTCGATCCGGTCGGCGGTGCCACCGCCGACGTGGTGCTCGACGCGGATCCGGAGTCGACCGTCGGTGACGTCGCAAGGGAGCTGGCCCGGCAGGTCGGTCTCGGATATCCGGACCCCGGTGCGGGCGGCGCCCAGGTCATACCCATCGGCGCGCATCGGCAACAGGCCGCGGCCGTCCGGGTCTCCGGGCCGCTCGCCTACGTCGACGGGTACGCCCTCGACCCCGCGGCCACCGTCGTCGGCTCGCCCCTGCGGGACGGCGTCGTCGTCAGTCTCCACGATCCCGCCGGGTGCCTGCTCGGTGAACCCACGGGCATCGTCGAGTTCCGGGTCGCCGGGGGTCCCGCCGCCGGCGCCGTGCACCGGCTCGGCGTCGGGCGGTACGACATCGGCTCCGGACCCGCCTCCCACCTCCGCGTCGAGGACCCGGAACTGCCCGCCCGCGCGGCCACCCTCACCATCGCCATCGACGGCACCTGCAAAGTCGCGATACATGCCGAAGACGCGCGGCTGGACGGGGAAACGGTGCAGAGCGGCGGCGACTGGCCCCTCAACTCACAGCTCGCCCTCGGCAACACCCTCCTCGAGATCGCCGGGTACGCCCCGCCCAACGCCGCGCTCAAGTGGTCCGACGACGGTGCCGGGCTCGACTACAACCGGCCCCCGCGGCTGCGTCCCGCCGAACGGCAGACGCACTTCTCGCTGCCCAACCCGCCCGGCGACTACGAGGCCCGGCCGCTGCCCTGGCTGATGGCGCTGCTGCCGCTGGTCGGCGCCGTCGTCTCCGTGATGATGTTCGGGCGCTGGTACTACCTGATCATGGCGCTGATGAGCCCCCTCATGCTCTTCGGCAACTACTTCATGGACAAGAAGCACGGGCGGAAGTCGCACGCCAAGCAGCTCAAGGAGTACAAGGAGCACAAGGCGCGGATCGAGGGGGAGGCGCAGGAGGCGCTCGTCGCGGAGCGGTCCGAGCGGCGGGCGGCGGTGCCGGATCCGGCGGCCGTGCTGACGTACGGGACCGGGCCGCGTACCCGGTTGTGGGAGCGGCGGCGTACGGACGCGGACCATCTGCTGATCCGGTTCGGCACCGGGCGGGTGCCCAGCGAGGTCGAGCTCGACGACCCCGAGCAGGACGAGCACAAGCGCAAGGTCCGCTGGTACATCGAGGACGCCCCGGTGGGGCTTTCGCTGCGCGACCTCGGGGTGATCGGCATCGCCGGGCCGGGGGATTCGGCGCATGCGCTGGGGCGGTGGGCCGTCGCCCAGACCTCCGTCCTGCACAGCCCCATGGACGTGCAGTTCTACGTGCTCACCGACAACGACGCCGGTGAACGTTGGGAATGGGTGCGGTGGTTGCCGCACGCCCGGCCGGGTGGCGGCCAGGACGTCAACGTCCTCATCGGCACCGACTCCGAGACCGTCGGCGCCCGCGTCGGCGAGCTGACCCAGTTGCTCGACGGACGGCAGAAGGCCCTGCAGAAGGGCGGCCGGAGCAAGACGGACGGGCCGGCGTTCTCCGACCCGGACATCGTGGTGGTGTGGGACGGGTCCCGGCGGCTGCGGTCCATGCCCGGTGTCGTACGGCTGCTCAAGGAGGGGCCCGGCGTCGCCATCCGCTCCCTCTGCCTCGACGAGGAGGAGCGGTTCCTGCCCGGGGAGTGCCAGGGCGTCGTCGTCGCCGAGCCGCGGCCCGTCAAGGAGGCCGCGCAAGCGGCGCCCGTGGCGCAGCAGGCGGTCGGCGGCTTCCCGTCCTTCCAGGCCTGGCATCCCCAGAGCGGCGGCGAGGAACAGGCGCCGCAGGACCTGGAGTTGCGGCTGCGCGTCGAGCAGAGCGGGGCGCTGCGCAAGCGGAACGTGCGGCCCGACTTCGTCTCGGCCGCCTGGTGCGGGCGGCTCGCCCGCTCGCTCTCCCCGCTCCGCGACATCAGCGGTGAGAGCGAGGACTCCGCCCTGCCCGCGGCCAGCCGGCTGCTCGACGTGCTCCAGCTGGAACCGCCCACGCGGGACGCGATCGCCGCGCGCTGGCGGATGGGCGGCCAGTCGACCATGGCCGTCATCGGCGAGTCGTACGACGGCCCGTTCGGCATCGACCTGCGGCGCGACGGGCCGCACGGGCTCATCGCCGGCACCACCGGTTCCGGCAAGTCCGAGCTGCTGCAGACCATCGTGGCCGCGCTGGCCGTCGCCAACACCCCCGAGAACATGACCTTCGTCCTCGTCGACTACAAGGGCGGCTCGGCGTTCAAGGACTGCGTGAAGCTGCCGCACACCGTGGGCATGGTGACCGACCTCGACGCCCACCTCGTGGAGCGGGCGCTGGAGTCGCTGGGGGCGGAACTCAAGCGGCGCGAGCACATCCTCGCCGCGGCCGACGCCAAGGACATCGAGGACTACCAGGACCTCGTCCGGAGAGACCCCTCCCGCTCCCCCGTCCCCCGACTGCTCATCGTCATCGACGAGTTCGCGTCCATGGTGCGCGACCTGCCGGACTTCGTCACGGGACTGGTGAACATCGCCCAGCGAGGGCGGTCGCTCGGGATCCACCTGCTGCTCGCCACCCAGCGGCCCTCCGGTGTCGTGTCGCCCGAGATCCGCGCCAACACCAACCTCCGGATCGCGCTGCGCGTCACCGATGCCGGTGAGTCGACCGACGTCATCGACGCGCCCGACGCCGGGCACATCGCGAAGAGCACGCCGGGACGGGCGTACGTCCGGCTCGGGCACGCCTCGCTGATCCCCTTCCAGTCGGGCCGGGTCGGGGGACGGCGGCCGGGGGCCGCGGACCCGGCCACGCTCGCGCCCTGGGCCGGGGCGCTGTCCTGGCAGGACCTCGGGCGGGCGGCGCTGCGCAAGCCGAAGTCCGAGGCGAAGGAGGACGACGAGATCACCGACCTGAAGGTGCTCGTCGACGCCGTCCGCGAGGCCAACACCGCGCTGCGGATCCCCGCCCAGCACTCGCCGTGGCTGCCCGCCCTCGACGACATGCTGCTGCTCGACGACGTGCCGGCCGTCCAGGCGCAGGGCGCCCTGCCCGCCGCGGCGTACGGTGTCGAGGACCTGCCCGCCGACCAGGCCCGGCGCGCGGTCGCCGTCGACTTCGCGACCTTCGGGCACCTCATCATCGCCGGTGCCCCGCGCACCGGACGCTCGCAGGTGCTGCGCACCATCGCCGGTTCGCTGGCCCGCACCAACTCCTGTGCCGACGTGCACCTCTACGGCATCGACTGCGGCAACGGCGCGCTGAACGCGCTGACCCGGCTGCCGCACTGCGGTGCCGTCGTCGGCCGCAACCAGACCGAGCGGGTGGAACGGCTCATGGCCCGCCTCTCCGGCGAACTGAGCCGACGTCAGGAGCTCCTCGCCGACCGAGGGTTCGCGGACATCGGCGAGCAGCGGGCCGCCGTACCGGAGGCGGAGCGGCTGCCACACATCGTGCTGCTGCTGGACCGCTGGGAGGGCTGGCTGCCCACCCTCGGCGAACTGAACCACGGTGACCTCACCGACCAGATCATGGTGATGATGCGGGAGGGCGCCAGCGTCGGCATCCATCTCGTCCTCACCGGTGACCGGCAGATCCTGGCCGGCCGGATCTCCTCCCTCACCGAGGACAAGTACGGTCTGCGGCTCGCCGACCGCGCCGACTTCTCGATGCTGGACATCAACTCCCGCAAGGTTCCCGAGGAGATCCCGCCCGGGCGCGCCTTCCGCAGCGAGACGGCCGCCGAGACGCAGTTCGCGCTGCTCTCCGCGGACACCACCGGTCAGGGCCAGAACGCGGCGATCGTCGCGATCGGCGAGGCGGCCGAGGCCCGCGACGCCCAGGTGGAGCGCTCCCGGCGCCCGTTCCGGGTGGACGTGCTGCCCAGCCGGATCTCCTTCGAGGAGGCCTGGGCGATGCGGGCCCCGGCCGCGGCGGCCGCCCCGCTGTGGGCCCTGGTGGGTGTCGGCGGCGACGAACTCACCGCCTTCGGACCGGACCTGGCGCAGGGCGTCCCCGCCTTCGTGATCGGCGGCCCCGCCAAGTCCGGCCGCTCGACGGCCCTGCTGGGCTTCGCCCGCTCCTACCTCGCCAACGGCGTGCGGATCGTCGTCGCCGCGCCCCGGCAGTCGCCGCTGCGTGAACTGGAGGGTCGAGAAGGCGTGTTGAAGGTATTCACCGGGCGGGACGTGGACGAGGACGAGCTGACGGAGGTGCTGTCGTCGGCGTCCCCGGCCGAGCCGATCGTCGTGCTGGTCGACGACGCCGAGGTGCTGGACGACTGCGACGCCGAGGACGTCTTCAAGCGGATCGTGGAGCGTGGCACCGAGGAGGGGCTCGCCGTCGTCATCGCCGGTGACGAGGACGAGATCTGCGACGGCTTCTCGGGCTGGCAGGTGGACGCCAAGAAGGCCCGCCGGGGCATCCTGCTCTCCCCCCAGGAGTCCGGCTCCGGCGAGCTGATCGGCATCCGGACCACCCGGGCCATGGTGGGCGGCCCGATCCAGCCGGGCAAGGGCATGCTGCACCTGGGCAGCGGGGAGCACGTCACGGTGACGACCCCGCATTGACATGCTCCTCGCCCTGAAGGGCGAGGATTCTGGCCTTCCCGACTGGTTGCTGTGCCGCTACGCGGCACGGTTTCCGGTCGTCGGGAATCCGTGGCTTCCTGTTTCTACGCGCTGTGCCAGAACGGGTTCTGGTCTTACCGGCGCTCCGCAGGCCGATGCCGCCAGTCCGGCGGCCGTCTTGATGTTGAGTGCGGCGTTGTGGTCCCGGTCGTGGGTCGTGCCGCAGGCGGCACAGGTCCACTCCCGGACGGACAGTGCTTTGGGCCCGTCCACCACGCCACAGGCTGAGCAGGTCTGGGAGGTCGGCTCGAAACGCCCGATCTTCACCAGAGTGCGTCCATACCGTGCCGCCTTGTACTCCAGCATGGCCACGAACTGCGACCAGCCGGCGTCGTGCACGGACTTCGCCAGCCGAGTGCGTGCCAGCCCCGTCACCGACAGGTCCTCCACGGCGATCCCTTGGTTCTCGGAGATCAGCCGGGTGGAGAGCTGGTGGTGGAACTCTTTGCGGGCGTCGGTGACCTTGGCGTGGGCGCGGGCGACCTTCAGGCGGGCCTTCTCGCGGTTCCTGGATCCCTTCTGTTTGCGGGACAGCTCGCGCTGGGCCTTCTTCAGCTTCTTCTCCGCCCGGCGCAGGAACCGGGGGGAGTCGATCTTCTCGCCGGTGGACAGCACGGCGAAGTGGGCGAGTCCGAGATCGATGCCGATGGCCTGGCCGGTGTCGGGCATCGCTGCCGCGTCGGCGGCGGGGTCGGTATCGATGACGAACGAGGCGAAGAATCTGCCCGCGGCGTCCTTGATCACGGTGACGGAGGTGGGAGCGGCAGGCAGGGTGCGGGACCATTTCACCTTCACCGCGCCGATCTTCGGCAGGTCCAGCCGTCCGCTGTCGGTGATCTTCCAGCGTGCGTTCGCGGTGAACCGGATCGCCTGGCGGTTGTCCTTGCGGGACTTGAAGCGGGGCGGGCCCAGTCCCGGGCCCTTGCGGGTGCCCTTGAGGGAGGCGAAGAAGTTCTTGTAGGCGGTGTCGGCGTCGCGCAGGGACTGCTGGAGGACGACCGAGGAGACCTCACCCAGCCAGGACCGCTCCACGGTCTGTTTCGCCTGCGTGATCAGCTTCTTCGACAGCTCGCCAGCCTTCGGGAAGACATCGCCCGCCTTCCGGGCGTCCTCGCGGGCGCGCACGCAGTCGTTGAACACGACGCGCGCGCACCCGAACGTCTTCGCCAGGGCGATCCGCTGACCGGCGTCCGGGTACAAGTCGGGTAGCCGGGATGCATTACTGCACCCCGGCCCCCTCAGAACCGTGCGTGCACCTTTCAATGCACACGGCTCAAGCTCGCCCCATGGGCCAGCGCAGTTTCACTTGGCCTGTGCGCCATCTTGAGCGT
>NZ_JAEKKT010000459.1 GCF_019510245.1 Streptomyces sp. | reverse complement strand
TGACGCCGGGGGAGACGTACGAGATCACGGTGGAGGGCCCGGACACGGCGAACCTGTTCCTGGCCGGCCACCGACTGCGGCTCGACATCAGCTCCAGCAATTTCCCGCGCTTCGACGTCAACTCCAACACCGGGGGTACGGAAGTCGGCGACCGGCGCAAGGTCGTCGCCACCAACCGCGTCCACACGGGCGGCCGTTCGTGGCTGACCCTCTCCGCACTTCGCGCCAAGCTTGAAGGGCGCCCCGCATGACTGACGGACGGCTGTCTGACTCCTGGCGCCTGGCGCACGTGCGTGACGGTTTCACTCTGACGGCCGTCGGTGACCTGGTCGTGGACGACGCGCTCGCCCCGCTGCTGGAAACCCGCTCACCTGGCCTGCTGGAACTGCTGCGGTCAGCGGACGTGACCTTCGGCAACTTCGAGAGCACAGCCGTCGACCTGACGGACTTCGACGGCTGGCCCGAGGCCGAATCCGGCGGATCATGGCTGATCAGCACCTCGCGGGTGCCCGCGGATCTACGCCGGATCGGGTTCGACCTGATGGCCAGGGCCAACAATCACACCACCGACTGGGGCGTGGCCGGCATGCGGTCCACCGACCGTCTGCTCACCGAGGCGGGCATCGTCCACGCCGGCACCGGCGATACCCTCGCCGATGCGCGATCTCCGCGCTTCCTCACCACCCCCGCCGGCCGTGTCTCCCTGGTCTCCATCGCTTCCCGCTTCGAGCCCATGTCCCGGGCCGCCGACCCCCTGGGCCGCGTCCCCGGCCGCCCCGGTGTCAACGCCCTGCGCACCACCCGCCATGTGCTCGTCGCGGCCCAGCGTCTTCGCGAACTCGCCCTGATCCGTGACGCGTTGCCGCCCGGCTCGGTCCGCGCCTCCGTCCTCGCCGCCGACCGCAGGGACGGCACCGTGACCCTCTTCGGCACCCGCTACGCCGCGAAGCCCGGTCCCGAACCCCACACCGACGCCGTGGAGTTCCACTTCGTCGTGCACGAGTCGGACCGCGACGAGGTGCTGCACGCTGTCCGGCAGGCCAAGCAGACCTCCGACTTCACGATCGCCACGATGCACACCCACGAGCCGGGCAACTACAGCCAGGAGCCCCCCGACTTCCTCCCGCTCATCGCCCGCGAGACGATCGACAACGGCGCCGACGCGTTCCTCGGCCACGGCCCCCACCAGCTGCGCGGCATCGAGGTGTACCGGGGACGCCCGATCTTCTACTCCCTCGGCAACTTCGTCTTCATGGAGAACACCCAGCAGCCACTGACCCCGGGTGCCTACGACAAGGACGGCAGCCGCGAGCACGAGACCGAGGCCGAGTTCCTGGAACGCAAACGGGTCCATGGCGTCTTCGGCGAACAGATCTGGTACGAGTCCGTGGTCGCGGTCAGCCGGTTCGACGGCGACGGCGCCCTCCGGGCCGTGGAACTGCATCCGATCGAACTGCACTGGGGCGGCCCACGCGATGCCGACCGTGGCATTCCCCGGCTCGCCGACCGTCCCACCGCGGAGCGGATCCTGCTACGTCTGCAACGGCTCTCCAAGCCCTTCGGCACGCAGATCACCATCCGGGAGGGCATCGGACACCTCAGCCTCTGACCGGTCGATGGATGCTTGCGAGGCGTGACCGGGCCGGCGAAAGCGCCCACGATGATCTGCGCGTTGATCGCCCAGGGGCCGGCTCCGGACCGGGAGCCCGATGCGCGCAAGTACATGTACGAGATGTCTTTATGTTGACCCGCTCTGGCTGAACTCGATCACCGATGGTGCGCCCTGCACCGTCACTCCTCGCGAGAGAAGCCCCCCGAGAACACCGCCGTCCTCATCGACCAGATCCCGACATCCGAGCTGAACCCGCCCCGCACGCTGCCTGACAACGGGCGAGCGCGCTCGCAGTACACGTAGGACCCGGAACTACGTAGCGGATACGTGTTCGTCCGAATGTGGGAGGCGGGCGGAAGGCGGAGGGTGGAGCCTCATCTACCTGCCCTCATGCGGAAAAGAGGTGACCACGATGACCGGTCGGGACGCCGAAAGCCGTGGGAAACCGGGTCTTCGTCATGGACGTTTCGTCCGCCGGACGTTGCCCGCGGGACTGCCGTGGGCCGCCCCACGCGCCGGCGAGGGGGAGTGACCATGGAACTGCGCGAGCTCGAGTGGTTCACGACCCTGGCCGAGACCGAGCACATGACGGAGGCCTCGCTGCGCTTGAACGTCAGCCAGCCCACCCTGTCGCGAGCCCTGGCCCGGCTCGAGCGCAAGCTGGGCGTGAAGCTTTTCGACCGTCATCACAACGGGCTGCGGCTCAACAAGTACGGGGAGATCTTCCAGGCCCACGCCCTACGGGCCATGAGCGAGCTCGACAGGGGCGAGGAGCGGATCGTCACTCTGGTCGATCCGGAGCGAGGCTCGGTAGCGCTCGGATTCCTGCACTCGTTCGGTGGATGGCTGGTGCCCGACCTCTTGAACCGCTATCGCAAGCTCGCCTCGAGCACGTCCTTCGAGCTGCGCGGTGGCGCCTGTGACACGGTGATCGACGACGTACGCCGAGGGAACATCGACATCGGCTTCGTGGCTCCCGAACCGGTCGCGGACGATCTGGACTGGATCCCGCTCGGGCGCGAGCCGCTGTGCCTCGGCGTTCCGCCGGGCCACGTGTTCGAGGGCCGGGACCAGGTGGCGATCGCCGACCTTGCGCACGAGCCGATGGTCGCTCTCAGGGCCGGGTTCGGTCTGCGTCACGTCACGGACCGCTTGTGCCGTGAAGCAGGGTTCAGTCCCCGTGTCGAGATGGAGGTGACCGAGATCTCCACC
>NZ_JAEKKT010000458.1 GCF_019510245.1 Streptomyces sp. | reverse complement strand
CGTCGACGCCCAGGTCCTGTTCACCGAGAACCGCGCCCAGACCCTGGTGGTGCTGACCACTCGCCCCGGCACGGAGAGCCACAGCAAGCTCGAACTGCTCTCCGTCATAGGACACCAGCAGGTCACGCCCTGACGTTCTGGGCGAGGGGGGCCAGTCAAGGGTTCGCTGCTGGGCGCTCTGCGGTACAGGTACGCCATCGGTCGGCAGGGACCGCGTACACGGCCATGTCATTGCCGACCCCCTTGGTCCGCCCGCCGTGGTCGCCGCGTTCCCGGGGACGGCCAGGACGTCGGCGGCGCCACACCTCGAGCGCGTCACCTCCGTGACCATTGCCGTCGAGGCCGGTGGACCGCCGGTTTGACCGGATGCACGGCCCTTACGCCGGCTGCCTCGTTGCACCGCCTCCCGTACCGCGCCGCGCCGTGCCGCGGACGCCGCGGCGGTGACTGCGCGCAACCGCCCGCCTGGTCCGGTCGGCCTGTTCCACGACGACTGCGAAGGCTCCCTGCGCGAGAACCTCGGCACCCACGAGCAGTAGGGCCTCGACCCACGCCTCACGAAGACGGCCCGGTCATGACCACGGGTCCTTGCGACCACAGCGTGCGACGAATCCCGCGCCGGCAGAGCGCTGTCCTGCACGACACTCCGGATCTCTGCCGCCACCGCGACCGCCCTGCCCTCATCCACGCTGCCGCACGGCAGCCCTCCGCCTCGGAGTCCGGGGCTGGGCCCCGGTCAGCCTCGCCTCGCTCCAGGCCGACTTCGCCGGCGCACACGCCCGCAACGCCCGGCTCGTCATCCAGACCCTGCGCCTGGGCCGCCGACCGGACGAGCTCATGGACGGTCACAGCAGGCGCGGTGGGACTGCGGCCTCGTGCCCCGCCGAACAGGAAGAGCTTCAGCGCCAGGTCTCCCGCCTGGAACAGGCGGGAGACCGAGCTGCTGGCGCGGTTGGAGGACAGGGACGCGGAGCTGGAAGCTGCCCGGGCGGCCAACCGCGAGCCGACCGGGTCCTGCACCGGAACGGGGCCGCGGACCGCCAGGATCTGGCCGGCCGGTCGCCCGGCTGCCGGCCGATTCAGTCTCGGATGAGGAAGGCGCGCTCCAGCGGGCGCCTCCCGCTTCGACGTTCGCCCCGGGGAGACCGCTGCGACCACGGACCGATCTTGCGCGGCCCCAGGCAAAGCAAATACTTGGCTAGCCACGTGTTTGCTGTTACCTTAGTTATGTGTCCAGCCACCTAAATGGGTGGCGACACGAGAGGAGACGTCATGAAAGCCATCCTGTTCGACCGTTTCGGAGGCACGGACGTGCTGCACGAGGCGGACATCGAGGTCCCGCAGCCCGGCCCCGGGCAGATCCGCGTCCGCGTCAGGGCGGCCGGGCTGAACGCGCTGGACGGCAAGATCCGCTCCGGGGCGATGGAGGCCGTGTTCCCCACACCGCTCCCCGCCGTCCCCGGTGCCGAGCTCGCCGGCGTGGTGGACGCCCTGGGCGAGGGCGTGCAGGACGTGCAGGTGGGCGACGAGGTGCTGGGCTGGTCCGACACCGGCTCGTACGCCGAGTACGCGCTGGCCACCACCGTGGCCCCCAAGCCCGCCGGCCTGGACTGGCAGCACGCGGTCGCCTTGCCGGTGGCGGGCGAAACGGCCGAGCGCGTCCTGGACCTCCTGGGCGTCGCCGCGGGGGAGACCGTACTGATGCACGGCGCGGCCGGAGCGGTCGGCACCCTGGCGGTCCAGCTCGCCACGGCCCGCGGAGCGCGGGTCATCGCCACCGCCGGCCCCGCCAACCAGGACTACCTCACCTCGCTCGGCGCCACCGCGACCCTCTACGGCGAGGGCCTGGTCGAACGGGTCCGGGCGCTCGCCCCCGACGGCGTCGACGCGGTCTTCGACCTGGCCGGGAAGGGAGCCCTGGAAGACTCCATCACCCTGCGCGGCGGCACCGAGCGCATCGTCACCATCGCCGACTTCCGCGCGCACCAGCTCGGCGTCACCTTCTCCAGCGGTGGCCAGGACCGCTCGGCCGGCCGCCTGGCCGAGCTGGCCCAGGACGCCGCGAACGGCAAGCTCGTCACCACCGTCACCGCCTACCCGCTCGACCGGGCCGCCACGGCCCAGCAGGTCAGCGACGCCGGGCACGGCCGGGGCAAGCTCGTCCTCATCGTCGACTGATCATCCCGCCACTGCACCCACCGCACCCACGCACTCACCACACCCCTCGCTGTACCGATCACCACCTGGCCGTCACCGCACCGAAGGACCACTCATGCTGAACTCCCTCTGGACACCGACCGCCGTCGGCGGCATGTCCCTCCCGCACCGCCTGGTCATGGCCCCCATGACCCGTGACCGCTCCACACCCGAGGGCGTCCCCACCGAGCTGAACGCCGAGTACTACGCCCAGCGGGCCTCGCACGCGCTCCTCATCACCGAGGGAACCCAGCCCTCCGCCGACGGCCAGGGCTACCTCCTGACCCCCGGCATCCACAATGACGAGCAGATCGCCGGATGGCGCAAGGTCACCGACGCGGTGCACGCGGCCGACGGCCGGGTCGTCATCCAGCTGATGCACACGGGTCGTATCGCCCATCCCGACAACACCCCCCACGGGCGCCAGCCGGTCGCTCCTTCGGCGGTCCGGCCCCAGGGAGTGATGTTCACAGCGTCGGGGCCCCAGGAGATGCCGACACCCCGTGCGCTGTCGACACAGGAGGTCGCGGCGACCGTCAACGACTTCCGCCGCGCGGCGGCGGCCGCCGTCGCGGCAGGTGCCGACGGCGTGGAGATCCACGGTGCCAACGGCTACCTCGTGCACCAGTTCCTCGCCG
>NZ_JAEKKT010000198.1 GCF_019510245.1 Streptomyces sp. | reverse complement strand
CGCATGTCCGTATCGCGAGGAGACTCCGTGGCCACCGAGACACCACCACCCTCGAACACGCAGACCCGGCATCCCTCCGGCGAGGAGTTCGCCGAGGTGCAGCAGAGTCCGGAGTTCGCCGAACTGCGGCACTCCCACCGCTCCTTCGCCTTCCCGCTGACCTTCGCCTTCATCGCCTGGTACCTCCTGTACGTCCTGCTCTCCAACTACGCGGACGACTTCATGGGCACCAAGGTCGTCGGCAACGTCAACGTGGCCCTGGTCCTCGGCCTCGCCCAGTTCCTCACCACGTTCCTCATCGCCTGGTGGTACGCCCGGCACGCCGCCGCCAAGCTCGACCCCAAGGCCGAGGCCATCAAGTCCCGGATGGAGGGCGGCGCATGAGCCCCGCGATCACGCTGGCGGCCGGCGAGGCCAGTGACCACCGGACGCTGATCATCACCCTGTTCGCGGTGTTCGTCGCCGTGACCCTCGGCATCACCGTCTGGGCCGGCCGCCAGACCAAGGACGCCGCCGACTTCTACGCGGGCGGCCGCCAGTTCACCGGCTTCCAGAACGGCCTCGCCGTCTCCGGCGACTACATGTCCGCCGCGTCCTTCCTGGGCATCGCCGGCGCCATCGCCCTGTTCGGCTACGACGGCTTCCTGTACTCCATCGGCTTCCTGGTCGCCTGGCTCGTCGCCCTGCTCCTGGTCGCCGAACCGCTGCGCAACTCCGGCCGCTACACCATGGGCGACGTACTGGCCTACCGCATGCGCCAGCGGCCGGTCCGCACCGCCGCCGGCACCTCCACGATCGTCGTCTCGATCTTCTACCTGCTGGCCCAGATGGCGGGAGCGGGCGTCCTCGTCTCCCTCCTGCTCGGCATCACCAGCGACGGCGGCAAGATCGGCATCGTCGCCCTGGTCGGCGTCCTGATGATCGTCTACGTCACCATCGGCGGCATGAAGGGCACCACCTGGGTCCAGATGGTCAAGGCCGTGCTGCTCATCGCGGGCGCCCTGCTGCTGACCTTCATGGTCCTGGCCAAGTTCCACTTCAACGTCTCCGACCTGCTCGGCAAGGCCGCCGACAACAGCGGCAAGGGGTCCGCCTTCCTGGAGCCCGGCCTGAAGTACGGCGCCACCGGCACCAGCAAGCTGGACTTCCTCTCCCTCGGCATCGCCCTGGTCCTCGGCACCGCCGGTCTGCCGCACATCCTGATCCGCTTCTACACCGTGCCCACCGCCAAGGCGGCCCGGAAGTCGGTCCTCTGGGCGATCGGCCTGATCGGCGCCTTCTACCTGATGACCCTCGCCCTCGGCTTCGGCGCGGCCGCGCTGATCAAACCCGACGAGATCATCGCGTCCAACAAGTCCGGCAACACCGCGGCCCCCCTCCTCGCCCTCCATCTGGGCGGCGTCGACTCCAACTGGGGCGCGATCCTGCTGGCCACGATCTCGGCGGTGGCCTTCGCGACGATCCTCGCGGTGGTCGCGGGCCTCACCCTGGCGTCCTCGTCGTCCTTCGCACACGACATCTACGCCAACGTCATCAAGAAGGGCCAGGCCACCGAGAAGCAGGAGATCAACGCGGCCCGGTACGCCACCGTCGGCATCGGCGCCGTCTCCATCCTCCTAGGCGCCCTCGCCCGCGACCTGAACGTCGCCGGCCTGGTCGCCCTCGCCTTCGCGGTCGCCGCCTCCGCCAACCTGCCGACCATCCTCTACAGCCTCTTCTGGAAGCGGTTCACCACCGCCGGAGCCCTCTGGTCGATCTACGGCGGCCTCGTCACCGCGGTCGGCCTGGTGCTGTTCTCTCCAGTGGTGTCCGGCAAGGAGACGTCGATGTTCCCGGGCGTCGACTTCCACTGGTTCCCGCTGGAGAACCCGGGCATCATCTCGATCCCGGTCGGATTCCTCCTCGGCGTCGTGGGCACTCTGCTCTCGAAGGAAGTCCCGGACGCCGCCAAGTACGCGGAGCTGGAGGTGCGGTCCCTGACAGGCACGGGAGCGCACTGAGCCCCGTTCGACTGGCCGCGTCGACGGGATCATAGGATCCTACGACGCGGCCGCGTCGTACCTCGTGGTATCGGGCCTCTCACGATGTCAGTGCTGTCACGTAGGCTCGCAGATGACGGCAGAGATCTGATCCGCAACGAGGGAGGGGGCCCGCGTGCTCATCGACACCTACGGCCGGGTGGCCACCGACCTGAGAGTCTCGCTGACCGACCGGTGCAACCTGCGTTGTACGTACTGCATGCCCGAGGAGGGCCTGCAGTGGCTGGCCAAGCCAGACCTGCTCACGGACGACGAGATCGTCCGCCTGATCGACATCGCCGTCCGCCTGCTGGGCGTCGAGGAGGTCCGCTTCACCGGCGGCGAGCCGTTGCTGCGCCCCGGCCTGGTCGGCATCGTGGAGCGGGTCGCGGGCCTGGGCCCCCGCCCCCGGATGTCCCTGACGACCAACGGCATCGGCCTGCGCCGCACCGCGACGGCCCTCAAGGCGGCCGGCCTGGACCGGGTCAACGTCTCCCTGGACACCCTCCGCCCGGACGTCTTCAAGACCCTGACCCGCCGCGACCGCCACCAGGACGTCCTGGACGGTCTCCGGGCCGCCCGCGACGCCGGCCTCACCCCGGTCAAGGTCAACACGGTCCTGATGCCCGGGCTGAACGAGGACGAGGCCCCCGACCTCCTCGCCTGGGCGGTGGCCCACGACTACGAACTGCGCTTCATCGAGCAGATGCCCCTCGACGCCCAGCACGGCTGGAAGCGCGACAGCATGGTGACGGCCGGTGACATCCTCGCCTCGCTCCGCACCCGCTTCGACCTCACCCCCGAGGGCGCGGGCGACCGCGGCTCGGCCCCGGCGGAGCGCTGGCTGGTCGACGGCGGCCCGCACCGCGTCGGCGTCATCGCCTCCGTCACCCGCCCGTTCTGCGCGGCCTGCGACCGCACCCGCCTCACGGCCGACGGGCAGGTAAGGACCTGCCTGTTCGCGCGGGAGGAGACGGACCTGCGCGGTGCGCTCCGCTCGGGCGCGGCGGACGAGGAGATCGCCCGCAGGTGGCGGCTGGCGATGTGGGGCAAGAAGGCGGGGGCGGGACTGGACGATCCGCAGTTCGTGCAGCCGGACCGGCCGATGTCCGCGATCGGCGGCTAGCCCGGCCCCCCGGCCGACCCGGCCTGGCCCTCCTGTCCGGGCGGCTCGGACGATTCCCACTCCCGCAACAGCACGACGTCTTTCAGGAACCCCCGGACGCCCAGGAACTGCGACAGGTGCTCCCGGTGCTCCTCACAGGCGAGCCAGGTCTTGCGCCGCTCCGGCGTGTGGATCTTCGGGTTGTTCCACGCCAGCACCCACACGGCGTCGGCACGGCAGCCTTTGGCGGAGCAGACGGGGGAGCCGGTTTCGGAATCAGGGGCGTTCGGGATCACGTCGCTGACCTTAGCCGAGGCTCCGGTCAGTGCTGTCGTGCGGTCGTCCCACGTCCGGACACCAGCACCTCGACCACCTGCCGAAGGATGCCCATTGCGCGAAAGGCGCTCTGGTGACGCGACTGGGGCAGAACCAGAACGGCCAGCCCGAGCACCAGCAAGGTCAGACAGACGAAGGCCAGGGGGACCAGCACCGTCACAGCGGCGACAAACCTGACATTTTGCCAGATGGCGAGCATACGGATCCTCCTGGCACATGATCAGGGGGGTGGGCGGGCGGATTATTCAGATGTGGTCGTCCGCCTGAAATGGCGACGCCGAGCAGCCACGGGGGGAGCTGCCCGGCGTCGGTCCGTCGCTCCGACGGGGGATGCGGAGCGCGTACGCAGTATGTCACGGGTCACCCTTGGCCGGGCACTGGAACAGCGCGATTGATCTGAGCTTTTCTTGAGCTTCGGGTGGAGCCTTCGGCCGTCCGCACCGCGTCCCCGGCGCTCAGACCGGCTCCGGCCGCTCGCCCCGCACGGCCCCCGCCGCGGGATCCGCCACCACGTCCTCCGGGACGGGTTCCGCCTGCGTCTCCTCCGCCCGCGGCGGCGCGATCATCAGCCGGGTCGGTGCCACCCCGAAGGTCGACGGAAGCGACTGGGGCCGCTCTCGCCCGGCGTTTGCGATCACGACGGCCACATAGGGGAGCAGCGCCCCCAGCACCAGGGCCACGACGGCCACATACCGTTCGACGTTCCACAACGTCACCGCGAGGATCACCGACATGGTCCGGATGCCCATCGAGATGACGTACCGGCGCTGCCGGCCGCGTACGTCCTCCGCCAGGCCGGTACGGGCTCCGGTGATCCGGAACACCTGGACGTTGCCGTCGCCGCGCTGCTTCCGCATCACATTCCACCATCCGCCCGCATCGGACACTCCCCGGCCCGTACCCGGTCCGCACCCGCACGGGGAACCGGGCCAGGACCCTTTCCACGGTACGCCGCGCCTGCGTCGCCTTCGAGACCGGGGCGCCCTCCCGCCTGCGTGAACGCCCTGCGCCGTAGCGCGTACGGCGGTACCGACATGCGCCGTACGGGGTACGGGCCGAGACTTGGCGTAATGCTCACGTCGAGCCGTACGAGGAGGCAGCCATGGGCTGGTTGTGGGCGATCATCGTGGGTTTCGTGCTGGGCCTGATCGCGAAGGCGATCATCCCGGGCAAGCAGCACAGCCCCCTCTGGCTGACGACCATCTTCGGCATCCTGGGCGCCATCGCCGGCAACGCGATCGCCCGCGCGGCGGGCGTGGCGGCGACACCGGGCATCGACTGGACCCGCCACCTGTTCCAGCTGGTGGCGGCGATCATCATCGTCTTCCTGGGCGACATGGCGTACATGGCGACCCTGGGAAAGCGAAAGCAGCGCATCTGAGGCGCCCCGAACTCCACAGCGCCCTCAACTGAAGCGCCCCGTCAGGGGCGCTGGGGGTGCCCCCGGCCGAAGGCTGGGGGAGGAACTGCGCGACCCAGCCACAACCAACCGGCACTCCGCAACGCACCCGCACCCCCCCACGGCGCTTACGAACCGACGACCTCCACGGCCGCCAGATTCTTCTTCCCGCGCCGCAGCACCAGCCACCGCCCATGCAGCAGCTCTTCCACGGAGGGCACGGCATCCTCGGCGGTCACCTTCACGTTGTTCACGTAGGCCCCGCCCTCCTTCACGGTCCGCCGCGCAGCGGACTTGGAGGCCACCAGCCCGACCTCGGCGAACAGGTCGACCACCGGACCCAGCTCGGCGACCCGGACATGCGGCACCTCGGACAGCGCCGCGGCCAGCGTCCGGTCGTCCAGCTCCGCCAGCTCGCCCTGCCCGAAGAGGGCACGGGACGCGGCCATCACGGCCGCCGTCTGGTCGGCCCCGTGGACGAGCGTCGTCAGCTCCTCGGCCAGCGCCCGCTGCGCGGCCCGCGCCTGCGGACGCTCCTCGGTCTGCTTCTCCAGCTCCTCGAGCTCCGTACGGGACTTGAAGGACAGGATCCGCATGTACGTCGAGATGTCCCGGTCGTCCACGTTCAGCCAGAACTGGTAGAACGCGTACGGCGTCGTCATGTCGGCGTCGAGCCAGATGGCTCCGCCCTCGGTCTTGCCGAACTTCGTGCCGTCCGCCTTGGTCATCAGCGGCGTCGCCAGCGCGTGCACACTGGCGTGCGGCTCCAGGCGGTGGATCAGGTCCAGCCCCGCCGTGAGGTTGCCCCACTGGTCGCTGCCGCCCTGCTGGAGCGTGCAGCCGTACCGCCGGAACAGCTGGAGGAAGTCCATGCCCTGGAGGATCTGGTAGCTGAACTCCGTGTAGCTGATGCCCTGGTCGGACTCCAGGCGGCGGGCCACGGAGTCCTTGGTCAGCATCTTGTTGACGCGGAAGTGCTTGCCGATGTCCCGCAGGAACTCGATCGCGGACATGCCCTCGGTCCAGTCGAGGTTGTTGACCATGACGGCCGCGTTCTCGCCCTCGAAGGACAGGAACGGCTCGATCTGGGCGCGCAGCCTGCCGACCCAGCCGGCGACCGTCTCGGGGTCGTTGAGCGTGCGCTCGGCCGTCGGACGCGGGTCGCCGATCAGACCCGTCGCCCCGCCCACCAGCGCCAGCGGCCGGTGACCGGCCTGCTGGAGCCGGCGCACGGTGAGCACCTGCACCAGGTGCCCGACGTGCAGGGACGGCGCGGTCGGGTCGAAACCGCAATAGAACGTGACGGGACCGTCCGCGAGCGCCTTGCGCAAAGCGTCCTCGTCAGTGGACAGGGCGAACAGCCCCCGCCACTTCAGCTCGTCGACGATGTCCGTCACGGTTCTCGTATCTCCTTGGGTGGTCTCGTAATCAGGTACGAGGTTATACGCCCTGGCTGACAGAGCTCATATTGAAGTCGGGCACCCGCAGCGCGGGCATCGCAGCCCTAGTGAACCAGTCGCTCCACTCGCGCGGCAGCGTCTTTTCCGTGCGCCCGGCCTCGGTCGCCCGCCCCAGCAGGTCCACCGGCGACTCGTTGAACCGGAAGTTGTTCACCTGCCCGGTGACCTGGCCGTTCTCCACCAGGTAGACGCCGTCCCGGGTCAGGCCCGTGAGCAGCAGCGTCGCCGGGTCGACCTCGCGGATGTACCAGAGGCAGGTCAGCAGCAGCCCGCGCTCGGTGGCGGCGACCATGTCCTCCAGCGAGCGGTCCAGGCCGCCGTCCAGGATCAGGTTGCCGCCCGCCGGGGCGACCGGAAGCCCGGTCAGACCGGCCGTGTGCCGGGTGGTCGTCAGGTGCTTCAGCTCGCCCCCCGACAACCACTCGGTGGTACCGACGGGCAGCCCGTTGTCGAAGACCGACTGGTCGCCGCCGGAGGAGTGCGCGACGACGAAGGGCGCGGACTCCAGGCCCGGCTCGTTCGGGTCGCTGCGCAGGGTCAGCGGCAGGTCGGTCAGCTTCTCCCCGACGCGGGTGCCGCCGCCCGGCTTGGAGAACACCGTCCGGCCCTCGGCCGCGTCCCGCCCGGACGCCGACCACAGCTGGTAGATGAGCAGGTCGGCGACGGCGGTCGGCGGCAGCAGCGTCTCGTACCGGCCTGCCGGAAGGTCCACGCGCCGTTCGGCCCAGCCGAGCCGCACCGCGAGCTCGGCGTCGAGCGCGCCGGGGTCGACGTCCTTGAAGTCGCGGGTGGAGCGTCCGGCCCAGGCGGAGCGGGTACGGTCCGGGGACTTGGCGTTCAGCTCCAGCGTGCCGGTGGGCTGGTCGTGCCTGAGGCGCAGCCCGGTCGAGGTGCCCACGTACGTCGACACCAGCTCGTGGTTGGCGAAGCCGTACAGCTCGCGGCCACCGGCACGCGCGCGTGCGAAGGCCTCGCCGAGCGCCGGGGCGAAGTCGGCGAACACGGCGGAGGAGGTCTCGGCGGGCGCGTCCGTGAAGTCGGGGGACTCCGGCACGCCGGTGACCAGCGGCTGGGCGTCCTCGGCCGGCCCGGCGCCCCGCGCGGCGGCCTCTGCGGCCCGCACCAGCGGCTCCAGGTCGTCCGCGGTCACGGCCGACCGGGAGACGACACCCGAGGCCGTGCCCTCCTTGCCGTCCACCGTGGCGACGACGGTGAGCGAGCGGCCGCGCGTGACGCCGTTGGTGGTGAGCGCGTTGCCGGCCCAGCGCAGGTTGGCGGTGGAGTGCTCGTCGGCGATGACCACGCAGCCGTCGGCCCGGGACAGTTCCAGAGCGCGCTCGACGATCTCGTGCGGCTTGTTGCTACGGGCGCTCATCGACCGGCCTCCTGCGTGGTGTTGAGGATGTTGACGCCCTTGAAGAGGGCCGAGGGGCAGCCGTGCGACACCGCGGCGACCTGTCCCGGCTGGGCCTTGCCGCAGTTGAAGGCGCCGCCGAGGACGTACGTCTGGGGGCCGCCGACGGCCGCCATGGAGCCCCAGAAGTCGGTGGTCGTCGCCTGGTAGGCGACATCGCGCAGCTGCCCGGTGATCCGGCCGTTCTCGATCCTGAAGAACCGCTGTCCGGTGAACTGGAAGTTGTACCTCTGCATGTCGATCGACCAGGAACGGTCGCCGACCACGTAGATCCCGCGGTCGACCCCGCCGATCAGGTCCTCCGTCGCCAGCCCGGCCGGATCCGGCTGCAGCGACACGTTCGCCATCCGCTGCACGGGCACATGTCCGGGGGAGTCGGCGTACGCGCACCCGTTGGAGCGCTCGAAGCCGGTCAGCTTCGCGATCCGGCGGTCCAGCTGGTAACCGACCAGCGTGCCGTCCTTCACCAGGTCCCAGGACTGCCCCTCGACGCCCTCGTCGTCGTACCCGATGGTCGCCAGGCCGTGCTCGGCGGTGCGGTCGCCGGTGACGTTCATCAGGTCGGAGCCGTACCTCAGCTTGCCGAGCTGGTCGAAGGTGGCGAAGGAGGTGCCGGCGTAGGCGGCCTCGTAGCCGAGCGCGCGGTCCAGCTCGGTGGCGTGGCCGATGGACTCGTGGATGGTCAGCCACAGGTTGGAGGGATCGACCACCAGGTCGTACAGACCCGCCTCGACGCTCGGCGCCCGCATCTTCTCGGCGAGCAGCTCCGGGATCTGCTCCAGCTCGGTGTCCCAGTCCCAGCCGGTGCCGGTCAGGTACTCCCAGCCGCGGCCGACCGGCGGCGCGATGGTCCGCATCGAGTCGAACTCGCCACTGGACTCGTCGACCGAGACGGCCGTCAGCTGCGGGTGCAGCCGCACCCGCTGCTGGGTCGTCACGGTCCCGGCCGTGTCCGCATAGAACTTGTTCTCGTGCACGGTGAGCAGTGAGGCGTCGACATGGTTGACGCCGTTCGCCGCCAGCAGCCGCGCGCTCCACTCCGCGAGCAGCGCCGACTTCTCCTCGTCCGGCACGGTGAAGGGATCGATCTCGTACGACGAGACCCACGTCCGGGCCGCGTGCACCGGCTCGCCGGCCAGCTCCACCCGCTCCTCGGACCCGGCCGCCTTGATCACCTGTGCCGAGAGCTTGGCCATCGCCACCGCCTGGGAGGCGACCTTGGCGGCCGCGTCGAGCGTCAGGTCGACCCCCGACGCGAAGCCCCAGGTGCCGCCGTGCACGACCCGGACCGCGTACCCGAGGTCGGTGGTGTCCGAGGATCCGGCGGGCTTGGCGTCCCGCAGCCGCCAGGACGCGCTGCGCACCCGCTCGAACCGGAAGTCCGCGTGCTCGGCCCCCAGCGCACGCGCGCGTGCCAGCGCGGCGTCGGCCAGGGCCCGTAGCGGAAGCGCCGTGAAGGCTTCGTCGATGGAATGGTGCACGGAGGTCTCCCTGCTGTCGTGGCCTGTCCGTCCGATCATGTCGCGCCCGCGGGCGTGCGGACCACAGGTTTCGGCGCGGCGCCGGGCCTTTCTGTAGGGACCCGACAGTGACACCCCCGAGCCACTGTCGGTGCCCGCTTGCCCGCGGCGATGGCGGGACCGATAGGTTTTCGATGAAGCCGCCTGTCATGCCAGCTGTTCGGGCGGGTTGTCAGACCGATCGAAAGGGTGATCCGTTGAGCCGCTCGGTTCTCGTCACTGGAGGCAACCGGGGCATCGGCCTCGCCATCGCCCGTGCTTTCGCGGACAACGGCGACAAGGTTGCCGTCACGTACCGCTCCGGTGAGCCGCCGGCCGTCCTCAAGGAACTGGGCTGCCTGGCCGTCAAGTGCGACATCACCGACTCCGAGCAGGTGGAGCAGGCCTACAAGGAGATCGAGGACGCGCACGGCCCGGTCGAGGTCCTGATCGCCAACGCCGGGATCACCAAGGACACGCTCCTGATGCGGATGTCCGAGGAGGACTTCACCTCGGTCGTCGACACCAACCTCACCGGCACCTTCCGGGTCGTCAAGCGCGCCAACCGCGGCATGCTGCGCGCCAAGAAGGGCCGCGTCGTCCTCATCTCGTCGGTCGTCGGCCTCTACGGCGGCCCCGGCCAGGCGAACTACGCCGCCTCCAAGGCCGCCCTGGTCGGCTTCGCGCGGTCCCTCGCCCGTGAGCTGGGCTCGCGCAACATCACCTTCAACGTCGTCGCGCCCGGCTTCGTCGACACCGACATGACCAAGGTGCTCACCGACGAGCAGCGCGCCACCATCGTGTCGCAGGTGCCGCTCGGCCGGTACGCGGAGCCCGAGGAGGTCGCCGCGACGGTGCGGTTCCTCGCCTCGGACGACGCCTCGTACATCACTGGAGCCGTCATCCCCGTTGACGGCGGACTGGGAATGGGTCACTGATCACCATGAGTGGAATCCTCGAGGGCAAGCGCATCCTGATCACGGGTGTGCTGATGGAGTCCTCCATCGCCTTCCACGCGGCCAAGCTGGCCCAGGAGCAGGGTGCCGAGATCATCCTCACCGCGTTCCCGCGGCCCACGCTGACCGAGCGCATCGCCAAGAAGCTGCCGAAGCCCACCAAGGTCATCGAGCTCGACGTCACCAACGACGAGCACCTCGGGCGCCTGGCCGACCTCGTCGGCGAGGAGCTCGGCGGCCTCGACGGCGTCGTCCACTCCATCGGCTTCGCCCCCCAGGACGCCCTCGGCGGCAACTTCCTCAACACGCCGTTCGAGTCCGTCGCCACCGCCATGCACGTCTCGGCGTACTCCCTGAAGTCGCTGACCATGGCCTGCCTGCCGCTGATGCAGAACGGCGGCTCGGTCGTCGGCCTCACCTTCGACGCCCAGTACGCCTGGCCGCAGTACGACTGGATGGGCCCGGCCAAGGCCGCCCTGGAGGCCACCAGCCGCTACATCGCGCGCGACCTGGGCAAGCAGAACATCCGCTGCAACCTCATCTCCGCCGGCCCCATCGGCTCCATGGCCGCCAAGTCCATCCCGGGCTTCAGCGACCTGGCCGCCGTCTGGGACCACCGCTCCCCGCTGGAGTGGGACCTCAAGGACCCGGAGCCGGCCGGCAAGGGCATCGTCGCCCTGCTGAGCGACTGGTTCCCGAAGACCACCGGCGAGATCATCCACGTGGACGGCGGTCTGCACGCCATCGGCGCCTGACCCGCACGGACACTTCGAGGCCCGCATCCCGCGAGGGGTGCGGGCCTCACCCGTTCGGCCCACCGGCAGGGTGATCGACCGCCGGACGGCGCACCCTGGAGAGGCGGCGGCGCACCTGGTTGCGCGTTCACCGCGCGATGTCCCTCCCCAGCCCGGCCGAGGAGGTCCCCTTGTGCGCCTTTCCCGCAGCCTGGCCCCGGTGACCCTGGCCCTCGCCCTCGTGGTGTCGCTGCCCTGCGACGCGGAGTCCTACGCGCGCGTGCCGAGCGGGCACGGTCCGGCTCCGCAGCTGTTCGGCGCGTCGTGCCGGACCACCGTCCGCGGCTCCCACGTGGTGGCCTACTGCCACAACCCGTACGTCGACACGGACCGGGTCCGGCTGCACATCGAGTGCGCCCAGTGGTGGGACATCGACACCGACGGCGCGCCGGTGGACACCGGCCCGGCGATGACCGTACGGCTCGCCGGCCGCTGCTGGCAGCAGGTTCGCGCGGTGTGGATCAGTCACCAGAAGGTGAGCTGAACCGGTCCGGACGGCACTGGAACGGGTAGCTCGCCGCCTCCTTGGCGGCCGCGTCCGCGTCGCCCGCGCGGATCGCCTCGACCAGCCGGGTGTGGTCCATGTACGACTGCGGCGTCAGCTCGGCGCCGACGTCCGCGCGCAGCCAGTCCCGCAGCACCTCGCCCAGGTCGGCGTACATCGCCGTCAGCACGTCGTTGTGCGAGGCGGCCACCACGGCCAGGTGCAGGGTGGCGTCCGCCGCCACGAAGGCCTCCGCGTCGCCCGACCGCCAGGCCTGCTCGCGGCGTGCCAGGAGGGCGTCGAGCTGCCCGAGGTCCTTCTCGGTCCGGCGCGCCGCGGCCAGCCGGGCGGCGGACGACTCCAGGGTGGAGCGCAGTTCGGCGACGTGCCGGGGGTCGGCCTCGGCGAACCGGCGATGCATCACGCCGGCCAGCTCACTGGTGGCCGAGACGTACGTCCCCGAGCCCTGGCGGATGTCCAGCAGGCCGTTGTGGGCCAGCGCCCGGACGGCCTCCCGGACGGTGTTGCGGGCCACCCCGAGCTGCTCGACCAGCTCCGGCTCGGTGGGGATGCGCGAGCCGACCGGCCACTCGCCCGAGGTGATCTGGTTCCGCAACGCGGCGATGACCTGCTCGGACAGCGCCGAGCGGCGCGGATGACTCAGAGGCATGACACACCTTCGCACGCCAGGGCCCGGCGGGACCGGCCGGGCACGCCCCGGGATGGACAACCATTCATCCTATGATTCTATGATGGCCGCATGGCAGGCAGGAAAAACGGCACCGCGGCCTCTGAGACGACCGAGACGACCGAGCCGACCGCGACATCCGGGATGCCCCAGACGACGAAGGCAGCCGAGACGGCTGGGGCGGCGCGTGCGACGGCATCCGGCGGGAGCCCCGCGACCGCCACGCGCGCGTGGACGGCTCGGCTGGTCGTCGTCGGCATC
Organism: Streptomyces sp.; assembly: GCF_019510245.1. GTDB lineage: Bacteria > Actinomycetota > Actinomycetes > Streptomycetales > Streptomycetaceae > Streptomyces. The sequence continues at coordinate 21,137 of NZ_JAEKKT010000198.1, read as the reverse complement.
GTGCTGTCCGCCGTCAACCTCCGGCCCGCCATCACCAGCCTCGGCGCGCTCCTGGAGGAGGTACGCGACGGCCTCGGCATGAGCGGCAGCGTGGCCGGACTGCTCACCTCCGTGCCCCCGCTCTGCTTCGCCGTCTTCGGCGTCATGGCCCCCCGGCTGGCCCGTCGCTTCGGCCCGGCGGCCGTGGTCTGCGCGGGCATGGCGGCCGTCACGGCCGGCCTGCCGATACGGCCGTACGCCGGGAGCACCGCCGGGTTCCTGGCCGCCAGCGCGCTCGCGCTCATGGGCATCGCGGTCAGCAACGTGCTGATGCCGGTCATCGTCAAGCGCTGGTTCCCCGACCGGGTCGGCTCCATGACCGGCCTGTACTCGATGGCCCTCGCCGCCGGCACCTCGGTGGCCGCCGCGGTGACCGTGCCCCTGACGGACGCCCTCGGCGGCAGTTGGCGGACCGGGCTGGCGGTCTGGGCCGGGCTCGCGGCGATCGCGGTGCTGCCGTGGGTTCCGCTGGTACGGGACCGCGGAACGGCGCCGGCCCCCGAGGGCGGGGCCGGGGCACGCGTGCGTGCGGAGCGCAGGCCGCCCGCCCTGCGGATCACCCGCAGCCGTACCGCCTGGGCGCTCGCCGTGTTCTTCGGGCTCCAGGCCACCGCCGCCTACATCACGATGGGCTGGATGGCGCAGATCTTCCGGGACGCGGGCGTCTCCGCGAGCACGGCCGGACTGCTGCTGGCCGTCACCATGGTGATGGGCGTACCGCTCGCCTTCGTCATCCCGCGTGTGGCCACCCGGCTGCCGCACCAGGGCCCGATCGTGATCGCGCTCGGCGTCTGCGGCCTCGCCGGATACGCCGGCCTGTACCTCGCGCCCGCCGGCGGCGCCTGGGCCTGGGCCGTGCTGCTCGGCATCTCGAACTGCGCCTTCCCGCTGGCCCTCACCATGGTCGGGATGCGGGCCAGGACGGGCGCGGGCGTCGCCCAGCTCTCCGCCTTCGCCCAGAGCACCGGATACCTGATCTCCATCCCCGGCCCCCTGCTCGTGGGCGTGCTCTACCAGCACAGCGGCGGCTGGGGCCTGCCGATCGCCCTCATGGTCGCGCTGATGATCCCGCAGATGGCCGTGGGCGTCCTGGCGGGCCGGGACCGCATCGTGGAGGACGAGGCGGCCGCCTCCGCCTGACCTCGCACCGGCTCCGCCCACCCCGGTGCCCCCGGCCCTCGCCGACCCTTGGCGGCCCCGTCGGCCCGGGCCGGCCCGTGTCGCGGCCACCCCGCGCGGTCCTTCCCCTCCCGGGGGTGCCAGACTGGCCCCATGCCAGTGCTCGACCCGAACCCCCAGAACGGTCAGAAGAAGATGCTGATCGTCTTTGGCTCGTTCTTCGCCATCTTCATCGTCATCGCCGTCATCGCGACCCTCGCGTCACCCTGACCACGGCCGGACACCGCCCCCGCGGCCGGTGGTGGGGCCAGCCCCACCATCCCCTAGGGGGTGAGGGTCAGGGTCAAGTGGGTGGATCACCGGATGGGACGGCGACCGCGGATTCCGTAGTTTCGAGGTGTGGCCGCGAGGGCGGCCGACAGACCCCGGAGACCCACGGAGGCGACCATGCCGGCCCCTACGCACACCCGGTCCCACCCGGCGACCCCGGGCAGCGTCGACATCCGGCTCCCCTGGTGGGCGCTCGCCCTTCCCGCGCTCGCCTTCGCCGCCCTGCTGCTCCTCATACTGAACCCGGCGGACGCCCACGCGGCCACCGGTGACCCTGCCGTCACCCACCTCTTCGAGCGCGTCCAGCAGATCGTCAACCGCTAGCGCGGCCAGGGACGCGGCGCCCGCGGACCGGGCGAAGCCGCATCTCAACTCCCTGCGCCCGATGGCCTGTTTCATGCGAAGCTGGGTGCCATGAGCGTCGCAGAACCCCGCAGGATTGTCCTCTTCCGCCATGCGAAAGCCGACTGGCCACAGGTGACCGACCACGAGCGACCGCTCGCTGAGCGGGGCCGAATGGACGCCGCCGTCGCCGGACGCAAGCTCGCGGACAGCGGCATCACCTTCGACCTGGCACTGTGCTCCACCTCCGTGCGTACCCGGGAGACCTGGAAGCTCGCCGTCCACGAGCTCGCGCACCGGCCGAAAACCGTCTATGAGGAGCGGGTGTACGAGGCCTCGCCGGGCGAGCTGATCGCCGTGCTCAACGAGGTGCCCGACGACGTACAGACCGTGATCCTCATCGGCCACAACCCCGGCGTGCACGGCCTGGCCGAGATCCTCGCCGGCGCCGCCGAGGACGACGCCCGCGAGCGGATGAACCGCCGGGGCTTTCCCACCGCGGCCTTCGGCGTCCTGACGCACGAGGGCTCCTGGAAGGCCCTCGAACCCGGCGCGGCCACGCTCGTGGACTACTGGGCACCCTCCGAGTGAGACGTGAGACCACCGCACCACCACTGACGTGACACGACGAGGGCCCGGCACCGTGGAGATCGGTGCCGGGCCCTCGTGTCCGGATCGGCCGGACGGCTCAGCTCTCGTCGTGGGTGTCCGCCGCCTCGACCTCTTCGCGGGTCACACCCAGCAGGTAGAGGACCGTGTCCAGGAACGGGAAGTTCACCGCCGTGTGCGCGGCCTCGCGGACCACCGGCTTGGCGTTGAAGGCGACCCCGAGACCGGCCGCGTTCAGCATGTCCAGGTCGTTGGCCCCGTCACCGATGGCCACCGTCTGCACCAGCGGCACGCCCGCCTCGGCGGCGAACCGGCGCAGCAGCCGCGCCTTGCCCGCCCGGTCCACGATCTCGCCGGTCACCCGGCCGGTCAGCTTCCCGTCGACGATCTCCAGCGTGTTGGCCTGGGCGAAGTCCAGCCCCAGCCGCTCCTTCAGATCATCGGTGACCTGGGTGAAACCGCCCGAGACGACGCCGACTTGGTAGCCCAGCCGCTTCAGCGTCCGGATCAGGGTCCGCGCGCCGGGCGTCAGCCGCACCTCCGCGCGCACCTTCTGCACGACCGACTCGTCCAGCCCCTTCAGCAGTGCCACACGCGCGTGCAGCGACTGCTCGAAGTCCAGTTCCCCGCGCATCGCGGCCGCTGTCACCTCGGCGACCCGGTCCTCGCAGCCGGCGTGCGCCGCGAAGAGCTCGATCACCTCGTCCTGGATGAGCGTCGAGTCCACGTCCATGACGACCAGCCGCTGGGCCCGCCGGTGCAGGCCGGCCGAGACCACCGCGATGTCCACGCCGAGCTCGGCCGCGTCGGAGGCCAGGGCGGTGCGCAGCGGTTCGGTCGCCACGCCGGACACCGCGAACTCGACCGCTGTCACCGGGTACTTGGCGAGCCGGAAGATACGGTCGATGTTGCCGCCGGTCTTGGCGATCCGGGCGGCGATGGCGGCCGTCGACTCGGCGGTCAGCGGGTGGCCGAGGACGGTGACCAGGGAACGGCCGAGGCCGCGCGGGCGGTTGTCGCCGTGGCCGGAGATGATCTCCGCCTGCATCTTCATCGACTCGGCCCAGCTGTGCACGGTCGCCCTGAGGTCGCCCTCCAGCCCCGCCGGGGGCTGGGTCACGAGCGCGCACAGCACCAGGCGGCCTCGCGTGACGACCTGCTCGATGTCGACCACGTCGACCATGTAGGCGGCAAGAGTGTCGAAGAGGCCGGCCGTGATGCCCGGCCTGTCCTTGCCGAAAATCTTGACGAGGAGAGTGGGGACCTCGGAGGTCTGCGGATCGCTCATGGTGTAACCACCGTAACCGGCACCCAGTGCCTGCGGCGCAGGTGGTCCGCCTGACGGACACGGAACAACAGGTGTCGGGTCGGTGTCGGACGCCTTGCCTCCACGCGACCGGTGAACGTGCGTGCGATGTCCACGGCCGTGGCCGGGGTGCATCCCGCCGCGCCTTCACACCCGGTCCAGCGCCGGTACCCGCAGGCGGCGGACACCACGGTCCGCGCGGAGGTTGTGATCCGCGCGGACGCAACCGTGTGCCCGGGCGGGGCGGCGGCTCGCATACGGCCCACCGCTCCAGCGCATGCTGCGATCCGCGCGGTCGCCGCGATTCGGACTGACGTCGTGATCCGTGCGGATGTCGTGATCCGTGCGGATGTCGTGATCCGTGCGGAGGCCGCGGTCCGTGCGGAGGCCGTGATGCGCGCGGTCGCCATGCTCGTTCGGGCGGCGCGTCCCCGTCGCCGGCCGGTTCCCGGCGCGGCGCCCGGTTTCACCTGGGGGGACGCCGGGGCGGCGCCGGAGGGGGTGGGGGAGGAGGCGGTGGGGGTCCGGCGCCCGGACCGTCCTGGGATCCGTCGGGCCGCCGCGTGCCGGGCCGGGCACGCGGCGAGCGGGGCGGCGGATCGAAGGGGCGGGCCATGGTGGGAGCGCCGTACACATCGCCGGAGCCGGGCGGCGGCGGTACGTCGGAGGGGCCGCCGCCCGGCCGGTTCTCCTCCGGTGCCCGGCGGCCGTCGTCCGCGGGGGGCGGTGCGCCCGGCGGACGACGGCCGGGGACGGCGGAACCGCCCGGCGGTGCCGTCCCCGCTCCCTGTCCCGGACCGGACCGGGCTCCTCGGCCGCCCCCGGTCTCCCGCAGTTCCTCGGGCACCCTGAGATAGGGGTTCGTGTTCGGATTCGGCGGACGGTACGGCCTGCCCGGCACGTAAGGCCCCGCCAGCTCGCTCCCGAGCAGCCCCGGAGGCCGGCCGCCCCCCTGGCGAGCGGGCCCGCCGTCACCCAGAGCCAGCGGAGCCGCCCGTGACCCCGCCGCCCCGGTCGCCCACGCCAGCAACGCCCCGGCGGCCCCCGCCGCCGCACCCCAGACCGCTCCGAGCAGCAACGCCATGCCCAGCTTCCCGTGCAGCTGGATCCCCGCCCCGAACGCGTCGAAGCCCAGCACCGACAGCGAGGCGTCCACCGACACGTCCGCCAGCCAGGCCAGCAGCGGCAGCGTGAGCGCGGTGGCGATCCCCAGCCGCAGCGCACACCGCCCGGCGAAACCGGGCGCAGTCCACCCCGCCGGCGTCCGGACCGCCGTGAACACCCCCGCCAGCAGCATGAGCAGGGCCGCCGCGACCCCCAGCAGCCACACCCGCCCGTCCAGGCCGGCCAGGTGGCCCAGCGTCACCGACTGGTCGGACTTCGAGTCCAGGAGCTCGTCCAAGGGGTGCGGAAGGAACATGGTCAGCACGCCCGTGGCCCTGCCGTCGAAGGGGACGAAGAGCCCGATCGGGATGCCGAGCCAGACGCCGTTCGGGGCGCCGAGCAGGGCCGCGCCCATGATCCGGGCCGGATGCGGGTCGCCGATCGCCGCGTAGGCCGCCGCCGCCCAGCCGGCCGCCACGGCCACCAGCATCACCGTCACCAGGGCCGAGGCCGCCGGCCGCACCACCCGGTGCACCGCCGTCCAGCCGGGGGGCAGCGGAGTCCGGCGCGAGGCCAGCAGGGCGATCAGCAGGATGCCCACCGACCAGCCGAGGCCGCCGAGCAGGGTCGCCGTCGTGTCCACGCTGAAGCCGACCGCGGCGTTCGCGTGCACCAGGTCGCCGAGGCGGTCCGGCAGCAGGCCGCCGACGTCACCGATGCCGGGGATCTTCAGTCCGCCGCCGCTCCCCTTACCCGTCAGCCTGTCGAGGCCGAGCGCACCGCCGTCGATCGTCACGACGGAGTGCCCCGCCCAGGCCAGTCCGCCCAGGATCGCCACGAACAGCACCACCACCGAGCCCGCGCGGGCCAGCAGTTCGGTCGGCGAGATCACAACTCCGGCCGTGCGCAGGGACCGTAAGAAGAACCACGACAGAAGGAGCGCACCGACCAGGCTCACCCCCAGTGGCGTGATCTCGATGGCCGTGGTGGCCTGCGCCCCCTTCAGGCCGAAAGCGGACAGATCTCCGTCCGGAGTGACCGAACCACCCGCCCCGAGCGCCACAACGGCCGCGGTCATCGGGCCCAGTGAGCCCGCCGCGTCGGCCCGCAGCAGATGCAGACCCAGCGCCGCCGTACCCGCCATCCCGATCAACGCCCAGCTCACGGCGGCTGTCGAGGACAGCAGGATGTCGGCCCATGGCAGCCGCCCGCCGCGCCTCCCGTGCTCGATTCCCGTACCGGACGCACCAGCGCTCATGCCAGACCCCCCGATCCGCAGCCGCGCCGGACCACTCCGTCGCGCTTGTCCCCCTCGCGTGGATTACCACTCTCCGGCCCGGTTTCAACCCCGTCAACGGAAAGAGTTGAAGCGCTCGTACGAGACCTCCGCAAGGCCCGGCTTTCGGTCAGAGGGCCGAGCCTGAAATAGTTCCCGACGATGTTCGACATCCCTAGACTCCCTGTGATGGGGGTAACTCGGGGGACTACTCATGGGGCTTGGAGTGCCGGAACTCGTACTGGAATCAAACGGACGTACCTGGACGCTCGATCCGTCCAGGTCCTACACCCTCGGACGTGATCCGCAGGGGGACATCGTGTTCGACGACGCCAGGGTCTCCTGGCGGCACGCCACGATCAGCTTCGACGGCCGCAGTTGGGTCATCGAGGACCACGGAAGTACCAACGGCACCTTCGTGCAGAGCAGCCGGGTCCAGCGGTCGGAGATCGGCCCGGGCTCGGCCGTCCATCTCGGCAACGCGAACGACGGACCGCGCCTGAGCCTCTCCGGCGCCGCGGCCGCCGTCCAATCGCAGCCCCAGCAACGGCCGTTCGCGGCGCAGGGCGCGGGCGGCGCGGGCTGGTCCCAGCCGCCCGCCGCGCAGCCGCCGGCTCCGCAACAGGGCTGGCAGCAGGCCCCGCCGGCGATCCCGCAGCAGCAGGGCGCCCCGGTCATGGCCTCCGGTGGTGGCGCGGGGGCGCCGCCGGTCTACGGCGACCGCAGCCCGACCACGTTCCACCAGTTCTCCATCGGCCGCGTGATGCGCATCGGCCGTGCCCTCGACAATGAACTGGTCGTCTCCGACCTGCAGGTCTCGCGTCACCACGCCGAGTTCCACTCCACGCCCGACGGCCGCATGGAGATCCGCGACCTCGGCTCGCACAACGGCACGTACGTCAACGGCATGCCGATTGACAAGGGCGGCAGCGCGCTGCTCGACGCGAACGACATCGTGGGCGTCGGCCACTCCACCTTCCGGATCGTCGGCGACCGGCTGGAGGAGTTCGTCGACACCGGTGAGGTCTCCTTCTCCGCACGCCACCTGACCGTCACGGTCGACGGCGGCAAGCAGATCCTCAAGGACGTCTCCTTCGGCGTCCCGGAGAAGTCCCTGATCGCGGTCATCGGCCCGTCGGGCTCCGGCAAGTCGACCCTGCTCAAGGCGCTCACCGGTTACCGCCCCGCCAACGAGGGCGAGGTGCTGTACGACAACCGCAACCTGTACAAGCAGTTCGCCGAGCTGCGCCAGCGCATCGGTCTGGTTCCGCAGGACGACATCCTGCACAAGGAGCTGACCGTCAAGAAGGCCCTCAAGTACGCGGCCAAGCTCCGCTTCCCCGCCGACACCACGGGGGAGGAGCGCGAGGCCCGCATCGACGAGGTGCTGCGCGAGCTGAAGCTCGACGTCCACAAGGAGAAGAAGGTCACCTCCCTCTCCGGAGGCCAGCGCAAGCGCGTGTCGGTGGCCCTGGAGCTGCTCACCAAGCCGTCGCTGATCTTCCTCGACGAGCCCACCTCGGGTCTCGACCCGGGCATGGACCGCGATGTGATGCAGCTGCTGCGCGGCCTCGCCGACGACGGCCGCACGGTCCTCGTCGTCACCCACTCGGTGGCCGAGCTGGCGCTGTGCGACAAGCTCCTGGTGATGGCCCCGGGCGGCGCGGTCGCCTACTTCGGCCCGCCGGAAGAGGCGCTGAACTTCTTCGGCTACGACACCTGGGCCGACGTCTTCTCCGCCTTCGAGAACTACCGCGACTACGACTGGGCGGGCCGCTGGAAGGGCTCGCAGCACTACCAGATGTACGCCGCGGACATCGACGCCGTTGCCCCGCAGGCCGTACAGATGCTGCCGATGCAGGCGATGAAGCCCAAGAAGCCGCAGGGCTGGATGTCGCAGTTCGCCACGCTCGTGCGTCGGTACGTGTCGGTGATCGCCTCCGACAAGGGCTTCCTGATCCTGACGGTCGTGCTGCCGCTGGTCCTCGGTTCGGTGAGCCTGCTCATCGACTCGGGCAAGGACCTGCTGGTCAACACGGAGATCAATCCGGCGACCAGGCAGCCCGTCCCGAACGGCACGGCCACCACGGTCCTGCTGATCCTGGCGGTGGGTGCCTGCTTCGCCGGTGCCGCGAACTCCGTCCGTGAGCTGATCAAGGAACGGGTCATCTACGAGCGGGAGCGCGCGACCGGCCTGTCCCGCTCCGCGTACCTGATGTCCAAGGTCTTCGTGCTCGGCATCGTCACGATCCTGCAGGGCCTGCTGGTCGGCGTCATCGGCTTCGCCAGCCGGAAGATCCCGGCGGAGGGCGTGGTCTTCGGCCACCTCACGCTCCTGGAGCTCTGCCTGCCGGTCATGGCGCTCGGCTTCACCTCGATGATGTTCGGCCTGGTCATGTCCGCCCTGGTGAAGACCTCCGAGAAGACCATGCCGCTGCTGGTCATGTTCGCGATCATCCAGGTCGTCTTCACCGGCTGCCTGTTCGCCCTGAACGGCACGGTCGGCGTCAACCAGTTCTCGTACCTGATGCCGTCGCGCTGGGCCGTCGCCGCCGCGGGTGCCACCCTGGACTTCAACGGGATCGCCCCGCCCGGCAAGGGCAAGCCCGACGACCCGCTGTGGGCGCACACCGCCGGCGCCTGGACCCTGGACATGGTCGCCCTGATCGCCCTCGGTGTGGTCTGCGCCTTCCTCGTGGCCCGCTTCCTGCGCCGCCACGAGCCCGAGGTGATGCGCAAGTAGCAGGCGCGGTCCGTACGACGCCGAAGGGCGGCACCCGCAACGGGGTGCCGCCCTTCGGCGTGTGTGCCGAGGCCCGCGCCTGCCTCAGTACGCGCTGTTGACGTTGTCGATCGTGCCGTAGCGATGCGCCGCGTAGTTGGCGGCGGCGGTGATGTTGGCGACCGGGTCGTAGATGTTCCAGGACGTGCCGGAGACGTGGTAAGTCGCGAAGGTCGGCGGGATGACCTGCAGCAGGCCCTTGGACGGGATGCCGTTGATGGCGTTGATGTCCCAGTTGTTGATGGCGTTCGGGTTGCCGGAGGACTCCCGCATGATGTTGCGGTGCAGGCCGCTGTAGGAGCCCGGGATGCCCTTGGCGTTCATGATGTCGAGGGCCTGGCGGATCCAGCCGTCGAGGTTGTTGGCGTAGGTCTTCGCGGCGACCTGCTGGATCTGCGGGCGCTGCGCGGACCGGCTGGCGGCCTGCTGGGCGGCGCGCTTGGCGGCCGCCTGCTTGACGGCGGCGACGTGCTTCGCGTGGGCCGCGTGGACGTGCTTCACGTGAGCCGTGTGCAGCTTCGCCGCGTGGGCCGCGTGGGCCTTCTTGACGTGAGCCACGTGCAGCTGGTGGGCGGACGCCGGCTTCTTCTTCGCGGCGATGGCCTCCACCTTGACGTTCTGCAGGGCCAGCTGGTCCGTGACCTTGCCCGTGACGTCCTTGAGCTGCGCGGTGCCGTAGGCCGCCTTGGCGGCGGTCTCCGGGGTGCCGGACGCGATCGTCTCGGCGCTGCTGGGCACGGCCGAGAAGGCGAGGGCGGCGGCGCCGAGCGTGGCGACGCCGGCGAGCGCGATCTTGTGGTGCTTGGTCAGCGTGGGACTGTGGGCGTGCTTGGGCATGGCGGTGGAGACCTCTTCGAATAGCGCGGAGGTCGCTCGTTGTCCGCGGGGGAGACCGGCTCCTCCAGCGCGAGCACCAGGAGGAAACCCGCGGTGCTGAGCGACGGCAGCCATTCTTAGCGGCCGCAAAATGCCGTGGCAAAGGTGTGAAGTACGAACCCCGGTAGTGGAGCCCAGATGGGCAAATCGGGACAGACTAGAACGTCTGCCCCGTTCGCGCCGTGACTGTATATCTCCTATGTCCGTTCGTACGTGATGTGCGCCCTATGTGCAGCCTCACATCGGCCGCCTGTCAATCTCACCAGGAGTTGCTGGTGCAACGCTCAGCGTGAGGGCCCTCCTCCGGGAGGATGAGGTGCACGTCGCCGAACTCGTGCCACAGGTAGAGCGCGCGCAGCGCCTCCTCGTAGCCGCGGTCGACCGCGGGCCGCCCGGCGACCGCCTCCAGCATCAGCAGATGGGAGGCCTCCGGCTCGTGCAGCCCGGTCAGCAGCCCGTCCACCACCCGCACCCCGCGCTCCGGCGTCACGACCAGCTCCGTCCACCCCTCGGCCGCCCGCACCGCCCCGTCCGCCCCGGCGGCCGACTCCACGGCCCGCACGGCGGTCGTCCCCACCGCGACGACGCGCCCTTCGCCGGCCCGCACGGCGTTGATCAGCCGCGCCGACGCCTCCGGCACGGCGAAACGCTCCGCGTACGGCGGCTCGTGCGCCTCCGCCGACGACACCCCGGTATGCAGCGTGACCGGCGCGAACTGCACCCCCCGGCTCACCAGCTCCGCCACCAGCCGCGCGGTGAAGGGCCGGGCCGCACTCGGCATCTCCGCACTCCCCGCCCCGTCCGCCGACGGCAGCGCGAACACCGTCTGGTAGACGGACAACGGCTGGTCCCGCTCCGTATAGGAGTAACGGATGGGCCGCCCGTGCTCCCGCAGCACCTCGCGCACGTCCGCGGAGGCCCGCGCCCACCACAGCCGCTCGCCCCGCGCGCTCAGCGGCTCCTCCAGGACCAGCCGCCCGCCCCCGGGCAAACGCACCTCACTCTCCGCACGCGTACCCGCACGCACGCGTGTGGTCCCCTTCCCGTCCGGCTCCCGCAGCTCGACCGCCCACCGACCGTCGTCCCCGCGCGTGGAGAAGTGCACCACCACGCGCGCGTGCCCGACCCGCCCGTCCACGGCGGCCGCCAGCGTCGGCGAGGTGTTCACCACCAGCAGGTCCCCGGCCCGCAGCAGGTGCGGCAGCTCGGCGAAGGCGTGATGCGACACCGCCGTCCCGCGCGACACCAGCAGCCGTACGGCGTCCCGCTCCAGCCCCGGCCCGCGCTGCTCGGCCGGCACCCGCGCGGACAGCTCCTCGGGTACCCGCACCACCGTCGTCATCGCCCCTCCGCCAGGGCAGGCGCCCCGTACCGACCGCTCGCCGGCCGCTCGTCCAGGAGCCGCAGGAAGGCCGGTACGACGCTCACCGGCGCCGGCCGCGGACCGTCGTCGTCCGGTACGGCCGCCGCGTACAGGTCGGTCGCCATGTCCCCGGGATCCACCGCCCACACCCGCAGCCCCGGCTCCTCCACGCCGAGCACGGCCGCCAGCTGGTCCAGGGCCGCCTTCGAGGCGCCGTAGCCGCCCCAGGTCTCGTACGCCTCGGCGCCCGCGTCCGAGCTGACCGCAACCACCGCGCCGGCCCCCGACTCCCGCAGCAGCGGCAACGCCTCCTGGACCAGGCCGAGCGCGGCCACCACGTTCACCTCCAGCGCCCGGCGCAGCCCCGCCAGGGGCAGCTCGCCCAGGCGCACCAGCGGCTCGGCGCCCAGCGCGCTGGCGTTGCTCACCAGCAGATCCACCCCGCCCAGCTCACGCGCGGCGGCCACCAGGCCGGCCCGGTGCCCGGCGTCCGTCACATCGCCGGGGAGCGCCGTCACCCGCGTCCCGTGCCCCGCGACCGCCTCCGCCGTCTCCTTCAGCACCCCGGCCCCCCTGGCGTCCAGCACCAGATCCCAGCCGCGCGCGGCCAGCGCCTCCGCCAGCGCCCGCCCCAGCCCCTTCGAGGCCCCCGTGATGATCGCTACCGGCATGACAACCGTCCCCTCGGCTCCGTCCGCCCGCGTCGGCGGTGATCCCAACGTAGGAACCGCACCGCCCCGGCCGCCTCGGACGCGGGGCGCAACCGGGCGGGGTCCTTCGTACTAAGCCGCCGGTCCGGGCCTCACGGCCTAGGTCCTGCGGCCTACGGCCGGCGGCCCAGGCCCTGCCGCCATCGGCCCGATCCGCACGGTCGGACCCCGCCGGTACCGTGAGGACATGAGTCATGGTCCCCGGTCCGGTCTGGCGGCGGTGAGCTCCGCGCTGCTGGCCATGAGCAGGCATCTGGAGGTCCGCGACGTCCTCAAGACGATCGTCGCCTCCGCACGCGAGCTGCTCGACGCCCAGTACGCCGCGCTGGGGGTCCCCGACGACCACGGCGGCTTCGCCCAGTTCGTCGTCGACGGCGTCTCCGACGCCCAGTGGAAGGCCATCGGCCCGCTCCCGCGCCAGCACGGCATCCTCGCGGCGATGCTGCGCGAGGCGAAGGTCGAGCGGCTGGCCGACGTCCGCACGGACCCCCGCTTCGAGGGCTGGCCCTCCGCCCATCCGGAGATGTCCGACTTCCTGGGCCTGCCGATCCGGGACGGCGAGGAGGTCATCGGCGCGCTGTTCCTCGCGAACAAGAACTGCGAGAAGTCCGAGGGCGGCTGCGGCTTCACCGCCGAGGACGAGGAACTCCTCTCCATCCTCGCCCAGCACGCGGCCATCGCCCTCACCAACGCCCGCCTCTACGAGCGCAGCCGCGAACTGACCATCGCCGAGGAGCGCTCCCGGCTCGCCCACGAGCTGCACGACGCGGTGAGCCAGAAGCTCTTCTCGCTCCGCCTTACCGCCCAGGCCGCCGCCGCCCTGGTCGACCGCGATCCCGCCCGCGCCAAGGGTGAGTTGCAGCAGGTGGCCGTGCTCGCCGCCGAGGCCGTAGACGAACTGCGCGCCGCCGTGGTGGAGCTGCGCCCGGCCGCCCTCGACGAGGACGGGCTGCTCGCCACCCTGCGCACCCAGGTCCAGGTCCTCGACCGCGCCCACACCGCGCGCGTGACCTTCGCCGCCGCCGGCTTCCGCGCCCTGCCCGCCGCCCAGGAGGAGGCCTTGCTCCGGGTGGCCCAGGAAGCCCTGCACAACGCGCTCAGACACTCCGGGGCCGAGCAGGTCGACGTGACGGTGAACCGGCGGGGCGGCGGGGCCGTCCTGCGGGTCACGGACGACGGCAGCGGCTTCGACCCGCACCTCACCCGGCGCGCCGGACGCCACCTCGGCCTGGTCTCCATGCGGGACCGGGCGAGCGGTGTCGGTGGCACGCTGACCGTGGAATCGGCGCCCGGCAAGGGCACCACGATCGAGATGGAGGTCCCCGGTGGCTGACGCGATCCGGGTGCTGCTGGTCGACGACCACCAGGTCGTCCGCCGGGGCCTGCGCACCTTTCTGGAGGTCCAGGACGACATCGAGGTCGTCGGCGAGGCCGCCGACGGCGCCGAAGGGGTCGAGCGCGCCCAGGAGCTGACCCCTGACGTCGTCCTCATGGACGTCAAGATGCCCGGCCTGGACGGCGTGGCGGCGCTGCGCAGACTCCGCGAACTGGACAACCCCGCGCGCGTGCTGATCGTCACCAGCTTCACCGAGCAGCGCACGGTGGTCCCGGCCCTGCGCGCGGGCGCCGCCGGATACGTCTACAAGGACGTCGATCCGGACGCGCTCGCCGCCGCCATCCGCTCGGTGCACGCCGGGCACGTCCTGCTCCAGCCCGAGGTGGCCGGCGCCCTGCTCTCCCAGGAGGAGGCCAACTCCGGCCAGGGCAGGGGCGGTTCGCTCACCGAGCGGGAGCGGGAGGTGCTGGGGCTGATCGCCGACGGCCGCTCCAACCGGGAGATAGCGCGTGCCCTGGTGCTCTCCGAGAAGACCGTCAAGACCCACGTCTCGAACATCCTGATGAAACTCGACCTGGCCGATCGCACCCAGGCCGCCCTCTGGGCCGTTCGCCATGGCGTGACCGGCTGAAGCGCCCTCCGCAACGCTTCACCGACGGCAACATGGAGGGTCGCCTTCCGGGCTGAGATTCATACCGTCGTGGGAATGTCACCCGGACGGCGCATCCTCCGCCGGCCGCCGCCGTTCTTCAGTGCGTGCCGCGGCGACCGCCGTGGCGATCGCCAAGGAGGGCTCAAGAAGTGAAGAACCTGAAGAAGGCAGCGGCCGTGACGATGGTGGCCGGCGGGATCGTGGCCGCCGGCGCGGGACTGGCCTCCGCCCACACCGGCGGTGCCACCGCGGCCGGCGAGGCCCACGGCTCTCCGGGCGTCGTCTCGGGCAACGTCATCCAGGCCCCGGTGCACGTCCCGGTCAACGTCGTCGGCAACAGCATCAACGTCGTCGGCGTCCTCAACCCCGCCTTCGGCAACCTCGGCCTCAACCACTGAGACCACGCCGCACCGCGGCCTCGACCTCCGGCCTTCCGGATCCCCGGAAGGCCGGTCGGCGGGGCAGCGCCCCGTTGGGCAGCGCCCCGAAGGGGCGCTGGGGGTACCCCCGGCCGAAGGCTGGGGGAGGAACTGCGCGGCCAGCCACGACGGCGCCGCGGACGGCCGACGACATCTCGCACCACTTCGCGGCACAGCAGAGCGCTCAGCGCCCTCGCTCACGCTCCTCCACAACGGAGTTGTACGCCGCGACCTGCGCCCGCCGGGCCGTCCGCTCCACCGGCCGCAGCGCCAGCGACCGCGCCGCCATCTCCGACGCGCTCACCGCCCCGCCGTGCCCGTTGTCGTAGGCCAGCGAGACCAGCAGCCCCACCCGCTGCGCGAGCTCCAGCACCCGTACCGCCCGGGGCGGATACCCGGGGGCCAGCACCTCGCGGCCCCGCTCGGCCCGCGCCCGGTACGCGTCGATCGCCGCCTCCGCCACCGGTCCCGATCCGGCGACGTCCAGCTTCGACAGCATCTCCGTCGCGTCCCGCAGCGCCTCCGCCAGCTCCCGCTCCGCCTCACCGAGCGAGGGCACGTCGGCCGGCGGCGCCTCCCGCACCGGCAGCACATGCCAGACCACCTCGACATGTACATCACCGGCCGGCCCGGCCTCGGACACCTCCGGCACCAGCCCGAACGCGGCGCCGTGGCAGATCACCGCCTCCTCGGCCTCCAGCGCCCGCGCATTGAACTCCGGCGGCCCGCTCAGCCCCAGCGGATGCCCCGACGCCGGCAGCGCGACCCGCAGCCCGGTCGCCCCCAGCGTCCGCAACCGCCCCAGCGCCAGCGTGAGCCCGACCGGAGCGGTCTCACCGGGCAGCCCCTCCACCCGGTGCACCGCGTCCTCGCCGACGATGGCGAGCACGGCGTCGTCCGGAGATACAAGTCCGGCCAAAAGGGCATTTCCCCAAGCGGCGAGGCGTCCTGAACGCGGTTCCGAGAGCATGCCCCCACCCTAAGGACAGGACCGATGGAAGGGAGCGGCGCACTCGTGGCGTAGATTTCATAAGGGCCGCGCCCACCGGCGCCGCCGCCCGGGCCACAGGCGTACGCGACAGCCGAGAACGGCGACACTGCAAGGGGAGACAACGCGCTCATGAGCGATGTTCTGGAGCTTCAGGACGTATCCGTGGTCCGGGAGGGCCGGGCTCTGGTGGACCAGGTCTCCTGGTCGGTGAAGGAGGGCGAGCGCTGGGTCATCCTCGGCCCCAACGGCGCCGGCAAGACCACCCTCCTCAACGTCGCCTCCAGCTACCTCTTCCCCAGCAAGGGCACCGCCACCGTCCTCGGCGACACCCTCGGCAAGGTCGACGTCTTCGACCTGCGCCCACGCATCGGCATGGCCGGCATCGCGATGGCCGAGAAGCTCCCCAAGCGCCAGACCGTCCTGGAGACCGTGCTCACCGCCGCCTACGGCATGACCGCCCACTGGCAGGAGGAGTACGACGAGGTCGACGAGCAGCGCGCCCGCGCCTTCCTCGACCGCCTCGGCATGACCGAGTACGTCGACCGGAGGTTCGGCACCCTCTCCGAGGGCGAGCGCAAGCGCACCCTGATCGCCCGCGCCCTGATGACCGACCCCGAGCTGCTCCTCCTCGACGAACCCGCCGCGGGCCTCGACCTCGGCGGCCGCGAAGACCTGGTCCGCCGCCTCGGCCGGCTCGCCCGCGACCCGATCGCCCCCTCCATGATCATGGTCACCCACCATGTCGAGGAGATCGCCCCCGGCTTCACCCACGTCCTGATGATCCGCCAGGGCAAGGTCCTCACCGCAGGCCCGCTGGAGCTCGAACTCACCTCCCGCAACCTCTCCCTCTGCTTCGGCCTCCCGCTCGTCGTCGAGCAGCTCGGTGACCGCTGGACCGCCCACGGACTGCCCCTGTCCTGACGGGACCTGACGGGCCCTGACCCGGTAAAGCGCACTGTCGTGGTCGGCGTCCCCGGCCCTACCATGACTGTGTGAACAGCATCGACGCATGGGTGTGGTGGCTCGTCGTCGCGGCGGCGCTCGGAATTCCGCTCGTGGTGACGGCGATGCCGGAGTTCGGCATGTTCGCGGTCGGCGCCGCGGCCGCCGCCGGTACCGCCGGACTGGGCGCGGGCACCGTGATCCAGGTGCTCGTCTTCGTCGTCGTCTCGGTCGCGCTGATCGCCGTCGTACGGCCCATCGCGAACCGGCACGCCGCCCAGCGCCCGCAACTCGCCACCGGCGTCGACGCGTTGAAGGGCAAACAGGCCGTCGTACTCGAACGCGTCGACGGCGGCGCGGACGGACGGATCAAGCTCGCAGGCGAGATCTGGTCGGCGCGCGCCCTCGACCCGGACCGTGCCTACGAAGTGGGGCAGGAAGTCGACGTCGTGGAGATCGAGGGGGCCACCGCGATCGTCATCTGACCTCGTAAGACTCAACTGAACAGAAGAGTCCCCGAGTTGCGCGTGCGTCTGTCAGACTCATCCAGCAAGATCTTCGACAACCATAAGATCTGCCGAAGCGCCGAGGCGGAGAAGGGTACGGGGAGCGACGATGGAACCGGTCATCATCGTCCTGGTCATTCTGGTGGTGTTGGTCTTCATCGCCCTGATCAAGACGATCCAAGTCATCCCACAGGCGAGCGCCGCCATCGTCGAGCGCTTCGGCCGCTACACGCGGACCCTGAACGCGGGCCTCAACATCGTGGTCCCGTTCATCGACACCATCCGCAACCGCATCGACCTGCGTGAACAGGTCGTACCGTTCCCGCCGCAGCCGGTGATCACCCAGGACAACCTGGTCGTGAACATCGACACCGTCATCTACTACCAGGTGACGGACGCCCGCGCGGCCACCTACGAGGTCGCCAGCTACATCCAGGCCATCGAGCAGCTCACCGTCACCACGCTCCGCAACATCATCGGCGGCATGGACCTGGAGCGCACCCTGACCTCCCGCGAGGAGATCAACGCGGCCCTGCGCGGTGTCCTCGACGAGGCCACCGGCAAGTGGGGCATCCGCGTCAACCGCGTCGAACTCAAGGCGATCGAGCCGCCCACCTCCATCCAGGACTCGATGGAGAAGCAGATGCGCGCCGACCGTGACAAGCGCGCCGCGATCCTCACCGCGGAGGGCACCCGCCAGGCCGCCATCCTCACCGCCGAGGGCGAGAAGCAGTCCCAGATCCTGCGCGCCGAAGGTGAGGCCAAGGCCGCGGCCCTGCGAGCGGAGGGCGAGGCCCAGGCGGTCCGCACGGTCTTCGAGGCCATCCACGCCGGCGACCCGGACCAGAAGCTCCTCTCCTACCAGTACCTCCAGATGCTCCCGAAGATCGCCGAGGGCGACGCCAACAAGCTCTGGATCGTCCCCAGCGAAATCGGCGACGCCCTCAAGGGCCTCTCCGGCGCCATGGGCAACTTCGGCACCCTGGGCGGCGGTTCCAACGGCGGCGGCAACGTCCCCGCCCAGGAGCGCCGCGAGAAGCCCAACATCGACTAGCGGCGCCTCAAAACAATCGGTCCCCGCGCCCACCCTTTTTTGGGGGCGCGGGGAACTGCGCGACAAGCCACAACGCAGCCGCAGCCACAAGACGGGACCGGCCGGGCAGACGACTAGGCGGCCACATCCCCCGCCAGCCACTCAGGCAACGCCGCCAGATCCTCGGCCCCCATTGCAAGCAGCATCGCATCCTGCGGCGAAGGCTCGAACGGCTTCTGAAGCAACGGCATCCCCGCCTGCTCCGGCGTCCGGTCCGCCTTCCGGTGATTGTCCTCAGCGCAGGACGCCACCGTGTTCAGCCAGGAGTCGGCGCCACCCTGAGCCCGCGGCACCACATGGTCCACGGTCGTCGCCCGCTTCCCGCAGTACGCGCACCGGTGCCGGTCCCTGACCAGCACCCCCCGCCGCGACCACGGCGCCTGTCTCCGAAAGGGCACCCGCACATACCTGCACAGCCTTATGACCCGAGGCGCAGGTATGTCCACCTCGGCACCGCGCATGCGCAGCTCGGGGTGGGCCTGCTCGACGACGGCCTTGTCCTGGAGCACCAGAACGACGGCGCGGTTCAACGTCACCGTAGACAGCGGCTCGAAGCTCGCGTTCAGCACCAGCGTGTCACGCATCCAGCCCACCTCCCATGTGCACCGTGCCCACCGCCGGCGGGCTTGGATCAACTCTGGACGGGCGCGCCGAGATGGACAACGCAATAAAAACTGCCCGCCCCTGATCACTTCCATGACCAGAGACGGGCAAACGTTCAATGAACGCTCAGCTGATTTCGCGCGCTGCGTCAGCCCTGTTCGGGGTTCTCGTACTCTCCGATGAGCTGCGCCCGCGCGATCGCGTGGAACCGCAGGTTGAACCCGACGACGGCAGGCGACACGTCGGCGTCCGGACCGAGCTTCTCCTGGTCCACCGCGTACACCGTGAAGACGTACCGGTGCGGCCCGTCCCCGGGCGGCGGCGCGGCACCGCCGAAGTCCTTCGACCCGTAGTCGTTGCGCACCTGGACCGCGCCCTCGGGCAGCCCCTCGAACTTGCCGCTGCCCGCGCCCGCCGGCAGCTCGGTCACCGAGACCGGGATGTCGAACACGGTCCAGTGCCAGAACCCGCTGCCCGTCGGGGCGTCCGGGTCGTAGCAGGTCACGGCGAAGCTCTTGGTCCCGGCCGGGAAGCCCTCCCACCGCAGGTGCGGCGAGGTGTTGCCCTTGGCGTGGACCTGAGCGTCCTTGAGCGTCGCCCCTTCCTCGATGTCCTCGCTCGTCACCGTGAACGACGGAACGGGCGGATGGAAGTCATGGGGGAGAGGCCGCCGCTTGAGCTCGGTCACCTCGGTACCTCCTGATCGATACTGATCGATGACGGACCCCGTCACGGAATCCGCGGTTCCCGAGCCTAGAACCAGTTGCGCCTGCTGCCGACCTCGGACAGCCACTGGTTGAGATAAGCCGCCCAGTCGGTCCCGTGGAAGTCGTGCAGACCCACCTGGAAGGAACGGAAGGTGTCACTGCCCTCGCTGAACAGCCCCGGCTTCTTGTCCATTTCGAGGACGACGTCCATGGCGTGCGCATCCGCCACGAAACTCAGCTCGACCTGGTTCAGCCCCCGGTACTGGGACGGCGGGTGGAACTCGACCTCCTGGTAGAACGGCAGGGTCTGCCGCGTCCCCCGGATGTGCCCCTTCTCCAGGTCTGCGTTCTTGAAGCGGAAGCCCAGCTGGATGAAGGCGTCCAGGATCGCCTTCTGCGCCGGCAGCGGATGCACGTTGATGGGGTCCAGGTCCCCCGAGTCGACGGCACGGGCGATCTCCAGCTCCGTGGTCACCCCGATGTGCATCCCGCGCAGCGCCTGCCCGTCGATCATCGTGACGGGCGTCTCCCACGGAATCTCCAGCCCGAACGGCACCGCGTGCACGGCCCCGGCCTGCAGCTCGAAGGCACCGCCGAGCCGTACCTTGCCGAAGCCGATGTTCTGCTTGTACTCCTCGTCGCCGCTCTCCACCTCGACCCGCGCCTGGAGCCCCACGGAGAGTCCCTGGATCTCCTGGTTCACCGAGCCGCCCTGGATCCGCACCTCGCCCTGGACGACACCGCCCGGTACGACGTTCACCTCGGTGAGCACCGTCTCGACGGACGCCCCGCCGGCCCCCAGGCTCGCGAGCAGCTTCTTGAACCCCATGACTCTCCTCTACTACCTACTCCGTACGAACGGACCCTTGATCCCTACAAACGCGATCCGGTCACGACCGGTTCCGGCCCACACCCTGGCAAGCAGACGAATCCTTGACCAGCCCTTGGCGTCCTCGGTCTGGACTACGCTCGGACGCCATGATCGTGCCCCCGGACCGTACGCCACTCCCCAGAAGCTTCTTCGACCGCCCTGTGCTGGAGGTCGCCCCCGACCTGCTCGGCCGCATTCTCGTCCGCACCACCCCGGACGGTCCGATCGCGGTGCGCGTCACAGAGGTGGAGGCGTACGACGGCCCGAACGACCCGGCCTCGCACGCCTATCGCGGCCGCACCCCCCGCAACGACGTGATGTTCGGTCCGCCCGGACACGTGTACGTCTACTTCACCTACGGCATGTGGTTCTGCATGAACCTCGTCTGCGGTCCCGAGGGCACCGCGTGCGCGGTCCTGCTCCGCGCCGGCGAGATCGTCGAGGGGGCCGAGCTCGCCCGCAAACGTCGGCTTTCGGCCCGATACGACAGAGAACTGGCCAAAGGACCCGCCCGCCTGGCCACGGCCCTGGGCGTCGACCGGGCCCTGGACGGCACGGACGCGTGTGCCGTCGGCGAGACCCCGCTGCGGATACTGACCGGCACCCCCGTCCCCTCCGACCAGGTGCGCAACGGTCCGCGCACCGGAGTCGCCGGCGAGGGCGGCAACGGCGACATCCACCCCTGGCGCTACTGGATCGCCAACGACCCCACCGTGAGCCCCTATCGGGCCCATGTGCCGAGGCGCCGCTCAAGTTGACGCGTCCCTGGAAGGTGCGTAATGTAGCCCGAGCCGCTTGAACCGGGTATGGCAATCGCCAGCAGCCGGAAGCGGCCACCCACTACCTACGACTTCCCCTGGCGGGGTCGATTTCGGCGTGCCTGCATGCCCGAATTCGAACTCGAGGAACTCGATTATGAGTCCCGGCGGGAATCGGCTAACGTAGTGAATGTCGAAAGGCCGACGGGCGAAAGCCAGAAAGCCTGAAGACAATCCCGCCGACCGGGAATCGGACGCCGAAAGGATCTGATAGAGTCGGAAACGCAAGACCGAAGGGAAGCCCGGAGGAAAGCCCGAGAGGGTGAGTACAAAGGAAGCGACCGTTCCTTGAGAACTCAACAGCGTGCCAAAAGTCAACGCCAGATATGTTGATACCCCGTCT
>NZ_JAEKKT010000457.1 GCF_019510245.1 Streptomyces sp. | reverse complement strand
ACCACGGTGCCCGTGGCGACGAGGGCGAACACCAGGAACTGGAAGGGCAGAGGCAGCCCGACCGCGGCGGATCCCGCCGTGACCAGGGCGGACACACTCAGCATTCCGAGCGCAGCGGTAAGGGTGACGATCTCCGCCAGCGCCAATACGGCTGCGACGACCAACCAGATCAGCCATGGATCCATTGGGTGCCTCTTCTCACCGGTGCGGGTGCAGGTGCGGAAGAGCCTGACTCCCACCATTGGACCCCGACATCGGACAGCGGCGATACCCCTGGGGAAGGCAAACCCGACCGATCCGGTGGCCCTGAGACACGGGTCATCAAGGGAGTCGGCGGCTGATCCGGGGCGCAGCTCGGTTCGGGTGCCGGTCAGTGGTGGCCGGTGAGTTCGCCGCTGAGCGTGTCGTGGATGCGGGCGCTGGGCTCGTTGAGGCCGGTGATCCTGACGGTCTTGCCACGCTGGGCGTACTTGGTCTCGATGGCGTCGAGGGCCGCGACGGAGGACGCGTCCCAGATGTGCGCGGCGGACAGGTCGACGACGACCTCGTCGGGGTCGCCGGCGTAGTCGAACCGGCCGACGAGGTCGTTGGAGGAGGCGAAGAACAGCTCACCGGTCACCCGGTAGATCACGGACGAGCCGTCGGGCTCGGTGACGGCGGTGACCTCGGCCAGATGGGCGACCCGCTTGGCGAAGACGACCATCGCGGTGATCGAGCCCACGACGACACCGATGGCGAGGTTGTGGGTGGCGACCACACACGCGACGGTGATCAGCATGACCGTGATCTCCCCGGCCGGCATCCGCTTCAGGGTCTTCGGCGCGATGGAGTGCCAGTCGAAGGTGCCCACCGACACCATGACCATCACGGCGACGAGTACGGCCATCGGGATGTCCGAGACGACCGGCCCGAACACGACACACAGCACCATCAGGAACGCACCGGCCAGGAACGTCGACAGCCGCGTCCTGGCCCCCGACACTCGTACGTTGATCATCGTCTGCCCGATCATGGCGCAGCCGCCCATGCCACCGAAGAAGCCGGTGACGATGTTGGCGATGCCCTGGCCGACGGACTCGCGGGTCTTGGAGGAGTGGGTGTCGGTGATGTCGTCCACGAGCTTGGCGGTCATCAGGGACTCCATCAGACCGACCAGCGCCATGGCCAGCGCGTAGGGCGCGATGGTGGTGAGCGTGTCCAGGGTGAAGGGCACGTCCGGCAGTCCGGGCACGGGGAGCGAGGAGGGCAGCTCGCCCTTGTCCCCGACGGTCGGCACCGCGATCCCGGCGGCCACCGTGATGACCGTGAGGATCACGATCGACACCAGCGGGGCCGGGATCACCCTGGTGACCTTCGGGAAGAGCACCATCAGCGCCAGACCGGCCGCGATCAGCGGATAGACCGGCCACGGTACGTCGGTCATCTCCGGCACCTGCGCCATGAAGATGAGGATCGCGAGGGAGTTGACGAAGCCGACCATCACGCTGCGCGGTACGAACCGCATCAGCTTCGCCACCCCGAGGGCGCCGAGGACGATCTGGAAGACGCCGGCCAGGATGACGGCGGCGACGAGGTAGCCGAAGCCGTGCTCGCGGTTGAGCGGGGCGATGACCAGGGCGACCGCGCCGGTGGCGGCGGAGATCATGGCCGGTCGGCCGCCGACGATCGCGATGGTCACGGCCATGGTGAACGAGGCGAACAGGCCGATGGCCGGGTCGACCCCGGCGATGACCGAGAACGAGATCGCCTCGGGGATCAGGGCGAGGGCGACCACGAGCCCGGCCAGCACCTCGGTGCGCAGCACCTTCGGATCGGACAGCCAGGCAGGACGCCGGGAGCCGCGCAGCCAGGGGGCCGGGGACAGTGCGGAGGAGGACAAGACGAGAGGAACCTGTCGTGCTCGGGCACACCCGGCATCACGGCGGGCGTACGGGAAGGAGTGGGAGGCGGGGCGGCCGGCCACGGGGTCCGCGAGCGGCGGACCGAAGTCAGGGGGCGGCGGCGAAGCGATCCGCCACGGGATGGTGCGCTGTGCGGCGGTGAAGGGTCACGGCGGGCAGGCGGCGGCGCCGGGCATCATGGGCACTCGCACGCTCTCTTCTGCAGGTATCGGTCTTCGCAGAGGCATCATTGGCCCCGACACCGGTGACCTGGCACCGAGGCAACTCTACCCTAACGTTAGGGTAGAGATCGGCGGCTGTGCGCGGCCCTGGCGAGAGACGAGGAAGGCACCCGGCGTGAGCAGCGAGCACATGCAGATCGGCGAGGTCGCCACCCGGACCGAGCTGTCGCTGCGCACCATCCGGCACTACGAGGACGCCGGCCTCGTCAACCCCTCCGCCCGGTCCCAAGGCGGCTTCCGCCTCTACACCGAGTCCGACGTCGCCCGCCTGATGGTCATCCGCCGTATGAAGCCACTCGGGTTCACCCTGGACGAGATGCGCGCCCTGCTGGAGGCCACCGACCGCCTCGACACGGGCGCGGAACTGCCGCCCGAGGAGCACCAGGAACTGCTGGACCGGATCCGCGGCTTCGAGCAGGCCGCCCAGCAGCGGGTCGAGGATCTGCGCACCCAGCTGACGCGGGCGGAGGAGTTCGCGGCCGCGCTGGGCGAGCGCCTCGCGCGGCCTCCCGCCCCCTGACGCGGTAGCGGGGCGCGACCATCCGGTTGATCGCGATGACCGTACGTCTGCGGGTCGCAGGACGGCAACGAGGCAGGATCTGGCGTGGTCGGGCGCCTTGCGTCGGTGCGGTGTGAGATCGCGAACACAAACCCGCAGGTTGTCAGTGGCGTACGACAGGATGTGCGGGGGCACCAACTGCCGTGGGGGGCATGAGGCAT
>NZ_JAEKKT010000197.1 GCF_019510245.1 Streptomyces sp. | reverse complement strand
ACTGGGAGTTCGACGACAACGGCCTGATGCACCACCGCTACGCCTGCATCAACGAACTTCCCATCAAGGAATCGGAGCGCAAGTTCCACTGGCCCCTCGGACGCCGCCCCGACGACCACCCCGGCCTGAGCGACCTCGGCCTCTGACCGGCCGCCCCCGCGCCGTGGATCCGGGCCCGACGCCGGATCCACGGCGCGGCCGTTCGTGCGTGAGGCTGTACCTGCGGCAGAGGCCGCCGCGTACCTGGAGGGCTTTGGGCTCAGGAGTCCCTCGCAGGCCCTGAAGATCCTCTCGCCTGCGGTGAGCGTGGGGCGCTGCTCCGGATTTCGGCAGTTCGGCGCATCCTCTTGCGCGGAGAACGGGCGTTCTATAAGCTGGTCTCACTTAATCAATAGAACGATCGTTCTCAGCTGGAGGCTCACGACACCGTCATCGCATGCCGGACGGATTGCCGGTTCGGCCGCCGCGAGTGCCGCAGGACCGCCGCCTGAGCCCTGACGTCGAACCAATCCAGGGCCGAGGGCAGAGAAGCTGCAGAACACGAGCCTGTTGATGCGGGCTCGGAAAGTTCAGGTGGGTGATCCCATGACTCTCTCGCACACCGCAATGCGACCCCCGCCGATGGCGCTGCCCCCGTCCGGCGAGCAGCCCCGGCCGGCCCCCGTGACCCCGGCGCTGGCCCATGCCCGTACGGGCATGCACCGGCACGGCATGATCGCCCTTCCCGCCGAGGAGTGCTGGGTACGCACTGCCCGCCACTTCGCCGCATCCCTGCTCACCCGATGGGACGTCGTCCCGGAGGATCAGGACTCCGTCCTGCTGATCGTCGGCGAGCTTGCGGGGAACGCGGCCCAGCACGGACGGGCCGACATGATCGTGAGCCTCGCGTTCGAAGGCCGCGCCGTGCGTATCGAGGTTGCCGGCTCCGGCGCCACGGCGCCCTCGCCACACCCTCGCTGCTCCGGTGCCCATGATGAGCACGGCCGCGGCGTGGGTATCGTCGAACTCCTGGCGGACTGGACCGAAACACTCGAGGAACGGGATCACCGGCGGGACCGCGCCGGCCTCCGCGTCGCCACCGCACCGGCTGAGCAGCCCCAGGCAGACCTTGCGCTCGCTTGAGCGGGCAGCGGGCAACACGCCCGGCCCTGATCCGGGCAGGCGCGTACGGCGACCGGCCGGCCCGCGCCCGGGAATATGCCGTGCGACCTGGTGGCTGTATCGTAGGAGAACGACCGTTTTCGAGAATGGGTGAGCGAAGTGGAACCCGAGACGACTGAGCAGCGGATCCTTGACGCCGCCGAGGAACTGTTCTACGGCCGAGGCATACAGGCGGTGGGAATGGATGCGATCCGCACCGCCTCCGGGGTGCCCCTCAAGCGCCTGTACCAGACCTTCCCTTCCAAGGACACCCTGGTCGAGGCGTACCTGAGGCGGCGGGACGCGAGGTGGCTCCGCGATCTTGCCCAGCACGTGGATGCCTACGACTCACCCGAGCAGCGGATTCTGGCGGTCTTCGACTGGCTGTTCCTCTGGTTCAGCGAGCAGGGGTTCCGCGGCTGCGGCTTCATCAACTCCTTCGGGGAGCTGGGGGCGACGTCCCAGACCGTGGCCGACATCGCGAAGGCCCACAAGGATGCCTTCCGGCGATATCTTGCCGATCTCGTGGCCGCCGCGGACGCGCCCGCGTGGCTGACCGACCAGCTCGTCCTCCTCGCCGAGGGCGCGATGACCACAGCGGCCATCTCCGGGTCTCCAGAGCCCGCCCGTCACGCCAAGGACGCCGCGCGCACCCTGCTGCGGGCCGCTCACGCGGACGTGGTCACCGCTGCCTGAGCACGCCGTCGCCTTCACTCGCAGCCCCGCTTCCGTTCCCTCCGGGCTGCCACCCAGTGAGCAGGCGCACGTGAGGCTGGTCCTCGGTGGGGGCTTCTGGCCCTGCCCGCGCCGGTCGTCCACCGAGCAGGACCCGCAGCTACCGGCCGGCGCGCGGATGACCATGCGACTGCGGGTCGCGGCCGAACGCCAGATACGCGACGCCGGGTTCCACCGCCGTCCAGGCCACCCGGGATCTGCACCTGTCCTGGCCGACCGGACGCATGCCTTCCGCGACCAGGCCCGTGAGGTCGTCGACGCACCTTTGCCCGAGGTCGACGCGCTGGGCATCGGTGAGACCCGCCGGGGCGAGCCGCGCTGGGAACAAGACCCTGACACCGGCAGACGGGCGGGGCACGCGATCGGTGGCACACCGGCTTCATCGACGCCCTCGGGGCGGGCGGGCTGCTGGGCCAGGTCGAGGACCGCAGCGTCGCCGACGTGCTGGCCTGGCCCGCCACCACCCCGCTGCCCTGGAGAAAGAGCATCACACACGTCGCCATCGACGTGTCCGCCACCTACCGCGCCGCGATCCGCACCGGCCTGCCGCACACCAGGGTCGTGATCGACCGCTTCCATGTGGTGCAGCATGCTCTCGGCGGCCCGGCGCCGCACCACTGCCGAGGTCCGCGGCCGACGCGGACGAGCCACCGATCGGGAGTGGTCGGCCCGCCGGCGCCTGCTGCGCAGCCGTGAGGACCTCACCGACGAGCAGTTCGCGACGATGTGGAACGCGCTCGGCGAGGGGCAGTCGGGCAGATCCTGCTGAGGACATGGATCGCTGGCTCCTCCCACGGAACGGACAGCAGATGTTCACCACTTCAGGAGGCACCGAGGATTCGAAGAGACCGCAACCTACGACTGTGCAGGACGGAGCGATCAGTCCCACCAATCGTGGCCGGTGTGCCAGTGCCGCACCCACTCCTCGAAGCCCCATGCCTGGTCGCCGGGGGCCGGGACGGCGCCGACATCGGCGATCATCCACACCTCGCCGCGGCGGGGACCGGTGGTCAGCAGAAGCCAGAACGACTGCCCGTCCTCGGACCCGAGAACAACCGACCCCTTGTTGAACGCGGCGTCGATCCGCGGGTCCTCGGCGCCGACACTCTCATCGTCCTCCCAACCCCAAGCTGCCTCCAGGGGGAACGGTTCCCCTGGCTGACGCAGGCCGAGGTCGGGCCACGTGTCGGGCAGCCAGCCGAGCGGCTGCAGACCGCCGTCACCGGCGGGACCCAGGCTCGATCCGTTGCTGACCTCCGCGATGAAGGTCCGGTACGGCTCCGGCAGGGCCACCCCGTTCTCCTGCTCCCAGTCCGCGACGGCTTCATGCCCGAGCGCCGGCTCGCGCCATTCCGGCGGAAAGACGGAGCGCAGGAAGTCGAGAGTGGTTTCGGCGGGACGCTGATCACGTGTGTCTGTCACGGCAGCATGCTGGCAGAAGGGGCTGACAGCCCATCGCAGCCGCCTCATCCCGGAGCCGCGCCGCCCAAGGCCGTGAATATCGAACAGGGTCGAAGGTGAACGCCTCCCGAAGTGGTGAACATCCCTGTCCGTTCTCACGAACAGAGCCAGATCGCCAAGGAGAACCTGCGCAGCCTCTTTGCTCTGGCCAGAACTGGCGCCGACCGGAACCAAGTCGGCCAGCCCCGCTGGAAGTTCCTGACATGGTGCGCGGATTCCGACGTCCCCGAGATGCGGCAGCTCGCCGTCACCGTCGACCGCTGATGGCCCGAGACCGCCGCATTCATCGACACCGGACAGCAACGCCAATGAGCGAAGGCATCACCCGTGTGATCAAGCTTGTCGCCTGCGCGGCGTTCGGCTTTCGCAATGCCGACAAACAACGGCTACGGACACGCTGCGTCACCGCTCGCCGGGTCCGCGGACACCTCCGCACCGCTCAACTCTGAAGAGCCGGTATGAGAACCCTCGTAGCAGTCGCCCATCGTGCCCGTCTAGGCAACCAGGGCCGAGGCCCGCCTGTTCGGTGAAGGCCCAGGACGAGAACTGGGCTGGACATCGTGGACGGATCGGAATCACGCAATCGAATGCAGCGGCTTGTGCGAGAACCAACGTTCTACTATCGTGGAGGGCACAGAGAACGCTCGTTCTCTGCCTGGTCGGCCGACTGCCGCGATGCGGTTGTCGTCGAGGGCGCCCACACTTGAGTGGGCCCGAGTGCAACCGAAGGAAGCGACATGAGTCACGAACCGCGCCCCCCGTTCCCGCCGTTCACCCGGGAGACCGCCATCCAGAAAGTCCGCCTGGCGGAAGACGGCTGGAACTCCCGCAACCCGGAAAAAGTCGCCCTCGCCTACACCCCGGACTCCTACTGGCGCAACCGCGCGGAGTTCGCCACCGGCTACGACGAGATCGTCGCCTTCCTCACCCGCAAGTGGAACCGAGAGCTGGACTACCGGCTCATCAAGGAACTGTGGGCCTTCGACGGCAACCGCATCGCCGTGCGCTTCGCCTACGAGTACCACGACGACTCGGGCAACTGGTTCCGTGCCTACACTGGGAGTTCGACGACAACGGCCTGATGCACCACCGCTACGCCTGCATCAACGAACTTCCCATCAAGGAATCGGAGCGCAAGTTCCACTGGCCCCTCGGACGCCGCCCCGACGACCACCCCGGCCTGAGCGACCTCGGGCTGTGACCCTCGCCGCCGCGACAGGTCCCAGGCCGGCCACCCGGTTGAGAGCCTGCCGGGTGGCCGTCGATCGGAGAGCGGACGCGGCGTGGTGCGTGCGCCCGCCAGAGGACAGGCCTGAGGGAGTGGGGCGAGCCCGTCCCCGTCCCTTCAGGCCCGCGCTCCGGCCCTCGCGGCGAAGCCTGTGGCCTCGGCCAACAGCGGGCCGTCGAGGCACGACAGCCCGGGCGGGCCAGTCGGTCGAAGCGCCTGAACCGCGCGGCCACTGAGCGCGTTGTTGCAGGGCTGCACGAGCAGGCAGCGGGAACCGAACCCACGATCAAACTCCAGGGCCCAAATAACCGACCCTCGAGCAGCGAGAACTGCTGTCCGCGCGCAGCGCCAGGAGC
The DNA here is from genome assembly GCF_019510245.1 of Streptomyces sp. Lineage (GTDB taxonomy): Bacteria > Actinomycetota > Actinomycetes > Streptomycetales > Streptomycetaceae > Streptomyces. Next base: position 33,108 of record NZ_JAEKKT010000197.1, on the reverse strand, counting down.
ATCTGCCGCGCTGCTGCGACTAGCCTGCCCCGCGCGGCGCTTCGGAGGCCGGCGCGGACTCAGTACTCGCCGTGAGGCTCGAACGGCGACGGCGTCATGAACGCCATCGACTTCCGCCTCCCTTTTTTTGCACTCATACTGCTGCGGACCGCTCGCACGCAGACCGATATCCCGGCCGGGTTCACCGTCGCGCTCACTGCCTTCGGCGCCACTGCATTGCTCGCCGCCGCCCTCGCCGTCCCCCTCTTCCGCGCCGAACGGGCGCGCTGACCGCGTGCGGACGCGACCGTGGCGACTGTGCTCGCCGCCGTCGGCAGCTACGCCATCGCCCGCGGTCACGGCCGTGTCGACGACGGCGCCCTGCAGGCCGAGCGCGACGCGGGTGCCTCGGACGCCGAGGTCGGCGAGGTCGTCGGCCACCTGGCCCTGAACGTCCTGACGAACCACTTCAACCTCGCCAAGGTCCACAACGACTGGCCCGTGGTCACGCCGCGCTCCGCGGTCTGACCCGCACCCGCCCCGCCGGCCCGGCCCCACCCCCCGACCGGGGCCAGGCCGGCGGCCCCCTCGCCCGCCGGTCGGCGGCATCCCCGACCGCCCGTGGAAGGAAGAACGATGACAGACCCTGCGCGTAGCACCCCGGTGGGCTTCCACGAGGGCGAGCTGGCCGTCCAGCGTCAGGCAGGCGTAGCCAGGGACGCGGCACGGCTCTCCGGCATGCTGGCCCCCGCCCAGCTGCGCGGCGGCGTGGCCCGATTCCTGGCCGAGCGGACCTTCGCCGCGATCACCGCCCGCGCCATGGACGGCACGCTGTGGGTCTCCCCGCTCACCGGCCCTCCCGGGTTCCTCCACGTCGCCTCGTCGGCAGCCCTCGCCGTGCGGGCACTGCCCGCCGAAGGCGACCCACTGCATCACCTACCGGCGGCCCAGCAGGTCGGGCTGATCGTGGTCGAGTACGCCACCCGCAGACGCCTGCGGATCAACGGCACCCTCGCAGCCACCGGGAGCGACGGCCTGCGCATCGAAGTGGAGCAGGCATACGGCAACTGCCCCCAGTACATCCCGAGCCGGCAACTCCACGCCACGCCCGCGGGTATCCCTCGCGGGGAGCCGGTCCGGAGCGCCGACACCCTCGCCGCCAGCGACATCGGCCTGATCCGCCGGTCCGACACCTTCCTGATCGGCACCACCCACCCCGCCCGCGGCAACGACGCCTCACACCGCGGCGGTCCTCCCGGATTCGTCCGCGTCGAGGACGGACGACTGTGGTGGCCCGACTATTGGGGCAACAACATGTTCAACACCCTCGGTAATCTTCAGGCCGACCCCACCGCCGCCCTGCTCTTCTGCGACTTCACCACCGGCCGCACCCTGCACCTGTCCGGTCGGGCGGCCCTGGAATGGACCCGCACGGGCATCCCCGGCGACGACGACCGCACCGGCCGCCGCGTCCACTTCACCCCCCGCCGTCTCGTGGCCGGCCGCCTGCTGCCGCTCCAGGCCGACACAGTTACCGCAGCCCCCGACAACCCGCCGCTGACCGACCAGCCCACCGCACAATGAAGGACCGCCCCGCCATGACCGACAGCCGCCCGCTCTTCCCTCCGTTCGATATCGACAGCGCCCTCGCCCAGGTCCAAGCTGCCGAAGACGCCTGGAACACCCGCGACCCGCGTCAGGTCGCCCTCGCCTGCACCGAGGACTCCGCCTGGCGTAGCCGCGATGCCCTCGTCACCGGCCGCGAAGAGATCACCGAGTTCCTCACCGCCAAGTGGGAACACGAACTCGACTACGTCCTGCGCAAGAGCCTGTGGGGCTTCCGTGGCAACCGGATGGCCGTCCGCTTCCAGTACGAATGGCACAACGCCGAAGGCCAGTGGTTCCGCTCCTACGGCAACGAACTGTGGGAGTTCGCCGACAACGGTCTGATGCGCCGCCGCGAGGCCAGCATCAACGACCTGCCCATCAACGAGGAAGACCGCCGCTACTTCGGCCCCCGCCCCGACAGGGAGCGCGGCCCCGGGCACAACCTTCCCCTCGCCTGAAACCACCGCACGTCGCAAGATGCCCCTGACGGCGCCTGAGCGGGTCACAGCAATGAGTGAATGGCCATGACCCTCAGCTTTCGCACCATCGACGTAACTGGATACCGGGTGTCCTACCGGGAAACCGGTGAGCCTGGCGCACCGAAGCTGGCCCTCCTGGGCGGTTTCCCGTCCTCGTCGCACCGGTGACCAGGGACAAGCCCGCCTCACCCCGCTTCGCTTCAGCGAGCAGCCCCTCCAGCTGGCTTCGAGGACGTCGGCGTCTCTCCATTGCCGGAATCGGTTGTGGACGGTCGGCCAGGCACCGAACTCGCCCGTCATCTCCCGCCACTGCCGCCGTCCTTCACCGCCAGAGCAACCCCTCGAACCGCCGCGGTGACCGCTTGAGGTACAGGGGAACCTGCCGATCTGCAGGCAGCGCTCGGTGAGCTCCCATTCCAGGTCCGTACGGCGGCGACGGGAAGCCTGACGTGGTGCAGCTTGTGCCACAACGTACCTACCTCGGCGACGAGTTCGGCGATCCAATCGGCCAGGCCAACAGGGACATCCCGCCTGCCCAGGCGGTCCGCGAGCACGCCACCGACGACCGCGCCACGGCGCCGCCGACGCCGTAGACCGCGGGGCGAAACCGGCGAAGGATGCCAAGCAGCCCCGTTCCAGCGTCAGAGAGAGCGACAGGAGGACGACTACGAAGCCGCCGAGTCGGTTGACGAGCGCGGTGGTGGTCCACAGCCACCAGAACGCGCGCGGCAGCGCCGGCCTCGCGTCGGCCACCTCGCGCGCCATGCTTTGGGCGCCGGTGATCACGGTGTGAGGGACTCGGAGTGACCCCCGGCCAGCCGACGCGGCCCCCACGCGACTGCGGTGGGTCCGGATCCGGAGGGAGGGGTAGCTTGGATATGGACCCCGGCAAGGAAGGCGTGCCATGACCGGGCCCAGCGAATTCTCAGACCGAGATCGGCACAGCGCAGCGGAACTGCTGGTCCGCTGCCTGGAGAACGAAGGTGTCCGCGTCGTCTTCGGCCTTCCCGGCGAGGAGAACCTTCACCTGACCTTCGCCCTGGCGCGCTCCGGCATCCGATACATCCTGACCCGCCACGAACAGGCCGCCTCGTTCATGGCCGAAATGTACGGCCGGGTCACCGGTAGGGCCGGGGTCGTCTCGGCAACACTCGGCCCGGGAGCCATCAACCTTCAGCTCGGTGTCGCCGACGCCACGACCAACAGCACCCCCTTGGTTGCCCTGTCAGCGCAGGTCGGCCACAACCGCAACTACAAGGAAACCCACCAGTTCGTTGACCTGGTCAACATGTTCGCTCCCATCACCAAGTGGTCGGCCAGCGTCCCCAACGCCGGCGCGGTCCCCGAAATGCTGCGCCGCGCGTTCAAGACCGCCGAAACCGAGCGGCCCGGCGCGGTGTACCTGGCGGTACCCGAGGACGTCGACGCCGCGCCCGCCGCCGCCGAGCTGCAACCGCTGCCTCGCTACGTGGTGCGCGCCGAGGCGCCGTCGCCGGCCCAAGTCGCCCGCGCCGCAGCACTCCTGCACAACGCTCGCCACCCCATCGTGCTGGCCGGCCACGGCGCCACACGCAACGCCGCGGCCACATCGCTCACCGCTTTCGCCGGCTCCCTCGGACTACCAGTGGCAACCACCTTCCATGGCAAGGGAGTCATTGCCGACGACCTCATCAACTCCATGGGCTCGATCGGCTTCATGCGCCGCGACTACACCAACTTCGGTTTCGACGCGGCCGACCTGATCATCGCCGTCGGCTATGAACTGCAGGAGTTCGACCCCGCCCGGATCAACCCCCAACGCGACAAGAAAATCATCCACGTGCACCGCATCCCCGCTGAGGTCGACGCGCACTACTCGATCGACCTTGGCATCATCGGCGACATCTCGCAGTCCCTGGACGCGCTGTCGGCCGCCGTCTCCGACCGCTTCCGCGGGCCGGCCCCGGCCAGGTGCCGCGAAATGGTGCAAGCCGAGCTGGATCGCGGACGTGCCGACAGCCGGTACCCGCTCGCACCGCAGCGCATCGTTACCGACACCCGCGCCGCTCTGGGTCGCGACGATGTCGTACTCGTCGACACCGGCGCCCTGAAGATGTGGATGGCGCGGCTGTACCACACGTACGCGCCCAACACCTGCCTCATCTCCAACGGCCTGTCCGCAATGGGCTTCGCACTGCCCGGAGCGCTCGCCGTGGCCCTGGCCGAACCGGACGTCAAGGTGCTGGCCGCGGTCGGCGACGGTTCGTTCCTCATGCACTCCCAGGAGATCGAAACTGCCGTCCGCGAGGCCATCCCGCTTACCGTGCTGATCTGGGAGGACAACGGCTACGGGCTCATCGAGTGGAAGATGGACCTGACGCTCGGCGAACACGACGCCACCGCCTTCGGCAATCCCGACATCGTCCGCTACGCGGAGAGCTTCGGAGCCACGGGATATCGGATTGCCGCCGCGGAGGAACTGCTTCCCACGCTGCGAACAGCACTGGACGACCCCGGAGTCTCCATCATCGCCTGCCCCGTCGACTACAGCGAGAACCTCAGGCTCACCGCCCGCCTCGGCCAACTGGACGCCGCACTCTGACGTCGTTCTGACTGATCCCGTGGCCCAGGTGAGCGCAAGGCCCCGCCGCCCCACCGCGACCCCATGTCGTGCTGGGAGTGCGGGAGGCGGCGGGGCCTCGTAGTGGTGGCCCTGGTCGCCCGAAGCGAATCGGCGTGCCGGCCCGAGCGCCTTATCGGCAGCGGCCGCCGGCACGGCGGACGGCTGGGTCAGAAGGGCTTGGTGGGCAGGTACTTGCCGTCCAGGGTGATCACCGCGCGCTCGCCACCCTCGGGGTCGGCGACCTTCTTGACGTCGAGCTTGAAGTTGATCGCGCTGATGATGCCGTCACCGAACTGCTCGTGGACCAGGGCCTTGAGCGTGGTGCCGTAGATCTGGACGATCTCGTAGAACCGGTAGATCGTCGGGTCGGTCGGGACGCCGCCGGGAATGGAGCCCCGGGTCGGGATGGCCTGCAGCAGTACGGCCGCCTCCTCTTCCAGCTCCAGCAGCTCGGCGACCGCCCTGGCGGCGGCCTCCGGCAGCGGATGCTGACCCAGCAGCGCGGCGGTGGTGAAGGCGACCGACAGGCCGCTGGCGTCGGCGATCTCCTGCCAGGTCAGGTCCTTGCGCGTCTTGGCCTCGACAACCACAGCGGCCAGGGCCTGCCGGGCGGCAGGGTCGAACTGAGCGTGCACCATGAGGGTGTTCCTTTCCAACATGCCGGCCCGCACTACAGCGAGCTCAGCGGAGTCATACGGTCGGGGGATCAGGCCGTCGGACGGGCGGCCTGGACGAAAGGGCCAGGGCAGCTCAGGCCGCGAGGGCGGCGGAGCAACCCGTGACCGGGTCGAGCTGGTCGACCGCGCCGGTGGGGATGTCGTAGACCCAGCCGCGCAGCGTGAGGGTCTTCGCCGCCAGTGCCCGGACGACGCTGGGGTGCGTCGCCAGGTTTGCCAGCTGAGCGATCACGTTGTTCCGTACCAGGACACTCACCTTGTCCTCGCCGGGCTCGGCACAGGCCGTACGGACCCGGGAGGCCTCCGCGTGCCGCAGCCAGTGGGCGACGGCCGGCAGGGCGGCGAGGTCGTGGTCTTCCGCCAGGGCGGTCATCGCGCCGCAGGCGGAATGCCCGCAGACGACGACGTCGGAGACGCCCAGGACGGCGACGGCGTACTCGATGCTCGCCGCGATCCCATCAGCGTTCGGGGTGTAGGCGGGCACCAGGTTTCCGGCCGTCCGGATGACGAACAGCTCGCCCGGCTCGCTCTGTGTGATCAGCTCCGGTATGACGCGGGCGTCGGAGCAGCTGATGAACAGGCTGCTGGGCCGGTGCGTGGTGGCCAGGTGCTGAAAGTGGGCCGCCTGGGCGGGGAAGACGCCCCGCTGGAAATGTGCGACTCCCTCGGCGAGGTCTTGCATGATCACTCCTTTCGGCCAGTGCCCGACTGGTGCGGGTTGACGAAATCCACCATGCATGAACTGTGCTTATAGAGTCCAAGACGCCCTGAATATAAGATCTATTGGTCTCATCTATAGTGATGTCATGGGCTTCGAACTCCGTCATCTGCGCTATCTGCTCGCCGTCGCCGAACAAGGCAGCTTCACCCGCGCCGCCGAAGTCCTGCACATCTCCCAGCCGACCCTGTCCCAGCAGATCAAACAGATGGAACGCGTGATGGGCACGCAGTTGCTGGACCGTACGGGTCGTGCCGTGCGCCTCACCGACGCCGGCGAGACCTACGTCCACTACGCCCGTCGCGCCCTGCAGGAACTCGCCGCTGCCGAACGAGCCGTCCACGACGTGGCCGACCTCTCCCGCGGCAGCTTGCGCCTGGCGGTCACCCCCACCTTCACCGCCTACCTCATCGGCCCCCTCACCGGACAGTTCCACGTCCGACATCCCGACATCACCCTGAGCATTAGGGAGATGACACAGGACCGCATCGAGTCCGCCCTCCTTGCCGATGACCTCGACCTCGGGATCGCCTTTCGCGGTGCCCACCTGCCCGGCATCACCACGGACGACTTGTTCACCGAAGCCCTCAGCCTCGTCGTCGGCACCCACCACCCCCACGCCGACCGGACAGACCCGCTACCCGTGCGAGAACTGGAAGACCGCCCCCTGGCCCTGCTCAGCAGCGACTTCGCCACCCGCAGGCACATCGACACCTACTTCGATCAGCACCGCACCACACCGCGGATCGCGATGGAAGCCAACTCGGTCAATGCCGTCACCGAAATGATCCAGCGCACCCCTCTGGCATCTGTGCTGCCCGAGGCCATCGCCCGGGATCACCCGCATCTGCGTGCCGTCCCCCTCGACCCGCCCCTGCCCGAGCGCACTGTCACCCTGCTCTGTCGCTCGGGCTCCTACCAAAGCGCTGCCGCCCGGGCTTTCACCCACCTCACCCGACAATGGGTCGCCTCCAGCGGATACTCCTCCTCCCCGTAGGGTCGCGGAGGCAGCGGGCGGTGGCCCATGGCGCAGGGACGCCGTCGGTCGAGCCACAGGCCGAGCCCTAAAACTCTCCCTTCGTACGGCACGCCCCGGCTTGAGGGAGGGCCGTGGATACGTGTGGCCACCGGGACATCTGATAGGCGAATGCCGCCTGATGCTTCTCTGGGTCTTTGGGCCCGCGGGCGGGCTGCGGACCACGTTCCACTGGCTCTGCAGTCCGGCTGCGGCTGGGCGAAGGCCGCGTCCGTGGCGGCACCCTCCCGTGCGCCGGCAGGGGTCGGGCTGATCCTCACGCTCCCCGCCGCGGGCTCGGGCACGGCGGCGCTGCCGGAGCCGGTCGCTTTGGAGCGGGGGTCAGGAGCCGCTGTGAAGGCCGGTGTAGAGGAAGTGGTTGGCCTGGTCGACGGCTGTCTTGGCGGCGTTGGTGTGGGCGAGGGCGTTGAGCATGGCGAAGTCGTGGATGGCGCCCTGGTAGCGGACGGTGGCGATGTCGTTGCCGGCGGCGCGGAGCTTGGCGGCGTACGCCTCGCCCTCGTCGCGCAGGACGTCGGCCTCGTCGGTGATGACCAGGGCCTTGGGCAGGGCCTTGAGCTGGTTGAGACTCGCGCGCAGTGGCGAGGCGAGGATCTGCTTGCGGTCCTTGGCGTTGGGGGCGTAGGCGTCCCAGAACCACTTCATGGCCTTGCGGGTCAGCCAGGGTCCGTCGGCGAACTCCCGGTAGGAGGCCGTGTTGAAGTTGGCATCGGTGACCGGGTAGAAGAGCACCTGCTCGCGCAGGGCAGGGCCGCGGCGCTGCTTGGCCATGAGGGTGACGGCGGCGGTCATGTTGCCGCCGACACTGTCGCCGGCGACGGCGATCCGGGAGCCGTCGACGTTGATCTCGTCACCGTGCTCGGCGACCCACTTGGTGGCCGCGTACGCCTGCTCGATGGCGATGGGGTAACGCGCCTCGGGCGAGGGCGTGTAGTCGACGAAGATGACCGCAGCGCGGGCGCCGTTGGCGATCTGCCGCACCAGCCGGTCGTGGGTGTTCTCGTTGCCGAGGACCCAGCCGCCGCCATGGAAGTACATGACGGCCGGGAGCTTGCCGCTCACTCCGGCGGGACGGACGATCCGGATGGTCACCTCGCCGGTGGGTCCCACCTTGAGGGTGCGGTGGCTGATGTCCGCCGGGAGCTTGTCCGCAGGGCCGGCCTGTGCGCTGTCGAGTGCCTTGCGGGCGTCGCCGTAGGACAGGGTGTAGATGGGCGGGTTCTTCGCGGCCGCGTCAGCGAACGCCTGGGCGTCCTTTTCCAGCACCGGGGCGGTTGTGGTGGCGGACGGTGCAGCGGGTGAGGCCGACGCGTGGGCGGTGATGGTCACCCCGGCGATGAGGGCGGCTGCTGCGGCGACGGCGATCTTGCGGTTGATTCGGACAGGTGCGGTGCGCATGGGGAACTCCTGGTGCGCGGCGCAGGGCGCACGCCACGCGGGTACGGAGGCGGGACCCGGGCGGTCCGGCCGGGTGTAGTGCGGGGGTGTTACGGGCGCCGGATGTGGCTGAGCGCGCTCAGGCGGTGCCGAGTGCGGTGCGCAGTGTGTCGATGGCCTGGTTGATGGCGGCTTCGGCGGCGTGGGTCTCGCGCAGGGCGTTGAGCATGACGAAGTCGTGGATGACGCCCTGGTAGCGGACGGCCGTGACGGGGACACCGGCCTGGCGGAGCTTGCCCGCGTATGCCTCGCCCTCGTCGCGCAGCACGTCGGCCTCGCCGGTGATGACCAGGGCCGGGGGCAGACCGGTGAGCTGCTCGGTCGTGGCGCGCAGCGGGGAGGCGGTGATCTGGGCGCGTTCGGCCGCGTCGGTCGTGTACTGGTCCCAGAACCACTGCATGGCGTCCCGGCGCAGGAAGTAGCCGGTCGCGAACTGGTGGTAGGAGGCGGTGTCGAAGTTCGCGTCGGTGACCGGGTAGAACAGCACCTGCTGCACCAGGGGAACGTCACCGCGCTGCTTGGCCATCAGGGTCAGCGCGGCGGCCATGTTGCCGCCCACCGAGTCCCCGGCCACCGCGATCCGGCCGGCGTCCAGGCCCTTCGCCGAACCCTGCTCCACGACCCAGCGGGCGACGGCGTAGTTCTGCTCGATCGCGACGGGGTAGCGGGCCTCGGGGGAGAGGTCGTACTCGGGGAAGACGACCGCGGCGTTCGCGCCGACGGCGAGTTCGCGCACCAGGCGGTCGTGGGTGTGGGCGTTGCCGAAGACCCAGCCCGCACCGTGGATGTAGAGGACAACGGGCAGCGGGCCGGCGGCACCGACGGGACGGACGATGCGCGCCCGGACGGTGCCGGTGGGCCCGCCCTGCACGGTCACCCACTCCTCAGCGATCTCGGGCTTGGCGATGTCGCCGGACTGGACCTCATCGACCGCCTTGCGGCCCTCGACCGGACCGAGGTCGAACAGATACGGCGGGTTGGCGGTGGCCTCGGCGAACGCGGCGGCGGCCGGTTCCAGCACGGGGCCGGTGATGTTCTCGGGCATGGGGACTCCTTGGGCTGATGCCGGGGCGGCAGCCTCGGCGAGTGATGTGTCCGGCCGTTCGGCGGTCACGAGAGCACCGTAGCGCCCGATTCAGTCGTGCACAACTAAATCGAGCATGACATGGTCGCGGGCGCTTGGAATGGGTAGGATGTACCTGGCCGATCATCAGAGGTAAGGACGTAAGGACGGCGCTCATGGGCCAGAACGCGCGCGACGACGCCGCAGTGGGTTCGCTGCTGCTTCAGGACCAGCTCTGCTTCGCCCTGTACGCGGCCTCGCGGTCGGTCACGTCCCGCTACCGTCCGCTGCTGGACGAGCTGGGGCTGACCTACCCGCAGTACCTCGTCATGCTGGTGCTGTGGGAGCAGGGCTCGGTCTCCGTACGGGAGCTGGGCACGGCGCTCCAGCTGGAATCCAGCACCCTTTCGCCGCTCCTCAAGCGTCTTGAGGCCGGCGGCCTGCTTCGCCGCGAACGACGCGCCGAGGACGAACGCTCCGTCGCCGTACGCCTCACCCCGGCCGGCTCGGACCTTCAGGAGAAGGCTCGCGCCGTCCCGCTGGCCATCGGCGAGGCCATGGGTCTGACCCCCGAGCAGGACGCAACCGCGAAGCACTTGCTCCGCCTGCTCACCGAGAACGTCACCCACGACTGAGGCACCGGGCGCGGCGCGCGCACTCCGGTTCACGAATTGCTCGTGCCAGACGATCGCGCGACACCTCGACGGGGGGTGGCGGAACGGGTCTGCCGCACGATCGGGTGACAGGTTGACCTGCCCCACCGTTTGGGCTCCAGGCTCGGTGGCTAACCGGCAGCTGGGATGGACAATCCACGCCCCGCGCCGGTTGCGTCGTCCCTCTCCGCCTCACGCGCCCGCCGCGGGCACGCGGCCATGGTCGCCGGATAGCGTCACATATCCCGGCCGCCCTCTGACTCCGAACGCCTCGGCGAACTCAGCGTCCGCGAACAACTCGCCCAGCTCGTCACGGACCCGCATCGCCAACGGATACGGGCCCCGTGCCGCCACCGCCCGCGCCACCTGCGCGGTCAGCTCAGGCACCGTCGGCCACGGCCTCGGCCGCATCGACATTCCACACCCCACCCGCGACCGGAAACGGCAAGACGGCCGCTGCTGCCCGACCAACGAGCCGCCAACCCCGCCGGGCACGGAATAAGCCAGCAGGATCGTCACCAGCCGCAAACGGCATCGGCGAGCCTGGACTTGCCGATGCCGGGGCGGCCGGTGGACGTCCCCAAGGCCGGTGACGGTGGCACCGCAGTTGCGGCAGGTGCCCTCGAAGGCCAGGGCGTGGTTGAGGGTGGGGCGGGGCTCCTGCTTCCAGGTGAGGGTGTGGCCGCGGTCGGCGACCTGGGTTTTCATGTCCTGCTTGGCGAGGGTCCCCAGTGTCGCCGTGTCGACGGCCGTCCCGACGACCTGGGCCCCCGCGAGAGCCTGCGGTGCCCGTGCGATGATCGGCCACCTGTTCGGTGGCTTGTTTTTTGGCTTGTTCGTTGCCTTGCCCGTTGACCTGTACGTTTCCGAGTCTCGACGATTCCTCTGGAGCCCCCTGTGCGTCGGCCTCTCATCGCACCGCTCTCGCTCATCGCCGCCCTGGTGAGCATCCCGGCAGCCGGCCCCGCGTTCGCCGACACCGCCGACACCGTGCTGCCCGTCGTCTCCTCGGTCGGAGGTGACCCGGACGACGCCGGCTACCTGGAGTTCCACGCGACGTCCGACACCGCGATCGACGCCGGCACCATCACCGCGCAGCTCACCCTGCGCGTCTCCGGTGACCGGCCGGTGACGACCGTCACCGGGTTCACCCTCGTCTCCGGCACCGCGGAAGACGGCACGTGGCGCAGCTCCGACCGGATGGCCCTGGGCACCCACGGCGTCTACGACACCACCGTCGACCTCGCCGACGCGGACGGTGACCACCCCGACTACCTCGGCCAGGGCGTCGTCGCCTACGAAGACCTGCCCGTCTTCACCGATTCCGCCCTGGACCGCACCACGGTGGACTTCGAGCACCAGACGGTGACCGCCACCGGAAAGGTGTCGACGTTCGACCCGGCCACCGGAGTCACCACCCCCGGCTGGATCGACAGCGGGGTCTACCTCACCGGGACGCGGGGATCGGGAACCTGGGAGGTCGCGGCCGACGTCCAGGCCGATGGAAGCTACCGGGCCACGGCCGCTGTCCGCAGTTACGTGTACGTGTACGCGGTGCAGAAGGACGTGCAGACGGTCGGCACGGACCCCGTACTGGTGTCCAGGACGATGAGCCCGACCCGGATCGTCTTCGACAAGGCCGCCGGCACCGCCGTGTACAGCGGCTCCTATACGGTCAGCGGCACCGCGCAGTACCTGAGCCCGACGACGAACACCTGGACGCCGCTGACGGCCGCCGACCCGGACACCGAGGTGCTCCTGACCGGCCCGAACGGCACCCACGCCTACGAGCTCGGCACCGGAGGCCGGTTCAGCGAGACGCTCGCCACGGTGACCGGTGACACCAGCTGGACGGCGGGCGTCGGAGGCTTCGCCTTCCTCCAAGGCGGCAACGCGCAGGCCACACTGCACGCCCTCTCGCACTCCACCCTCGCCTGGTCCGACCACACCTTCACCGGCGCCGGGGCGGTCCGGGTCAAGGGCCGCCTCAGCGCCTCGGCGGGCCCGCTGCCCACCGGCGGCGTCCAGCTCCAGCAGTCGGCAGACGGCCGTACCGGCTGGACGACGGTGGCGACGGTGACCCCCGACGCGACGGGCGCCTTCGACGCCTGGCAGACGCTGCACAAGCCCACCGGCTACTTGCGCCTGTACTACCCCGGCAACGCGGACGCCACCGCCACCACGACCGGCGTCGTGCACCTGACCCGTGCGGTCACCCGCGTCATCGGCTTCAACGCCTCGCCGGAGCCGGTGCGCAAGGGCCGGACCCTGACCGTGACGGGGACCCTGCAGCGCCAGAACGGCTCCACGTGGACGGGCGTGTCCGGCCAGCACGTGACCATCCGCTTCCGCGTCGCCGGAGCCAAGACCAGCACCGGCATGGCGACCGTGACCACGGGCAAGGACGGCAGGTTCACCCTCACCTTCACCGCGAAGCAGGACGGCACCTGGAGCGCCGCGTACACGGCGACCAGCGCGTACCTGAACAGCACGTCCGCCGGCGACTACGTCGACGTACGCTGACTACTTCTCCCGTCCGGGAGCCATTGCAGGGCGAACCAGAATTCCGTGCGGGGCTGCCCGTGCAGGGTGAGCCAGGTCCGCAGGGTGCCGAGGAGGACCGCGGCACCCTGCGGACCTGGCTCGGTCCAGGGGCGAAGCGGGTGCGGGCGAGTCCGCAGGCGTCGGCCGGACCGACGAGCACCCCTGGCCGGTTCCAGAGATCCCCATCAACCCGTTACCAGTACCCCCGAGCCGGGGTTCCGTGGGCCATGTGTGGGCCAGGCGGACCCATGAGGGAGTAGAAATAGGCCGTGATCAGGGCATTCATACTGCGCTCTTGACGCTCTTGAAAGCCGTTGTAGTCGGTACCCGCTGCGCGGTAGGTTGCTCTGCCCTATCGACCGGACGCGGGTAGCCATCGACGGTGGCTGGTGAGGGCCCTGAGGAGGCTTTCGCTACACGCCCCAGCTGGAGGAAGCCCAAGGTTGCTGCAAGTCGCCATCAGAGGCTGCAACCACGGACTGCATGAAAGCGTCACTTGCGGTGACCGAGCCCTATCGCCTCCTTGGAGGGCCTCCGTTGCCGCCACCAGCTCAGCCGCCCCTACCGCCATCCCTGCCGCCGCTGCGTGGGCAGTCCATGACGGTGTGGATACGACGTACGTTCCGCTCACGTAAGGCGTTGTCGGGCGTCACACAGTGGTTCATCGACTGGGGCATACCGATCGCCCTGGTCATCGGGTTCGTCTGGGTGTTCGGCGCCAGCCGATCCGAAAAGGGTTGGAGCGGCATCTACAGAGCGTTCACGCTCATCGACCCACCAGTGCACGAATCATCCTGGGGCGCGTCGATACTCGGCTGGCTGCTGGTACCCGCCCTCATCGGTGGAGTGGCCGGTCATGTGATCGCTGCTCGGATGCAGCGCGTCAAGGAGATCGCCACCAATCACCTCTTCCAACAACGAGGCCTCGGCCGCCGGCTCAAGTTGCCGGGCAAGATCACCTTTCTGGAGTCACTGCACCTGAAGAGCGCAGGGGACCAAGAGTTCCTGGACCGCTATGTGAGGCGGGCCCACCGGGGAGACTGGAAGAAGGCCCAGGATCATTGGGAGATCCTGGTTCGGGACGTGCTCTGCACAGTCGAACTCGCTGAGCTGGACCGTACCGAGGCACTCGAATCCGCCGAGAGCTTCGCCCGTGCGGTGATGTGGATGACCGGCTACCAGGACAAGTGCCTCGTGTGCACCGCCCGCGCCAACCACCCGTGACCTCTCAGGAAGGACTCTGACGATGCAGACACGAAGCGCCGTGGAGATCGCTCGCGCTGCCCTGCGCGAAATCTTTCCCACTGCTCCCGAGGATGGCCTGGACGAAGGGGCACGTCACCTTGCCCGCTGGGGGGTTGAAGGTCACGGAAGTCAGCTCGACAGCTCGACCGCTGCGCTCATGTACATCGATCTCGCTTGGGCATCCCAGGAGAGTCAAGTCCCAGACAACGTCAGTCGGGCCGCCGAAGTTCGTGACGCTACACGGACCTGGCGTGCGCCAACACTGCGGGGCTGACCATGAAACGCCGCGTTCTGAGCCGTTCGTCGTCCTGGTCTTCGTCGTCCTGGTCTTTGTCCAGTGCGCCCACGGCCACCACTGTTCACCACCGTACGCACACGTCTTCTGACCTGCCCCGCGAACGTCTGCGAAAGCCCCCGCGCGGACAGTTGGAAAGCGTGTTGGGTGCAACTCGGTGTCCATGAACGACGCGGCGGCGCTTACCAGGCGCTCGCGTTCCTGCGTGCTCTGGACAGGAACAGAAATCGGAGTCCCCGCAGCGAAGGACACACCGTGGACGGCGCCGCCCTGACACGTTGCCGGACTCAGTTGCGGTCTCAGATCGTGCTCGCTCCGGCATGGTCCACTGCCGTCCATTGAAGTTCCGTAGTGGCCCCGAACAGGCGTGATGCCCTATTCGCGGTGTCCACGGACAACTTGTAATGCGTAGCTCTCGGGTTCGAATCCCGAAAGCGGCTCCCCGGAAGGCCAGGTTGGACTTTGTCTGACCTGGCCTTTTCTCATTCGGTCTCGCACCGGTCCCGGCCCGGCTACGGAATCAGCCCTGCCTTCTCGCAAGCAGATCGCAGGGGGGGTGTGCAGATCTGGGCGATGGTGTACATCCCGTCCTTGACGAGGGTCTGCTGGATGTTGGCGGTCGTCACGGCCACGGGCGTCAGGAGCACGGACGGGATGCGGCGGGTGGTGGGGCTGTCGGTCGTCGTCGTGGCGATGGTGTGCAGCTGTTCGCCCCGGCCCAGAGCGACAGCCATGGCACCGGCGGCCTCGGCTTCGGCGCGGAAGGACTTGTACACCGTCATGGTCTGGTCGCCGCTGACGATGCGCTGCACCGCCTCGAAGTCGGCGTCCTGGCCGGTGACCGGTGGAAGGCGCCGGACATGGGCGCTCTTGAGCGCGGAGATGGCGCCCGCGGCGATGGCGTCGTTGGCGGCCAGGACGCCGTCGATCCGGCCCGGGCCCAGGGCCGAGATGGCGGCGGTCATGCTGGCATTGGCGTTGTCGGTGCTCCAGCCCGGGATGTCGTAGGAGCGGCCGATCCTCACCTTGCCCCGCAGGACGGACAGCGCCCCCCTCTTGTACAACGGGGCGTTGGCGCTGGTCGGGTCGCCGCTCAGCATGACGATGGTCCTGTCCTCGGCCGGGGCGGGCATGGCCTTCAGGAGGGTCTGGCCCTGCAGCGTGCCGACCTCTACGCCGTCGAAGCTGACGTAGCCCGAGACAGGGCCGTCGGCGAGCCTGTCGTAGGCGACGACGGGCACGCCCGCGTTGTGCGCCTCCTGGACGGTGGAGCGCAGCGCCCGGTTGTCGGTGGCGCCGAGGACGAGGACCCTGACCCCCTTGGTGATCATGGCGATCATCTGTTGCCGCTGGGTGGTCGAGTCGTCGTCGGCGTTGGCGTAGACGACCTCGCAGTGCGGGCAGAGCTGTTTCACCCGCTGCTCGATCATCGGCTTGTCGGAGTTCTCCCAGCGTGGCACCACCCGGCTCGGCAGCAGCAGGCCGACGGTGAAGCTGTCCGTGGTGGCTGTCCCCTCTCCTGTGCACGCGGCCGAAGCCACGGTCAGCAGGCCGGCGACCAGCACGCCGACGGCATACCGCGCACGAGAGGCCACCCGTCGCCTGCGACCCGTCATGATCGGTCACCGCCCTCGGTCCCCGGATCCGCGCCCACGGGAGCGGGTTCACGACGCGGCACCGCTATCTCGCTGCACACCTGCTTGCCGCCGGCCATCGGCACGGTGCCGAAGGACTCCGACACCGCCTCGACCAGGAGCAGCCCCCGGCCGCCGGTCGATTCCCAGTCCACGATCACGGGTCTTGCGGGCGCCCGGGGAGAGGAGTCGCTCACGCAGACACGCACCCGGCCACCGCGGAGCGTCAGTTCGAGGCGGACCGGCCCCTGGGTGTGCACCAAGGCGTTGGTGACGAGTTCGGAGACCACCAGCAGCACCGGGTCGGTGGCTTCCTCGACCTTCCAGCGGCGCAGCGTGCGCGCGGTGAAGCGGCGGGCGTGCATGACGGCGTCGGGCAGCCGCCACACCGCCCAGCCCGACCGGATCGGCCGGGTCTTCATGCCGTCGTAGCGCAGCAGCAACAGCGCCACGTCGTCCTCGCGACGACCGCGGTCACCCAGCAGGTCGTCGGCCACCTGCCCGGGATCCGACGGGTCGGCCGCGGTGAGGGTGGCGCGGGCGCGGCGCATGCCCTCGTCCAGGGGCAGATCGGCGGCCTCGACCAGCCCGTCGGTGACCAGGGCGAGCAGCATTCCGGGCGTCAGCGCCACCGCGGTCATCGGGAAGTCCGTCTCCATGGAGATGCCCAGCGGGAGGCCGCCCTCGACCTCGACCTCCTCGGTGCTGCCGTCGGGATGGCGCAACAGCGGTGCGACGTGCCCGGCCCGGACGAACAGGACGTCGCCCTCGTCCATGTCCAGTTCGGCGTAGCAGCAGGTGGCGAAGAGATCCGTCTCCATGCCGACGAGGAGGCGGTTGGCATGCGAGACGACCACGTCGGGTGGGTGGCCCTCCACCGCGTACGCCCTGACCGCGGTACGCATCTGCCCCATGATCGTCGCGGCTGCGGCGCTGTGGCCCTGCACGTCGCCGATGACCAGCGCCACCCGGTCCTCGGAGAGTGCGATCACGTCGTACCAGTCGCCGCCCACCTGCAGTCCTCGCCGGGCGGGCAGATAGCGGGCGACGGCGGTCCCGCCGGGAAGCTCGGGCAGACGCCGCGGCAGGAGGCTGCGCTGCAACATCGTCGCGAGTTCCTGTTCGGCGTCGTGGGCGTGGGCGCGGGTGAGGGCCTGGCCGGCCAGTGAGGCGGTGGCGGTGAGCAGCGACCGTTCCTCGGGGAGGAACTCGTGCGGCCGGTCCCAGCCGATCAGGCACACGCCGACGGCCCGGCCCTTGGGGGGCAGCGGCAGCACGGCGAGGCCTCCGGGGCCGATGCCCTCGAGTCCGGGTTCGACGGCGGTGCCCGCCGGCCACAGGTCCATACGTCCGTCGCGCAGAGCCCTCTGCAGGGTGGGCAGGGCACTGAGGGGTGCGTCCGGCCACTCCGAACGCCACTGGCGACGCCAGGCCTGCGGCCAGGCGGCGGGCTGCGGCGGGTCGAGCAGGGTGACCTGGAGCCGTTCGTCCTGCAGCTCGGCGAGCGCCACCCGGTCGGCGTTCAGGGGTTCGCGCACGGCGGTGACGACCACGTGGCTGACGTCGCGCACGGTGGCGGCCTCGTCCAGTGCGGCGGTCAGCCACTGGATCCGGGAGACGTCGTCGGCCTCCCGGTGCAGGACCGAGGTCGCCGTCACCACCCCCCGCACCTGCTCCGGCCGGCCGTCGGTACCCGACGTCACGCGGCACCAAAGGCTCAGCCAGCGCATCCCACCGGTGGGGCAGCGGACGCGGAAGTCCAGTTCCCGTCGGCCGAACGTCCGGGTGGTCGGCTCCAGCACCGACATCAGCGCGGGCAGGTCTTCCGGCAGCGCGTGCGCGAGCAGGGAGTCCGCCTTGCCGTCGAAGTCGTCCGGCCGGATGCCGACCAGTTCGCGCAGCGTCTCGTCCGCGTCGATCACGCCGGACTCCGGCACCAGGACGAAGGAGCCGACGCGCATGCGGCGCAGTGCGGAAGCCAAGGGTGCCGAAGGTGCCGACGGCGGCTCCCCCTCGGCCCGCGCTTCCAGTACGCCGGCGACCGTGTGGGCGTAGCGCTCCAGGAAGCGCTGCTGCTCGGCTTCGAAGCCGTTCTCGCCGGCGCCCACGACGACGAGGCAGCCGAGCCGTCCGCCCTCGGTGCCCAGGGGCAACGCGCCGAGTGATGTCCGGGCTCGCGGCGGCACCGGACATCCCTCGGTGCAGGAGGCGAGTGCCGCGGGGGTCAGCCAGACGGGGTGGGCGGCGCGGAGGGCGCGGGCCGCGGGCGAGCCGCCGGACAGGGCCAGGCGTTCCGGCAGTCCGTACTCCGCGGGGGCGCATCCGGCCGTGTCCACCGACCGAAGGTCGTCAGAACCCGCGTCGGGCACGTAGAGCACGGCCAGCGCCGCTCCGGCGAAGGCCAGGGCGTCGACACCCACGGGTGTCCCCGGCCCCGGCGGTGCGTCGGTGCCGGCGGCGTCGGTGCCGGCGGCGTCTGTGCCGGCCGGCCCCGGCTGTGGGAGTCCGGCCCGGGCGCTGCCGTGGTGAGGCATGTCCGCAGCCACCTCCCATCCGCACCGGGGTTGCCGACCTGCTGCCGCTGCGCACTCCCCCTCACCAGAATCGCATAAGGGGGCAAGTTGGACAGATTGGCATCATGTCGGCCAGGCGGTACCGGGTTCGCAGTTCGCCACGGCCGGTGTCACACTGGCGAAGCGGACGTTTTGTGGCTTTCACCCGGTCTGGGCGGGTGCGGGCCGAGATCCCGTCTCGCTCCGGCGGGCCGTGCCGCTGCACCGCGATCGCAGCCGCACGGCTTCGGGGAGGAGGGAGGTCTCCGGCATGAACGCCTGCGTCCGGGACGCCGCCCTGGCCCTGGCCGCGTTCTCCACGGCCGTGTCCCTCACCGCCTGCGGACTGGACGCCGGGGACACCTCCGGCGGGGGGAGCGCGCGGACGATCGGCGTGCTGCTGCCGGACTCCACCACCGCCCGCTGGGAGGCGTGGGACAGGCCCCTGCTGGAACAGAAGATCCGGCAGCTGTGCGGCGAATGCACGGTCGAGCACGCAGACGCCAAGGGCGACGTGGCCGTCCAGCAGGAACAGATGGACTCGTCGATCGCCCATGGGGTCGATGCCATCGTGCTGGCGGCCGTCGACGCCAGGGCCATGAGTGCCTCGGTGGGAAGAGCGGCTGCCGCGCACATCCCGGTCATCGCATACGACCGCCTCGCCGAGGGCCCGATCGCGGGCTACGTCTCCTTCGACGGCCAGGAGGTCGGCAGGCTCCAGGGCAAGGCGCTGCTGACGGCCATGGGCGCGAAGGCACACGGCGGCCGGATCGTGATGATGAACGGCGACCCCGGCGACCCCAACGCGCTGTCGTTCAGGCAGGGCGCACTCTCCGAACTCGAGGGGAAGGTGACGATCGCCAAGCAGTACGACACACCGCAGTGGAGCACCGAGACGGCGGACCTGAACATGGCGGCAGCCCTCTCCCTGCTGGGCGCCGACAGCATCGACGGCGTCTACGCCGCCAACGACGGACTCGCCGCCGGCAGTATCGCCGCCCTCAAGGCCGATGAGGTCAGCCCGTTGCCGCCCGTCACCGGGCAGGACGCCGAACTCGCAGCCGTACGACGCATCGTCGTCGGCGATCAGTACATGACGGTCTACAAGCCCTTCGGACCCGAGGCTGCCGCGGGCGGCGCCATGGCCGTGGCCGCCGCGCGGGGGCACCGTCTCGACGAGGTGGCCACCAGGCGGGTGAAAACCCGCAACGGCGCGGAGGTTCCGGCCGTGCTGCTCACCCCGGTGTCCGTGACCCTTGCCACCATCAAGGACACCTTGGTGAAGGACGGCGTGTACACGCTCGGGCAAATCTGCGCCCCACCACTCGTGCGCGACTGCAACAGGGCGGGACTGACCTGACAGGCGGGACCGGCCGCCCCGGGCCCCGGAAGGAGACGATTCCCTTGCCGCCCCCCTTGCTCGCCCTGCACGGCGTGTGCAGGCGCTTCGGAGTCATCGAGGTCCTCCGGGACATCGAGCTGGAGATCCACGCCGGCGAGGTCCTTGCCCTGCTCGGCGACAACGGAGCCGGCAAGTCCACCCTGGTCAAGGTGATCTCCGGGGTCGCTCCCGCGGACAAGGGGACCATCGAGTGGGAGGGCCGGCCCGTTCACATCCGGCGTCCCCAGGAGGCCCGGGACCTCGGCATCGCCACCGTTTACCAGGACCTGGCGCTGTGCGGGAACCTCGACGTCGTCGGCAACCTCTTCCTCGGGCGGGAGCTCCGCAGGTTCGGGTTCCTCGACGAGGTGGAGATGGAGCGCCGCACCACGCAGCTGCTGGAGCGGCTGACCCGGAGCGTCCCCGACCTGCGCGGACCCCTGGTGTCACTGTCCAGCGGCCAGCGGCAGACCGTCGCCATCGCCCGCTCGCTTCTCGGCGATCCGCGCGTCCTCCTTCTGGACGAACCGACCGCGGCGCTCGGGTTCGAGCAGACCACCGAGGTACTCGACCTCGTCGACCGGCTCCGCGACCAGGGCCTGGGGATTCTGCTCATCAGCCACAACATGGGGGACGTGAAGGCCCTCGCGGACCGGGCCGCCGTGCTCCGGCTCGGCCGCAACAACGGATTCTTCGACGTGAGCACCACCTCCCAGGAGCAGATCGTCTCCTCCATCACGGGCGCCACGGACAACGTGCCCCGCCGGCCCGCCTCCCGAGAGGCCGAGTGGTGAAAGGGAAGCGTGACATGCCGGACGAGACGCGGGCGGATTCCGCGGCAGCCACCGCGAAAGCCGGTCAGCGCCATGCCGGGCGGGCCGTCAGCCGTGCCGCGGCGGACTGGATCGCCGTCCGGCGGCGCAGGCTGAGCGCCGGTGAGCTGGGCTACCTTCCCGTCACTCTGGTCCTCGCCGCGGTCTGGATCATCTTCCAGAGCCTGGATTCCACCTTCCTCTCGCCCCGCAACCTGTCCAATCTCAGCGTGGACATCGTGGGCACGGGCTTCATCGCGGTCGGCATCGTCTTCGTGCTGCTGCTCGGGGAACTCGACCTGTCGGTCGGCTCGATCAGCGGGTTCGCCGCCGCGGTCTTCGCGGTGCTCAACGTCAACAACGGCGTGCCGGAATGGCTCGCCCTGATCGCCGCGGTCCTGACGGGCACCGTGGCGGGAACAGCCCAGGGGTACTCCATCGCCAGGACCCGGGTGCCGGCCTTCGTGGTCACCCTCGCCGGGCTGCTGACGTGGAACGGCCTCATGCTCGCCATCCTCGGCACGAGCGGCACCATCAACCTCGACGAGGACGGGCTCATCGCCCACCTCACCGGCTACTACTTCACCGACGCCGGCGTCGGCTACGCGGTGGCGGCACTCGCCACGGCCCTGGTCTTCCTCGCCTCCTACCTGGACAGGCGCCGCCGCAGGGCCATCGGCATGCCGCACCGCCCGCTGCCAACCCTCGCGGTGCGCACCGGAGCGGTGGCGGTGATCGCGTTCGGCTCCGCCTACCTGCTGAACCAGTTCCAGGGCCTGCCGCTGGCTCTGCTGATCTTCCTCGTCACGGTGGCGGCCCTCGACATCGTGCTCCGGCGCACGCACTACGGCCGCAAGGTCTACGCGCTGGGGAGCAGCGTCGAGGCGTCACGTCGCGCCAGCCTCAACGTGACCGCCGTACAGACGGCCGTGCTCGCGGTCTCCGGCACCCTGGCGGCGACCGGCGGCCTGTTCCTGGCCTCGCGCATCACGTCGGTGAGCCAGAACTCGGGCTCCGGCGTCCTGCTGCTCAACGCCATCGCCGCCGCCGTCATCGGTGGCACCAGCCTGTTCGGAGGGCGCGGTACGACCTGGTCCGCAGTGCTCGGCATCCTGGTCATCCAGTCGATCGCGTCGGGTATGGCCCTCACCGACACGCCCACCGCCGTCCAGCTGGTGATCACCGGCGGGGTGCTCTTCGTCGCGGTGGTCCTCGACTCACTGTCCCGGCACACGCAGCAGGCACACGGGCGAGCCTGACACTTCCAGGGGCGGGGGCGTTCCCGCGGCCCCCTGTCGTGTCATACGTACGTATATTGGACGAACGGATATTTTGGCGTCGGCCGGGTGGCGTGTGTCTGCCGGCCGAGTGAGCCTGCCGTCGGACGGCAGGCGCTTCGGGACCCAGCGCGAGGAACGTACCGATGAGGCCCAGACCCGTCCTCCGCGCCACCGCCTCCGCCCTCTCCGCGCTGGCGCTGCTCAGCGCCTGCGGCGGCTCCGGCGGCACGGCCACGTCGAGCGGCCACCGGCCGGTGGTCGGCGTCGACTACCCGCGCTCCGACACCGATTTCTGGAACGCGTACATCAAGTACACGCCGCAGTACGCCAGGCAACTCGGCCTCTCGCTGAGGACCACCAACTCGCATGACGACGTCGCCAAGCTCGCCGCCAACGTGCAGACGCTCATCCTGCAGGGCGCCAAGGGCATCGCGACGGCCCCGCAGAGCACCTTCGCCATCGCGCCGATTCTGGCCCAACTGCAGGCGGCGAAGATCCCGGTCGTCACCATCGACACCCGCCCCGACACCGGCAAGGTCTACATGGTGGTCCGCGCCGACAACCGTGCCTACGGCGAGAAGGCGTGCAAGTACCTGGGCAGCAAGCTGGGCGGCAAGGGCAAGGTGGTGATGCTGCAGGGCGACCTCTCGTCGATCAACAGCCGTGACCGCACCGAGGGGTTCGACGCATGCATGAAGGCGGACTACCCGGACGTCAAGGTGTTCGCAGAGGCCACCAACTGGGACGGGGACGTCGCCGCGCAGAGGCTCCAGGCCGACCTGACCGCCCACCCGGACATCAAGGGCATCTACATGCAGGCCAGCTTCGCTCTGTCCGGCACGCTCCACGTGCTCAGGCAGCAGGGGCTGCTGGTCGGTCCGAAGGACCGGAAGCACGTGTTCGTCGTCTCCAACGACGGCATCCCCAGGGAGCTGAGGGACATCTCCGGCGGCAGCATCGACGCCACCGTGTCCCAGCCGGTGGACCTCTACGCCAAGTACGCCCTGTACTACCTGAAGGCCGCCATCGACGGGAAGACGTTCAAGCCCGGCAGGACCGACCACGAGAGCACCATCGTGCGGGTCCGCGACGGAATTCTGGAGGACCAGCTCTCCGCCCCGCTCGTCACCGCCGACGGCGGCACCTATGGGGGCGTGCCCAGCCTCAAGAGCACCGACAGATCCCTGTGGGGCAACAACCTCGGCTGACTGCTGCGCGGAGCCTGCATGGCCGGGGCGCCGCAACGCGCGGCCGGGGCCGGGGTTCGTCCTACCCGGGGAAAATCGCCGTAAAAAGGCCGCAAACAAAACCGAAGCCAGGACTGCGGCCGCACCTGGGGCAACATCGTGGTTAACGGCGAGTGTCGCTCGGTCAGGGGCGGCACCGCCGTCGGCCGGATGGGGTGAGGGGCATGGCGGTGCCGAGGCTGGGGGTCGCCGTGGTGACCATGGGGAACCGTCCCGACGAGGTCGACGCCCTGCTCAGGTCCGTCGCCAAGCAGGACCTCGCTCCCGCCCGGATCGTGATCGTGGGCAACGGCTGCCGGCTGCCCGAGTTCGCCCGCCGTCTCGACCTGCCCGGCGAGGTCACCACCCTCGACGTCGAGGACAACCTCGGCTGCCCCGGCGGCCGCAACGTCGCTCTCGCCGCCCTGCGCGCGTTCGGTGACGTGGACGTCGTCGTCGAACTGGACGACGACGGCCTGCTCGTCGACGTCGAGGTGTTCCGGCAGGTACGGGATCTGTTCGCCGCCGACCCCCGCCTCGGCATCGTCGGCTTCCGTATCGCCGACGAGCGGGGCGTCACCCAGCGGCGGCACGTGCCGCGCGTAGGCAACGCCGACCCCATGCGCGGGGGTTACGTCACCGGGTTCCTCGGCGGCGGGCACGCCCTGCGGATGGCCATGCTCGCCGAGACCGGTGACTGGCCCGCCGAGTTCTTCTTCGCGCACGAGGAGACCGACCTCGCCTGGCGGGCGGCCGACGCCGGCTGGCGGATCCTCTACGCGCCCGAACTGCTGCTCCAGCACCCCCGCACCTCGCCCGCCCGGCACGCCGTCTACTTCCGCGTCACCGCCCGCAACCGCGTCTGGCTGACCCGCCGTCGGCTGCCCCTGCCGCTCATCCCGGTCCACCTCGGCGTCTGGATACTGATCACGCTTCTGCGCACCCGTTCGACGGGCGGCCTGCGCGCCTGGTTCGCGGGGTTCGCCGAGGGGTTCCGCGAGCCGGCCGGGGAGCGCCGCCCGATGCGCTGGCGCACGGTCTGGCGGCTCACGCGGCTCGGGCGTCCGCCCGTCGTCTGAGGCCGGGGAGCCGGTGATCCGCTCGAAAGACGGGACGAGGGTCCCGGTCGTTCACCTCCGCCGACCGGAACCCTCTCGCGTCCCCGGACCCAGGCCTGCGGCGGCACTCCCCCGAGTCACGCCTTTTACGCGTGCGCCGTCGGATCCGGTCCGATGCGAAGATCACATCAGGGCTCACCAACGGATCGCTAACATGTGGCCAGCGGTTCTCCTGGAGGTCGCGAACCGGTTGGCGCGAAGCCGTCGTACGACTCCGGGAACAGGCCGGAAACCCGGCGGATTCCGGCTCCGACCGGTACAGAGAAGGTGGCGGGAACTCATCCCCGACGGGATGGGATTCCGCCAGGATCCAGGGCGGGCGGGCACCTCCGCCGTGCGGGGAGGCGAGGGGTGGCGTGATGCGGCGGTACGAGCTGCGGTTCGGACTGCTGGGACCTCCGGTTCTCTACGACGGGGCCGACGTCCGCCCCATCGGCAGCCCCAAGGTGCGGGCGCTGCTGGCCGCGCTGCTCCTGGAGGCCGGGCGGGTCGTCTCCGTCGAGTCGCTGAGGGAGGCGCTGTGGGGCGGGGCGCCCCCGGTGTCGGCCCGCGCCTCACTGCACAACCACGTCACCCGGTTGCGCCGGCTGCTCGACGATCCGGAGCGGCTGCGGGCCGTACCGCCCGGGTATCTGCTGCGGGTCGACGACGGTGAGCTGGACGTCGACGTGTTCGACGCCCGGGTGGCCGAGGCCCGGGCCGCGCACGGGCGGCGGGAATGGGCGCCGGTGCTGCGCGCCTGCGGCGACGCGCTCGCGCTCTGGCGTGGCAGCCCGCTCGGCGGCCTCCCCGCCGAACTCGGCGGCTTCGCCTTCGTGCAGCGCCTGGAGGAGGCCCGGCTGCTGCTCCTGGAGTGGCGCTACGACGCGGAGCTCGCCCTCGGCGGACCCCGCCTGGGCGGCGTCGTACCGGAGTTGGCCGCGCTCGTCGCGGAGTACCCGCTGCGCGAGGCCTATCACCGCCAGCTGATGCTCGCCCTCCACCGCGGCGGCCGGCAGGCCGAGGCCCTCGCCGTCCACCGCGACCTGCGCAACCGCCTGCGGGACGAACTCGGCATCGAGCCCGGCCCGGCGGTACGCCGGGCCCATGTGGAGGTGCTGCGGGGGAGTGGCGCGGTGGCGGAGGGACCGGCGTACGAGGGTGTGCCGGGGGGAGGCGCCCCGGACGGTGCCCCGGGTGCGGGTGCGCCGTGGCCGGTCGCGCAGTTGCCCGCGCACCTGGGGGGCGCGTCACCTGACCGCCGGCCGAACGCCGAAGGCGCTGATCCCGGCCGGCCCCTCGCCCCGGGTTCCGCGCGAGACGACTCCCCGTCCCTGCGCCCCGCCCAGCTTCCCCCGCCCCCGGCGCACTTCACGGGACGCACCGCCACCCGGGAGGAACTGGTCCACACCCTCACCCGTCCGCCGGCAGGCGCCGACGCACACACAGGGGCCGAAGGCGAAGCCGAGGCCACGGCCGCCCCCGTCCTCGCCGTCCTCAGCGGCATGGCCGGCGTCGGCAAGAGCGCACTCGCGCTGCACGTGGCCCATCAGCTGCGGGAACGTTTCCCCGACGGCCAGCTCTACGTCCACCTGCACGGCGCCACCCCCGGCATGCCCCCGCTCGCCCCCGGTCAGGCGCTCGCCGCGCTGCTGCGGGACCTCGGCGCCGATCCCCGGCACATCCCCGAACACCCGGACGCGGCAGCCGCGTTGCTGCGCTCCCTGCTCGCGCCGACCCGCACCCTGCTGCTCCTCGACGACGCCGCGAACGCCGCCCAGGTGCGGCCGCTGCTCCCCGGCGGCCCCGGCTGTGCGGTGATCGTCACCAGCCGCTCGCCGCTCACCGCGCTCGACGGCGCCCGCCGCTTCCCGCTCGGCCCGCTGACCGGAGAGGACAGCGCGGCGCTGCTGCGCGCGGTCAGCGGGCGTGCGGAGATCGACGCCGGCCACCCGCTCGTCGGCCTCACCGGACGGCTCCCGCTCGCCCTGCGCGTCGTGGCCGCCCGGCTGGCCGCCCGAGGCGCGCTCACCCCCGAGGTGCTGGCCGGCCAGCTGGCGGCCACCGAGGGCAGGTTGCAGCACCTCGAATACGACGACCTCAGCGTCCGGCGCTCGCTCGCCGTGGCCCATGACGCCCTGGCCGGCTCCGACCACGCCTGCGACCGTGACGCCGCCCTGGTCCTGCGCCACCTGGGCGCCCTCGACCTGCCCACCTACGGCGCCCCGCTGATCGCCCGCCTCGCCGGCGCCGACGAGCGCCGCGCCGAGGCCGCCCTGGACCGCCTGGTCGACGTCGCCCTGCTGGAGGAGACCGCGTACGGCCGCTACACCCCGCACGACCTGGTACGGGACTTCGCCCGCGAGCTGGCGGAGAAGACCGACGGGAGCGACGGGACCGACGGGAGCGACGGCATCGGTCATGCCGGCGGCACCGACCGCACCGAGGCCGCGCTCACCGCTCTGCGGTGGTTCGCCGCCGTCGCCGAACGCGCCCTCCTCGCAATCCTCGAACCTGGGCGCGACCAGGGCGACCGCCGCCGGCCCACCACCGCGCAGCCGCCCGAGCACCAGCCGTACGCCGCCGCCCTGCCGTCCTTCGCGTGCGCCGAGCACGCCTTCGCCTGGGGCGACACGGAGCTGGAGAACATCGTCGCCCTGGTGGAGCGGTACGCCGACAGCACCGACGCGCGGATCAGCGCCTATCTCTCCACGCTGGTCCGGCTCCTCTACCCCTACGTCCTGCGCAGCGGCCGGGTCGCCGAGATGGAGGTGCTCGGCACCGCGGCCCTGGCCGCCGCCCGGCGCCTCGGTGACGAGCCCGCCGAGGCCTACGCCCTGGGCGACCTCGCCGGCCTGCGCTTCCTCACCGGCCGCCAGCGGGAGGCGCTCGCCCTGACCGACCGGGCGCTGGCCCTGTGGCGGCGCCTGGGCATGGTGTCCTGGATCCGGCGCGGCCTGAACAACCGGGGGCTGCTGCTGGAGGGGCTCGGCCGGTACGACGAGTCGGGCGAGGCGCTGCGGCAGAGCCTGGAGTACTCCCGGCAGCTGAACGACCCCTACGGCGAGGCCGTCACCCACAGCCATCTCGGCAACCTCTACGAGCACACCGACCCGCTCGCCGCCATCGAGCAGCACCGGCGCTCCCTCGCGATCGGGGACGCCATCGGCGCGGTGATCCTGCAGCACTCGGCGCACTGCAACATCGGCTACGCCCAGCTCCGCCTCGGTGAACCGGCGGCCGCCGCCGCGCACTTCGAGGAAAGCCTGCGCATCCTCGGCGGTCACGGCGACTGGCACGGCGAGTCCCAGACCCGGCTCGGTCTGGTCCGGGCGCTGCGCGCCCTCGGCCGGACCGACCGCGCCCACCACGAGTGCACGGAACTCCTGCGCCGCGCCGACGCCCGCGCCGACCGCTACAGCGGCGGTCTCGCCCGCCACCAGCTCGGTCTGCTGCTGCGCGGACAAGGGCGCACCGACGAGGCGTACGACGTCTGGCGCGCGGCCCTCACCGCTCTGGACGGCACGGACGAGCCGGACGTCCTCGCGGAGCTGCGCGGCCTGCTGGCAGCCGGCGCCTGACCGGACCGGTCACTTCGCGTCGGCATAGCACTCCACCACGGCCGTCGTGAACGGGAAACGGACCGGTGTCTGCCCGAACGTCAGCCGTCCGGCCAGGTCAGCCGCCTCCCGGATCGCCGCCACCACCGTCCCGGTCTCCTCCTCGGGGCAGTGCACGATCACCTCGTCGTGCTGGAAGAAGACCAGCTCGGCCGCCAGGTCCGCGCAGGTCCGGCGCAGCGCCGCGAGCATCAGCAGGGCCCAGTCGGCGGCGCTGCCCTGGACCACGAAGTTGCGCGCGAAGCGGCCTCTGGCCCGGGAGTTGGTGGAGGCGTAGCCCGGTACCCAGCCCTCCGGCGCCTGCTCCTCCGGCTCCTCCTGGGGCATGCCCGCCTCCTCGGTGCCGTCGCTCGCACCGGTCGCCGGCGGGCAGGTCCGGCCCAGCCAGGTGCGCACCAGCCGGCCCTCCTCGCCCGCCCGCGCCGCCTCGTCGACATAGGCCACCGCCTTGGGGAAACGGCGTCTGAGCGCGGCCAGGTTCTTCAGCCCGTCGCCGGAGGTCTGCCCGTAGACCGCACCGAGGACGGCGAGCTTGGCCTGCGCGCGGTCGCCGGAGAAGGCGCGGTCGGAGACCGCCTGGTAGAGGTCGGTCTCCCGCCCGGCGACCTCCATCAGCCCGGGGTCGCGGGAGATCGCCGCCAGCACGCGCGGTTCCATCTGGTCGGCGTCGGCCACGACCAGCCGCCAGCCGGGGTCGGCCACCGCGGCCCGCCGGATCACCTTGGGGATCTGCAGGGCGCCCCCGCCGTTGGTCACCCAGCGCCCGGTGACCGTACCGCCCGCGTGGAACTCGGGCCGGAAGCGGCCGTCGCGCACCCAGTCCTGGAGCCAGGTCCAGCCGTGCGCCACCCAGATCCGGTACAGCTTCTTGTATTCGAGGAGTGGCTTCACGGCCGGGTGATCGATGCCCGAGAGCTCCCAGCGGCGGGTGGATTTCACCTTGATCCCGGCCTGCGCGAAGGCCTTGATCACGTCGGCCGGCAGATCCGGGCGCACCCGCCTGCCGAACGCGGCCGACACCTCGTCGGCCAGCTCGGCCAGCCGGCGCGGCTCGCCGCCGCCCGCGTACCGCTCGCCGAGCAGTTCGCGCAGCACCTCGCGGTGGACCTCGGCGCTCCAGGGCACGCCCGCGCCGTTCATCTCGGCGGCGATCAGCATGCCTGCCGACTCGGCGGCGGTCAGCAGCCGCATCCGGTCCGGGTGTTCGGCCCGGTCGTGCCGGCGCTGCTGCTCGGCGTAGACCGCGAGGAGCTCGTCGAGCGTCAGGCGGGCGGTGCCCTGCGGCTCGAACAGCGGGGACTGCGCGCCCGGTTCGGCCGCGCGCTGCGGCGGGTCGGGCGGTACGGGGCCGCCGCGGAGGCGGGCCAGGGCGGCGGCGGCCGAGCGTGGCTCGCCCGACCGTCCCTCGTGGCCCAGCAGCAGTGTCTCGGCGTCCTCGATGTCGTAGCACCGCTCCACTCGCACCCCCGTGGCGAGCAGGCGCGGGTAGACCTCGGCGGTCGACCGCCACACCCAGCGTGTCACCTCCGGGCGGCCCCTGACCGCCCCGGCGAGATCGGGCTCCCGCCGCACCGGTCCGGTGGGCAGCCCGTCCGGACCGAGGGGGGCGAGGTCCACGCCACCGTCCTCGGCCGGAGCGAGGGCCCACCGGTCGGTCATGCTGCGAGTGTGGCACCCGCCACTGACAATCGCTCTGACCTGCGGTTTCAGCGTGCCGAGGGGGCTGTCAGCCCGCCTCGCCTCCCTCCGGCTCGTCCGCCGCCTCCGCCGCGGCCTGCTGCCGTTCCAGCAGCAGGCCGAGCGCCTTGGCGATGTACTCCTCGGTCGCCGGCTTGGTGATGCCCAGTCCGCTGAGGACGCCCTCGCCGTTCTCGTGTTCCAGGAGGGCCAGCAGCAGGTGCTCGGTGCCGATGTAGTTGTGGCCGAGGCGGAGGGCCTCGCGGAAGGTGAGTTCGAGGGCCTTCTTGGCCTCCGGGCCGTAGGGGACGAGGTCGGGGACGTCGTCCGAGGCCGGCGGCAGCGCGGCCGTCGCCGTCTGGCGCACGGTGTCGAGCAGGACGCCCTGCGCGAGGATCGCCTTGGCCGCGATGCCGTCCGGTTCGGACAGCAGGCCGAGGACCAGGTGCTCGGGGCGGCCCTCGGGGTTGCGGGCCGCGAGCGCCTCGTTGTGGGCCGCCATCACCACGTTCCGCGCGCGGGGGGTGTAGCGGTCGAAGCCCTGGTTGGGGTCGAGGGCGGCGGACTCCTTCGGCACGAAGCGCTTCTGCGCGGCCTGCCGGGTCACGCCCATGCTCTTGCCGATGTCGGTCCAGGACGCGCCCGAGCGCCGGGCCTGGTCGACGAAGTGGCCGATCAGGTGGTCTGCCACGTCGCCCAGGTGGTCGGCCGCGAGCACCGCGTCCTGGAGCTGGTCGAGGGGTTCGGGGTGCACCTTCTTGATCGCCGCGATGAGGTCGTCGAGGCGTACGGATGCCGTGATGTTCGGGTCGGTAGCCATGTGTCAACCCTAGGTTGACATCCCTCCCCTGTCAACCGTTGGTTGACACTTGGGGGCCGGGGCGGGCTCGGCGGCTGAGGGCGGGGCGTTTGTCCACAGGGTGTGGACGGCCGACGACCGCTGTCGGCACCGCGTGGCACGATCGACACGTGACCAGCAGCCAGCCCAGCACCGTCGACCGAGCTTTCCAGAGCGCCCTGTACGACGACACCGACTCCGGCCTCGACACGGGCGCGTCCCTCCTCGCGGCCGACCCCGGCGCCGACGCGGAACTCGCGCACCGGGGCCGGGAGTTCGTCGCGGCGGCCTGGCGGCGCGGCTGGCAGCCCGCCGACGTCGTCCGGCTGGTGCGGCGCGAGCTGGACGACCCGCACGTCCGGCTCACCGCGGGCCTGATACGGGCGCAGGCACCGGACGACCGGCCGCGCGGCCCCCGCTGGCGGGCGCAGCTCGACACGCTGCCGGAGCCGGACGGCCACGCGCGCGTGGGCGATCGTTTCTCGCACGCCACCGCCGTCCTGGAGCTCTACCGCCTGCTGCTGCGACTGCCCGCCCTGGAGCCTCTCGACGAGCCCCGGCCCGCTGCGACCGCGCACCGCCCGGAGTCCTCCCGCATGCTCGGCCGGATCCGCGCGCTGCTCGCCAAGGCCGAGGCGACCGGCTTTCCGGAGGAGGCGGAGGCGCTCAGTGCGAAGGCACAGGAACTGATGGCCCGGCACAGCGTGGACGAGGCGCTGCTCGCCGCGGGGGCGCCCGCGCCGGACGCGCCGAGCGCCTGCCGGATCGGCGTCGAGCCGCCGTACGAGCAGGCCAAGGCGGTGCTGCTGGACGCGGTCGCCACCGCCAACCACTGCCGTGCGGTGTGGAACGAGCCGCTGGCCTTCTCCACGGTCGTCGGCTTCGAGGCGGACCTGGAGGTGGTCGAGCTGCTCCACACCTCGCTGCTGGTGCAGGCCACGCACGCGATGACGAAGGCGGAGGCGGCGCAGCGGGCGGGCGGCCGCAAGCGTACGAAGACCTTCCGCCAGTCCTTCCTGGCGGCCTACGCCCACCGGGTCGGCGACCGCCTCCGAGCGGCGGCCCGGTCGGCCGTGACCGGGACCGAGTCGCCCCGGGACCTGCTCCCGGTCCTGGCCACGCGAGAGCTGGCCGTGACCGACCGCATGGAGCAGATGTTCCCGGAGACCACCACGACCCGCCTGCGCGGAGTCACCGACGAGGCAGGCTGGACAGAGGGCACAAGAGCAGCCGACCGGGCCCAGGTCAACTCACACCCCCAACTCCCCTGACCTACCGGGGCCGTCAGGGGCGCGGGGAACTGCGCGAGGACCCTCCGCCGGCGGCTGGCCGAAGGGCAACCGCACCGCCCCCGAATCAGTCCCCCGCCTGCTGGAACGCCCCCACCGCGGCGTTCGGCTTCTCCGCCGTCCCCTGGCCCGCCACCGCCCCGTACTTCCACGGGAAGCTCTCCGTCGCGTCGCCCCCCGGCAGGGACACCGTCAGCGACGTGGCCGCGAGGCTCGCCTTGTCGCCGTCCTTGCCGCGCACATAGCTGATCGAGAACGTCGCGGAGTCGCCCTTGGCGAGCTTGAGCTTCTGGCCCTTCGCGCCCGACTGCGCGCCGACCGTCGCCGACGTACCGCCCGCCTTCAGCGTGACACCGGCGAAACCCTCCAGCGTGCACGGCGCGCTCTGGTTGGTGAGGGACACCGGCACCTCGCCGGTGTCCCCCGCGGCCGGCGCCACGCTCGCGGAGCCGACCTGGACGGAGACCTTGCCGATCTCGCAGGCCGAGCTGTTCTTGCCGCTGGAGCCCGAGCCGCCGTCATTGCAGGCGGTCAGGGCGAGGGCGGCGGCGACGGCGGTGACGGTGAGCGGAATGACGCGCATGTGCAGATCCCCATTGAGGTCGTGACGGTGTCCCAGCATCATCACGCCCCGGCCCGGGCCCCGCGCGCCCGCCCCCGCTTCCGGCCGCCGTACGCCACGTTCCCGGCGTCCCGCGCAGGCCCCCTGGAGCCGACTGCACGGTGGCCGCAGAGCGCCCTACTGCCCAAGGTGCGCCGTCGGCAGCCCGGACGGCAGCTTGCCGCCCTCGGCCCTGGTGTACGTCTCCTCGCCCGATTTCCCGGACCAGGTGACCTTCATGCCGCTCTTGCTGACCGAGTCCACCATTCCGGTGACCCGGTCCTTGCTGCCGTCCGTGCAGGTGAGATGGATCATCCGCATCCCGGCCTCCTCGCCGGCGGTCCCGCTGCACACGGACCCGCCGGTCTCGAAGAGCCCGGCTTCCTTGCCGGTGACGACCAGTGCCACGATCTTGCCGCCGCTCGTGGTGATCCAGCTGCCCTGCAGTGCGTCGGAGGAGGCCGTGGAGCCGTCCGAACCGGCCGTGGCGGTGGCGGAGGACGTGCCCGACGGGGTGGCCGAGGAGCCGCTGCCGGACCCGCCGCCCCCGCTGCACGCGGTCAGCGCGAGCGCACCCGCGAGCCCCGCGGCGGCGGCCACGATCCGCAGGGCCGGCCGCGGTCGCGTGGTCGCCGCGGCCGACCCGACCGCAGTCCGCACCGCAGCAGTCTCCGCCGACGCCGTCTCCCTGCGCGTCGTAGCCGTACTCACCGTAGCCGTGGTCACCGCAACGCTCCCGAGTTCTAGGGGGTCGGCCGCCCGGCT
>NZ_JAEKKT010000259.1 GCF_019510245.1 Streptomyces sp. | reverse complement strand
GCCCCGGCGCCGCCCGTTCGAGTGAGAACGGCGGCCCGGGGCCGCGTGCTGTCCGGGCTCGGGCCCCGGCACTGCCTAGCGTGCACGTGACCGATCGGACCGGCCTTCGTTCCCCCTTCGTCCCCCCGGACGTGGGAATGCACGGCAAAACGGATCAGAACCGAGGTGTACGCCCATGGAGGCCCCGCCGGACAACGACGTGCTGTGGGCACGCGCCCTGCACTTCCGCCACCCGGACGGTTCACCGGGTGTCACCGGCATCTCGCTGGGCGTGCGGGAGGGCGAGATCCTCGCCGTCAGCGGCCCGCGCGGCAGCGGCAAGACGACGCTGCTGCGATGCCTGGCCGGTCTGGTCCCGGCACAGGGCGGCGAGGTCTGGTTCAACAGCAAGGCCGTGCACCGGATGGGCCCGTTCGCCCGGGAGCGGCTGCGCCGCGACCGCTTCGGCTGGATCGACCCGGTGCCGGCGCTCGTCCCCGAGCTGAACGTCTGGGAGAACACCGCGCTGCCGCTGATGCTGCGCGGCACCGGCCGGCGGCGAGCCAAGGTGGCCGCGCTGGAGTGGCTGGAGCGCCTCGACGTCGGCGACAAGGCCCGTAAGCACCCGGCCGAGCTCCAGCAGGCCGAACGGCAGCGCGTCTCCATCGCCCGTGCCCTCGCCCCCGCGCCCACGGTCCTCTTCGCCGACGAGCCGACGGCCCCGCTGCACCGCGCCGACCGCGCCCACGTGCTGCGCACGCTCACCACGGCGGCCCGCTCGCACGGCATCACGGTCGTCCTCGCCACGCACGACGCGGAGACGGCGGCCCTCGCCGACCGCAAGATCGCCCTCCTGGACGGCCGCCGGGTGAACACCGTCCACCTGCCCACGGTCCCCGAAGCGGAGGGCCGGGCCGAGTGCTCAGTCTCCGTCTGACCCGCACCGCCCGGCCGACCGTGCACCTGCGCCGCCTCCTGGTGGCCACGGCGGCCACCGGCACGAGCTTCCTGCTGCTGTCCGCCCTCGGCTACGCGCTGGCCCACCCGGCCCACTCGACGGCCGCACTCCTGCGCCTGTCCTGGTGCGCGGTCCCGGCCGCCAGCACGGTGTACCTCGCGGTCGCGGTGGCCCGCACCGACCCCGCCGCCAAGCCACGCACCGGCCTCTCCGCCTTCGGTCTGGGCCCGGCCCGCCTGATGGCGATCGCCGCCCTCAACACGGCCCTCGCCTGCGCCCTCGGCTCCGTGCTGGCCCTCCTGGTCTTCCTCCACCTGCGCAGCGACCTCACGGGCATGCCCTTCGACGGCGCGGCGAAGGACTTCCTGGCAGCCGACAGGTCCCTGCCCGTCCCCGCGGCCCTGACCCTCCTGACCGTCCTGCCGGTCCTCGCGTCCACGACGGTCGCCCTGACCCTCCGCCCCCGCGACCTGCCCCACCCGGGCACCCGCTCCCGCATGTACGGCCGCTTCGGCGCCTACGCCCGAACAGCCAAACCAGAAACCTTCGGCACCTACGGCCGCTTCGGCGCCCGCTTCTTCCGCGGCCCCACGCCCGGCACCCGACCCGCGAACGGCCCCCGACCACTGCTTCAGCCCTCGGACGGCCCCGAGCCACTGCTTCAGCCCGCGGGCGGTCGTGCCGCCGGGGTACGGGTGGGCGCTGGGGGTCCCCCCTCTGGGGGAGGCACCCTGCAAGCGCCGGCAAGCGACGCCCCGCCCACCCCGGCCCCAGCCGACCACCCCGACGACACCCCGGCCCCGCTCCCCGACCTCCCCACCGCCCCACCGCCCGGCCTCCCGTGGGGCATCGCCGTCCTCGCCGCGGGCCTCGCCGTGGAGTCCTACGCCGGCGTCACCGAAACCGCCCCGCACACCCCCCTCCCCGGCGGCCTGGCCGGCGGCCCCGTCGGCGTCCTCGCCGGCTGGACCCTCACCGCCCTCGGCCTGATCCTCGCCGCCCCCGGCCTCACCCACCTCTGCGGCCGCCTCCTCCAGGCCGTCCGCCCCGGCGCCCGCCGCCTCCTCGCCGGCCGCGTCCTGATGGCGGAGGCCACCCGCATCGGCCGCCCCCTCGGAGTCCTCTGCGCGGTGGCGTCCGCGGCCGTCGCGGCCGGCGCCCTCCACGGCGACGCCGGGGGCGCCCCCGCCTTCGGCCCCCTCACCGCCCTCGGCGGCCTCGTGGTGGCAGGCTGCACGGTCGCCACCCTCCTCACCGCCGCGGTCGAGGCCCGCCAGTCCCGCGCCGGCACCACCGCGGCTCTGCTCCGCCTCGGCGCCCCGGCGACGGTGCTGCGCAGCGCGGCCGCCCTGCGCGCGGGCGCCCTGCTGGCCCTCTTCGGCCCCCTCACCCTGCTGATCGCGGAACTCGCCGCACTCCCGCTCGCGCGCTGAGAGACCACACGACAAGCCGTACGAAAGGCCGTACGAAAAAAATCCGGACCCGGCGATGACTTTCGCCGCACCCCCCGGTCTATCCCCGCGAACGGCACGACACCCGAGGGAGAGACCCCATGTACCAGCAGATGATCTTCGTGAACCTGGCCACCAACGACGTCGCCGCGTCGCGGAAGTTCTTCACGGAGCTCGGCTACTCGATCAACCCGCAGTTCAGCACCGACGACTGCTCCTGTGTCGTGATCAGCGACACGATCATCGCGATGCTGCTGAGCAAGCAGCGCTACGCCGACTTCACGAAGAAGGAGATCGCCGACTCCACGAAGACCAGCGAGGTGCTGATCTGCCTGAGCGCGGAGAGCCGCGAGAAGGTCGACGAGCTGGTGGGCAAGGCGGTCGCGGCCGGCGGCACGGCGAACGACGACGTCCAGGACCAGGGCTTCATGTACGGCCGTTCCTTCGAGGACCTCGACGGCCACAGCTGGGAGGTCGTGTGGATGGACCCGGCGGCGGTGCAGGGCTGACACCTACAGTGGGCGGGTGCATCCGACACCCGCCCAGCCGTCCTCCGCGCAGCCCCGTCCCGCCCAGACCCACCGGGCCGCCCGCGACCGTGAGATCGAGTCCCTTGCCGAGTTCGACGAGGTCGTCGCCGCGCACGGCACGCTCGCCCAGTACCGGATCCAGGCCGTCGATCTGACGGGCCGTACGGACGTCCTGCTGGCCACCGACACCACCGGCTCCGTCTTCCTCGGCTGCCCGATGTCCCCCGAGGCAGCCGCCCGGGCCGGCGCGTCCGGCGCCCTGGTGTTCCCGCCGGTCCCGGACCTCCCCTTCGATCCCTACCGCGCCTTCGTCTACACGCCCGGCGAGCTCTTCGACTCGCTCGACGCCGGGTACGAGGCGACCCCGGACGCCCGCTCGTACGCCTGGTTCCAGCAGACCAGGGCGGACGGCGACATATTCGGCTCGATGCTGCGCTCGATCCACGACGACGCGGTCTCCGACGCGCTGGACGAACTCCTCGTCGGCGCCCGGGTGGTGGGCGTGATGGGCGGGCACGCGATGGCCCGCGGCACGGCGGAGTACGCCGGTGCCGCCCGGCTCGGACGGGAGCTCGCGCGGGCCGGCTTCACGGTGGCGACCGGCGGCGGCCCGGGCGCGATGGAGGCGGCGAACCTCGGCGCGTACGCGGCGCCCTTCGACGACGGGATGCTCGACGAGGCGCTGGAACTCCTCGCCAAGGCACCGTCGTTCCGGCCGTCGGTCACCGACTGGGCGCGCGCCGCCTTCGAGGTACGCGAGCGCTGGCCGGACGGCGGCCCGTCGGTCGGCATCCCCACCTGGTTCTACGGCCACGAGCCGCCGAACGCCTTCGCCGCGCACATCGCCAAGTACTTCGCCAACGCCACCCGCGAGGACGGCCTGCTGGCCCGCTCCAACGCCGGTGTGGTGTTCCTGCCGGGCGCCGCCGGGACCGTCCAGGAGATCTTCGACAACGCGACGCCCAACTACTACGAGTCACGCGGCGAGCCGACCCCGATGGTGCTCGTGAACGAGGCGCACTGGAGCGAGAAGCTGCCGGCCTGGCAGCTGCTGACCTCGCTCGCGGGAGCGCGCGCGATGGCGTCCCGTATCGCCCTGGTTGACCGGATCGAGCAAGCTTCACAGGCGCTGAAACGTCTCAGCGTCTAACGAGAAGGTAAAGTCAACGCCCGTGGACCGCATATGCATTGACACTCCTTATGGAGCGCTTATAGACCTGTGAGCCTCTTGGGGATTCTGGTGCCTCACCTCGTCGGCGCATCAACCCCCTCAGTACCCCCCGCAGTTATGCACCCAGTAAGGACAAACGTGTCCATATCCCGCCGCAGTGCACGTCGTTCCGTGCGCATCCTGGGAGTTGCCGCTGCGTCGGCCGCGCTGGCGTTCACCGCCTCCGGCACCGCTCTCGCGTGCAACATCTCCGAGTTCTCCGCCGAAGCCACCTGCGACGGCTCCAACGGTGTCATCACGGTCACCGACCAGGACGCCTCAGGTACTCCGGCCACCATCACCGTTTTCCTCGAGAGCAACGGTGCCGACGCGAAGCAGGTCGGCGACGCCCAGACCGTCAAGGGCAACAAGGCAGGCAAGAAGGTCACCTTCTCCGAGGACTGGGCGCCCGACGCGACGTACCGCGTTCACGTCAAGGTCGACAGTGGCAAGATCCAGATCGACACGGACATCACGCCCAACCTGACCACCCCGTCGACGGCGTGCAAGTCCACGGAGAGCTCCAGCCCCTCCCCCTCGGACTCGGCCACCCCGTCGCCGTCGGCGTCCGAGACCACCCCGGCCGAGTCGGACTCCCCGACCCCGTCGGCCACGGACAGCACCACCGCCCCGGCCGGCACGTCGGACAATGCTCCCTCCCCGGCCGTCGGTGAGTCGAACCTCGCCGAGACCGGTGCCAACTCCAACACCGGCCTGATCGCCGGTATCGCCGCCGCGCTCGTGGTGGTCGGCGGTGGAGCCGTATGGTTCGGCATGCGCCGTCGCGGGGCGCACAGCGACAACTGACGCGCCGCTCCCCCGTGCACCGTCGAGGCCCGTCCCCGTATCCCCCGGGGGCGGGCCTCGGCCGTACCCGCGCGCAGGTCAGTCCATGACGACGGTCTCCGCCGCGTCGAACTCGACGCCCACCGCGTCCCCGGCCTCCGGCGCCTCCCGCAGCGCGCAGGCCGCCTCCAGGCGGGGCCCGTCCGCGGGCTGGAGGTGGACGGTGACGTGGGTGCCCTGGAAGGTGCGGGCGGCCACCGTGCAGGGCAGCCCCGCGTCGGCGGCCACGAGCCGTACACCCGCCGGCCGTACCAGCAGCGTCCGCGGGCCCTGCGCCGATCCCTCGGGCACCGGCAGCTTCCCCCACGGCGTCACCGCGACCGCCTCCTCGACGGTCGCCGGGACCACGTTGCCGAAGCCGAGGAAGCGGGCCACGAACTCGTCCGCGGGCCGCTGCCAGACGTCAAGAGGCGTGCCGGACTGGGCGATCCGCCCGTCCCGCATCACCACCACCCGGTCGGCCAGCGCGAAGGCCTCGCCCTGGTCGTGCGTCACCGCCAGCACGGTCGTGCCCAACCGCCCGAACAGCTCGCGGAGTTCGACCACGAGCCGCTCCCGCAGCGAGCGGTCGAGCTGCCCCAGCGGTTCGTCGAGCATCAGCAGCCGGGGCCGGGGCGCCAGCGCCCGGGCGAGCGCCACCCGCTGCTGCTCACCGCCCGAGAGCCCGGCGACGGCCCGCCGGGCCGCCCCCGGCAGCCCGACCAGCTCCAGCAACTCGCCCACCCGCTCATCCTGTTGTGCGCGACCGGCGCCGCGCATCCGAAGCCCGAAGGCCACGTTCCCGCCCACGTCCCGCTGCGGGAACAGCTGGTGGTCCTGGAACATCAGCCCGACGCCCCGCCGGTGCGCCGGCACCCGCGCCTGGTCGTGGCCGTCGAGCAACACCCGCCCGGTGTCCAGCGGTTGCAGCCCCGCCACCGTCCGCAGCAGCGTCGACTTGCCGCTCCCGCTCGGCCCGAGCACGCACACCACCTCGTGCTCGGCCACCTCCAGGCCGACGGCGTCGAGCACGGCCCGCCCGCCGAACCGCACGGTGGCCCGCTCCAGTTCGAGAAGGGACATCAGAACTCCCCCGTCCGGTCCGTCCGCAGCCGTTCGAGCACCAGCAGGGCCACCGCGCACACCACCATCAGAATCGTCGAAAGGGCCATCGCCTGGCCGTAGTTGAGATCCCCGGGACGGGACAGCAACCGGGCCACGGCGACCGGCAGGGTCGG
Source organism: Streptomyces sp. (assembly GCF_019510245.1). Taxonomy (GTDB): domain Bacteria; phylum Actinomycetota; class Actinomycetes; order Streptomycetales; family Streptomycetaceae; genus Streptomyces. The sequence continues at coordinate 4,119 of NZ_JAEKKT010000259.1, read as the reverse complement.
GTTGTCCGGCCGCGCGATGAACACCGTCGCCCCGAACTCCCCCAGCGACACCGCGAACGCGAACGCCGCCGCGATCAGCAGCGCCCGCCGCACCAACGGCAGATCGACCTCCCGCCACACCCGCCAGGGCGAGGCCCCCAGCACGGCCGCCGCCTCGCGCAGCCGCTCGTCCACGGCCCGCAGCACGGGCAGCATGGTCCGTACGACGAAGGGGACGCCGACCAGCGCCTGGGCGAGCGGGACCAGGATCCAGGACTGGCGCAGGTCCAGGGGCGGCTTGTCGAGCGCGATCAGGAAACCGAAGCCGACGGTCACCGCGGACACCCCGAGCGGCAGCATCAGCAGTGCGTCGAACCCCCGTACCAGCCGGCCGGCGTCCCGCCGGGCCAGCGCGGTGGCGGCGAGAGCGCCGATCACCACGGCGACGGCGGTGGCGACGACCGCGTACTGCAGCGAGGTGACGACCGACTCGATCGGCGCGACCAGGAAGGTCCCGCCGTCGGCGTCGCCCAGCGCCCGATAGTACCCGAACCCGCCCTCGAACGACCGCCGTACCAGCACGGCCAGCGGCAGCACGAGGAGCAGGGCGATGGTGGCCAGCACCCCGCCGAGCAGCGCCCACTGACCGGCCCCGCGCGGCCGGCGCGCCGTCACCGCCGGGTCCACCAGTCTGAGCGCGCTCTCCCGCCGCCGGATGGTCCACGCGTGCACGGCGAGGATCGCGCCGACCGCGGCGAACTGCACGAGGGTGAGGACGGCGGCCGTGGAGAGGTCGAAGATCTCGGAGGTCTGCCGGTAGATCTCCACTTCGAGGGTGGCGAACGTCGGCCCGCCGAGGATCTGCACCACGCCGAAGGAGGTGAAGGTGAACAGGAAGACCATCAGCGCGGCGGCGGCCACGGCGGGCGCGAGCGCGGGCAGGGTGACCTTCCGCCAGGCGCTCAGTGGGGAGACGCCGAGCATCCGGGCGGCCTCCTCCTGCCGGGGGTCCAGCTGGGCCCACAGCCCGCCCACGGTCCGTACGACCACCGCGTAGTTGAAGAAGACGTGCGCCAGCAGGATGGCCCAGACGGTGGTGTCGAGCCGTACCCCCCACACCTCGTCCAGCAGGCCGCCCCGTCCGACGAGCGCGAGGAACGCGGTCCCGACCACCACCGTCGGCAGCACGAAGGGGACCGTCACCACGGCCCGCAGTACCTGCCTTCCCGGGAAGTCGAGGCGGGCGAAGACGTAGGCGGCGGGCAGGGCGGCCAGCAGGGTGAGCGCGGTGGAGGCGAATGCCTGCCAGGTGGTGAACCAGAGCACGTGCCGGATGTCGGACTGCGCCACCACGTCGGCGATCCGCCCGAACCGCCACACCCCGTCGACCCTCAAACCGCGTGTGACGATCGCCGCGACCGGCCAGGCGAAGAAGACGGCGAAGAACGCGACGGGCACGAGCATCAGCCCGAGCCGCGCCGCGTTCCCGCGCCGGCCGGCCACCGCGGCTACTTCAGTACGAGTGACGTCCACGTCTTGACCCACTGGTCACGGTTGGCGGCGATCTTGTCGGGCGCCATGGTCTCGGGGTCCTTGGCGGCGGGACCGTACTTCGTGAACTCGGCAGGCACGTTCGCCCCCTCGACCACCGGATACACGAACATGTTCAGCGGCATGTCCTCCTGGAACTCCTTGGAGACCAGGAAGTCGATGAGCGCCTTGCCGCCCTTGGTGTTGCCCGCGTTGCTCAGCAGTCCCGCGAACTCGATCTGCCGGAAGCAGGTGCCGGTCGCGACGCCGGTGGGCGCGGTGCTCGGCTTCGGGTCGGCGTAGATGACCTCGGCGGGCGGCGAGGAGGCGTACGACACGACGAGCGGCCGGTCGCCGCCGGCCTTCCTGCCGCCGGCCGAGCCGGAGAACTCCTCGTTGTAGGCCTGCTCCCAGCCGTCGACGACCTTGACGCCGTTGGCCTGGAGCTTCTTCCAGTAGCCCTGCCACCCCGTGTCCCCGTACTCGGCGGCGGACCCGAGCAGGAAGCCCAGCCCCGGCGAGGAGGTGGACGCGTTCTCGGTGACGAGGAGGTTCTTGTACTGCGGCTGGACGAGGTCGGCGTACGACGTCGGCGGGGTCAGCTTGTGCTTGCTGAAGTACGCCTTGTCGTAGTTGACGCAGATGTCGCCGTAGTCGATGGGCGTGACCCGGTGCTTGCCCGCGTCGAGCTGGTACGCCGTGCCGACCCTGTCGAGCCCCTTCGCCTGGTACGGCTGGAAGAGACCGTTGTCGAGGGCCCTGGAGAGCAGGGTGTTGTCGACGCCGAAGAAGACGTCGCCCTGCGGGTTGTCCTTGGTCAGGATCGCCTTGTTGACGGCCTGCCCGGCGTCGCCGTCCTTGAGGACCCTGACCTTGTAGCCGGACTGCTTCTCGAAGTCCTGGAGCACGTTCTTCGAGACGGCCCACGAGTCGTGGCTGACGAGGGTGACGGTCTTGGAGCCGGCCTCGGAACCCGGCGACGACGAGCACGCGGACAGCGTGACGAGACCGAGCCCGACGGCCGCGGCCAAGAAGGTCCTTGTGTGCACTGGTGTTTTCCTCCTGGGGTTGACCAGGAAGAGACGCGGCCCCGCCCGCGGTGTGCGGGCAGGGCGCAACAGCTTGAGTGATGACCGAACTTCCTACCCAGAATGACCTGGGCGAGGTTCAGAGGGTCTGCGGCCCGGTTGCCGCACTCTCAGCGCTGTGGCGCTCCCCTGTCGGAATATGAAGATGTCGGAATGTGAAATTGTGGGTACGGCCCTCAGATTACCGCTCGGTGGCCGCGAGCTGACCACAGGCACCGTCGATCTCCTGACCACGGGTGTCCCGGATCGTCACCGGCACACCGTGCGCCTCGATCGCCTCGACGAACGCCTTCTCGTCCTCCGGCCGCGAGGCGGTCCACTTCGAACCCGGAGTCGGGTTGAGCGGGATGAGGTTGACGTGCACCGGCTTGCCCTTGAGCAGGCGGCCCAGCCGGTCCCCCCGCCAGGCCTGGTCGTTGATGTCGCGGATGAGGGCGTACTCGATGCTGAGCCGCCGCCCGCTCTTCTCGACGTACTCGAACCCGGCGTCGAGGACCTCGCGCACCTTCCACCGCGTGTTCACGGGGACCAGGGTGTCGCGCAGTTCGTCGTCGGGGGCGTGCAGCGAGATCGCCAGCCGGCACTTGAAGCCCTCGTCGGCGAACCGGTGGATGGCCGGGACCAGTCCGACGGTCGAGACGGTGATCCCGCGCTGCGAGAGGCCGAGCCCGTCCGGGGCGGGGTCGGTGAGCGCCCGGATCGCTCCGACCACCCGCTTGTAGTTGGCGAGCGGCTCGCCCATCCCCATGAAGACGATGTTGGAGAGCCTCGCCGGTCCCCCGGGGACCTCGCCGTCCCGGAGCGCCCGCATCCCGTCCACGATCTGGTGGACGATCTCGGCGGTCGACAGGTTCCGGTCCAGACCCGCCTGACCGGTCGCGCAGAACGGGCAGTTCATCCCGCACCCCGCCTGCGAGCTGATGCACATGGTCACCCGGTCCGGGTACCGCATCAGCACCGACTCGACGAGCGTGCCGTCGAACAGCCGCCACAGCGTCTTGCGCGTCGTCCCCTCGTCGGTCGACAGATGCCGCACGACGGTCATCAGCTCGGGGAACAGCGCCTCCCGCAGCTTGTCCCGCGACCCGGCCGGGATGTCGGTCCACTGCTCGGGGTCGTGCGCGTACCGCGCGAAGTAGTGCTGCGAGAGCTGCTTGGCACGGAACGGCTTCTCCCCGACCTCGGCCACCGCGTCCTTGCGCTCGGCGGGCGAGAGATCAGCGAGATGCCGCGGCGGCTTCTTGGCTCCGCGCGGCGCGACGAAAGTGAGTTCTCCGGGTGCAGGCATAACCGTTCCAGTGTCGCAGATCAACTCGGGGAGCCCAGGCCGGAGAGGGGTGGGGGCGGTCACCCGTGGGCGGCGACTGTCAGCGTCGGTCGGCCTCGGACGGCCCAGGGACGGCCCAGGAGCTTGGGGGTCGCGAACATTGTCCGCCGCTGTGCGTCGGCGTTGTCACGAATCTGGACATTGCTTGGACGGTTCTAACCGCATCTACGTTGGGAAGACTGTTCATTCAACGCG
>NZ_JAEKKT010000451.1 GCF_019510245.1 Streptomyces sp. | reverse complement strand
TGTGTACTGCTTCTCCCGCAAGGCCCACAGCTATCTCGACCTGGACACCGGTCTCGGCTTCGACTCGCAGATCGTGGACGGTGCCGCCCGCCTCACAGTCTCGGTGGGACATGTGTCCCAATGGGACATCAAGGCGTACGCTGGCAACCATGAAGGCTACGGAGCCAGTCCACCCGGCGCAGGACCGACGGCGGCGCAAGGCGCAGCAGACACGGAACGCACTGGCCAGCGCCGCTGTGGAGCTGATCCTGGAGCGCGGGCTGGCGGCCACGACCGTGGAGGCCATCGTGGAGGAGGCCGACGTCACCCGCCGCACCTTCAGCCGGCACTTCACCGGCAAGGAGGACGCGGCCCTGGACTTCGTCCGGGGTGACGGCGACCGCATCAACGACCTGCTGCGCGTCCGGCCCGCCGGGGAACCGCCGCTGCTCGCATACCGGCGGGCGGTGCGCGCGTGGCTCACCGACCAGGAGAACCCCGCGCATCATCTGCGGCCCCGGATGCGGCGGCTGCTCACCCTGGTGGACGCCGAGCCCGCCCTGTTCGCCGCCTACGAACGCATCCGGGTCGACGCCCAGGAGGAGTCGATCCGCATCATCGCCGAACGGCTCGACACGGACGACGTACGGGACATGCGCCCAGCCGTTGTCGTGGACGCCGCCGCCGGAGTCCTCACCGCAGCGCTGCGCGCCTGGGCGCGCGGCAGCGAAAGCCACGACTCGGGCGCAGACCTGGCCGCCCTGGTGGAGCAGGCCTACGACGCCCTGATCTCGGAGGCCGCCTCCGCGGCCACCGAACCAACTTCCGAAGAGTGAGAACAGCACATGCGCACCACCCCCAGCAGTGAGTTCACCTACAACAGTGAGTTCGCCGGTCGTACCGCCCTGGTCACCGGCGCCGCCTCCGGCATCGGCCTGGCCACCGCCCGCCGTCTCGGAGCCGGCGGCGCAAACGTCGTCATCGCCGACTACAACGCCGAGGGCGCGGCGCAGGCCGCCGAGGACCTCAAGGCCGAGGGCATCAAGGCCGCCGCCGTGAAGCTCGACGTGACCGATCCCGAGTCCGTTGCCGCCGCCGTCGCCTTTGCCGTGGACACCTTCGGCGCACTGCACCTCGCCGTGAACAACGCCGGCATCGGTGGCCCGAGTGCCCCGACCGGCGAGTACGACCTCGACGCCTACAGCCGGGTCATCCGCACCAACCTGGACGGAGTCTTCTACTCCCTGCGCTACGAGCTCCCCGCCATCGAAGCGGCCGGGCAGGGCGGCGCAATCGTCAACGTGGCCTCCATCCTCGGTTCGGTCGGCTTCGCCGGCTCCTCCGCCTACGTCGCCGCCAAGCACGGAGTGGTCGGCCTGACCAAGACCGCCGCCGCCGAGTACGCCGCGAAGAACATCCGCGTCAACGCCGTCGGCCCCGGCTTCATCGAGACCCCGCTGCTGAAGGACATGGACCAGGAGGCGTACGACGGCCTGGTCGGCCTGCACCCGATCGCCCGACTCGGCCGCCCCGAGGAGGTCGCCGAGCTGATCGCCTTCCTGCTCTCCGACCGCGCCTCCTTCGTGGCCGGCAGCTACCACCTGGTCGACGGCGCCTACACCGCCCTCTGAGCCGCGGGCACAGAAAGGATTTCGCACCATGAAGGCACTGCAGTACCGCACGATCGGCGCCGCCCCCGAGGTGGTCACGGTCCCAGACCCCGAGCCCGGCCCCGGCCAGGTCCTGTTGAAGGTCACCGCCGCCGGCGTCTGCCACTCCGACATCGCGGTGATGAGCTGGCCCGCCGAGAACTTCCCCTACGAGCTTCCGCTCACCCTCGGCCACGAGGGTGTCGGCACGGTCGCCGCGCTGGGCGCGGGCGTCAGCGGTGTACGCGAGGGCGACGCGGTCGCGGTGTACGGGCCCTGGGGCTGCGGCACCTGCGCCAAGTGCGCGCAGGGCAAGGAGAATTACTGCCTGCGCGCGGACGCCCTGGGCATCCGGCCACCGGGGCTCGGCACGCCGGGCGCCATCGCCGAGTACCTGCTCGTCGACGACCCGCGCCACCTCGTACCGCTCGATGGCCTGGACCCGGTCGCCGCCGCCCCGCTGACCGACGCCGGCCTCACCCCGTACCACGCGATCAAGCGATCGATGCCGAAGCTGGTCCCCGGCTCGACGGCCGTGGTCATCGGCACCGGCGGCCTCGGCCACGTCGCCATCCAGCTGCTGCGCGCGCTCACGCCGGCCCGCGTGATCGCCCTCGACGTCAGTGAGGACAAGCTGCGGCTGGCGAAGGAGGTCGGCGCCCACGAGACGGTGCTCTCCGATGCCAGCGCGGCCGGCGCCGTACGCACCCTGACCGGCGGTCTCGGCGCCGAGGCCGTCTTCGACTTCGTCGGCGCGGAGCCCACCTTGCGAACCGCGGGTGCCCTGGCCGCCGTGGAGGGCGACGTCACCATCGTCGGCATCGGCGGCGGCGCCCTGCCCGTCGGCTTCGGGTCCCTTCCCTTCGAGGTGTCGGTCGCCGCGCCCTACTGGGGCAGCCGGAGCGAGCTCATCGAGGTGCTGAACCTGGCCCGCTCGGGCGCCGTGTCCGTACACACCGAGACGTACCTCCTCGACGAGGCCCCACTCGCCTACGAGCGCCTGCACACCGGGAAGGTCAACGGCCGGGCGGTCATCCTTCCCAACCGCTGAGCCACCTACGGCGGTTCACAGTCGCCAGCGCTCCGCCGGCCCCGGTTACGCCGGGGCCGGCCCGCCCGTACCGATCACCCAGCGAGCAGCCCCGCGTCGTGCGCGAGGACGGCGGCCTGTACGCGGTTGGCGCAGCCGGTGCGGGTGAGGATCCGACTGATGTGCGCCTTGACCGTGCCG
>NZ_JAEKKT010000196.1 GCF_019510245.1 Streptomyces sp. | reverse complement strand
GGACGACCTTCGAGAGCATCTCCAGCGTCCGGAGTGTCGCGGGCGTGACCCTTCCTCCGACGTTGCGGATCACCGCCGCCTCACCGAGTTCGAGCCCGAGCACGTGGGACGGGTCGACCCGGGGGTCGACGCATCCGATGACCGTGAGGCTTCCGCCGGGCATGAGCCCCAGGCCGGCGAATGACCCGCCGTCGGCGAACCTGGCGTTCCGCCTGGTCAGCTCGTCCGTGTCGATCACTGTGACGCCCCTTGCCGCGCTGAGCCCGGATCCCGGTGACGCCGACGGCGACCTCCGGTTGCCGCCCATCCTGGACCGCCGCCCCCTCCCATGCCACTCGGCCTTGCGGCACACGGTGGGCATAGAGGTCGATGCCCTGCGTGACGCGGTCCGGCGGCCCGGATCGGCTCCCACCCGATCCCCCGTCGCGGTGACCTGGCACTTCCGGCTCGGAGACGCCGACGCAGGCGGCCGGTGGCAGAAATGCGCTCTACATACTAGATGCCCGATATGCGAGGATGTGAGATGTGTGGTTTTCGGTGCTGAAGACAGCTGAGAGGAGTGCACCATGATCGCCAAGCTACTCGCCAAACTGTCCTTCACCCGCCACTACGGTGCGTACGGCTCCCACGAGTGGGACGCCTACGCCGGCGACTAGGACCACCGCACAGCTGGCGGGCGCCTCCGGGCACCCGCCAGTTCCCCGGCTCGGGGGTACCCACCAGTTCCCAGGCTCTGGGACACCCGCCGATTCCCAGGCTCGGGGGTACCCGCCGATTCCCAGGCTCGGGGGTACCCGCCGGTTTCCTACGTTCGGGGCACCCGCCAGTTCCCAGCCCGCCCCGCTGCCGGCGCCATCGGCCTGGACACGTACGAGAGCCAGGGACGATCTCATGGGCCGAACGAATGAGCCGTCACGTGAACCGTCACGTGAGCCGTCGCGTGAGCCGTCACGTGATCCGTCGCGTCAGCCGCCTCGGTTGCCCGGGGGCAGCTTCGCGGCCTGGAGCCGCGACCGGCTGGCGTTGGCGCGTCGCGGTGCCGAAGAGTGCGGGGACGTCTGGCAGTTGGAGCCGGGTGTCTACGTGGCCGCCGCGGCCGGGCCGTGCGAAGCGGTCCTGCGGCGCGCACAGGACTTCCCCAAGGCGCCCTCGCCCCTCTTCCCGCCGTTGAAGCGGTCGAGCGGAGCACCGACACCCGAGGAGCGGGCGTACGCGCACGCCGCCCGCATGCGCGGACTGCGAGCGCAGGCGGTTGCGGCCCGGATCGGCGAGATCGCACCCCGGACCGCCCGGTTCGCCGACCAGTTGCCCACGGGCCAGGACGTCGAGATCCTGCCCCTGGTCCGGCATGCGCTGGCGGAGATCGGTGTGAGTTACCTCTTCTCGGAGGACGCCCCCGCGCTGCTTCCCTACGCCTCTGGGCTCTTCCTGGCCCGGGAGGTGCTCGTACGCCCTTCGCGTTGGGTGTGGCCGCGCTGGATCCCCACACCGGCACGACGGTTCCGTACCCGGCAGCAGGTCGCCTTCACCGAGGCCCTGCGGCCCGTGGTCCGCCGGCGTCGTTCGTCGGGACGGCTCGGTGACGACATGCTGGGGCAGATGCTCCAGCCCTCCCCCCACTACGGCCTGCTGCCGGAAGAGGCCGTCCTCGACACTCTCCCGGGAATCACGGTCGCCACCTTCGAGACCCCGTCCCGGGCGGCCGGATGGATCCTGCTCCACCTGGCCCGGCACCCGCAGGAAGCGGGCCGCGTCGCTGCCGAGGCCGCCTCGCTGCCCGCGGACCCGGCCGCGACGACCAGCGCCCACCTCGGTGGCCTGCCGTACACCCAAGCACTGGTGAGTGAGGTGCTCCGGCTGTACCCGCCGAGCTGGCTGCTGACCCGCCGCGCCCCACGACAAACCCAGCTCGCCGACTACACCATCGACGCCGGGTCCACCGTGCTCGTCTGCCCCTACACCGCCCACCGTGACGCACGGGAATTCTCCGATCCGGACCGGTTCCGGCCCGAGCGCTGGCTCGACGACTCGGGCTCGTCGGCGAAACCGGGGGTCTTCCTCTCCTTCGGTACCGGGCCGCACGGCTGCGAGGGAGCTGCTCTGGCCATGGCGATGCTGACGCTCCTGACTGCGCAGACCGCCCGCCGCCACCACCTCAGCGAGCCGCCCGGACCGCAACCCAGCCACCAGGTCGCGACCCTCGAAGGTCTCGCGACCGTCGGTCTGCGGCTGCGCGCCACCCCGCGCGGCTGAGGGCGGTCACGCTTGCGGTGGCAGGCCTCCCGGCGGTCGGATCATGGTCGGCTCGTCGTGTGCCGCTGGTCGAACTCGTCGGCGAGCATGCCCATCATGACGAGGTCGCGGTGCCGGCCGGCGAGGAACACGTGTTCCCGCAGGCGCCCCTCCTCGGTGAAGCCGAGTCGGCGGAAGAGTGCCAGCGATGCCTCGTTGTGGGCGAAGACCGCTGCCAGGCACTTGTGATAGCGCCGCTCGGCGAACATGAAGCGCATCAGCAGAGCTACGGCTTCCGCCGCGTAGCCGTTGCGCCGGTGATCGGCGCCGATCGTGACATCGCACTCGAACCAGCCTGAACGACGGCCGGTGCGATGCGAGCCGACGGTGCCGACCAGCTCTCCCGTCGCCGTCGCCTCGACGGCCAACCGGAAGCGGTCGTCCTCGCACCTGGCGACGGCCTGTTCCTTCGCCCAGGCACGGTAGCTCTCGGCGGACCGCGGCAGCTCGGGCCGGCTCCCCCGCCGCCCGTCGTCGTCGGCGAAGCGCATGAACGCCGTCCAGTCGTCGGGCTCGACAGCGCGCAGGCGTACCCGGTCACCGGTCCAGGACGATGCCATGCCTTATTTGATCACGCTGCTGTGCGCGCGAGGCCGAGAGGCACGCCACCCGAAGACCGATCGATCAGGGCTGCGACCCAAGGCTGCGCTCACCGTTGAGCTTGCCGGCTCCGGATCAGCCGCCGGCTACGCCGGAGGCGCGTAGGGGTTCCCGTGGGACGCCGGCGGGCCGCCCCACCACACCCCTGGCGGCGGGACGGGAACCCAGTCCGGGCCGCGGTGGTCCAGCCACCATCTGCCGATGGTGTGGAACTTCTCCTCGAAGCCGCGGTCCCAGCTGAGGAATCCGGTCGTCGGCGCCCGCAGGCGGGTTCGGCGGCCGCCCGCCTCGTAGATCACGACGGTCCGGCTTCCGAGGAGCGACTCGATCTGGACGGCCTGGACGTCCGACCACGGGATGGTCCGACGGCGCAGGTTGTGCGCGACGGCCTCCGACGGCGTGAGAGTGACGCCGAACGAGCGTGAGGCGATCAGCACCAGGGGCAGCAGGACCCCCCATATGAGCAGTCCCGGGACGAGTCCGGGACCAGCCGGTTCACCGTCCAGCCAGAACAGGATCTGGGAGGGCAGGGCGACAGCGAATCCGGGCAGTACGGGCAGCAGGCGCTGGCTGCGCGTCAACCGGTAGCGGATGCGTTTCTGGGGTACAGCTGCAACCTGCGTCCGCTCCACCGGTCCCCGTCCCCTCATCACACCGTGCAGCCCGCGCCGGCCTGTCGAAGCGCCGGGACAGCATGGCGGACCAGGGGCGCGCTGTCCACGTACATGCCTGCTCCTGGGCGGCCCGTGAGGTCGGGGCCCGGAGGGGGGTCAGACGCTCAGCGCGATCGCGGCGCCGATGCCGCCCAGGCCGAGCGCGGCGGCGGCCGGGAGCCAGCCGCCCGAACCCCAGGGGAAGAAGCGGTCGAGGGACAGCCGGCCCGGGCCGATGGCGGTGAGGGCGAGGGCGACGACGCAGATGGAGACGCTGTACTCGACTCCGCCGTTCTGGATCCACAGGCCGTGGGCGCCGCTCACGGTCACCATGGCGTTGATCATCACGCCGACCACGGCCGCGGCCGCGAGCGCGGTGAGCAGGCCGGCCGCCAGGCCGAGGCCTCCGCAGAGTTCGGAGAGACCCCCGATCACGGCGAAGACCTTGCCCGGGTGGTAGCCGAGGGCGTCGAAGCCCCTGCCGGTGGCCGCCAGGCCCGGCCCCCCGAAGAGGCCGAACAGCTTCTGCGCGCCGTGTCCGGCCAGCAGCAGTCCGAAGGTCAGCCTGATCAGCAGCAGTCCGCACTCCGCGGCGGACAGCCCGGTCAGCGCACCGGCGGCGCGCGTCCCACCCTGCGGGCCCGAGGTGCTCCCGGCCGCCGTATCGGCGGGCCGGCCAGCCTGCGCGGGGGCGCGCAGCTGGGTGAGGGACAGGGCGTGGGTTCGGCCGAGGGGGTGGAAATGCAGTGCACGCATGACAACGCCTTCACGAGCGGGGACAACCTGTCTGCCCGCCGTGGAGCGGGCCTCCCCCCGTCCTCCAGCATCGCGCCACGCCTGCAACATATATACTAAATTGTCAGGGTATGTGCTATTGCGAGTGGTGATAACCGGTCGGTCGACGGGCTCATGGCCACACACCCGGCGGGCATCACGCCGATCGGCGACCGATGCGGGCCGACGCGGGCCGAGACACGGGCCGAGACACGGGCCGACGGGGCCTGGTGGGGGTTGGTCGCACATCCTCCCCCAGCCGTCCGCCGGGGTACCCCCAGCGCCCCTGAAGAGCGCTCCAGCCGGCGCCTCTTCTCAGCCGCGGGCAGCCGTGCCGCAGGAGCGGCGCGCATGGGCGCGGGCGGCACCGCCCGACAAGCGTCGGCCAGGACATGGCGCGGGGGCCGAGCGGCGCCACGCATGAGCGCGGTGACCACCTGTCAGGGAACCGAGCGCGTACCGGTCGCGACGCGGGCCCGTGGCCCGCGATACCGCGTTTTCACGCGGAGCGTCTGCGCGACGAAGCCGTCTTCTTGGCAGCCGCCTTCTTCGCCGGTGCCTTCTTGGCCGCGGACTTGGCGGCCGCGGACTTGGCGGCCGTGGACTTCGTTGCCGCCGCCTTCTTCGACGCCGCCCTGCCGTCCTCCGCCCTGCCGTCCGCCGTCTTCTTCGCCGCCGTCTTCTTCGTCGTGGACCGCTTCGCCGAGGACCGCTTCGCGGTGGACTGCTTCGCCATCGTCCGCTTGGTGCCGGACGCGGACTTCTTGCCCTGCAGCGAGGTGACCTCCGCCTCCTCGGCCCCCTCCCCTCTCGACTCCTTCGCCGCCCGCACGCTCTTCTCCAGGGCCGCCATCAGGTCGAGGACCTTGCCGCCCGTCGCCGGTTCGGGGGCCTCCGGCGGGGTCTCGCCGGCCGCCTTCGCGGCGATGACCTCCTCCAGCGCCTCCCGGTACTCGTCGTGCAGGTCCTCCAGGTCGACCTCGCCGAGGGTGTCCATCAGGGCGTCCGCGAGGTCGAGCTCCTTGTCGCGGACGGTGACTCCGACGTCGGGGGCGACCCCCTCGGGCGCGCGGACCTCGTCCGGCCAGAGCAGGCCGTGCATGGCGATGGCATCGTCGACCACCCGGAGCATGCCGAGGCGCTCGCGGCCGCGCAGCGCGTACTTGGTGATGGCCACCTTGTTGCTGCGTTTGAGGGCTTCGCGGAGCAGGGTGTACGGCTTCGCGGCCGGGGCACCGGAGGCCGCCAGGTAGTACGCCGCGTCCATCTGGAGCGGGTCGATGCGGTCGGCCGGGACGAAGGCGACGATCTCGATCGTGCGGGCGGTGGGGATGGGCAGGTGGGACAGGTCCTCGTCGGTGATCGGGACGATCGTGCCGTCGGCGTCCTCGTACCCCTTGCCGATCTCCGACTGGGTGACCTCACGGTCCTCCAGCTCGCAGAACTTGCGGTAGCGGATGCGGCCGTTGTCCTCGGCGTGGACCTGACGGAAGGAGATCGAATGACTCTCCGTGGCGTTCACCAGCTTGATCGGGATGCTGACGAGCCCGAAGGAGATCGCGCCGTTCCAGATGGATCGCACGTGCGGTTTCCCTCCGTCCGAATGTGAGGGTTTATATGAGATTGTCATCCTATGACGCCGATCACAGAGGTGGACGGGCGAAGGGTCGTGCTCAGCAACCTGGAGAAGGTGCTGTATCCGGCGACCGGGTTCACCAAGGGCGAGCTGCTGCACTACTACGCGACGGCGTCCGGGGTCCTGCTGCCGCACCTGCGGGACCGGCCGGTGTCCTTCCTGCGCTATCCGGACGGTCCCGACGGCCAGGTCTTCTTCGCCAAGAACGTGCCGCCGGGTACGCCCGACTGGGTCACGACCGCCGAGGTGCGCCGGTCGGAGGGGGCGGCCCGGATGGTGCTGGTGCAGGACCTCGCGAGCCTGATGTGGGCGGCGAACCTGGTCACCGAGTTCCACACGCACCAGTGGCTGGTGGGCAATCAGGACGAGGCCGACCGGATCGTCCTCGACCTGGACCCCGGTGCGCCGGCGACGGTGGTGCAGTGCTGCGAGGTCGCGCTGTGGCTGCGGGAGCGGCTGGCGGCGGACGGGATCGAGGCGTACGCCAAGACGGCCGGGTCGAAGGGGCTGCATCTGCTGGCGGCGGTGCGCGGGGCGTCCAGCGAGCGGGTGAGCGAGTACGCGAAGGGGCTGGCGGTGGAGGCCGAGCGGGCGATGCCCAGGCTGGTGGTGCACCGGATGACGCGGAGTCTGCGGCCGGGGAAGGTGTTCGTGGACTGGAGCCAGAACGCGGGGCGGAAGACGACGGCCACGCCGTACACGGTGCGGGCGCGGCGGGAGCCGACGGTGTCGGCGCCGGTCACGTGGGAGGAGGTCGCGCAGTGCCGGGCGGCGGACCGGCTGGTGTTCCGGGCGGGGGACATCGCGCCGCGCGTCCAGGACCACGGGGACCTGCTGGCTCCGCTGCTGGACGCGGGGCGCGCGGCGACGCTGCCCTGAAGGCCTCCGGTGGAGCTACACCGCCCTACACCCTCCCCCAGGTGTTCCGGTCCCGCGCCATCGCGTGCAGGGCCTCCACGTCCGCCGGCTTGAGGACGCCGCCCAGGCGGGACAGGGTGTCCAGGTCCCGGTCGCGGAGGATGTGGACCTCGCGCGGCGGGGCGGTCAGCGTGACGTCCGCCGGTTCGGTCAGGGCCAGGACCGGGCGGACCTCGGCCGTGAGGGCGTACGAGGCCCGGTCGGCGTCCGCCCGCAGTCGGCGCAGGAGCGGCTGGGGCTCACGCCGGCCCAGTGCGATCATCGGGTCGGCGACCAGGACCTTCTGCCTGCGGGCGTAGAGGGAGTGCACGCAGAACAGGCCGCCCGGCCCGATCAGCAGGTGGTGCAGGCGGTCGCCGCCGGGCAGCGGGACGGAGTGCAGGGCGTGCCAGCCGGCGCCGTCCAGGCGGTCCAGGGCGTCGCCGACGGTCTGCTCCGCGGTCAGGGCGCGGCGGCGCGGGTCGGGGCGCAGGCGGTGGGCCGGGCCGGGGTCCCGGTCGAGGGCGACCAGCAGAGCCTCGCCGGGGCGGTTGGGCGCCAGGTCGTCGTCGGGATGCAGGCTCAGCCGGGCCAGCTCGGCGGGGGTGGGCACGGGCGGCGGGCCGATCGTGACCGGGCCGGTCAGGAACGGCCTCAGGGTCTCCAGTACATCGTCCCGCCGCTCCTCGCTGAGCAGGTTGACCCGGCCCGCCTCACGGTCGTACCAGGCGATGTTCCGTCCGTCCGTGAGACATACGTACAGTCGCTCCTGGCCGTGCCGCCAGGCCGGCACGACGCGCAGTCCGCTCATTGCGTCATCACCCCTCGACCATGGGAACAGGCGGGGTGCTCCAGGGGCAAGAACCCCGCTACCTTTGACAGGGGTTGGCGCGCGCAGCGGGGAGGCGCCGGGTGCGGATCCGTGGGGAGCAGTACGACGTGCCGGCTCCGGACAGTCCTTGGAGCGAGGTGCTGCCCGGGTTGTGGATGGGCGGTCACGAGTTCCGGGCGCGTTCGGGGCGGCTGGAGGCTGCCGTGGTGCGGGACGAGTTCGATCTGGTGCAGAGCCTGCTGAGGGTGCCCGGGCACGGTCCGGCCGACGGGGTCGAGCACCATGTGTGGCCGATACCGGACGGGCCGCTGGACGGCACCCAGCTCGCCGGGGTGATGCGGCTCGCGCGGGCGGCCAGCGAGGCGCTGGACGCGGGGCGGTCGGTGCTGGTGCGCTGCTACAGCGGGTACAACCGGTCGGGGCTCGTGGTCGCGCAGGCGCTGGTGCACCAGGGGCGTACGGCCGAGGAGGCGATCCGGCTGGTACGGGCCCGGCGCTCGCCCTGGGCGCTGCACAACGAGCTGTTCGTGGCCTACCTGAGGGCCGGCCTGTCCACCGCCCGTCTCCTGGAAGAGCTCGCCGAGTAGCCTCTCCGGTGCACCGGCGGCCCCAGGTGCAAAAAGGACTTCCTTACAAATCTGCGAATAAGGTGTACGGGGCCTTCGCACCCGTCGACCACCGACCCGCCGAGCCAGGAGCAGCGTGCCAGCCCGTCGTCCCGTCCGTACCGCCGTGGCCGCGGTCGCCGTCGCCGTGCTGGCGGTGACCGCGGCCGGCTGCGGCGACTCCGGCGGACTGCGCGGGGCCGGGGCGGCACCGACCGCGGTCAGCCCCGCGAAGCTCTGGCCCGACCTGCGGCCGGCGTCCAGCCCGGCCTGGCCCTACGACGAGGGCAGCACGGAGACCGTGAAGGGGATCACGGTTCCCGGCGGCGACATCCGCCGGGTGGACCCGGTGGCCGTCGTACGGGCGGAGATCGCCGCGGACCCCGCGGACTACGGGTCCAAGGGGGCGTACCACGAGACGGCGGAGCGGATGCAGGAGTGCACGGCGGGCGGCGGCGGGGCCCGCTGTCCGCTGCTGAAGCCGTACTACCGGGACCTCACCGGGGACGGGCGGGACGAGCTGACGCTCGGCTTCCGGCTGTATCCGACGAACCAGACGGCGCTGCGCGTGTACACCGTCGAGAAGAACCGGCTCGAACAGGTCCTCGACGACGACGACGCGATCATCGGCGTCGAGCTGGCCGGGCGGACGGTGATCGTACGGTCGCCGGCCGGGATCAGCGGGTACGAGTACCGGACGACCTGGGCCTGGGACCCGGAGCGGAAGGCGATGGTGTTCACCCGGGACGAGTTCCTGCGCACCGGCAGGGGGCACCACACCCGCAGACCGGTGCCGTCGGCCTCGGCGGCCACGCGATGAGGCTCCCCCGCTGGGCCGGGACGCTGGCGGCGAAGTCGGCCGCGTTCATCACGGTGATGTGCTGTGCGCTGGCCGCGCTGCTCGGCGTCCTGGTGCACGTGTCGGTCACCGACCAGACCGTCGCCCAGGCCCGCGACCAGGCGCTGACCCGGCTCGCGGAGGCGACGGCCGCGTACGAGGCGGGGGACGCGCTGCCGCGGGGCGCCCGCGTCGACCCGCGCGGGCTGCCCGGGCAGCTGCGGGCGCTGGCGCTGGCCGGGGACCGCGGCACGATGGTCGCCCAGGACGACGGCCGGCCCACGATGTGGGCGGCGGGCCCGGCCGACCGGCACCGGACGCTGGCGGTGGCCGTGGACTACTCCCAGCAGGCCCGCACCATCGCCGGCCTGGACAGCTCCATCCTCTGGTCGTCGGCGCTGGCCATCGGGGCGACGCTGCTGGTCGGGGCGTTCGCGGTGACCCGGGTGACCCGGCGGCTGCACGGCACCGCGCAGGTGGCCCGGCGGATCAGCGCCGGGGACCTGGACGCGCGGGTGCACGACCCCCGCACCAAGGACCCGACCCGCCCGCAGGACGAGGTGGCCGCCGTCGCCGCCGCGCTGGACGGGATGGCCGCGTCGTTGCAGAGCAAGCTGCTGAGCGAGCAGCGGTTCACGGCCGACGTGGCGCACGAGCTGCGGACGCCGCTGACGGGGCTGCACGCGGCGGCGGAACTGCTGCCTCCGGGGCGGCCGACGGAGCTGGTGCGGGACCGGGTGGCGGCGCTGCGCACGCTCACCGAGGACCTGCTGGAGATCTCCCGCCTCGACGCGGGCCGGGAACGGCTGGAGACCGACGCGGAGGCGCTGGGCACGCTGGCCGAGCGGGTGGTGCGGGCGTCCGGGACGGAGACCGAGGTGAAGGTCGTACGGGACGTGTGGGTCGAGACCGACCGGCGGCGGCTGGAACGGGTGCTGGGGAACCTGGTCGCCAACGCGCACCGGCACGGGCGGGGGCCCGTGGTGCTGACGGTGGAGGGGAAGGAGGTCACCGTGCGGGATCACGGGGACGGCTATCCCGGGTACCTGGTGGCCCACGGTCCGCAGCGGTTCCGGACGGAGGGCGGGGCCAAGGGGCACGGGCTGGGGCTGACGATCGCGGTGGGGCAGGCGGAGGTGCTGGGCGCGCGGCTGTCGTTCGCCAACGCGATCGACGGGGGTGCGGTGGCTGTTCTGACGCTCCCGTAGGGGGGTTCGGGTGCGTGGCGCGGCTGCGGTGGGTGGGGGCTTGTCGCGCAGTTCCCCGCGCCCCCAAGAAGGTGGGACCAGCCGACGTGCTTTCAGGGGCGCGGGGAACTGCGCGATCAGCCACGACGCACCCGCAGCCGCAATCCACCCCACGGACCCCACGCCACGCTGACGCAAGCCAACAAAGCACGCAACTCGCGCCATTTGGGTAAGTTCCGGACATGACCAAGGCCGGAACCACCCTGGCGGCGACCGCGACCCCCACCCCCGCCGCACGCCTCCCCCGGCGCCGTGGCATCGAACTCGCCCTGATCGTGCTGGCCGTCCTGCTCTGCGTGTACGGCTACTGCGCGGTCGGCCTGGCAAAGACCGGCACCGTCCCGCCCGGCGCCGCCGGTTACGGCGCCGGCCTCGGGGTCCTCGCGCTCGTCGCCCACCTCGCCGTACGCTTCCGCGCCCCGTACGCCGACCCGCTGCCGCTGCCGATCGGCGTGCTGCTCAACGGACTCGGCCTGGTCCTGATCTACCGGCTGGACCTGCAGACCCCCGGCGACCACGCGGCCCCCGCCCAGCTCGTCTGGTCAACCCTGGGCGTGGGCCTGTTCATCATGGTCGTGCTGATGCTCCGCGACCACCGCGTGCTCCAGCGCTACGCGTACGTCTGCGTCGCCGCCGCGCTCGTCCTGCTGCTCCTGCCGATCCTCTTCCCCGCCGTCAACGGAGCCCGGATCTGGATCCGGGTCGCCGGATTCTCCATCCAGCCCAGCGAGTTCGCGAAGGTGCTGCTCGCGGTGTTCTTCGCCGCGTACCTGGCGGCCAACCGCAGCGCGCTCGCGTACGCGGGCCGCCGGCTGTGGTTCATGCAGTTCCCGACCGGGCGGGTGCTCGGCCCGATCGTCACCATCTGGCTGGTGAGCGTCGGCGTCCTGATCCTCGAACGCGACCTCGGCACCTCGCTGCTCTTCTTCGGCCTCTTCGTGGTCATGCTGTACGTCGCCACCGGGCGCACCGGCTGGATCGCCGTCGGCCTGCTGCTCGCCGTGTTCGGAGCGGTCGCCGTCGGCCGTCTGGAACCGCACGTGCACGGCCGCATCGAGGACTGGATGCACCCGTTCGCCTCGATCGACGCGGGCCAGGGTCCCAACCAACTCGCCCAGTCGCTCTTCGCGTTCGCGGCCGGCGGGGTCCTGGGCACCGGACTGGGGCTCGGCCACTCCGTGCTCATCGGCTTCGCCGCCAAGTCGGACTTCATCCTGGCCACCGCGGGCGAGGAACTCGGCCTCGCCGGACTGTCGGCGATCTTCCTCCTCTACGGCCTGCTCGTCGAGCGCGGCTACCGGGCCGGCCTCGCCCTGCGCGACCCCTTCGGCCGGCTCCTCGCGGTCGGGCTCGCCTCGATCCTCGCGCTCCAGGTGTTCGTGATCGCGGGCGGGGTGACCGGGCTGATCCCGCTGACCGGCATGGCGATGCCGTTCCTCGCCCAGGGCGGCTCCTCGGTGGTCACCAACTGGGCGATCGTGGCCCTGCTGATCCGCGTGAGCGACTCGGCCCGCCGCCACTACGACGGACAGGTGGCCCCATGAGCGCCGGGGACGGCCGCCGGCGGGGCGGCATGGCCAGGTACGTCCGGCGGGCCCGCGCCCTCTGCGCCCTGCTGCTGTTCGCCCTCCTCGTCAACGCGGCCCGCGTCCAGGTCGTCAAGGCCCGGGAGTACGACGACAACCCCGCCAACCGCCGTAACTCGATCGCCCGTTACGGCCTCCCCCGCGGCGACATCCTGGTCGGCGGCGTGCCGGTGACCGGCTCCCGGGACAGCGGGGAGCAGCTGCGCTACGAACGCACCTATCCGCAGGGCCCGTTGTACGCCCCGGTCACCGGCTTCGCCTCCCAGCTGTACGGCACCACCTTCCTGGAGCACGCCGAGGACGGGGTGCTCTCCGGGACCGACCCGCTGCTGTCGCCGCTGCCGCTGTGGAACGACACCGGCCGGGCGGTGAACCCGGGCGGGAACGTGGTCACGACCCTGAACCGGTACGCCCAGGAGGCCGCCTTCCGGGGGCTCGGCTCGCGCAAGGGCGCGGTCGCCGCGATCGAACCGGCGACCGGCCGGATCCTCGCCCTGGTCTCCACCCCGTCGTACGACCCCTCCGAACTGTCCGGCAACGGCGAGGCGGTGACCTCGGCCTGGGCGCGGCTGAACGACGACCCGGAGAAGCCGATGCTCAACCGGGCGGTACGGCAGACGTATCCGCCGGGCTCGACCTTCAAGGTGGTCACGGCGGCCGCCGCGCTGGACGCGGGCGTGGTCACCGACCTGGACGCGCCGACCGACTCCCCCGACCCCTACCGGCTGCCGGGCACCACCACCCGGCTGACCAACGAGGGCGACGGCTGCGCGGACGCCTCGCTGCGGGCGGCCTTCGAGTGGTCCTGCAACACGGTCTTCGCGAAGCTGGGCGTGGACGTGGGAGCGGCGGGCATGACGGCGACGGCGCAGGCGTTCGGCTTCAACGACACCCGGCTGCGCATCCCGTTCACCGCCGCGCCGAGCACCTTCGACACGAGCGTGGACAAGGCACAGCTGGCCCTGTCGTCGATCGGGCAGTACAACACCCGGGCCACGCCGCTGCAGATGGCGATGGTCGCTGCGGCGGTGGCGGACGGCGGACTCGCGCGACCGCCGTACCTGGTGGAGCGGACCGTGCGGCGGACCGGCGAGACGGTCGGCACGGGGGGTGCGGGGCCGGTGCGGCAGGTGATGAGTGCCGCGACGGCCATGCGCATGAAGGAACTCATGGTGGACGTGGTCGAGGAGGGGACCGGCTCGAACGCGGCGATCCGCGGCGCCACGGTCGGCGGCAAGACCGGCACCGCGCAGCACGGGATCGGCAACTCCGGGGTGCCGTACGCCTGGTTCGTGTCCTGGGCGCAGGCGGACGACGACCTGGAGCCCAAGGTCGCGGTGGCGGTGGTGGTCGAGGACGCGGCGGCCGACCGCGGGGACATCAGCGGCGGCGGCGACGCGGCGCCGATCGCCCGGTCGGTGATGCGGGCGGTGCTCGGGTTCTGAGACGCGGAGTCAACACGTCGTGCACGGGGGATTGACCGGCTTGCTGACAAGCGGTCTCATAAGAGCACGACGACGTACCCCCGGGTAACGAGGTGAGGGAGCGATGACGACCCTGACGGAAGCCGACGCGGTCGACGGGCTGAGGGACGCGCTCGGCCTGCTCAAGGACCGCGAGCAGGTGGCCGAACGCCTGCTGGCCTCCTCCGCGAAGCACTCCTTCGACCCGGACAAGGAGCTGGACTGGGACGCGCCCTTCGAGGAGGGCAAGTGGTTCTGGCCGCCGGAGCTGGTGTCGCTGTACGGCACGCCGATGTGGCAGCGGATGAGCGAGGAACAGCGGATCCTGCTCTCCCAGCACGAGGCCGCCGCGCTGGCCTCGCTGGGGATCTGGTTCGAGCTGATCCTGATGCAGCTGCTGGTCCGGCACATCTACGACAAGGCGGCGACGACCGCGCACGTGCGCTACGCGCTGACCGAGATCGAGGACGAGTGCCGGCACTCGAAGATGTTCGCGCGGCTGATAGCGCGCGGTGACACGCCCTGGTACCCGGTGAGCCGCGTCCACCAGAACCTGGGCCGTCTCTTCAAGACGATCTCCACGACCCCCGGGTCCTTCACGGCCACCCTGCTCGGCGAGGAGGTCCTCGACTGGATGCAGCGGCTGACCTTCCCGGACGAGCGAATCCAGCCGCTCGTCCGGGGGGTCACGCGGATCCACGTGGTCGAGGAGGCCCGGCACGTGCGGTACGCCCGCGAGGAGCTGCGCCGGCAGATGGTGACGGCGCCGCGGTGGTCGCAGGAGTTCACGCGGGTCACCTCCGGTGAGTTCGCGCGGGTGTTCTCGGTCGCCTTCGTGAATCCGGAGGTCTACACCAACGTGGGGCTGGACCGGCGGGAGGCCGTGGCGCAGGTGCGGGCGAGTGGGCATCGGCGGGAGGTCATGCAGACGGGTGCGAAGCGGCTGACCGACTTCCTGGACGACATCGGGGTTCTCCGGGGGGCCGGGCGGCGGTTGTGGAAGAGCTCGGGGCTGCTGGCTTGAGGGGGACCCCCAGCGCCCCTACGTCGGTGTGGGTGGGGTCGGCTGTGAAGTTCCGAAAGCGTCGTCCGGGCCCTCCGCCGCCGTCTTCGGGATCGCCGGGGGTGTGTAGCGGGCCAGGGAGGCGGCCGTCGGGTCCGGGCGTACCGCGCCCAGGATCGGGTTGGCCGCGATCGGGGAGACCTTGATCTTCGCGCCGGGGCGGGGGGCCTGGACCACCTTGCCGTCGCCCAGGTAGAGGGCCACGTGGGTGGCCTCGGGGAAGTAGACGACCAGGTCGCCGGGGCGCAGGCGGTTCAGGGGGACGTGGGGCAGGTCGGCCCACTGTTCCTGGCTGGTGCGCGGGATGGGGGTGCCGGCGTGGCCCCAGGCCTGGGAGGTCAGGCCCGAGCAGTCGTACGACACCGGGCCCGCCGCGCCCCACTGGTACGGCTTCCCCAGCTGCCGCACCGCGTACCGCACCGCGCGGTCGCCGGCCGGGGAGGGGGGTGGCGTGGCGGTGCCCAGGGCGCCGGACGTGGTGAGCTTGCGCTGGGCGTCCGCCGTCTTCTCCTTCTCCAGGTCGGCGAGCGCGGTGAGCTGGTCGGGGGTGAGGGCCGCCAGCATGCGCTCCACGTCGAAGAGGCGGGTGCGGACCTCGTCGCGCTGCTTCTTCTGCTTCTCGGCGAGGGCGAGCTGGGTGTCGAGCGCCGCGCGGGCCCGGCGGGCCAGGCCGGCCCGGTTCCGCTCGTCGTCGGCCAGGCGGCCCACCGTCTTCGCCCGCTCGCGCGCCAGCTCGCCGATGACATGACCCTCGTCGAGCGCGTGCTGCGGGTCGCGGGCGAGCAGCAGCCGTACGTACGGGGAGATCGCGCTGCTGTTCTGGTACTGCTGCCGGGCCAGCCGGCCCGCCTCGGTCCTGCTGGTGTGCAGGGAGCGCCGGGCGATGGCCAGCTCGCCGTCCAGGCGGGTCACCTCGGCGCGCTGCCGCTGCAGCCGTTCCGCCGTCGCGTTGTAGGTCTCGGTGGCCTGTTCGGTCTGCCGGTACGCCTGCTGGAGGTCCGTCAGCAGCTCGGCGACCGGTTGCGCCGGGTCGGGCGCGGCGAGCGCGGGCAACGGCGCGAGGACGGCCTGGGCCGCCGCCACCGCGGCCGTACAGGCCAGACGCAGGAACCTTCCTGACACGTCATCACCTCCGATGCGGGACGGTCTCTCCGTTCCACATCGCGATGATCACGTGATTATCAGATGTGTATGCGTGGTCCGCGCGGCGGGTGCGCCGTTCGGCCCAGCCGTGTCACCCGCCGGTGTCGTCGGGCCTCCCGGCCGGGTCCTGCTTCGACCACGGCCACTTCGGCCCGCCGCCGGCCCCCTTGCCCGTCGGGTCGTACTCGTACTTCCAGCCCTGGGACAGGCCCAAGCGCTTGCTCTGCCCCCGGGACACCCGGCGGTAGACCAGGACGGTGGGCGGGCCGCCGGCCGGGTCCGGGACCGGGATGCGGTACGTCTTCGGGGGATGGCCGGTCATGCCGAGCAGCACCGGCAGCACCCGCCCGTCCATGGGGCCGCCCTCGAAGGGGGTGTCCTGACTCTTCACGACACCAGTTTCAGCCATCCGCCGCGAGGGCGTCGACGAGGGCCGCGGTCTGCGGGTCGCGGCGCCCGGTCACGCTGAGCACGGCGACGAACTGGTCCACCAGCCAGTCCCGCAACTCCTCCACGGGCGGCTGCTTGTCCTCGTCGAGCCAGATGAGGGAGGCCGCCTCGACGGCGGTGATCCACATCCGGACGGTCATCCGCAGCCGGGGCCCCGGGTCGGCGATGTCCAGGTGGCTGAGAATGTGCTGCGCGGCGGCCCGTCGCACGCCGTCCACGATCGCCGTCGTCCGCGAGGTCTCCACCACGCTGCCGCCCTGGAGCAGGGCGCTGAAGCCGGCGTCGTGCTGGTCGACGAAGGCGAGGTAGCGGTCGAGGGCGCGGGCGAGCCGGGGCAGGAGGGGGCCCTCACGGGGCTCGTCGAAGCAGTGCTCGAGTTCCTCGGCGGCCGACCTGAGGGCGGCCTCGTAGAGCTGCTGCTTGCCGCCGGGGAAGTAGCGGTACACCAGCGGGCGGGAGACCCCGGCCGCCTCCGCCACGTCGTCGAGCGACACCTCCTCCGGCGCGCGGTGCGCGAAGAGGGTGAGGGCCGCGTCGAGCAGCTGGCTGCGCCGCTCCTCGACGGACAGCCTGCGGTAGGCGGGGGTGGCGGCCTGCGGGGTCATGCGATCAGCGTATGCGCTGGGCCGGGGCGCCGCGACGGGCACCGGCCGCGATCGGGCGCGGCGCCATCGTGGTTGCTCGCGCAGTTCCCCGCGCCCCTGAAAGCAAAAGAAGGGGCGCTGCAGTGCGCCCCTTTAGGGGCGCGGGGAACTGCGCGAGCAACCCCCACGCACCCGCGGCCGAAATCCGGCCTGCCGGATCAGGCAGCGCCTGCCACCGAGGCCAGGTACGCCTCCGTCTTCTCCGGCTCGTAGAAGAAGTTCTCGAAGTCGGCGGGGTCGTTGAAGGCGTTGGCGAAGCGGTCGGCGACCGGCTGGAGCTGGCCCGCCGCGCCGATCAGGTTGAGGATGTGCTCCGGCGGGGGCGCCAGCATGGCGTTCGTCCACTTGGTGACGTGCTGGGCGGTGTTCCAGTAGCGGTCGAACGTCTCCTGCATCCAGGTCTCGTCGAACTCCTTCTCGCCCTGTTCGAGGATCGAGGCGAGGTAGGAGGCCGCGCACTTGGAGGCGGAGTTGGAGCCCTGGCCGGTGATCGGGTCGTTGGCGACGACGACGTCCGCGACGCCGAGGACCAGCCCGCCGCCGGGGAGGCGGCCGATCGGGTTGCGGACGGTGGGGGCGTAGCGGCCGGCGAGGGTGCCGCCGGCGTCGGTCAGTTCGGCCTTGGTGGCCCGCGCGTACTCCCAGGGCGTGTACCGCTCCATGAGTTCCAGGGTCAGGGAGAGGTGCTCCGAGGGGTCCTTGACGCCGTTGAAGACGTCCAGCGGGCCGCCGGGTATGCCCTCCCAGAAGAGGATGTCGGCGGGTCCGGAGGTGGTCAGGGTCGGCATCACGAAGAGCTCGCCGACGCCGGGGACCAGGTTGCAGCGGACCGCGTGGAAGTCCGGGTGCTCGGGGCGCGGACCGAGACCGTGGACGTAGGCGACGGCGAGCGCGCGCTGCGGCTCACTGTACGGCGAGCGGGAGGCGTCGCGGCCGAACATCTGGACCAGTTCGCCCTTGCCGGCCGAGACCAGCACCAGGTCGTAGGTGCGGGCGAAGTAGTCGAGGTCGCCTACGGCCGCGCCGTGGATGACCAGCTGGCCGCCGCGCTGGGCGAAGGTCTCCATCCAGCCGGCCATCTTCACCCGCTGGTCGACCGACTGCGCGTACCCGTCGAGCCTGCCCACCCAGTCGATGGCGCGGGCCGCGGGGCCCTCGCCCCAGGAGCCGGGGGCCGCGACCGAGACGCCGAGTCCTTCGATCTTCGGGGCCTGGGACTCCCAGAAGTTCAGCTGGAGATCGCGCTCGTGCTGCAGTGCGGTGTGGAACATGCACTGCGTCGACATGACCCGGCCGGAGCGGATCTCGTCCGCGGTCCGGTTCGACATCAGGGTGACCTCGTAGCCGTGCGACTGGAGGCCGAGGGCGAGCTGGAGACCGGCCTGGCCGGCCCCCACGACGAGTATCTTCCGCATGCGGTGGTGGCTCCTAGGGGTTCAGAAGAACTACTCGGGGGTTTCGTCCAGCGCGTGGGCGACCAGGGACAGCAGCGTCTCGATGGCCGAGACCCGACGGCGGGCGTCCATGATCATTACAGGTATGTGCGGAGGGATCGTCAATGCCTCGCGCACGTCCTCGGGTTCGAAGCGCTCACTGCCGTCGAAGTGGTTGACCGCGACGACGTACGGCAGCCCGCAGCTCTCGAAGTAGTCCAGCGCCGGGAAGCAGTCCTTCAGGCGCCGGGTGTCCGCGAGGACGACGGCGCCGATCGCGCCGCGCACCAGGTCGTCCCACATGAACCAGAACCGCTGCTGGCCCGGCGTGCCGAACAGGTAGAGCACCAGGTCGTCGTCGAGCGTGATGCGGCCGAAGTCCATGGCCACGGTGGTGGTCAGCTTGCCGGGCGTGGCGGTGAGGTCGTCGGTCTCCTCGCTCGCCTCGGTCATCAGCGCCTCGGTCTGCAGGGGCGTGATCTCCGAGACGGCGGTGACCAGCGTGGTCTTGCCGACGCCGAAACCGCCCGCCACGACTATCTTCGTCGCGATGGGGGCCCGGCTGCGGTCCGTCTGCCAGGACCGCAGATGCTCCTGCTCCTCATCGGCAGCGAGGAGCGGGTCGACGCCGGTGGCGTCAGAGACGGCGTAGTCCACTCAGCACCCTTTCCAGCAGAGCGCGGTCCGGACGGCCGACGCCGTGTCCGGTACCGGTTCCGTACACACGGATCTTTCCCTGGTCCGCGAGGTCGCTGAGCAGGACCCGGACCACGCCGAGCGGCATCTTCAGCAACGCGGCGATCTCGGCCACCGTGCGCATGCGGCGGCACAGTTCGACGATGGCCTGCATCTCGGGCATCACCCGGGTGCTGAGGGAACCATTCGTCAGTTCCTTGCGCTCCTCCGGGGCCTCGAGCGCGGCCACGAACGTCTCCACGAGGAGGACGTGGCCGAAGCGGGTACGGCCGCCGGTGAGCGAGTAGGGGCGGACGCGGGCGGGTTTGCGGTCGCCGCCGCGTACCGGGAGGTGCTGCCTGCGGTTCTTCGGCGCGCTCATCGGCCGCTCCTCGTCGCGTCGGCCTCTAGGGACTTGCGTAGCTCGGTGCGGAGTTCGGGGGTGAGGACGTGGCCGGCGCGGCCGACGAACAGTGCCATGTGGTAGGCCACCACGCTCATGTCGCACTCCGCGCTGCCGTGCACACCCAGCAGCGAGCCGTCGCTGATCGACATCACGAAGAGGCTGCCCTCGTCCATCGCGACCATCGTGTGCCTGACCGGGCCGAAGTCCATCAGCCGGGCGGCGCCGATGGTGAGGCTGCCGATGCCCGAGACGATGGTGGCGAGGTCGGCGGCGGAGCCGCGGGGGCCCTTGGGTTTCTCGGCCCGTGCCTCGCGGGCCGCCTGGTTCCGGCTGGTGTCCGAGGAGAGCAGGAGCAGGCCGTCGGAGGAGACCACCGCGACCGACTGGATCCCGGGCACCTCCTCGACGAGGTTGCTCAGCAGCCAGTGCAGGTTGCGGGCCTCACTGCTCAGTCCGAAGGTACTGGGCGCGGTCAACTGCTTGCCTCCTCGACTGTGCCCCCCGTGGCTTCATCGGATACGGCTGTTCCGGGTGCGGCTCGTACGCTGCTCGGCACCTGGTTCTGGCCGGTCTGCTCGGCGATCTCCGCCTCGACGTCACGCCGTCCCGCGTCGGCACCCCGGCGGAAGCCGCCGAGCCTGCGGCGGAGGGCGTCCGCGTCGACGCCGGTGCTGCGCTGGCGGGGCGGTGGGGCGGGAGCGGTGATCTTGGGAGTGCGCTTCGGGAGGCCCTTGCTGGTGACCTCGTCCTCGGCGTCGCCGTCGTCCTCCGCCTCGGCGGTCGCGGGCGGGGGCAGCGGGCGGGAGTGCTCTTCGGCTGCGCCGAAGTCGTTCGCATCCCCACCACCCGTGCGGGTGGCCGGGTCAGCTGCGAGTGGCCCCGGTGGGGCGTACTCGCCGTCGGCGGCCACGGGTTGCGGACGCGCGTGGTTCTCGGCGTCCACGGACTGCGGCCTGGGCCAGTCGTCACCCTCGGCCCGCCGACGCCGCGCCCGGTCCTCGGCCTCGGCACCCAGCGACCCGGGCCAGTCGTCACCCTCGACCCGCCGATCCCGCAGCCGGATCCCGGCGTCGGCGGAGCGCGTCCGCTCCTCGGCAGCACCGGTCTGCGTCCGCTCCTCGCCGGGAACGGTCCGTGGCTGCGGCGCGGTCTCCCCGGTCGGCTCGGGATCCTGTTCCGTGAGCGGGACCAGCAGTTCCATCGTGGTCTCGGCGAAGGTCTCCGCCGGCGCCTTCGGTCGTACCGTCGGATCGGGGTCCTGGGCCTTCGGCGCCGGCGCCTGCTCGTGGGCGGGCTGTTCGTCGGCCTCGCGTACCGCCTTCTCCGCCAGCGTCACCAGCGGGTCGCCGGACGTCGCGCGGCCGTACAGGACGTTGGAGTTGACCTCCGCGTCCGCGCCGGGGAGGGAGAAGGCGTGGGCGCCGTTCGGGCTCGTCGTGGCCGAGGGGACCGCGGTCCGCGGGGCCTGGGCCAGCAGCGGCTGGGGCAGGACCACGACCGCCGCCACCCCGCCCTGCTTCTGCTCGCGGAGCTGGACGCGGACGCCGTGCCGGTGGGCCAGCCGGGCCACCACGTAGAGGCCGAGGCCGAGACCGTCCTCGCCCTCCTGGTCGTAGGGCGGCTCGGGGTCGAACTCCGCGAGGCGGCCGTTGAGGCGGACCATGCGGTCGGCGGTCATGCCGATGCCCTCGTCCTGGACGGAGAGCATGACCTCGCCGCTCTCCAGCAGCCAGCCGGAGATCTCGACGGGGACGTCGGGCGGGGAGGACGCGGTGGCGTTCTCCATGAGTTCGGCGAGCAGGTGGGAGAGGTCGTCGGCGGCGAAGCCGGCCACGTGCGCGTGCGGCGGGAGGGAGGCGATCCGGACCCGCTCGTAGCGCTCGATCTCGCTGACCGCCGCCCGCACGACGTCCACCAGCGGGATCGGGCCCGCGTGCTGCTGGACGTGTTCGGTGCCGGCCAGGACCAGGAGGTTCTCGCTGTGGCGGCGCATGACCGTGGCGAAGTGGTCGAGCTTGAAGAGGGTCGACAGGCGTTCGGGGTCCTGCTCGCGCTCCTCCAGGGTCTCGATCACGGCGAGCTGCCGCTCCACCAGGCCCAGCGTGCGCAGCGCCAGGTTGACGAACGTGCCGCCGATGCTGGTGCGCAGCCGCTCCAGCTGGGCGGCGGCCTCGGTGACCTCGGCGCGCAGTTCCTCGCGGGCGTCGGCCATCTTCTGGCGCTGGCCGACCAGGTGCTTGCGGTCGGTCTCCAGGGTGGCGATGCGGTCGTAGAGCTCGGCGGCGTGCGCGTGCAGGGCGTTGACGGAGCGGACGACCTGGGCGAACTCGTCGTTGCGGCCGGTGAAGGTGATCGGTTCCTCGGTGCGCGGGTCCTCGGCCCCGGCGAGGCGGGCCGAGCCCCGGCGGAGCACGGAGAGGGGGCGGGTGAGGCTGCGGGCCATGGCCGTGGCGATGCCGACCGCGACCAGCATCAGGGCGCCGACCACCGCGACGCGGATCTCCAGCGCGGTCACGTCGTCGTCGCGGAGCGCCGCGAGGTCCTTGGTGCGGTGGTCGTAGAGGGCCGACTCCGCGCCCCGCATCAGGTCGACCCGGGCGGAGAGCGCCGCGTCCAGCTTCTTGGTGGAGGTCGAGAGGTCGTCGTCGGAGAAGACCGGCTGGTCGGTGAGGGCGGCCAGGTACTTGTCGGCGTCGTTGACGTCTCCGCCGGCGACCGTGGAGTCGTACGAGTCGGCCGCCGCCTTGGGCGCGGTGTCGCGGAAGTCGGCGAGGGCCGCGTCGGCGCGCAGCCTGGCCTGCTGGGCGGCCGCGGTGAGCGCGTCGCGCTGCTTCCTGTCGGCCTCGGAGGTGGTGGTGCTGGTGACGGGCAGACCGGTGAGGGGGCTGATCGTGGTCTGGGTGGTGCTGGGGATGTTCAGGGCGGCCAGCAGGAGGCCCCTGGCCGCCGCGGACTGCTGGACGGCGGAGTCCAGTTCGGCGAGCGCGTGGGCGCCGGAGCCGGCCCTGGGGGGCATCTGCTCGGCCAGTTGCTCGGCGAGCCGGTGCAGTTCGGTGATGGTCCGCGAGTACGCCTGGTGCGCTTCGAGGGCCGTGCTCTTGCCGGTGAGGGCGGAGCGGCGGACGGCGGCGATGCCGTCGAGGTCGGTGCGCAGCCAGCCGGGGGCGTCGGTGTCCGCGCGCAGGTCCTCGACCTGGCGGTCGACACGGGCGCTGCGGTCCTCGGAGGGGGCCTTGGACCTGGGGCGGCCGGCCGCGATGTAGGAGGTGACCTCGTCGCGCTCGTCGGCGAGCGAGTTGGCGAGGGCCAGCGCGTCCTGGGTGCGGCCGGACAGGGTCACCAGGTCCTGGGAGTCGCTCAGCTGCCCGGAGGCGGTGAGCAGGGCGGGCGCTCCGGCTCCCGCGATCGCCGCGGCGACCACGGCCACGGCCACGATCAGCCGGGTACGTACGTGCTTGGGGCGGCCGGTGCCGACGGGGGCCGCGGCGCCCGTTTCGGAGGCCGTCTTCTTGCCTGTGCGCCGAGGCCGCGTCTTCTGCACCGGTGCTCGCATTCCTGAACTCGTGTACCCAAGGGGCTGGGTGGCACCCCGTCATGATCCCCGGCATTTCGGTGCCAAGTGGTGCACGCACCCGATGCGTGCGCCTGCGTATCGGTCCCCGACCCTCCCAGCGCCGGTAGGCAGTGGTCTCACATCGCCCCACCCGCCACCCGAAGGAGTGAACATCGGAGGGGAGTTGGCGGGCAAGTTCCGGCGGACCGTGCGGGGGCCTTTTCCGGCTGGCCGGTTGGACGCGGACGGCAGGCTTTGGCAGGATTCGCCACCGCAGCTTCCCGGAGTGCGCCATTCCACCCCAAAACAGGCGGCTGACCTGCGGGGCAGCGTCAATTCCGGGATGGATGCCAGCCTTTGGTGAAGCCTGTGGAGGGGTCGTGCAGACTGGCCGAATGCATACTGAGGTCGTTTCCGAACCCGGCACCTCCGACCGCCCCAACGAGGACTTCGCCGCTGTCGGACTTCCCGCCTCGGGGCAGGGGGGTTGCGTGATCGTCCTGGACGGGGTGACCCCGCCCAGGGACGGCACCGGGTGTCTGCATTCCGTCCCCTGGTTCACCGCGCGGCTGGGCGGCGCGCTGACCGAACTGACCGTTTCGCGAGGAGATCTGACGCTGCGGGAGATACTCGAACAGGCGATCGCTCGCACAGCCGCGGCACATGGTGACACCTGTGACCTTTCTCACCCGCGCACCCCTCAGGCGACGGTCGTGCTGAGCCGCTGGTCCGCGGAGACGGTGGAGTTCCTCGTCCTGTCCGACTCGGCGTTGCTCCTGAGGTCGCCCGACGGCACGGTCACCCCGGTCCTGGACGACCGGCTCGACCGGGTGCCGCGCGCCTCGCTGGCCTCGGACGCGATCGCCGACGCCACGGTCCGCAACAAGGAGGGCGGCTTCTTCACGGCCGCCGCGGACCCCTCGGTGGCGGATCGCGCGGTCACCGGGACCGTGCCCCGCGCCGAGGTCCGCGCACTGGCCGCCCTCACCGACGGGGCGGCCCGCTGGACGGAGAAGTTCCGGGAGGGCGACTGGACGGCCCTCCTGGACGTCGTGCGCAAGGAGGGTGCGCGGGCGCTGGTCGGCCGGGTGCGGGAGCTGGAGGCCGCCGACCGGGAGGCGCGGGTGTTCCTGCGGCGGAGCAAGACGCACGACGACGCGACGGTGGTCTACGCCGAGCTGTGAAGCCGCCGGTCGCGGCCCGGCGGCGGCCTGATGCCGGCTACTTCTCCATGACGCCGTTCAACTGGCTCAGCAGCCGGGCCAGTTCCGCGACCTCGCTGCGGTCCCAGTGGGCGAGCTGACGGACGTAGCGGCCCCGGCGGGCCTCGCGGACCGTGCCGACCCGGCGCCTGCCCTCGTCGGTGAGGGCGACCAGCCAGGCCCGTCCGTCGGCCGGGTCGGGCTCCCGGGCGATCAGGCCGAGCTCCTCCAGGGCGCGCAGCTGGCGGGACATGGTGGCCTTGCCGACGCCGACGTAGCCGGCCAGTTCGGTGGCGCGCTGGCCGCCGCACTCGTCGAGCCGTACGAGCAGTCCGTACGCCGCGGACTCCAGGTCGGGGTGGACCTCCCGGGCCATCTCGCCCTGGCTGGCCCTGGCGCGGCGCAGCAGCACCGTCAACTCGCGCTCAAGGGCCAGGAACTCCTGGTCGGCGCCGCTCGGCGTCAACCCGGTGGCGGCGCGCTGTTCGTCGCCCTTTTCGTCCTCGTGCACGTCAGCACCCCTGATCGGTTTCGCAGTCCTGAAAGTTTCCGTCAAGCCCCGTCATCGCCGCAGCTCGCCAAGTATTCCGCAGGCGTAGACCCACGGCAGCCTCCGGACCCCCTTCCCCGGGGTCCGGCCCGTGCGTAGCGTCTGCACCCGGCGATCGCTGGCATGTTCACGCCGTGCAGGCGCGTCGTGCCGTGTGACACTGCGTCGTGTCGCGCCGCGCGGACCGGCCGCCTCTGGCATACCTGGGACCTCACCTCACCCCACGGAGGCACGTCATGCCCGCGCAAAGACCCGCCCCCACACTCCTGACCGGCCTGCTGGTGCTGCTCGCGGCGCTCGCCCCGGTCCCCGCCCACGCCGACGCGTCCGGCCCGGCCGTCCCGGCCCGCGGCTCGGCCTACATGGGCATGGGCGTCCTGGTCCACGACGGCCGGAGCGGCACGCCCAAGACCGACCTCGCCACCCAGACCGAAGGCGTCGACGTCGCCAGCTACCAGGGCGACGTCTCCTGGTCGCCCCTGCTCGGCAGCGGGGTCCGATGGGCGTACTCCAAGGCGACGGAAGGCACGTCCTACACGAACCCCTACTTCGCCAAGCAGTACAACGGCTCCTACGACGTCGGCATGATCCGCGGTGCCTACCACTTCGCGACCCCGGACACCGCGGGCGGCGCCGCCCAGGCCGACTACTTCGTCGACCACGGCGGCGGCTGGTCCAAGGACGGCCGGACCCTTCCCGGCGTCCTCGACATCGAGTGGAACCCGTACGGAGCGGCCTGCTACGGCAAGTCGAAGAGCGGGATGGTCACCTGGATCACCGACTTCCTCAACCGGTACAAGTCCCGCACCGGCCGTGCCGCGGTCATCTACACGGCGACCAGCTGGTGGAGCGACTGCACCGGCAACTACGGCGGTTTCGCCTCCGCCAACCCGCTGTGGATCGCCCGGTACGCCTCGGAGGTGGGCACGCTGCCGGCCGGCTGGTCGACGTACACGATGTGGCAGTACACGTCCACCGGACCGACGGTCGGGGACCACGACAAGTTCAACGGGGCCGTCGACCGGGTGGTCGCGCTCGCCAACGGCTGAGCGGATCGGGCGATCCCCAGCGTCCCGAAGGGGCGCGGGGCCCTGTCGGCATGCGGCTCCGCCGCGTGGGCGCGACCAGCCACGACGGCCTCGCGGACGCATGGCGGCGCACAGGGCGAGGGCCCGTGCCCCTCGCGGGGACCCGGGCCCTCTGCATCCGGCAGCGTCCGTCACGCCGCTGCCGGAACCTCCGGCGCCGCGCCGCTCGTGGCGGGCGCCAGCGCCAGCTCCAGGACCTGGCGGACGTCGGTGACGGCGTGGACGTCGAGCTTGTCCAGCACCTCGGCCGGGACGTCGTCCAGGTCGGCCTCGTTGCGCTTCGGGATGATGACGGTCGTCACCCCGGCACGCTGGGCGGCGAGCAGCTTCTGCTTCACGCCGCCGATGGGCAGCACCCGGCCGGTCAGCGAGACCTCGCCGGTCATGGCGACGTCCGTGCGGACCAGGCGGCCGGAGAGCAGGGACGCCAGGGCCGTGGTCATCGTGACGCCCGCGCTCGGACCGTCCTTCGGGACCGCGCCCGCCGGGAAGTGGATGTGCACACCCCGGTCCTTCAGGTCGGCGACCGGCAGTTCCAGTTCGGCGCCGTGCGAGCGGAGGAACGACAGGGCGATCTGCGCGCTCTCCTTCATCACGTCACCCAGCTGGCCGGTGAGGGTCAGACCCGCCGCGCCCGTCTCCGGGTCGGCCAGCGACGCCTCGACGAAGAGGACGTCGCCGCCGGCGCCGGTGACCGCGAGGCCCGTCGCCACACCCGGGACCGCCGTGCGGCGCTCGGCCGGGTCCTGGGCGGACTCGGGCACGTGGTGCGGCCGGCCGATCAGGGCCCGCAGGTCCTCGTCCCGGATCGTGAACGGCAGCTCACGCCGGCCCAGTTCGTGCTGGGCCGCGACCTTGCGGAGCAGCCGGGCGATCGAGCGTTCCAGGGTGCGCACGCCCGCCTCGCGCGTGTACTCGCCGGCGAGCTTGCGCAGCGCGCTCTCGTCGAGGGTCACCTCGTCCTCGGCGAGGCCCGCCCGCTCCAGCTGGCGCGGGAGCAGGTGGTCACGGGCGATGACGACCTTCTCGTCCTCGGTGTAGCCGTCCAGGCGGACCAGCTCCATACGGTCGAGCAGTGCCTCGGGGATCGCTTCGAGCACGTTGGCCGTGGCGAGGAACACCACGTCGCTCAGGTCGAGCTCGACCTCCAGGTAGTGGTCGCGGAAGGTGTGGTTCTGCGCCGGGTCGAGGACTTCGAGCAGGGCCGCGGCCGGGTCGCCGCGGAAGTCGGAGCCCACCTTGTCGATCTCGTCGAGCAGGACGACCGGGTTCATCGAACCGGCCTCCTTGATCGCCCGCACGATCCGGCCGGGCAGCGCGCCGACGTACGTACGGCGGTGACCGCGGATCTCCGCCTCGTCCCGGACGCCGCCGAGGGCGACCCGGACGAACTTGCGGCCCATCGCGTGCGCGACCGACTCACCGAGCGAGGTCTTGCCGACACCGGGCGGGCCGACCAGGGCCAGCACGGCACCGCCACGGCGGCCGCCGATGACCCCGAGCCCCCGGTCGCTACGGCGCTTGCGCACCGCCAGGTACTCGGTGATCCGCTCCTTCACGTCCTCCAGGCCGGCGTGCTCGGCGTCCAGGACCGCCTTGGCGCCCTGGATGTCGTACGCGCCAGTGTCATCGGTTCGCTCGTTCCACGGCAGTTCGAGGACGGTGTCCAGCCAGGTGCGGATCCACGAGCCCTCGGGCGACTGGTCGCTGGACCGCTCCAGCTTGTCGACCTCCTTGAGGGCGGCCTCGCGGACCTTCTCCGGCAGGTCGGCGGCCTCCACGCGGGCGCGGTAGTCGTCGGACTCCTCACCGTCCTTGGCGGCGTCGCCGTTCAGCTCGCGCAGCTCCTTGCGGACCGCCTCCAGCTGACGGCGGAGCAGGAACTCGCGCTGCTGTTTGTCGACGCCCTCCTGGACGTCCTTGGCGATGGTCTCCGCCACGTCCTGCTCGGCGAGGTGGTCGCGCAGCTGCTGGGTCGCCAGCTTCAGGCGGGCGACCGCGTCGACGGTCTCCAGGAGCTCGATCTTCTGGTCGGTGGTCAGGAAGGGCGAGTAACCGGAGTTGTCGGCGAGCTGGGAGACGTCGTCGATGGCCTGCACCCGGTCCACGACCTGCCAGGCGCCGCGCTTGCGCAGCCAGGCGGTGGCGAGGGCCTTGTACTCCTTGACCAGTTCGGTGACATGACCGGGCACCGGGTCCGGGACGTTCTCGTCGATGCGGGTGCCCTCCACCCACAGGGCCGCGCCCGGGCCGGTGGTGCCGGCGCCGATGCGCACCCGGTAGCGGCCGCGGATCAGCGCGCCCGGGTCGCCGTCGGCCAGGCGCCCGACCTGCTCCACGGTGCCGAGCACACCGGTGCTCGGGTAGGTCCCGTCGACCCGCGGCACCAGCAGCACCTTGGGCTTGCCGGGCTCGGTACGGGCGGCGGCCTGCGCGGCCTCCACGGCGGCGCGTACATCAGCGTCCTTCAGGTCCAGCGGGACCACCATCCCGGGCAGCACAACCTCGCCGTCGAGCGGCAGCACAGGGAGGGTGAGTGATGCGGACGTCGAAACCATGATCTCCCCTTCGGCAGTCAACTTGAGTTATGCCGACTCAATGTTTACGAGCCCAGAAATGTTCCCATGCATATGTTCGCTCTGAGCGATCGAGTGCCGACCTGGCCGAACACGGTCCCGCGCCGGTGAAAACAGCTGATCGGAGCGGGCTCATTCCCCGTACGGTCGGCCGGTGACCGACACCGACAGCACCGCGGCCCTGCTGGCCGCCTACGACGCCCAGATGCGCGCCGTCCAGCCCGTCCCCGCGCCCGGCATCACCTACGAACAGGACGGCCCCGCCCTCAGGGTCGTGGGCCAGCACCGCGGCTTCGTGACCGGGCCCCGCGACTGGGGCGGGGTCCGCGGCACGGAACTGGACGCGCTGATCGCCCGCCAACGGGACTTCTTCGCGGCGCGCGGCGAGGCGGTGGAGTGGAAGACGCGCGGGCACGACGACCCGGCGGACCTCCCCGACCGGCTGCGCGCAGCGGGGTTCGTGCCCGAGCCGCGGGAGACGGTCGTGATCGCCCTGGTCGCGGATCTGGCCGTGGCCGCGCCCGCCCTGCCCCCGGGCGTGACCCTGCGCCGGGTCACCGCCGACGCAGACCTGGACCGGATCGCCGCGCTGGAGACGGCGGTGTGGGGCGAGGACATGGCGTGGATCGCCGGGTACCTGAGAGGCCGGCTCACGGTCGCCCCCGACGACAACGAGGTGTACGTCGCCGAGGCCGCCGGCGAGGTCGTCTCGGCGGCGTGGATCGCCTTCCGCCCCGGCACGGACTTCGCCATGCTGCTGGGCGGCTCCACCCTGGCCGAGTGGCGCGGCAAGGGCATCTACCGCGCCCTGGTCGTCCTGCGAGCGACCCGAGCGGCGGCCCGCAACGCCCCCTACCTCCTCGTGGACGCCTCGGACGACAGCGCCCCGATTCTCCGGCGGCTCGGCTTCACAGCACTGACGACAACGACCCCGTACGTCTGGACCCCGGCCGACTGAAGCGCCCCTCAAGGGGCGCTGGGGGTACCCCCGGCCGAAGGCTGGGGGAGGAACTGCGCGACCAGCCACGACGACCCCGCACCCGGCAACCGCCCGGCGCCCTTACGGCGAGTGGCACCCGCGGCTCCGGCACCGCCGGACAACGCCGTCCGGACTGGGCACCGTTGCGGGGGAAAGGAAGAGGAGTACTACCGGACCCGCCTCGACGGGCAGGGCCGGCCCGCCCAGGGCGACGGCGTGGTCCTCTTCCGGGGGTTCTACGACCTGGCCGCCGACCCGTACCAGCTCACCGACCGCCTGCACGGCGCCACGGCGGAGCAGGAAGCGGCTCTCGGGATACCGGAGTTGGCGAAGGGGCCGGCGGCGGCGCGGCGTGCCTGAGCGCTCAGGGGGCGGCAGGGGCGGCGACGGCCGGGCCCTGGACCCGCTCCCGCCGCCAGCGCCGTACCAGCGGCCAGAGCCCGGTGCCGATGCCCAGTGAGATCAGGTGGCCCCAGTTGGTCATCGGGTCCTGGAAGGCGATGAGGTCGGTGACGAGGCTGTAGCCGACCAGGGCGAGCAGCGGCCAGCGCAGCCAGGGGGCGAGGAGGCCGGAGAGCGCGCCGATGCTGGCGGCCACGCCGAAGCTGATGCCGTAGTCGAGGCGGTGCAGCGAGGTGTCGGGGAGGTGGCCGGCCAGGACCGCGAGGCCGACCGGGACCTCGGTCGCGAGG
Source organism: Streptomyces sp. (assembly GCF_019510245.1). GTDB lineage: Bacteria > Actinomycetota > Actinomycetes > Streptomycetales > Streptomycetaceae > Streptomyces. Next base: position 3,860 of record NZ_JAEKKT010000196.1, on the reverse strand, counting down.
GTGGCCAGGACATGGCCCGTCAGGAAGACGAGGATCGCGCGGGCACCGCCTATCCGCCGCTCCAGCGCGGTCAGGACGAGCACGAAGGCGAGCGCGTACGGCGACAGCAGCCCGCCCGCGATCCACAGCGCGCTGGCCAGCAGGACGAAGACCGGGGTGCGCAGCAGGTGCGCGACGTCGGTGCTGGAGTCCTGGTAGACCGCGTACAGGAGGCGGGGACTGGCGCAGCTCGCGAAGAGCGAGGTGAGGGCCAGGACGGCCGTGTAGGCGAAGGTGACCGGGGTGCCGGTGGGGCTGGGGAGGAGTCGCCAGGGCAGCAGGTGCCCGGGGCGCAGGTGGCGGGCGGCGCGCGGGGTCCTCGGGGCGGGTGCCGCGAGCGGGCCGCGCTGGCGGGGCACGCCGTCGAGGAGGGCGGCGACGTCCCCCACGGGAAGGGGCTCGGGCGTGGGCGTCGATGCGGCCCTCGCGGTCCGTTCCACGGTGAGGCGCTCCTTCCGTTTCACCCCACCCGTCGCCGTCCCACGAGTCGCTGTCTATGACCGAGGCCACCCAGGCGACGATTCAAAGGATTTTCTGAAGAACCAAGAGGGGTCAGGAGGAACCATACGAGCCGCTTCCCGTCGGCCACGGGCGCGAAGCGCCGGTCGGCCCCTCGAACGGGTGACACCCGTGCGGCTGCCCGACACCCGTAATTCGGGTGGCGGCAAAGCCCTGTTGGGGCAGGATGGCAGCCATGACGACCTCGGCCTCCCTGCCCGACAGCCCCCCTGTGGTCCTGGACCGCCGCGACGGGCCGTACGGCGAGGTGGTGCTGCGCAGACACGGCGGGCTCCTGCAGATCATCGCCAACGGCTGCTTCCTGATGGACACCTCCGACGGACGCTCGGAACGGTTGCTGGTGGACGCCGCGAGCCGGGCGCTGGACGGACGGAGCGAGCCTGAGGTGCTGATCGGCGGGCTGGGCGTCGGGTTCTCGCTCGCCCGAGCCGCACAGGACCCCCGCTGGGGACGGATCACGGTCGTGGAGCGGGAGGCGGCGGTCATCGGCTGGCACCGGGACGGTCCGCTCGCCGCGGTCTCCGCCCGCGCGTTCGCCGACCCGCGCACGGTGATCGTCGAGAGCGATCTCGTCGCTTACGTCAATGAGACATCGGACACGTTCGACGCCCTGTGTCTGGACATCGACAACGGCCCCGGCTGGACCGTCGACGAGGCCAACGAAGGGCTCTACTCACCGGCCGGACTCGCAAGCTGCGCAAGGGTGTTGAGGCCGGGCGGGGTACTGGCCGTATGGTCGGCGCAGCCCTCTGCGGAATTCGAGGGAACCTTGTGGAATGCCGGTTTCCAACGGGTGCGTACCGAAGAGATCCCGGTTGCCCGGGGCGTTCCGGACGTCGTTCACCTTGCCGTCCGCCCTGGATAGCGAGTGCGCCTCCTGTCCCCGTAATGTGCATCCCTGACGCGGATCATTCAAGCGTCAATCGCAGTCATGGGATCACCCCACTGGTTCCGGAAAGCACACAGGGGCGGGCGATGGAGCAGACACACACCTCCCACAACGGCACGGCGACGGCCACGCAGGGCGCCCAGCGCCGGGTTCTGGTCGTCGAGGACGATCCCACGATCGTCGACGCCATCGCGGCCCGCCTGCGCGCCGAGGGATTCCTCGTGCAAACAGCGGGCGACGGTCCGGCGGCCGTCGACACCGCCGAGGCCTGGCAGCCCGACCTGCTGATCCTCGACATCATGCTGCCCGGCTTCGACGGCCTGGAGGTCTGCCGGCGCGTGCAGGCCGCCCGGCCGGTGCCGGTGCTGATGCTCACCGCGCGGGACGACGAGACCGACATGCTGGTCGGCCTCGGGGTCGGCGCCGACGACTACATGACCAAGCCGTTCTCCATGCGGGAACTGGCGGCACGCGTGCACGTGCTGCTGCGGCGGGTGGAGCGGGCGGCCATCGCGGCCTCCACGCCCCGCTCCGGCATCCTGCGCCTCGGCGAGCTGGAGATCGACCACGCACAGCGCCGGGTCCGGGTGCGCAGCGAGGACGTGCACCTGACCCCCACCGAGTTCGACCTCCTGGTGTGCCTGGCGAACACCCCGCGCGCGGTGCTCTCCCGTGAGCAGCTGCTCGCCGAGGTGTGGGACTGGGCGGACGCCTCCGGCACCCGCACCGTCGACAGCCACATCAAGGCGCTGCGCCGGAAGATCGGCGCGGAGCGGATCCGCACCGTGCACGGTGTGGGCTACGCGCTGGAGACACCGACGCCATGAGCGGCGGGCCGGTCGGACCGAGAGGCCCCGGGGAGGAACCCTGGGGCGGTGTACGCCCGTTCTCGATCAAGACCAAGCTGGGCGCGCTGGTCGTCGTCTCGGTCCTGATCACCACCGGTCTGTCGATCGTCGCCGTGCACACCAAGACGGAGCTGCGCTTCATCACGGTCTTCTCGATGATCGCCACACTGCTGATAACCCAGTTCGTGGCGCATTCGCTGACCGCGCCGCTGGACGACATGAACGCGGTGGCACGCTCGATATCGCAGGGCGACTACACGCGCCGGGTGCGCGAGAACCGCCGGGACGAGCTGGGCGACCTGGCCGAGACGATCAACGTCATGGCCGACGAGCTGGAGGCCCAGGACCGCCAGCGCAAGGAGCTGGTCGCGAACGTCTCGCACGAGCTGCGCACGCCCATCGCGGGGCTGCGGGCCGTCCTGGAGAACGTCGTCGACGGGATCGCCGAGCCGGACACCGAGACGATGCGCACGGCCCTGAAGCAGACCGAGCGCCTCGGACGGCTCGTGGAGACCCTGCTGGACCTGTCCCGGCTGGACAACGGCGTCGTACCCCTGCGACAGCGCCGCTTCGAGGTGTGGCCGTACCTCTCGGGCGTCCTCAAGGAGGCCAACATGGTCGCCGGGGCACGCGCGAGCATGACCTCGGGCTCCGGGAACCACACGCGTACGGACGTCCATCTGCACCTCGACGTGTCGCCGCCCGAGCTGACCGCGCACGCCGACCCGGAGCGCATCCACCAGGTCGTGGCGAACCTCATCGACAACGCGGTCAAGCACAGCCCGGCGCACGGCCGGGTGACCGTGAAGGCGCGACGCGGGCCGCAGCCGGAGTCGCTGGAGCTCGAGGTCCTGGACGAGGGTCCCGGCATTCCGCGCTCGGAGTGGCACCGCGTGTTCGAGCGCTTCAACCGCGGCGCCGTCAGGCGGCCGCACGGTCCCGGCAGCGACGGCGGCACCGGGCTGGGCCTGGCGATCGCCCGGTGGGCGGTGGATCTGCACGGCGGCCGGATCGGTGTGGCCGAATCCGACCGGGGCTGCAGGATTATCGTCACTCTGCCGGGGCTTTCATCCGTGCCAAGTTGACGTAAAGTTCGATCCGGAGCCTCAAGATCCACCTGTGGTCGGCACGGCGTCCGCGCAGCCGGACACGTGTGATCAGGTGCGGCCCCCGCGCACGTCGCGCGACGGTTGGGCGTGAGGTGATCGCCGGGCGTGGCGGAGCCATGCCCGGTTCAGTCCTTTCGCAGCGCAACCACGCTTGTTTCCCGCCATATCAAGCCCTGAAACACAGTTTTCGATGTGACTTACGCGACGATGAACCGGCCCGACCTGACCTTCGCGGTCTTGGGGGCGTAGCCTTTATTTCCGCTGTCCATAACCTTGTGAAGCGGAAGAGGGCGGTTGCCGCCGTGTCGCCACAGTCCCCCAGTAACTCGAGCATCTCCACCGACGCAGACCAAGCGGGCAAGAACCCCGCAGCCGCGTTCGGACCGAACGAGTGGCTCGTCGACGAGATCTATCAGCAGTACCTCCAGGACCCGAATTCGGTAGACCGAGCCTGGT
>NZ_JAEKKT010000195.1 GCF_019510245.1 Streptomyces sp. | reverse complement strand
CGGAGAGCAGACCGTCCACGTCGTCCCGGTCGACGGTCAGGTCATCGGCGAAGTGCCGGTCGCCGGTGGCGTCGGGCACGTACTTCACAGTGACAACGATCCTCAAGCTCACGCCGGCTCTCCTACTGCATCGTCATTTCTTGACTGCCTTCTCTTGAAGACAGCGGGCTACTAGCGGCCAATCCCTATCGAGGCGGCCCGCGTTCAGAAGAACGCGCACCACCTGGACAGCGCCGACCAGGACAGGCCATAGGCAATTCCGCGCGGCCGCCCGGCATCCGTTGCTGAATGGTTGGCGCCCACTTGTCGCAGCCGAGGGCGGCCCCGTGAGCGCCGGGGGCCTGTCGAGCCACGTCGCCACCTGGGACGTCTCCCGTGATCCCGCGGCGGTGGCCGGTGTGCGTCGCCGCCCGCAGACACGTTGAGCGCATGGGGGCTGGATGAAGCTGCCTTCGTCAAATCAAGGAACAGACCCTGATCTGCGAGGTCTCCGACGCCGGCAACACCTGCCCCCACGTGCGCCGCGCACGCGTCTTCGACGAAGGCGGTCGCGGCCTTTTCCTTGTCGCCGAGCTCACGCGACGATGCACCCGCAACACCCTTACAGGCACGACCATCCGGGCCGAACAGTCCACTCCCTGAGTTCAGGTCCGTTCAGTCTCCTCCAGGCTGAGATTTCTGTGATCTCAGCACGGCCTCGCTCCAGCCGCCCGCGGCAGCACCTCTATCGGCAACCTTCTGTTCGGTGAGCTGATCCACCTCGACGGCGATCGGCTGCAGTTTCCGGTCCAACAAAGCGGAAAGGAAGCCGCGCAGCAGGTATTGCAGACGCAGTGAACCCGGGATGAACACCCGGCGCTGCCTTCGCTGGATGCCCCGCACGATGCGGTCGGCGGCCAGCGACACCGGGAAGGTCTTGCCGGCAGCCCCGGGCAGCCGCGCCCGCGTCCGGGCGAAGTCCGCGTGCTCGTGGTCGGCGTCGCGCACCATCGGCGTGTCGATGAACATCGGGTAGGCGACGCCTACGCCGACGCCGAGGTGAGCCACCTCGACCCGGAACACGTCCAGCAGAGCCTCCAGTCCCGCCTTGCTAGCCGCGTACATGCCCTCGCCGGGCGGGGCGAAGATCGATGCGGCCGAGGCCACGCCGAGTACGTACCCTCGGCCGACGATGAGGTGGGGCAGGCATTCCTGGATGAACCGCCAGTTGCCGGTCACGTTGACGTCGAGCACTGTGGCGAGCACCGACGGATCGAGGTGCCGCACCGTGCCCACCGGACCGATACCCGCATTGGACACGGCGACATCGATGGCCCCGAACTCCTCGACCACGGCTCGCACGGCGGCCTCGACCGACTCCGGGTCGGTGATGTCGCACCGAACCGCGAGAGCTGTACCCCCCAAATCCCTCGCGGCCTGCCGAACCGCGTCACCGTCGATGTCCAGCAGCGCGACCCGGTGCGTTCGCGCCAACCGCCGCGTAACGGCGAGGCCGATTCCACTGGCCGCGCCCGTGATCACCGCCACAGGTCGGGCCATCCGATGATCCTTGCCTGTCGGGTCCGCCATGGCCGGTCAGATCTTCCGCTCGTGCCCGCGCCAGAAGGGCTCGCGGATGTCCTTCTTGAGCACCTTCCCGTTGGCGCTGCGGGGTAGGGCGTCGACGAACACGATCTTCTTCGGTGTCTTGATGCCGCCGAGCTTGGGCCGGCAGAAGGCCACCAGCTCCTCCTCCGTCAGCTGCGCAGCGTCGTTCAGTTCGACCACCGCGGTGACCGCCTCGCCCCAGTCCGCGTGCGGGGTGCCGATCACGGCGCAGTCCTGAACTGCCGGATGCGTCCAGATGACCTGCTCCACCTCGCTCGGGTAGACATTGAAGCCACCCGAGATGATCATGTCCTTCTTGCGATCGGTGATGTGCAGGAAGCCCTCGTGGTCGAGGTAGCCGACGTCGCCGGTGTGCAGCCACCCGTCGACGATGGTCTCCGCGGTCTTCTCCGGGGCGTTGTAGTACCCCTTCATCAGCAAGTCGCCGCGCACGCAGATTTCGCCGGTCTCCCCGGTGGGCAGGATGGTGCCGTTCTCGTCGAGGATCTCGACGCGCACCAGCGGTGCGGGCCGCCCCGTCGCCGACAGCCTGGCGTCCTCGGCGATCTCACCGTTGCGGAAGTGCTCCTCGGGACGCAGGAAGGCGATCGCGGTGGGTGCCTCCGCCTGACCGTACCCCTGGAACATCACCGGGCCGAAGACGTCGATCGCGCGACGGAGCTTCTCGGTGGACATGGGGGCCGCACCGTAGGTGAAGTACTTCAGCGAGGAGAAGTCCCGCTGCTCGATGCCCGGTATCTCCAGTATCCGGTAGATGACGGTGGGCGGCAGGTACAGCTCCGTGACGCGGTGCTTCTTCAGGAGGTCGAGCAGTTCGAGCGGGTCGGGGCGGTGCATCACGACGATCGTGCCGCCGCGGGCCGTGATCGGCAGCGTGAGGGTACCCGCGGCGTGGGTCATCGGCGCGGCGACCAGGTTCACGATCGGCTCGTCCGAGGAGTACGGCGCGGCGAACATGTGCTGCAGTGCGCTGACGGTAAGGCTCCGGTGCGTGTTCATCGCACCCTTCGGCGCCCCGGTGGTCCCGCCGGTCGGCATGATCCCGGCCATCACATCCGCATCCGGGATGTAGTCGGGAAGCTCGCTGGACGCTCCCTCGGTGTACGACGCGAGCAGAACCGCGTCCGCCGCCGACAGGGCTTGCGTGTCCCCGCTCAGCGCGATCACGGTCTTCAATTGCTTCAGTTCGGGGCGGAGTTGCTCCACGACCGGCAGGAACTGCTCGTGGCAGAACAGCACCTCGCAGTCGAAGCTGTCCAGCATCCGCTGGATCTCCTCCTTGGGGTATGCGGGGTTGACCGGGACCCAGGCCATCCCCGCCCGCCACATGCCAAGAACACAGGCCCACGCGAGGGGATCGTTGGCGGCGAGGACCGCGCCCTTGGTCTCGGGCTCGATGCCATGTGCGAGCAAGCCGTTCCCCACGCGGCACGAAAGCTCACCGATCTCGGTGTAGGTGAACGTCTGCTCCCCCGAGATGAAGGCCGCCCGGTCCGGGTAGGCGCGCCAACCCCGGTCGAAGAAGTCGGTCACAGCCATGCTGGTGGTTCCTTATCTGTGGAGTCGACCCCGAGATGCGGGGATCGGTCGGTCGTACTGGTCTGTGGGACTGTCGCGGCCCGCGCCGTAGGGTGTGGCGTGCCGTGACGCGCCCCGGCCAAGTGCCCCCCGGGGCGCACGGGAACGGACGGTTCTGGCGTGGCGAGGACCGTCCGGGCCCGGATGGCGGGAACCGACGAAGCCGGCGGTACCCGTCTGGTGCGGTCAGGCCCCGATCCGTCCGCCCTTGTACAGCTGCGTGTTCAGGTAGCCGAACTTCATGTTGAGCAGATGGTTCTCGCCGTCCTCGATACGGGCCGCCCGGGCGTCGCGGAAGAGCTTCTCCATCGGGTACTCGCGGGTCAGTCCGTTGCCGCCGAACAGCTGCAGGGCCTCATCGGCCACCTCGAACGCGAGGTCGGTGCAGGTGACCTTGGTTCCGCCGGTGTAGTAGGGGTGCTTGGCCGGCGACAGCGCGGTGTACTCGGCGGCCCGCCGGGCCAGTGCGCGCATCGTCTCCACCTTGCGGGCCATGGCGCCGAGACGGCTCTGCACCATCTGGTGCTCGGCCAGCAGCGCGCCGCCCTGGCGGCGCTCGTGGACGTACTCGAGCGCGTACTCGAGGGCCGCCCGGGCCAGCCCCGTCATGAGCTCGCCCATCGCCACACCCGCCGTGGACCAGGTGGAGGCGTGGCCGTGCCAGTAGTCGTCGCCGAGTGAGACGGCGTACCGCACGGGGACCTTGACGTCGTCGAAGAACAGCTCACCCTGGGGCAGGGCCCGCTTGCCCAGCTTCTCCAGCGGCTTGCCGTGGGTCACCCCGGGCAGGTCGAGGGGAACGACGACCTCGACGCCGTGCGGGTGGCCCTCGCTGTCGAAGTATCCATCGCCGTAGTCGGCGACGATGGACAGGATCGCGACCTGGGCGACCGGGCCGTTGGAGACCCAGGCGGAGCTCTGCCCGTTGATCACGATGTCGCCGCCGCTGATCTTCGCAGTCAGGTTGCCCTTGTTGCCCTGCGGGGCGAGGGCGTGGCGCTCGGCGGGGTAGAGCATCGTGCCGTCCGAACCGCGGTCCGGCTGGGTGGCGACCCAGGCGCCGATCTTGCCCGCCGTCAGCTCGACCAGTTCCTGGTTGCCGGCTCGCTTGGCCATCATGTTCGGGAAGGCGGCGCCCGCCAGCGAGACCGCGAGGCCCGCGTCACCCCAGCCGAACTCCTCGACGACGATCGCCTGGAGCTTGGCCAGTTCCTGCGGCGGCACGTCGTCCGAGGCCGCGTCGAACTCGATCCCCGACGCCGCGGCCGTCGCCATGAACTCCCAGTACGGAGAGCCCTGTGCGATCACTTCATCGGCGCTCAGCTTGTCGATGGCGATACCCGCCGGGCGCATCACCTCGCGCGCGAACTTGTGCATCGCCTGCTGGACGGCGCGCTCCTCCTCGCCGAGGATCTCGAAACCGCTCTGTTCCACGAACGGCAGCCCGGGCCGTACCGACGCCGCGCCCTTGCCTTGCTGTGTCATGACTGTGTCGTCCTCTTCGCGTTCCTGCGGGCGGCTGGCGCTACTGCGCGGCGGCGATCGCCGCGGGCAGGTCCCGTTCGTGCTCCAGGTCCTGCAGGCCGGTCATCAGCTGCAGGGCCTCCTTGGTGCCGGGAACCTCGAGCAGGTTCCGCAGCGCGGTGTTCTCCGCGGCGAAGCCGGCGAATTGGGCGTCGGCCAGGGCGCCATAGACGTTCTTGAACACCTCGTTCACCGCGGCGATCGTGCTCGCCGGGCGCTTGGCGATGTCGCGTGCCAAGCTGTCGGTGTAGGCGTTCAACTCCTCGCGCGGGAGCGCGCGGCTGACGATGCCGTAGGCCGCGGCCTCCTCCCCGGTGAAGTCACGGGCCGAAAGGATCACCTCGCGGGCGCGGACCGGGCCGATCTGCATCGCCAGTCGTGTCGTACCGCCGCCGGCGGGCAGGATGCCGCCGCTCGCCTCGGGCAGGGCGAACCGGCTCTCCGGCGTGGCGAACCGCAGGTCCGTCGCGAGCAGGAACTCCAGCCCGGCGCCGCGGCAGATCCCGTCGATCACGCTGATGGTCACCTGGGGCAGGTTCTGCCACATGGTCGTCAGGGCCTGCAGAGCGTTGATGTCGTCGTAGCGGCTCTGCGGAACCGACGGGTCGCTGTCCATCCGCAGGATGTCGCCCAGGTCGAAGTGGGCGATGAAGAACTCCGGGTTGGCGCTGCCGAAGACCACCACCGCCGTCTCCCGGTCGGTGACGAGTGACCCGCCGAGGTCGAAAAGTTCCCCGGCCATCTGGAAGGTCATCAGGTTGACCGGCGGATGGTTGAAGTCGACGTAGAGGATCCGGCCGTCACGCCGGACATTGAGTGTCTGATAGGTCATCGCTGACTCCTCGGTTGGTGCAGGCGGACGGTCAGGGACTGAGGATGGTGATCGCGGCGGCGGCTTCCTCGCCGGCGTACAAGCCGCCGCCGTTCTCCGCGAGGGCGATGCGGGCGCCGGGCACCTGGCGGGCTCCGCAGGTACCGCGGAGCTGGTGGACGAGCTCGTAGATCTGCGCGAGGCCGGAGGCACCCATGGGGTGGCCCTTGGACTCCAGCCCTCCGGACGGGTTGACGGGAAGGCGGCCGCCGAGCCGGCTGGCGCCGGACTCCGCGAACTCACCGCCCGAACCGATCTCGCAGAACCCCACCAGCTCGGTCTGCAGGAGTTCACCGAACGCCGACGCATCGTGGACCTCCGCCACCGAAACGTCCTGCGGCCCCACGCCTGCCTCCTCGTAGGCCTGCAGGGCGGCGAGCCGGGTGGCCGAGCGGTCCCAGGCCGACAGCAGGCGCACCGTTCCGGTGCCCAGCACCGCGGCCAGTACCCGGATCGGGTGCTGAGCGCCCAGCCGTCGCAGGCCTGCGGCGTTGCAGACGATGGCCGCCGCCGCGCCGTCGGTGAGCGGCGCACACATCGGAACCGTGAGCGGCCCCACGACGGGCCGGGCCGCGAGGATGTCCGCCGCCGACATCTCCTCGCGGAAGTGCGCGAGCGGGTTGTGCACCGCGTGCGCGTGGTTCTTCTCGGAGATGACCGCGAGCTGCTTCTGGGTCGTGCCGAAGGCGTCCATGTGCGCCTGGGCGAGTGCCGCGTAGTAGTCCATGAACACGCTGCGCGGCTTACCGTCGTCGGGAAGCTCGCCACCGAGTTCGGTCAGTAGGGCGCGCACGCCCTCGGGGTCCGAGACGTCCATGCCGCCGTCGAACACCCCGAGTGCCTTGCGCTTGTCGCCGATGCTCAGCTTCTCGGCGCCGACCGCGAGCACGACATCGGCCGCGCCGGAGCGCACATGCATGATCGCCTGGTGCAACGCGGTGGCGCCGGTGGCGCACGCGTTCTCGACATTGACCACCGGGATGCGCTCGACGCCCATCGAGCGCAGCGCCATCTGGCCGGCGACCACGACCTGCCCCTCGAGCACGTCCTGGCAGGTGTTGCCGAAGTACGCGGCCTGCACGGCACCGAGCTCGGCACCGGCGTCGGCCAGCGCCTCGGTCACCGCTTCCCGGGTCAGGTCCTTGACCGAGGCCTCCGGCCGGACCCCGAACCGGGTCATGCCGACCCCGGCGACCCACACCTGTGAGCTGCTGGTCACGCCGCGCTCTCCTCGGTCACACGCGCCAGCCCGTACGCCTCCAGAGCCCCCAGGAGCTCACGGTGTCCCACCAGCTGCGCGGGTGAGCGGAACCCGACACCGTGGTAGGTGTTGCCGAGCAGCCGCATCGCGGCGTAGGCCTGGACCAGGCCGGTGATCTGGTATCCGGACGTGCCGTGGATGACCGCCCGTGCCGTGACGTTGTTGCCGCGGCCCGTGCACCAGTCGACCGAACGATTCACCTGCCGGTTCTCACGGGCCGGTGTATCCGGCGTCATGGTGGCAGCCACCTTGTCGAGCGCCGGGTAGAGCTTCTCCTCGGGCAGCCACTGGAAGATAACCTTGAACATGCGCTCCGCTTCGCGTACCCGCTGGGGGATGTCACCCTTCTCGTTCTGCATCGCCACGAACATGCGGCAGTTGCGTACGCGGCGGTCGTCCCGGAAGAACACCGGCATGGCGGTGCCGCCCCAGTTCAGGCCGGGGACCACCAGGGTGGTGCCGGGCACGACCATGTCCTGCTGGACGATGCCGTCGTACTTCTTGAGGACGTTGTCCTCCAGGTAGTAGGCGTCCTTGCGGATCACGTCGAACATCGACTGCGTCGATCCGACCGTCGGGATGTTCCGGGTGTACTGGCCGACCTCAAGCGTGTCGATGCCGGGGGTCTCCAGGACGATGCGGGCGACGATGTCGGGAACCGCGTACTGCATGGAGACGGCGGTGGACACGGCAAGTCCGGCTGCTGCGTACTTCGGGCCCCACTCGTCCAGGACCGCGAGCTGGTGGGACTGCTCACCGGCGGTGTCGAGATAGTGACAGCCCGCGCGCAGCGCGGCCTCGAGTACTGCGGGCGCGTGCCGCAGGAAGGGGCCGACCGTGTTGCAGACGACCTTCCTGCCTTCGAAGAGCGCGGCCAGGGACTCGACGGAGCCGTCGACCTCGGCGATCTCGTAGTCGGCCGTCTCGATGCCCGGGACGGCGTTCATGATCTCCTGCAGCCTGGCCTTGTTCCGCCCGGCTGCCACGAACGGAATGCTGTACTCGCGCAGGTATTCGGCCACCAGGCGGCCGGTGTAGCCGCTGGCTCCATAGATGACAACCGGTCGGCGATCGCTCACGGCTGCTTCCCTTCCGTGATGAGTCGAGGCGCCGTGGCGCCGCGGCTCTACGCTTTTTACGTTGCGGCAAACTCTGGGCAACATCCGGCCACGGCGCTTCCGTGAGAGCGCACTCCGGGTTCCGCATTCGTGCATCCCGCGCCCGACGGCTGGTCCGTCAGACGGCACGGGCGCTTGTCACGACCCGGCGAAACGGGTTTCACTCGATGCATACGCCGACGAAGGTGATGGCGCATGACAGCAGCCCTGACCTGGTCAACCCACGGGTCCCCACAAGATCACGTCCCGGACGCCTGGAGCAGCACGATGTCCCAGCTGCACGTGGGCTGGGCACTGTCGTTCTCGGAGCCCGAACCCTTCGGCGTGTCAGTGCGGTACCGGAGGCTGGACCAGCTGACCGTCGGAGAACTCCGCTGCGGCCGAATCGCCGGCCGACAGGCAGTCACGAGCAAGGGCCCGCTCGTGGGCGTCCTCGTGACCCTCTCCGGACGGCTGATGTGCCGGTACGTCGACGGCAGCGAGGTCGAACTCGGTCCCGGCGACCTGCTGGTCTGGGACAGTGAACTGGCGCACGACTTCGAGGCCGTGGGGGACCACCGCGAGCTGTACCTGCTCCTGCCCCGCGAGCGGCTGCCCCAGGCGATTGCCGGAAGTGCCTCGCGCGCCGACGGTGTCGTTTCAGTGCGGCCAGGGTCAGGGCTCGCCTCGATCGCTGCCGCTCAGCTACAGGCCATCACGCGCGAGTTCGACCACCTGTCCGACACGGATCTGGCCCTTGCCTCCCAGACCTTCTTCGACACCCTCGAAACGGCCCTCGTCCCCGCTCCTGAGCAGCCTGTTTCCAGCAGCGCCCGCGAGGCGCTGGTCGTTCGGACCCGCCGGTACATCGAGGATCACCTGGATGATCCGGACCTTTGCGCTTCCTCCATCGCCGAGGCGTTCGACATCTCCGTTCGCACGCTGCATCTCGCTCATGCCGGTACGGGCGCAACAGTGGGTCGCTGGATCCGGGAGCGTCGCCTGAAGGCCTGCTACCGGGACCTCTCACGCGCGCATGGCGGCACCACGGTCACCGACGTCGCCTTCCGCTGGGGCTTCAACAACATGGGCCACTTCAGCACAGCCTTCAAGCAGGCATTCGGCGTGACACCCAGCAGCGTCTTGCTCCAGGGCCAGCACAGCTGGACCGGCACGGACAACGGCTGATTCCGAGGCACACCGCCCTGCCGAGGCGAGCCCAGTGGGTAGCAGGATTGCGTGCCCGGGGCCAGGCTGACGGTCGAGGCCTTCACGGTGATGTACTCGGCGGCGCCCGACACGGCTGGGCACGTTGGTGAGGAACCCCCACACCCGTTGTCCGTGCGTCAGGTCGGTCACGCCCCCGCCGAGGGCGACCGCCTCCCCGGGGAAGTCCCGGCAGGTCCGTTTGGGGAAGCTGCGGCCCTACATGATCCTCATGCCACCGGACCGGATCGACACATCGATCGGGTTGACGCTCGTGCCGTGGACACGGACGAGCACCTCGCCGGCGCCCGGCTGCGGCCGCGTGACTGTGCGATTCTCCAGCTCCTCGGGACCGCCGTACCTGTCGTACTCCAAGGCGCGCATCATCGGGCGGGCGGCCTGCGGGCCAGCCAGAAGGTCCGCCTCACGGGGCTTCCACCCACTCGCCGGGGTCAGCGGCGAGATCCGCCGACGCTTCACCCGCGGACGCCCGCACGTTCAGGCCGTCCGCACTCTGCGGAGGTTCCGGGACAATAGCGGCATGGGGAATGGCGGCGGCACAGGCCGTACAAGCTGCCCGTAGGGCGCTCGGCGGGATGATCCAAACCCGCCCAGCGACTGCCCACCTTAAACGCGGCCCGTCTCACCCCGGCGATCACGCACAGTGAGCATCCAAGACCATGATTTGCCAACTATCCCTCTCATGATTTGCCAACAAGGATTCTCCACGCGCCCCCGACCTGCGCGGCTCAGTCCATGATTTGCCAACTAGAGTTCTCGGTCACAGGGCGCTGCACCTATGCGGCTTCCACCTTCGGGAGCATCACCCACCGCGACACCACGAACGTCACCGGAATCGCCGCCGCCGAAGCCATCAGCGGGGCGAACCTGCTCCCCGCGTGCAGCACGTCGACGATCACGTACACGCCCACGGTGGTGATCACGAAATTCGTGGCGTTGGTCAGCGGGAACAGCAGGAATTTCCGCCAGGTGGGACGGATCCGGTACGTGAACTTCGCGTTGAGAAAAAATGAGCCGATCATGCTCAGGAAAAACGCGAGAATATGCGCGGCCAGGTATGGCAAATAGCTCAGAAAGAGCAGGTAAAGACCGTAGTACGTCCCGGTGTTGACGACGCCCACCACCGCGAAGGTGATGATCTGCCCGGATATCGGGCGGGTGGGGCCGGTGGCGGTCGACAGGGTGGCGTTCGGCATCAGGGGATGAGGTCCTTCGTCGTGCCGCGGCTGCGGTCTTCCGTTCGGTCCACGTTCGTCGCCTTCACCAGGAAGTGCGGGCGCCCCTTGACCTCGTAGTAGATCCGGCCGGTGTACTCGCCGATGACCCCGAGCATGATCATCTGGACGCCGGCCAGGGCGGTGACGGCTGTAATGATGGTGACATAGCCGGGCGTCTGGACGCCGTGGATCATCGCGGCGCCCACGATCCACGCCGTGTACGCGCCGGCCAGGGCCAGCAGGGTCAGGCCGAGGTAGAGCGCGGCGCGCAGCGGGCGGTTGTTGAAGGAGAGCAGCCCGTCGAGGCCGTAGTTGAGCAGGCTGCGGAACGACCAGGAGCTGCTGCCGTGCTCACGCACCGCGTTCTCGTACTCGAAGGTGGTGCTGGGGAAGCCGACCCAGGCGAACAGGCCCTTGGAGAACCGGTTGTACTCGGTGAGGCTCACGATCGCGTCCACCACGCGGCGCGACATCAGCCGGAAGTCGCCGACGCCGTCGACGAGTTCGACGTCGACCATCCGGTTGATGAGCCGGTAGTAGAGGCGGGCGGTGAGGGTGCGGGTGACGCGGTCGCCCTGCCGGGTGCGCTTGGCGATGACCTGGTCGTAGCCCTCGCCGCGCAGTTCGACCATGCGCTTGATGAGCTCCGGCGGGTGCTGCAGGTCGGCGTCCATGACGATCACGGCGTCGCCGGTGGCGTGCTTCAGGCCGGCCAGCAGCGCCGACTCCTTGCCGAAGTTGCGGCTGAAGGAGACGTACCGCACGCGCGAGTCGCCGTCGGCGATCTTGCTGAGGAGGGGCAGGGTGCGGTCGCGGCTGCCGTCGTCGACGTACACGAACTCCATGTCGTGGCCGAGCGGCAGCAGTTCGTTGGCGATCTTCTGGACCTGCTCGTGGAAGCGCTCTATGACGTCTTCCTCGTTGTAACAGGGCGCGACGATCGATATCAGCATGGGTTTCTTCCCCCTGGGGACGGGTCAGTGAGCGGTGGTCGTGCGCTCGCCGGGGCGGGTGGCGGTTCTGCGGCGTACGGCCGAGACGGTGCCGATGAGGATCAGGGTCAGCAGCGAGGCGCCGCCGACGGCGGTGCCCAGGCGCAGGCCGGGCGGGTGGAACGTGCAGGTGAGGCTGGTGGCGGAGGCGCCGAGCGGAACGGCGATCAGGCCGTAGAACTCGCTCGCCGCGACCTGGTCGCCGCCCGCGGAGCAGCGCCAGCCGGCGATCCGCGGGGCGGCCACGACGGCGGTTCCCGTGCTGCCGGCCGGCAGTCGGGCGTGCAGGGTGCCGTCGGAGACGGTCACCTCGGTCGCGCCGGTGGACTTCAGGTGCTGCACGGCGGTGCGCAGTCTCGCGGTGTCGAGGCAGCCGACCGCACCCTGCGCCGGGACCCGGCTGAGGCGGTTGGGCCTGAGGTCGATCCGGACCTGCCCAGCGGCACGCACCGTGCCGAGCGGCTGCATCGCGGCGATCTTCGTGTTCTCGGCGTCGGACCGGAACAGCTTCTGCTCACCGCCGCTGCCGAGTTGGGCGGTACCGGAGTAGTGCGGCGCCCACAGGAAGACCGAACTCCCGGCCCGGCACCGTGCGGTGATCGTCTGCGCTCCGTCGACCAGCAGGCCCCGCGCCGCGTCGCCCTTGCCCGCACCGCTGAGGGTGGTACGGGGCAGGGTGTAGACGCGGGCGCCGAGCAGGAGTTCCTGGTTGCGGTAGGGGGACGGGCCGAAGGCGGCCGGGGTGGAGTGCGCGGCGGTGGGCCGTACCGTGACCAGCGGCGGGACGTCCTCGCGGGTGACGGTGGACGGGCCGCCGCCCTGGGGCAGCCACTTCTGGTGCGGGTCCGGCGGGTTGTGCACCCGTGCGCCCACCGAGAAGACCGCGTCCGTGACCGGGTTGTCGAGGCTCTGCAGGCTGCGGCCGCGCGAGGTCCAGCCGTCGCCGAGAGCGGTGAGGGTGCGGCTGAGGACGTCGGCGGTGAGGCTGCTGTAGTACTGGGAGCCCTGGCCGCCGACCATCATCGGGTCGTTGGCGACGGTCTGGTCGCGGCCGGGTTCGGTGCGGTACGCGGGCCAGGCGTCGGCGCTCGCGACCGCGTCCGCCTCCTTCTGCTGGCGGTCGCCCCACGGTGCGTAGTCGTCCATCTGGCCGAGCCGCATCCGGGTGGCCACCGCCGAGGTGGCAGCGGCCTCGCCGAACTGCGCGCCGATCAGCAGCGCCACGGCCAGCCCGGCCAGCACCGGCCTGCCGTTCCTGAGGGAGAGCAGCACGAGCCCGCCGAGCGCGCCCGCGACCGCGAGCAGCACCACCGGCCAGGTGTGGTGCGTGTGCTGCCGGGTGAGGGTGCTGCGGCTCGCGACGGCGGCGATCAGGACCAGCAGTACGCCGGCCGCGCCGAGTGCCCGCAGGTCGGGAAGGCCGTAGGCCAGAGCGTGCCAGGCGGCGACGACCAGCAGGGCGCAGAGCACGAAGGCCTGCCGGTAGGAGCTGCCGTTCGGGGCGGCGAAGGCGTGCCAGGCCAGGCTGGTCGGCGCCCACTGGAGCGACAGGGCCACCGCGAGCACCAGGACCGTCCAGCCCGCCCGCACCCGGACCGGGACCATCCGGTGGAAGGGCAGGGCGAGGGCGAGCACCAGCGCGGTGATGCCCACGTAGAGGGCCGGGGAGCTGTAGCTGTACGTCGTCGGCAGCAGCCGGGCGAGCAGGTCCTCGGTGCCGACCGGTGCGAAGTGGCCCTCGCGGCCCGGGTAGGCGTGCTTGGTGCCGGAGTACACGACGATCACCAGCGGCGCGGCCAGGCCGATGCCCAGCCCGACGGTCGTCCCCGCCCGGCCCACCACCGCGAGGGCACGACGCCACGGCAGTTCGGCGAGCACCAGCCGGAGCAGCAGCACCAGGGCGGCGCCGAGGGTGGCCATGTAGGCGGTGTAGAAGTTGGCGATCCAGGCGAGCGCCACGATCAGCACCCCGAGCAGCGGGCGCCGGCCGGCCATGGCCCACTCGCCGACCAGGCAGAGCAGCGGCAGCGCGATCAGGCCGTCGAGCCACATCGGGTTGTACGAGGCGAGGGCGAGGCTCCAGCCGCACAGGGCGTACGAAGCGCCCAGGAGGCCGGCCGCCCACCAGCGGCCCGGGCGCAGGCTCATCAGCAGCCAGGCCATGGCGGCGCCCGCGACCGCCGTCTTCAGCACGGTGACCGCGTACACCGCGAGGTCGATCTCGTCGCGCGGGAAGAGGGCGACAAGGAGCGCGAAGGGGCTGCTGAGGTAGGTGCCGAGGTCCGGCAGGAAGCTGGAGCCGTAGCCGGACTGCCAGTTGACGAGGAGGCCGCCGTCGGCCCTGCCGTGCAGCAGGTCCCAGAGGTGGGCGTGGAAGGGGACGTACTGGTTGCCGAGGTCGTTGACGCTGCGGGTGCGGGGCCCGAACGGGTAGCTGCGGGCGATCACGTCGGCGGCACAGAACGCCGCGGTGGTGAGCAGTGCCGCGAGCAGCGCGGCGGTCGCTCGCGGATCGGCGCGCCGCCATTTCACAGTGCCGGTTTCCCGTTCCGCTTGGCCCCCCGCCGGTTTCGCCCCCTGTTCACGCCCGGCCAGGACGGTGCGATTCATTCTGTGCGGCCCCCAGATAAAAAACGGGGTCGTCGCTCCCCGCAGGTCGGTGTTTCGCCGACTTAGACGGGTAGAGGTCCCTGACGGTTGTGCCACGCCTGTGAAGTAATAAGGCGAATTCCGAATCCGTGTACGTCATGGGAAAGAATTCACGACTTCAAAGGAAACAGTAGTTTTCCGGAAAATGATTCGCAGGTTAACTCGCCTGTGTGGCGCCTGTACGGGCACTGCGCGGGGTCGCGTCGCGAGCCGCCGCCATGGCGCGTCCGCGATGTGCGCGTTCGACAGATTGACCCCAGTACGTCCCAGTGACGATGAGTGCGGCACCGAGGACGGACAGTCCGGTGAGCCGCTCGCCGCCGAGGGCGGTGCCGACCAGCAGGGCCCAGACCGGTTCGGTGCCCAGCAGGAGCCCGGCCCGGGTCGCGGAGGTGCGTTGGACCGCCCAGGTCTGGGCGATGAAGGCGAACAGTCCGCAGAAGAGGGAGAGGTAGAGGAGCTGCGCCCAGGTGACGGCACCGGTCCGGGTCAGCGCCGGCAGCCCGGGGGCCGCGGGCAGCAGGAAGAGGGCGGCGCCGACGGCGCACTGTACGGCGGTCAGGTGCAGCGGGCGCAGGGTCCGGCCCGCGGTGACCCTGCCGACCAGCACCATGTGCCCCGCGCGGACCACGGCGGCAGCGAGCATCAGCAGGTCACCGGCTCCGGGAGCGCGCAGCCCGTTGCCGGAGACGAGCACTGCGACACCCGCCAGGCACACCCCGGCGGCGAGGAAGAACCGCGCCGGCAGACCGACCCGGTGCAGGACCGGGGTGAGGACGAGGGTGAGGCTGATGATCAGGCCCGCGTTCCCGGCGCTGGTGTGGGCGACACCGTACGTCTCCAGGACGAGGACGGCGGCCTGGGTGAGGCCGAGCAGAGAGCCTTGGACCTTCTCGTCCCGGGTGAGGCCACCGGCGCCGCCGAACCGGCGCAGCACGGCGGCGCACGCGAGCGCGGCGACGGCGTACCGCACGAAGAGGACGGTCGGCACGGGGAGGGCGTCCGTGGCTGTCTTCGCCGTCAGGTAACTGGAGCCCCAGACGACGGCGACGGCCAGGAGCACCACGTCGATACGGCGGTTGGTCGGCATGCCTTCACGATCCACGGCCTGCACGTTGAAGTAAACGACGACCTTCTCAACCGATCCTTTAGCGGAGCTACACTCACGCCATGGACGAACGGCAGCTGCGGGTCCTGCGGGAGCTGGGCGACCTGGGCAGCGTCACGGCCGTCGCCGAAGCGCTGCGGGTGACGCCCTCGGCCATCTCGCAGCAGCTGCGGCTGCTCCAGCGCTCGATCCCGGTGCCGCTCACCGAGCGGTCCGGCCGCCGGCTGGTCCTCACACCGGCCGGGCAGGCCCTGGCGGCCGCGGCGATCGGCGTGGAGACGGCACTGGCCCGGGCCCGCCACACCATCGACGCCTTCGTGGAGGAACCCGACGGCACGGTGTCGCTGGCCGCCTTCCACAGCGGAGCCGCCGCGTTCTTCCCCCTGCTGCTCCGACGGCTGGGCGGGCCCGGGTCCCCCCGCCTCGCCCTGCACGACGAGGACGTGGCCCAGGCCGACTTCCCGCCGCTGACCCGCGCCTACGACCTGGTCCTGGCCCATCGCATGGACCACGCCCCGCCCTGGCCCCGGACCGCCACGGCCACCCCGCTGCTGCGCGAACCGCTCGACGTCGCCCTGCCCGTCGGCCACCCGCTGGCCGCGCGGCCCGCCCTGACCGCGCACGACGTCGCCGACCAGCCCTGGATCAGCGTGCACGACGGCTTCCCGCTGCTGGCCACGGTCGAGGCCATCGCGGCGGCGGCCGGGCGCGGGGTCGACATCGTGCACCGCGTCAACGAGATCGCCGTGGTCGCCGAGGTGGTCGCCGCGGGCGGCGGGGTCGCCCTGATGCCCCGCTGGACGTCCCGTCCCCACCCGGGCGTCACCCTCAGGCCCCTGCACGGCATCGAGGCCCACCGCCACGTCGACGCCCTGCACCGCCCCGAGCGGACGGCCCGCAGAGCGGTGCGAACCGTTCTCCGCGCACTCGTCGAGGCCGCGGAGGTCATCCGAAGCAGGGACAACGGCTGACCCGGATCCCGTATCTTCGGGAGCGCTCCCACGCGCTCCCAGCGCCCCCGCACGCACCGCACCGCCGGACGAGAGCGAGTCGCCGCATGCAGAGCCTGACCAAACGCCGCCTGTCCGCCGCCGGACTCGACGCCCTCCTCCGGGAGGCCACGGGCGTCGGCTGCCGGCTGGAGGAGGAGCTGACCGACGGCTGGTTCAACACCGCCTACCGGGTCCGCCTCGACGACGGACGCCCGGCCGTGGTGAAGCTGGCGCCGCCCGCCGAGGCGCCCGTGCTCCGCTACGAGCGCGGGATCATGGCGACCGAGGCCCTGGTCTACCGGCGCCTGGCCGGTCTGGCCGCCGGAGCCGTACCGGCCCCCGAACTGTTCTACGGGGGAGCCGACTTCCTCGCCGTCTCGGTGCTGGCGGGCACCCCCTGGGACAAGGCCGCCGAGCACCTCCCGCCCGCCACCGCCTCGGCGCTGCGCCACGAGCTGGGCACGATCACCGCCCGGCTGCACACCCTGACCTCCGAGGACGGCCGGTACGGCTATCCGGCTCCCGAGGCGGAGCTGTCCGCCGCCGACTGGCGCACCGCCTTCACGGCCATGGTGGACGCCCTGCTGGCGGACGCGGCCCGCTGGGACGCCGACCTCGGGGTGCCCGCCGCCGCGATACGCGGCCTGGTGGCCGAGGGCGGCGCGGCCCTCGACGAGGTCACCGAGCCCAGGCTCGTCCACTTCGACCTCTGGCCGGGCAACATCTTCGTCGACGACCGGGCGGACGCACCCCGGATCACCGGCCTCATCGACCACGAACGGGCGTTCTGGGGCGACCCGGCCGCCGAACTGGTCTCCCTGGCGTTCGGCGGGGACACCGGCCCGGACAGCGACCTGGTGGCCGGGTACCGGGCGGCGGGCGGCTGCCTCGACTTCTCCCCCGCACTGCGCCATCGCCTCGCCCTGTACGGCCTCTACCTGGGCCTGATCCTGGTCGTGGAGTGCGGCCCCCGGGGTTATGCGGGGGAGCACGCCGACTGGACCCGGACGTTCCTGGGCGCACAGGTCGCCGCACTGCGCGCACTGGGGTGACCGCGGAAACGGGCTTGACCTGGAGCGCGCTCCAACTCCTAGCGTTCTTCCGGTCGTGACCGCATCCGAGGAGAACGGAAGAGCTGACATGAGCGAGAGCACCACGCGCCAAGAACGTTTCGCCCACGGCCTGGAGGTCCTGCGGAAGGTCGACGGCGAGGCCGGGCAGCGGGTCATCGACTCGCTGACCGACGTCAGCCCCGAGCTGGGCCACCAGATCGTCGCCTGGGGCTTCGGCGAGATCTACGCCCGCCCGGAACTCGCCCCCCGGGACCGGCAGTTGGTGACGCTGGGCATGCTCACGGCGTTGGGCGGCTGCGAGCCCCAACTGGAGGTGCACGTCAACGCGGCCCTCAACGTGGGCCTCACGCCGGAGCAGATCGTCGAGGCCCTGCTGCACTCCGCCGGGTACTGCGGTTTCCCCAAGGCTCTGAACGCCACCTTCGCCGCGAAGAAGGTCTTCGCCGAGCGCGGGCTGCTGCCGGTCGGACAGCAGCCCGCACCGGACGCTACTTCTGCCTGATCCGCAGGAAGGTGACCGAGTTCGCCGGGAAGGTGTACGTGAACCGGTCGGCGACCCCGGTGAAGGTGGACGTGACCGGGGCGACCGCGGTGGACGTCTCGGTGTTCACCGCGCCGGGCGCCGCCGCGAGCGTGGTCACCTTGGCCTTCCTGGCGGCCTTGACGCCGCCGAGGTCGATTGCCGTACGGGCCTCCGCCGACTGGGCGTTGACCACCTTGACGATCAGGTCGCCGGTCTTCCTGTCCTCGGTGACGACCTGCCGGAACGGCTCGGCGGGCTTGTCGTCGGTGAAGCCGCCCCACTCCTGCCCGTCGAGGTACAGGGTCACCTGCCGGCCCCGCACCTTGATGTCGACGTCGTAGGCGCGGCCCGTGTCGACCGACCCCGGCTTGGCGATCAGGGTCGACTTGCCCCCGTCGACGGCCTGCTCGACCGCGGTCTGGGTGTTGTTCCAGCCCCCGATGTTCCACCAGTAGTAGGTGCCGGTGTCCTTGACGCCGAAGGCGACGAGGAAGCCTTCCTTGCCGGACTTCTTGGTGGCCTTCACGTGCAGGTCGTAGTCGTGCCAGTCGGTGTCGCCTGCGGAGACCATGGTGTTCTCGGCGGTGTCGGAGGTCTCGACGTACTGCCCGTCCTGGACCGCCCAGCTGCCGCCGCCCGTGTGCGTCCACTGCGACGCGTCACCGGAGAAGTCGTCGGTGAGCAGCGAGTTCCCGTCGGCGTCGGTGACCTTCACGTCGTCGTAGGCGGCGCTGGTGTTCCAGGTGGACAGGCCGACGGCACCGGTGATGGGGCCGCTGACGTCCGGGGTGGTGGTGGCCGTGCTCGGCACCACCTGGTCACCGACGTTGTTCATGAACAGCTTCTGGACCTCGTAGTTCGCCGAGCCCCAGGAGGCGTGGTTGTTGAACCAGACCATGTCCGGGCTCCACTGGACGTAGTCCTCGTTGGCGAACAGCGGGGCGTAGGAGGCGAGTTTCACGACGTCCGCGTTGCGTTCGAGGCCGGTCATGTAGGCGGCCTCGGCGAGCCCGTTCTTGAAGGTGTTGCCGCCGGAGGCGTACTCGCCGACGAAGACCTTCGGTCCGCTCCGGTCGTAGGAGTCGTAGCGGTCGTTGTTCTGCAGGAACCACTGCGGGCTGTTGTAGTAGTGCTCGTCGACCATGTCGACCTTGGCATCCTTGTTGAGCTGCCAGGCCGTGTCGAAGGTCGTGCCGGAGTCGTCCGGGCCGGAGTTGGAGATGACCTGCATGTAGGGGTACTTCGCCTGGATGGCGGTCCGGAACCGGGTGAAGCGGGCGAAGAACTGCTGGGGCAGGTTCTCCTCGTTGCCGACCTCGATGTGGGTGAGGTGGAAGGGCTTGGGGTGGCCCATCTGCGCGCGCAGCCCGCCCCACTTCGAGGTGACCGGGCCGTTGGCGAACTCGACGAGGTCGAGGGTGTCCTGGATGTGCCGCTTGAGCAGCGCGTCGTCGTCGACGGCCTGGTTCTGGCCGCAACCGGTGACCAGGGCCGGGACCACGGGCAGCGGCATGGCACCGATGTCCTCGGCGAAGCGGAAGTACTCGTAGTATCCGAGGCCGTAACTCTGGTTGTAGCCCCAGAAGTTGGCGTTGGTGGCGCGGGTCTCGACCGGGCCGACGGTGTCCTTCCACTGGTACGACCGCTTGCGCTGGTAGCCGGAGGCCTCGCTGTAGTCCTGCATCGAGCCGGTGTTGACCAGGCAGCCGCCGGGGAAGCGGACGAAGCCCGGGTGCAGGGCGGCGATCTTCTCGGCGAGGTCCTTGCGCAGGCCGTTGGGCTCATGCTTGTAGGTGTCGCGCGGGAAGAGGGAGACCATGTCGAGGGCGGCGGCGTTCGAACTGGCCACGGTGAGACGCCCCGTGGAGCTGGTGCGGGTGGCGGTGAAGGTCGCCGTGTACTTGGCCCAGCCGTGCTTCTTCACGGCCACCCGGCGGGCGGTGGCGAGGGTGCCGCCGGAGTCCGAGAGGCCGACCGTGAGGGTGGTACCGGCGTCGGCACGGGCCCAGACCGAGAAGTCGTACCTCTTGCCGTCCTCGACGCGGATGCCGGTGTTGTAGCCGGAGTTGGTGACCGCCGAACCCGCGGAGAGCGAGAGGTAGGTGCGGTTGCGGGCGTTCAGCCGGCCGTCGTCGTTCACGACCCGGGCGGTGCCGGTGACCGTCCACGCGGTGAGCGGGGTGTACGACTTGTTGTCGTCGGTCGTGTACTCGAAGGACCGGTTCTGGACCAGCTCCGCGTACAGGCCGCCGTCGGCGGCGCGGTTGATGTCCTCGAAGAAGACGCCGTACATCGTCTTGTCGATCTTGGCGCCCTGGGTGGCCGGGTCGACGGTGATCGAGTAGTCGGTGACGTCCTCGGCATGGGCGGGGGTCGGCAGAAGACCGGCGGCGAGCAGGAAAGCGCTTGCACCCAGGCCGAGTCTCAGCCGGGTGCGCGTGGTGCGTGACATGGATACTCCGCGGCTCGTGAGGAGAATTACGCCATTCGCCATTCGCTATATCGAACAACGGTCAGCACTTCGAACGGCAAGATATGTAAGGGGCATGAGCGCGTCAATGGGGCGGGGGCCCGCACCCTCGGCCGAGGGCCGGCGCGGCGTAGGGTCGGGGACCGACGAAGGGATGACCGTGGGCGAGTTCTGGCCGGTGGCGGATGTCCTGGCTCACCTGGCCGGACGGTGGCGGGTGGACCGGACCGTGTGGGACCTGGCGAGCGGGGCCGAGGGCCGCTTCGAGGGAGCCACCCTGTTCCGTCCCCTGGACGGCGGCGGCCTGCTGCACGAGGAGTCCGGCACGTTCACCTGGCAGGGCGTGGCCCGCCCCGCCGAACGCACCCTGCGCTTCCTGCCCGGCCCGCACCCCGGCACGGCCGACGTACGCTTCGCCGACGACCGCCCCTTCCACGACCTGGACCTGACCTCGGGCCGGCACATCGCCGACCACCCCTGCGCGGCCGACCTCTACCGCGGCGAGTTCACCGTCCAGGACGCCGACCACTGGCACACGGTGTGGCGAGTGGCCGGCCCGGCGAAAGACCTGCTCTTGACGACCGACTACGCCCGCGCCCCCTAAGAACACCGACGCGACAGCGCCCCAAAGGGGCGCGGGGAACCGCGCGACCAGCCACAACGCCGCCGCAGCCGACCAACAACCCGACTCGGCGCCACGCCCCAAAGGGGCGCGAGGAACCGCGCGACCAGCCACAACGCCGCCGCAGCCGACCGACGGCCCGACTCGGCCCTCCCGGCGGAGCGGCTACGTCTGGGCCGGACCCGGGTCGAAGCGCAGGTTCCAGCGGCCGCCGCGGCCCGTCACCGTGGTGGTCGAGAGTGGGCGGACGTCGATGTTCCAGTAGGTCGAGGGCGGTGCCTTGAGGGCGTAGACGAGGGCCGCCCGGATCACCGAGGGCTCGGCGACGGCGACGATACGGTCGCCGTCGCCCACGGGGCGGGTGTCGAGCCAGCCTCCGACCCGCGTGATGAACGCCAGCAGCGACTCGCCGCCGTGCGGGTTGCCGAGCGGGTCGGAGAGCCAGGCGTCCACCTGGTCCGGCTCCCTGGCCATCGCCTCGCCCAGCGTCAGCCCGCGCCAGCGGCCCATGTCGCAGTCGCGCAGCGCGAGCTGGACCAGCGGGGCGTACCCCAGTGCGTCGCCGGTCGCGCGGCTGCGCGGAGTCGGCGAGCAGTAGCGCAGCTCGGCTGCCGCGAGAGGCAGTAGCTCACCGGCGACGCGCTGCACCTCGTCCCAGCCCGCCTGGTCCAGCGGGCGGTCGTCCTGGAAGCGCTCCGCGAGCAGCGGTGAGCTGCGCGCGGCCGCGACGAACGTGACCCGAAGTGGCATGCGGCGATCGTGTGACGCGCATGTGCGCAGGTCAAGGCCGATTGGGCGGTGAGTTGGCGGACGTGGAGGAAATGTTACTCAGAGGTCAGGAGGAGTCCGACAAGTCAGCCGTAATGTCACTCGGGCGATGTGTAGTAGAGCGCCATCCACTGGTCCGGGTGTTCGAGCGGGGCGAAACCGAGCTTCTCGTAGACCCCGTGGGCGTCGTGCGTGGCCAGCAGCACGCGTCGCACGCCGTAGGGCCGCAGGTGCTCGCGGACCGCGCCGACCATCGCCGTGCCGACCCCCTTGCCGCGCACCGACGGGTCGACGTAGACGTCGCAGAGCCAGGCGAACAGCGCCTGGTCGGTCACCACGCGCGCGTACGCCACCTGCTCCCCGGTGGCGGTGTCGTAGACCCCGAAGTTGAGCGACCCCGCCATCGCGCGCTCCTGCTGGTCCAGCGGGCGGCCGGTCGCCCAGTAGGCGTCGGTCGAGAGCCAGCGGTGGACGCGCTCGACGTCCACGCGGCCGGTGTCGGCGGAGAACTCGTAGCCCTCGGGGAGGCGGGGTGTGTCGCTCATGCGGGGATCCTCGCCGGGCGGGCGCGCCGGCGTCGATCGGATTTCAGGGTCTGGGACGCAGCACCTCGTCGCACGCGGCCCGCAGCCGCCGTACCCCCTCCAGGATCTCCCCGGTCCCCGCGACCGCGGCGAAGCTCAGGCGGACGTGGGCGGCCGGGGCCTCGGCGCTGAAGTACGGGCGGCCGGGGGTGATGGCGACCCCGGCCCGCAGGGCGGCGGCGGTCAGGGTCGTGTCGTCGGTGCCGTCGGGCAGGCGCGGCCAGAGGTGGTAGCCGCCGGAGGGGATGTGCGGGAGGGCGAGTTCGGGGATGTGGTGGGCGAGGGCGCCGGTGAGAGTGTCGCGGCGGGTCCTGAGCTCGGCGGCGAGGTTGCGCAGGTGGCGGGGCCAGGCCGGGGAGCCGACGAGTTCGAGCGCCGCCTCCTGGAGGGGGCGGGGGACGAAGAAGGTGTCGACGATCTGGATGGCGCGCAGGCGTTCCAGGACCGGGCCGCGGGCGGCCAGCGCGGCCACCCGGAAGCTCGGGGAGGTGGCCTTGGTGAGCGAGCCGACGTGGACGACGACTCCGTCGGGGTCGTCGGCCGCCAGCGGGCGGGGCAGCGGGCCCGCGTCGGCGTGCACCAGCCGCCGCACGTAGTCGTCCTCGATCACGAACGCACCGGCCTCGCGGGCGATGCGCAGCACCTCGGCGCGGCGCTCGGGGGCCAGGACGGCGCCGGTCGGGTTCTGGAAGAGGGGCTGGCAGACGAAGACCCGGGCGCCGGTGGCCCGGAAGGCGTCGGCAAGGAGGGCGGGCTTCACGCCGTCGGGGTCGACCGGGACCGGGACCGGGCGGAGGCCGGTGGCGCGGGCGATGGCGAGCATGCCGGGATAGGTGGGCGACTCGACGAGGACCGGGGCGCCGGGCGGGGCGAGTGCGCGCAGGGCGGTGGCCAGGGCGGACTGGCCGCCGGACGCGATCAGCACCTCGGCCGCGGTGACCGCGCCGCCGATGTCCCGAGCGAACCACTCGCGCAGTTCGGGGAGCCCTTCGAGCGGCGGCCGGCCCCAGGCACCGGGGCGGCGGCCGGCCCGGGCCAGGGCCGCCGCCATGGCGCGTTCGGGCTCCAGCGAGGCGTGCAGGTAACCGCCGCTGAGCTCCAGCACGCCGGGCGGCGGGGCGGCGAGGCACACGGTGACCCCGGAGGCGTCCACGGTGCGCGGGACCACGTCGAGGGCGCCGTCGGCGCTGAGCGCCACCTCCTGCCAGGAGGTGTCCCCGGCGGGCTCGGCCGTGCGCGGCGGGGCCTTGAAGGCGCCGGCGCCGGGCCGGGTGACGACCAGCCCCTCCGCGACCAGCTGTGCCAGCGCCCGGGACACGGTCACCGGGCTCACCCGGAACCGCTCGACGAGGGCCCGGCTCGACGGGAGCTTTCCACCTGGCGAGTAGCGGTCGAGGTCCCGCCGCAGCTGTTCCGTCAGTTCTACGGCACTGCTACGCTCTTGCATGAGAGCACAGAGTAGCGCTACCAGCCCGACTTCGATAGCGGTCGGCGCGCCACCGGCCGACGCCCCGGCCTCTCCAGCGGGCGCCCGCCCCTCCGCACGGCTCGGCACCCTCCAGGCCGCGCTCGGTGTCGTCGCCTTCTCCCTCACCTTCCCGGCCACGGCCTGGGGTCTGGAGAGCTTCGGGCCGTGGGCGCTGGTGGCGGTGCGCAGCGTGCTCGCGGCGGCCATGGCGGGCGGCTGCCTGCTGTTCCTGCGGGTACGGCTGCCCGAGCGCCGGCACTGGGCAGGGCTGGCGGTCGTCGCGGCCGGGGTCGTGCTCGGCTTCCCGATGCTGACCACGCTCGCCCTGGAGACCTCCACCACCTCGCACGCGGCCGTCGTGGTCGGCCTGCTGCCCCTCACCACAGCTCTCTTCTCGGCCCTGCGCATGGGCATCCGCCCGTCCCGCACCTTCTGGGCGGCGGCCCTGGCGGGCGCGGCGGCCGTGCTGGCGTTCACGGTCGCCCAGAGCGGCGGGGCGCTCACGGCGGCGGACGGCTATCTGTTCGCGGCCCTCGTGGTGTGCGCGGCCGGCTACACCGAGGGCGGCCGGCTGGCCCGGGTCATGCCGGGCTGGCAGGTCATCGGCTGGGCGCTGGTGGGCTGTCTGCCGCTGACGGTGCCGGCCGCCGTGGTCGCGCTGTCGTACGAGCCGGTCGTCTGGAACGCGCACGGGGTCGCCGGTGTGCTGTGGGTGGCGGCGGGATCGCAGTTCCTCGGTCTGGTGGTCTGGTACCGGGGGATGGCGGCCGTCGGCATTCCGAAGGCCAGCCAGTTGCAGTTGGCCCAGCCGCTGCTCACACTGGTGTGGTCGGTGCTGCTGCTGGGCGAGCACCTCACCGCGGCCGCTCCACTCACGGCCGCCGCCGTGCTCGTGTGCATCGCCGTCACCCAACGATCGCGATCGTGAGGAGGCCCTGGAGATGCGTGCATCCGAGGGCGACCAGCTTGTCCAGCACGGCAGGGTGGTCGGACAGCACGACCAGGTCTCGGAAGTCGTCCAGGTACTCGGCCCCGAGGGCACACCGCCCTACCGGGTCCGCTTCGAGGACGGGCACGAGGCCATCATGTCCCCCGGTCCCGACTGCCAGGTCAGGCACCGGGAGATCCACGAACAGCGCTGAGCGCTCCGCCGGAAGCGCCGCGACGTCACCTCCGCCGCCTGTCGGCTGCGGCGCCGTCGTGGCTGGTGGCGCAGTTCCTCCCCCAGCCGAAGGCTGGGGGTACCCCCAGCGCCCCGTTGGGCGCTGCCGAACCGCGGCGGAAATCGCTCGAGCCGCTGAGACCGGGGGCGAACGCTCGCTGGTCAGCTCGGTGGGGTCGCCGGCTGCTTGTAGTGGTCGGCGACCACCCGGGAGAGCGCGCCGATCCGGTCGGCGGCCACTTCCTTGGCCGCGAAGTACACATGCCCGCCGACCTGTGGGTACCGGTCGGCCAGGGTGAGGTGCCGGGACAGCTCGGCCGGGTCCTGCCAGGCCCCGGCGGCGCCGGCGGCACCCGCCTGGTAGAGCGCCTCGCCGATGTAGAGCCGCGTCCCGGACCCCTTGGCCACCCCCGCCCACCAGTCGACCACCTTGGCGTAGTCGGCGGCGGTGTTGCCGATCTGCCAGTACGCCTGCGGGACGATGTGGTCGATCCAGTTCTCCTGCACCCATTTCCGGGTGTCCGCGTACAGGTCGTCGTAGGTCTCGACGCCGGCCCTGGTGTCGGAGCCGCGGGAGTCGGTGGCGGCGTTGCGCCACACCGCGAACGGGCTGATCCCGAACCGGGTGCCGGGCCGCAGCTTCCTCACCCCGGCGGCGATCTCGGTGACCAGCTTGTCGACGTTGTCCCGCCGCCAGGCCGCCCGGGACGAGAAGTCCCCGCCGTGGGTGTCGTACGCGTCGTCGTCGTCGAAGGTCTGGCCGGCCACCGGGTACGGATAGAAGTAGTCGTCGAAGTGGACCGCGTCCACGGGGTACTTGGCGACCGCGTCGAGGATCGCCTGCTCCACGAAGGCGCGGACGGCCGGGATGCCCGGGTTGTAGTAGAGCCTGCCGCCGTACCGCACCACCCAGTCCGGATGCTTGCGGGCCGGGTGCGAGGCGGCCAGCTCGCCGGGGTCGGTGTGGTTGGCGATCCGGTACGGGTTGAACCAGGCGTGCAGTTGCAGGCCCCGTGCGTGGGCCTCCGTGACGGCGGTGCCCAGCGGGTCCCAGCCGGGGTCCTTGCCCTGGGTGCCGGTGAGGTACTGCGACCAGGGCTCGTAGGGCGAAGGCCAGAACGCGTCGGCGGTGGGCCGCACCTGGAACATCACGGCGTTGAGCCGGTGGTCGACCGCCTTGTCGAGGAGGGCGGTGAGCTCCTTGCGCTGCGCGGACGCCGACAGTCCGGTGCGGGAGGGCCAGTCACGGTTGGAGACGGTCGCCAGCCACATGCCGCGCATCTCGGTGACCGCCCGGCGCGGTGGCCGTCCCGACGGCGCGGCCACGCCGGGTGCCGCCGACGCCAGCACGGACAGGGCCCCCACAGCGAACGCCCTGCGAGACACTCGTGCCATCGTAAGAGCCTCTCACTCTCCGGATCCGCGAGGTCACGGATCGCCTCCGCGGCACAGGATGCCCGCACCCGGACGATCGATCATCGATACTTACGGGTAACGTGCTCGAACGGAGCAGGCGCCGGATCCGGAGGTCCTGCCGGCCGCTCGTAGATCAGCGAAGGGGACGATGTGACCGACATCGAGAAGGTCGGAGTCGTGGGCTGCGGCCAGATGGGAGCGGGCATCGCCGAGGTCGCCGCCCGCGCCGGTCTGGACGTGCGGGTCGCCGAGACCACCGGCGAGGCCCTGGAGATCGGCCGCACCCGGCTGCACAGCTCCCTGGCCAAGGCCGCCGAGCGCGGCAAGATCAGCGAGGCGGAGCGGGACGCCACGCTCGCCCGGCTGAGCTTCACCACGGACCTCGGCGAGTTCGCCGACCGGGACCTGGTGATCGAGGCCGTCGTCGAGAACGAGCAGGTGAAGACGGAGATCTTCCAGGTGCTCGACCAGGTGGTGGCCCGTCCGGACGCGATCCTGGCCTCCAACACCTCCTCGATCCCGCTGGTGAAGCTGGCCGTCGCCACCTCGCGGCCCGACCACGTCATCGGCATCCACTTCTTCAACCCGGCCCCGGTGCAGAAGCTGGTCGAGCTGATCCCGGCGCTCACCACCTCCGAGGGCACCCTCAGCCGCGCCCAGATGTTCGCCGAGAAGGTGCTCGGCAAGCACGCGATCCGCGCCCAGGACCGTTCCGGCTTCGTGGTCAACGCGCTGCTGGTGCCGTACCTGCTCTCGTCCATCCGGATGTTCGAGTCCGGCATCGCGAGCCGCGAGGACATCGACAACGGCATGGAGATGGGCTGCGCCCACCCGATGGGCCCGCTGAAGCTGTCCGACCTGATCGGCCTGGACACCATCGTCTCCATCGCGAACAGCATGTACGCCGAGTACAAGGAGCCGCTGTACGCCGCTCCCCCGCTGCTCCAGCGCATGGTCGAGGCGGGGCGGCTCGGCCGGAAGACCGGCTCGGGCTTCTACACGTACGGCTGATCACGCCCCGCTGACTACAGGGAGCGATACTCCACGGGCCCGGCACCTGCTTCGGTGCCGGGCCCGCGTGTTTCACACTCCGTGTGTGCCCCGGGCACGCATATGCCCTTCGCACACTCTCCCCACGCGCTCACCAGGCGAGTTCACTCTTCATGCGCATGCAAAGGGATGCGGAACCACACCCTCGATCACGCAAAGGAGCGGACCCGTGACCACCGAACCGGAGCATCCCGTGATCCAAGGAGAACTCGCAGAGTTACGTCGTCGCCTCGATGTGGCCTACGCCCAGGTCGAGGGAGGGCTGAACCTGCTCAGCCACCGCACCAAGGAGACCGCCAAGGAACTGGACGAGCTCAGCACCCGCCTGGCCTCGCTGGAACACGCCCGCTGGCCGCTGCCCTCCCTCGCCGCCCTCACCGCACTGGGCGCCCTCGTCGTCACGGTCTGGCAGGCGCTGGCCCGCTAGAGCCCGCCCCCGTCGTCGGCGAGCCTCATGTGGTGCAGCAGGAGTAACGCGGCCGCCATGTTGGCGGCCGGGACCTCCCCGCGGGCGATCATGTCCGGGACGAGCTTGAGCGGGACCCACTCCCGGCGGTCCGACTCGAAGTCGTCCACGGGGTGTCCGACGTACTCGCCCTCGCCGGACCAGTAGATGTGGTGCCGGGCGTCGGTGAGGCCGTTGGACGGCTCCACGGTCATGAGATGGCGCAGGGTTCCCGGCCGCCAGCCGGTCTCCTCCTCCAGTTCCCTGGCGGCCGCGACGGCGATGTCCTCGCCGTCCTCGACGACTCCCGCCGCGAGTTCCCAGCCCCAGCTGTCGGTGATGAAACGGTGGCGCCACAGGAGGAGGACCTCGTCCGCCTCGTTGACCACCGTCGCCACGGCCACGGGCCGCAGCCGTATCAGGAAGTGGTCGAGGTGCTGGCCGTCCGGCAGCTCGACATCAGCGAGATTCACGCTGAACCAGCGGTTTTCATACACAGTTTGTTCGTTCTGTTTCGTCCACTGCACGGTTCTGCCACCTTCCGCCGAGTAAGTGGCAATATCGCAGCAGCGGCTCCGAAGGCCTACCGCGCCTAGAGCGGTACGCGCAGTGCGCCGTCGATCAACTCGGCGGCCTCGGCGGTTCCGGCACCGCCGCTGCGCACCAGGTGCTCGCGTACCGCGCGGAGTCTGTCGCGCAGGCGCTGCGACTCCATTCCGCGGGCCTGCTCGGCCATCTGCACGGCCGTGGCCACCGCGTTCTCGGCGTTTCCCTGGCGCAGTTCGATGGTGCTCAGCATGGCGAGCCGGTGTACCCGCCCCCGGTCGTGGGCGGGGTTGTCGACGGCGGCCGCGGCATGCTCCCGGGCGGCGGCGAGTTCACCGAGGCTGAGCAGCGCCTCGGCCACCTGTACGTTGACCAGGCCGGGCTGGACATAGCCGGTCTCGTCGGGCTCGTGGCCCCGCCGGATGCGTTCGGCGGCCGCCTCCGCCCGCCGGATGCAGGACAGCGCGCTCGTGCCGTCGCCGAGGTGGGCGTACGCCTTCGCCTGCATCGCGTAGAGGTCGGAGGCGAGGGCGGGGGTGATGTGCTTGCCCGCGGTGCGCAGCGCGGCCTCCGCGAAGGCGACGGCCTGCCGGAACTCCCGCATGAACAGCGCCTGGTTGACGAGGAGCGCGATGACGTACGCGCCGAGTCCCCGGTCGCCGCTGGCCTTCGACAGGCGCAGTGCCTGGTGGAAGTAGCGCTGAGCGAGGCCGTGGGCGTCGGAGTCGTAGGCGCAGATACCGGCGATCGCCACCAGTCCCCCGGTGGCGCGGTGCAGTTGACGGCCCGTGGCATCCCTGTAGCTGCCGCGCAGCAGCGGCGCCGCCTCGGCGTTGAGGAAGCCGACGATCCGGGTGCGGGTGGCCATGCCGCCGGCCTTGCGGTACATCTGCTCGTAGTGCGCCCGGGCGGCGCGCAGCATCTCCAGGTCGGCCGGGGTGACCCGGTGCCGGCCGCCCCGCGAGACGTCGACGTCCTCCGGGGGGTTCTCCCACTCCCACACCGGCATCACGGCGGGCGTGCCGGTGACGGCGGGGGCGCCGAGTATGTGCGGGCGCTGCTGTTCGTCGGAGCGCCACAGGGCGGTGGCCCGTTCGACGAAGCCGGAGAGCGAGGTGGTGTGCGGGACGCTGGGCTCGCCGGGCACCCCGAGGCCGATGTCGTCGAGGGTGACCGGCCGGTGCAGCCGGGCCGCGAGCACCTCGCAGATCAGGTCGGGCACCTGGCCGCGCGGCCGCTGGCCCTTCAGCCACCGCGCCACGGCGGTGTGTTCGTAGCGCAGCGAGAGTCCACGGGCCCGGCCCGCCTGGTTGACGTGGGCGGCGAGACCGGCGTGCGAGATCCCCGCCTCGTCCAGGATCGCGTCGAGCAGAGAGTTGGGCTGCATGGATGCCCCCCGAGTGGCCTGGTGCCGTCAGCGTAGTGCGGGTGGGTTCACACGGGGTGTGAACGAAGTGCGCGAATCCTCAGCGTGCGCGCACTGTCGCGGAGCGTGTCGGGCCGGTTGACTGAATTGCCTCGCAAGAGGCCGGCCGGGCCGCCGGCTCCCCCTCGTACAGTGCGGTGGCCTGGCCGTTGGCTCGGCCGACGACCAGAAGAAGGGGCCGTCAAAGGCGGTTCGTCGGCTGCGGGGGCGTTGTGGTTGGTCGCGCAGTTCCCCGCGCCCCCAAGAAGGGGCGTTGATGCCGGCGTTCGTTGTGAAGCACCAGGAGGGCGATGTCGTCGGTGGGGCGGCCGTTGGTGTGGTGGAGCAGGGCCGTGAAGACCGTGCGCAGGATGGCCTGGGGGGAGACCGGGCGGTCTCGGACCGCTTCTGCCAGAGCCTCCTGCAGGGAGAAGAAGCGTCCTCTCGCGTCTCTCGCGTCCTCCGCGCCGTCCGTGTAGAGGACGAGCGACTCGCCGTCGAGCAACTGGCCGCAGTCGGCGGCAGTCAGGTCCGTCGGCAGCGGAAAGAGCCCGAGGGGCGGCAGCGGATCGGCGGGTGACAGGGGCTCCACGCGCGTACCGCTCAGCACGTACGGCCATGGATGGCCGCAGTTGAAGGCGCTGAGTTCGCCGTCTCCTCCGATCTCCAGCAGCAACAGGGTGACGAACTCCTCGGCCACCGGGCTGTCCGGGTCCTGGCCGCTGGACGGGTGCTCGGACCTGGCTCGTTCTCGTAGGTGTCGGGCGAGGGCGCGGTCCAGGCGGCCCAGGACCCGGCCCAGTTCGGGTTCGTCGTGGGCGGCCTCGCGGAAGCTGCCGAGGACGGCGGCGGCCGTACCGATCGCCGCCAGCCCGTGCCCGCGTACGTCGCCCATCACGACCCGTACGCCGTGCTCGGTGGCGACGGCCTCGTAGAGATCGCCGCCGATGCTCGCACCCCGGTCGGCGGAGAGCTGGGCGGCGGCGACGTTCAGCCCGGCGAGCCGGGGCGGCAGCGGTCGCAGCAGCACGCTCTGCGCGGCGCCGGCGACCTTGCGGGCCTGCCGCAGCTCGCGCAGCAGGGCGCTGCGGACGTGCAGTATCAGGCCGGTGCCGACCGCGAAGAACACGGCACTGGTGACGATCCGCGCACCGAGCCCGTTCTGCTCGGCCAGCGGGCATCCGAACTTGTAGCCGACCGCGACGGCGCCCCACACCGTGGGCAACCCCAGGGCAAGTGCACGGCGCCGGGGCCGTGGGTTCGCCTTGATACGGATCATGCCGATGGCCCCCATATAGGCCCTGCCGGAACAGACGGACCGACCCCGAAAGGCCGGTCCGATTCTGTCGACGGCATGCCCCGAAAAGGCCATGTCCGGGTTGGATCTCACCCGAATGAGTGACCACTCGCCGGACACCCGCATTTATGCAGGTAGCAGTACTTGTAAGCACCCGTCAGGGACGCTGGGGGTACCCCGGCCGAGGGCTGGGGGAGGAACTGCGCGATCAGCCACGGCGAAATCCGCACCCGGCCGAAACGCGCAGCCCCCACGGCGACTAGCCGCGCAGCACCGCCCCCGTGCGCTCCCCCGCAAGGGCGACCGCAGCGTCACGAGCCGCCGACGCCTCGTCGACCGTCAGCGTCCGGTCCCCCGCCCGGAAGCGCAGCGCATACGCCAGCGACTTCTTCCCGTCGCCGAGCTGCTCGTCGTTGACATACACGTCGAACAGCCGGATGGCCTCGAGGAGTTCACCCGCCCCCTCGCGCAGCGCGGCCTCGACGTCGGCGGCCGGCACCGGCTTGTCCACCACGAGGGCGACATCCTGCGTGGCCACCGGGAACGTCGAGATGCCCGGCGCCTGCGGGGTGCCGTCGCCGACCTGCTCCAGCGCGTCCAGGTTCAGCTCCATCGCGCAGGTGCGCGCCGGCAGGCCCAGCGCCTTCACCACCCGCGGGTGCAGCTCACCGGCGTGGCCCACGACCCGCTCCGCGCCGTCGGCCACGACGACCAGCTCGGCGCAGCGGCCGGGATGCCACGGCCCGTACTGCCCGGACCGCACGATCAGCTCGGCCCCGGCCTCACGCGCGACCGCGCGCCCGGCCTCGACCGCGTCGGCCCAGTCGGCCGGACGGCCCTTGCCCCACCAGCCGGCCTGCTCGCGGGCGCCCGCGAGGACGACGGCGACGTGGCGCGGCTGCTCGGGCAGCACGGCGTCGAGCGCGGCGAGTTCCGCGTCGGTCGGGCGGCGGTCGACCGGCAGGTGGCCGGCGATGCCCTGCTGCGCACGCGGCAGGAAGACCAGGCCGGTCTCGAACAGCGCCAGGTCGTGCGTACCGCGGCCGTCGTTGCGCCGGAGCGCACCGAGCAGGCCCGGCAGCAGCGAGGTGCGGAGCGCGGGCTCCTCGTCGTTGAGCGGGTTGGTCAGCCGGACGACCCGGCGGGCCGGGTCGTCGGCGGCCAGGCCCAGCTGGTCGAAGACCTGCTCGCTGACGAACGGGTAGTTCGGTGCCTCGACGTAGCCGGCTCCGGCAAGCGCGCGGCCCACCCGGCGGTGCAGCCGCTGCCGGTGGGTCAGGCCCCGGCCGGACGGCGGCTTGGGCAGCGTGGAGGGCAGGTTCTCGTAGCCCTCCAGGCGGATGACCTCTTCGGCCAGGTCGTTCTGTTCGAGCAGGTCGGGCCGCCAGGACGGCACCGTGACGAGCAGCTCGTCCTGCCCGTAGACGTCGCAGCCGACCTCCTGGAGGCGGCGGACGACGGTCTCGCGGCCGTACTCGACGCCGGCGACCTTGTCGGGGTGGTTCGCCGCGACCGTGATGGTGTGCGGCGCGGACGGTGCGATGACCTCGGTGACGCCGGCCTCGGCGGTGCCGCCGGCGAGCAGCACCAGCAGGTCGACCGTGCGCTGCGCGGCGGCGGCCGCGGCCTGCGGGTCGACGCCGCGCTCGAAGCGGCGGGAGGCCTCGGAGGACAGCTTGTGGCGGCGGGCGCTGCGCGCGATGGCGACGGCGTCGAAGTGGGCCGCCTCGATGACCACGTCGGTCGTGGCGTTCTCCACGTCCGCGTGGTCGGCGATCTCGGTGTTGGCGCCGCCCATGACGCCCGCGAGGCCGATCGGGCCGCGGTCGTCGGTGATGACCAGGTCCTCGGCGTGCAGCGTCCGCTCGGTGCCGTCGAGGGTGACGATCTTCTCGCCCTCGATGGCGCGGCGGACGCCGATGGTGCCCTGGACCAGCTTGCGGTCGTAGGCGTGCAGCGGCTGGCCGAGCTCCATCATCACGTAGTTGGTGACGTCGACCGCGAGGGAGATCGGGCGCATGCCGACCTTCTGCAGGCGCCGCCGGAGCCAGATCGGGGAGCGGGCCTCGGGGCTCAGACCGGTGACGGTGCGCGCGGTGAAGCGGTCGCAGCCGAGCGGGTCCAGCACCTGGACGGGGTAGCCGAAGGCGTTCGGGCCGGGCACGTCGAGGAGCGCGGGGTCGCGCAGCGGCAGGCCGTAGGCGATGGCGGCCTCGCGGGCCACGCCGCGGATGGACAGGCAGTCGCCGCGGTTGGCGGTGACGGCGATGTCCAGGACCTCGTCGACCAGCTCCAGCAGCTCGATGGCGTCCTTGCCGACCTCGGTCTCCGGCGGCAGCACGATGATGCCCTTGGTGCCGTCGTCGCCCATGCCCAGCTCGTCGCTGGAGCAGATCATGCCATGGGAGGTCTTGCCGTACGTCTGGCGCGCGGCGATGGCGAACCCGCCGCGCAGCACCGCGCCCGGGAGCACGACCACCACCTTGTCGCCGACGGCGAAGTTGCGGGCGCCGCAGACGATCTCCTGGGGCTCACCGGTGCCGTTGGCGGTGCCGACGTCGACGGTGCAGAAGCGGATCGGCTTCTTGAAGCCCTCCAGCTCCTCGATGGTCAGCACTTGGCCGACCACCAGGGGGCCCTTGAGGCCGTCGCCGAGCTGCTCGACGGTCTCGACCTCCAGACCTCCCGAAATGAGCTTGGCCTGCACGTCGCGGCCGGTCTCGGTGGCCGGCAGGTCGACGTACTCCCGCAGCCAGGAAAGCGGGACCCGCATCAGATCTCCATCCCGAACGGCCGGGTGAACCGGACGTCACCCTCGACCATGTCTCGCATGTCCTCGACGTTGTGGCGGAACATCAGCATCCGCTCGATGCCGAACCCGAAGGCGAAGCCGCT
>NZ_JAEKKT010000450.1 GCF_019510245.1 Streptomyces sp. | reverse complement strand
GTCCAACCGCGCGATCATCGACGCGGTCGGACAGGTCGCCGACGCCCACGACGTCAGCCGTGCGCGGATCGCGCTCGCCTGGCTCCGCCGCCAGCCGGCCGTGACCGCACCCCTGGTCGGCGCGGGCTCGATCCCGCAGATCGACGAGGCCGTGGCCTCCCTCGACATCGAGCTCACCGACGACGACGTACGCGCCCTGGAAACCCCGTACACCCCCCGCTACGACTGGCAGGGCATCTCCGACGAGGCCGAGCTGGAGGCCATCCGCAAGCATGTCCCCGGCATGGCGCTGGCGTGAGCCCCATCGTCCGCTCCGGCGCGGCCGCCCGCGCTGGAGCGCTCCTCATCCTCCTCGGCCCGCGTGTGTCCTGGCTCGCTGCATTCATCACCGCCGCCGCATGGCAGACCCGCCCGACTCGCCCCTCTACAACTGGGTCAGCCACCTGGGCCTGACCGGGTCCGCCACAGACCGCGTTCGGGCCGGCGGATTCTGCGCGACCGCCTGGGTGAGCGCGCCGCCAAGGCCCCGACCTGCGAACTGCCCGTATGGCTCGCACGCGCTCTGAGCAGCGTGAACCCGGAACTGCCACTGCTGCAGCACCAACTTGGCCGGGATCTCGACGCCACAAGCGCCAAGGCCGAGCGGCTCCTCGATTGGCGGGCACGTCCCCTCGAGGACACGATCGCGGAGACCGCCGAGAGTCTCCTCGCCCAGGGCGTCGGGAAACGACCTCCTCGTAGCCGACCGATGCGGCAACCTCCCGTTTGTCCCGGGGCGCGATCCGGCCCGACTCCTGGGCGACTGGACAATGCCGACCGCGTCATGTCGCGGACGAGGGACCGCCGATGGCGGGCAAGTCCTACAGCTGGTCATCCACCGGGCGAGGCCCCGGTGACCGCTCAGGTCACGGCGGCTGCAGGGGCTTGAGCAGCAACCGCAAGTCGTCGTCCACGTTCCACGGCCGAGCACTCACACCCAGGCGCCTACTCCTCATGCCTACTTGGCGTCTTCCGAGAGCGCCCCGTGCAGGAAGACCTCAACCAGCTCCTGTGGGGTCAGGTCGGGCTCGTCATCCGTACGCGGCTGGATGAAGAGCAGCCCGAAGAAGAGGGCCGCGATCTGCTCCGGCGGCCGTCGCAGGGCGGCCTTGTCGGGCTCCAGCAGATCCGCGAGGGCCGCGCGGATACGGGTCGTCGCGTCGACTCGGTGCGGCCCGCGCCGCGCACCGTACCGGCGTGCTTGCCGCCGCCATGCCCCAGCGAGCCGGCGACAGCGCCCATCCTGGCCAGGTGCGCCGCCAGTGCCTCGGCCGCCTCGGCGAGCCGGTCGGGCAGGGGCTGGGATACGTCGATGGCGTCGAGCTCGCGGACCGCGTGCTCGGGGGAGAGTGCCTCGGCCATGCAGGCCCGCAGCAGCTCGTCCTTGTCGGTGAAGACCCGGAAGATCGTTCCCTCGCCGATTCCTGCGGCTCGGGCGATCTTCGCGGTCGTCGCCGCGGCGCCGTACTCGGCGATCAGTGGGATCGCGGTCTGGATGATCATCGCGCGCCGCTGCTCCGGCGACATGGCGGGGGCGCGGCGGCGGGTGGTCTGGTTCTCCTTGGGTGCTGTCATGACTAAGAGTGTACGGAGTGAGTCCTCACTCCGTCAATGAGTGAGGACTCACTCCGCGCACCTTCCCCCTGATCGACTGGCGCCCTGCCCCCCGACCGTTCGCCCTTGACAATAGGCAGGTGAATACCTGCATAATGATGAACGTGAGCCTAGAAGCAGCAGCGATGGACTCGGTGTTCAAGGCGCTGGCCGATCCCACCCGGCGGCTCCTGCTCGACCGGCTGCGCGAGCAGAACGGGCAGACTCTGCGCGAACTGTGCGAGCGCCTCGGCATGGCACGCCAGTCGGCGACACAGCACCTGGACATCCTCGTGCGGGCCAACCTCGTCACCGTCGTACGGCGCGGCCGGGAGCGGCTCCACTACCTCAACCCGGCCCCGATCCACGAGCTCGAGGAGCGCTGGATCTCCGGCTTCGACAAGCCCCGCCTGCAAGCGATCAGCGCCATCAAGCACCAGGCAGAGGAGTACGCCATGACCAACGCACCCACACCGGTGCCGGACTACGTATACGTCACCTACATCCGCGCCAGTGCGGAGCAGGTGTGGCAAGCCCTGACGGACGCCGACCTGACGGCGCGCTACTGGGGCCACGCCAACGTCTCCGACTGGCAGCCGGGCTCGGCCTGGGAACACCGGCGAGTCGACGGGTCAGGCAAGATCGACGTGGTGGGCCGTGTCCTGAAGGCAGAGCCCCCGACCCGGCTGGTCATCACCTTTGACGACGCCCCCGATGCCGAATCGCCGGGAGAACCGTCCGTCGTCACCTTTCTCGTCGAACCGCATCAGGACATCGTCCGTCTCACCGTGACCCACGAGAACCTCCCCAACCAGGAGATGCTGGGCGGCATCTCGGCCGGCTGGCCGGCCGTGCTGGCGAACCTCAAGTCGATGCTGGAGACCGGCGAGGTCCTGCCGCAGGCGCCCTGGGAGATGACCCGCGCCCATACCTGAGCCGCGACTTTCCGCCTCCGGTTCATTCCGCATCCGCTCGCACAGAGAGGTGCAAGACATGCTGGACACCGCCCCACTCCAGGACGCCTACCGCACACTGCTGGACGCAGCCGCCACGGTGGCCAGCGCCGACGACCCCAACCCCGCCCCGCCGGAAGGCGAGTGGAACGCCGACCAGATCCTGGCGCACGTCTCTCTGATCAGCGCCGCCACCATCGCCTCCGTAGCGGGGGTCGCAGCGGGGGCCAACACGACGTACGACAACCGGATCGCCCTCGACGCCTGGACCATCGAGCGAACCATCGCGCACGCCGGCGGCAACGCCGGGCTCCGGGACCGCATCAACGACCAGGCGGCCGCCCTGTGTGCACTCGCCGGAGGTGCGGCGCTCAGCGACGCCGAGCTCAGTACCGTAGCGCCGGCACTGCTCCTGTCCAACGACACCCTCCTGGTCGATCAGCCCATGTCGCTGCGCGACATCGTCACCGGACTGGCGGAGGCAGAACTGCCCGGCCACACGAAACAGCTCCTCGCCCTGCTTCCCGACCGGGCCGGTGCGGAGGCCCCGCGGTGACCAGGTCACAGCGACCCTGACCTCGGCTCGTCAGTGAGGTGTTCGGGGAACCGGCCGATAGTGATGGGCTTATGCCCGCGCAGGTCCTCTCCCGCACCTTCGCAGGCCGGTCGAGCACCACGGCCTGAGTGCGGCGGCGTTCTCCACTGCACTCCAGGCCCAGGCTCTCGGGCTCTTGGAGGTCTGGCCCGCATCGACGCATTCACCCGGTCCTTGGACACGATCACGAGCCTGGCCGCCGTGTGCGAGGTGGTCGTCACCCACTGCTTCGCCGCCCAGCGCGCCGCTTCGTCACCGACCAGATGCCCGCATCCTGGCCGAGTCCGTGTCTCGCGACCGTCGACACCGACACGCGCTTCTGGTGGCGGAACGCCGCCGGCGCCGAGGGCACCGCCCTTCCATGCCCGCTTCCTGGCGGAGTCCGAGCTACGACGCACAGGGCGACGCCGGCCTGACCCAGGTCTGGGTGACGATGGCCGTCGGCCTCGCACTTGCCGCCGTCTTCGGCTTCGGTATGACCGGCTGGTACGACCGCAAGGGGCTGCACCGCATCCCGGCCGAGACTGAGCCCGAGAAGCCCGCGGCCCGGCCTGGCGAAATCCATACGGCTCACCCGGGACGGCGCCGCCTCTGCCTTCCTGGAAACCGATCGGTTTTATTTTCGTCCGATTCGAGTTAACCTCACAGTATGACCACCAAAGTGAAGCCGAGTCCCAGAGAGCGGCTGCTGGAGGCGGCGGCCACGCTCACCTACCGAGACGGTGTCGGCATCGGTGTCGAGGCGCTGTGCAAGGCGGCGGGGGTGTCCAAGCGCTCCATGTACCAGCTGTTCGAGAGCAAGGACGAACTGCTGGCCGCGAGCCTGGAGGAACGCGCCGCTGACTTCGTGGCCGCGCTCCTGCCGCCCGCGGACGACGGCCGCTCGCCCCGCGAGC
>NZ_JAEKKT010000194.1 GCF_019510245.1 Streptomyces sp. | reverse complement strand
GGCCGGAGCCGAAGGAAGGGGGGCGACTCGGTCGGCGAAAAGACCGGAGCCGAAGGAAGGGGGGCGACTCGGTCGGCGAAAAGGGTGGGGCGGAGGCGGCTCGGTCAGTGAGGGGGTGGGGGGACGTGGGAGGCCCGGCGCTTGGTTGCGGCGGGCCTCTCGGGGGGCTTTGTCGGTTAGGACTGCGGGCCGGTCTCCGTCATGCCGTGGACGGCGGGGATCGTGCCGAGGCGGCCCTTCTGGAAGTCCTCGAAGGCCTGCATGAGCTCGTCCTTGGTGTTCATGACGAACGGGCCGTAGTGGGCCATCGGCTCACGGATCGGCTCGCCGCCGAGCAGCACGACCTCCAGGTCCGGCGTGTGCGAGTCCTGCTTCTCGTCCGCGCGGACGGTGAGGGAGGAGCCCGCGCCGAAGACGGCCGTCTGGCCCAGGTGGATCGGACGGCGCTCCGCGCCCACCGAGCCCTTGCCGGCCAGCACGTACGCCAGGCCGTTGAAGTCCTCGCGCCAGGGCAGCGTGACCTCGGCGCCCGGGGCGACGGTCGCGTGGATCATCGTGATCGGGGTGTGGGTGATGCCGGGGCCGGCGTGGCCGTCCAGCTCGCCCGCGATGACGCGCAGCAGCGCACCGCCGTCGGGAGTCGTCAGCAGCTGCACCTGGCCGCCGCGGATGTCCTGGTACCTCGGCGCCATCATCTTGTCCTTGGCGGGGAGGTTCACCCACAGCTGGAGGCCGTGGAAGAGACCGCCGGACACCACGAGGGACTCCGGCGGAGCCTCGATGTGGAGGAGGCCGGAGCCGGCCGTCATCCACTGGGTGTCGCCGTTGGTGATGGTGCCGCCGCCGCCCTGGCTGTCCTGGTGGTCGAAGATGCCGTCGATGATGTAGGTGACGGTCTCGAAGCCGCGGTGCGGGTGCCAGGGGGTGCCCTTGGGCTCGCCCGGCGCGTACTCCACCTCACCCATCTGGTCCATCATGATGAACGGGTCGAGGTGGCGGTAGTTGATCCCCGCGAACGCCCGGCGGACCGGGAAACCCTCACCCTCGAAACCGCTCGGCGCGGTCGTGACGGTGAGCACGGGACGGGCCACGGCGTCGGCCGGGGCGGCCACCCGAGGCAGGGTGAGCGGGTTCTCGACGGTCACTGCAGGCATGTTGGCTCCTCCTTGTGCACCCAGTTTAGTTGAGCATTGAACTTTCTGCCACCCCTAACGGGAAAAGCCCGGAGGGCATTCCCTCCGGGCGTCGCCCTGACCTCACGGGCGCATCAGGGGATCACAGCACGGTGCCCCGAGCCTCCCACAGCTCCGGGAAGAACCGCTTCCCGCTTCGGGACCGCAGATACGCGGCCCCCGAACTGCCCGCCGTGCCCCGGCCGCCGCCGATCTGCCGCTCCACGACAAGGACGTGCCGGGCCCGCCACGACGCCCACCCTTCGTCGTGGCCGAGCAGCGCGTCCGCCAGGTCGCCCCGCGGCCCCTCCCCGCGGAGGGCCGCGGCCCGGTCCGCGGGCGGGAGGCCCGCCAGGACCGCGAGGAAGCCGTCCCACAAGGTCGGCTCCAGCAGCCGCCGGTCCAGCCGGGCCCGCTCGGCGTCGGTCAGCCAGCGCATCGTCCGGGCCCGCTCCCGACGGGCCGAGAGCGCCTCGATCTCGTGGAACTGCGCGGACTGCCCGCCGCTCGCCGAACCCAGCGCGCCCCGGAACGCCCGGAAGTCGGCCGGTGCCATCGTGTCCAGCAGCTCCAGCGCCGACAGCAGCACCCGCTCGATCTCATGGCATCGGCGCAGCCGCCGCACCGCCACCGCGCTGTCGCCGGCCAGCATCCGGTCACGGGCGTCCGTCAGCTCGGTCAGCAGCTGCTTGAACCACAGCTCGTGCACCTGATGGACGGTGATGAACAGATACTCGTCGTGCGCCGCCGCGGCCCGCGGCACCTGCTGACCGAGCAGCTGCGGCAGCCGCAGGTAGGCGCCATAGGTGAGGGCCGCCGTCGTGGTCGTGGTGGTGGTGGAGGTGGTCGGGTTCACTGGGTCTCCTGTTCCACGGGCTCCGTCGCCGCCGGATCCGCGTCGCCGTCGCCGAGCCCGTGGGCGGCGAAGTGCTCGCGCATGCCCGGCAGGTCGAAGACGCCCACGGCGGCGCAGAGGCGCAGCGTCGAGCGGGCGGTGTCGTTCAGGCGGCGGAGGTCGGGGCCGGCGGCGCAGCAGTCGTCGGCGACCCGGCGGGCGGTGTCCGCGTCGAGGCCGGCCAGCCGCAGTGACGTACGCACCGGGGCGAGGTCCCAGGTCAAAGCGGTACGGATCAACTCGGGCAGAGCCTTGGCGGCCTTGACCCGGTCGGCGGCCGACAGGTGGGTCCACAGTTCCCGGAAGAGCGCGGAGAAGAAGCGGTGGTGCCGACCCTCGTCCCGGGCGTGGTCGCGCAGCAGGTCGCGCACCACGCCGACGACGGAGGGGTCGCCCGGCACCTCGTTCAGCACAGCGGTGATCAGCGTCTCGAAGACGACCGCCTGGAGCAGTGCGGCGAGGGCGGGCGCGTCGGGCAACGCACGGCGCGCCGACGTCCGTAACCGGTCGACGAAGCCGCCGTAGTCCTCGTCCGGTATCGCGATGCCCGTAGCGGCGGCGATCTGGTCGGCCAGGTCGAGGCTGTACAGGGCGTGGTAGCCCTCGTCGCAGTAGACCTTGAAGGCGTCCGGACGCAGCGCCGGCGGCAGGTCGAGCCCGGTCCTGGCGTTCGCCACCGCCTCGGCGGCCGTGTTGACGACCCGGGTCTCCAGGTGCGTCGTCGACAGCAGGAACTGGTAGAGGTGGCGCACGGTCAGTTCCCGCACCCGCTCGGGCGGCAGCCGCCGTACCGCCTCGTGGCCGGCGTACGGCACCAGCCCGGCCGGGAAGAAGACCCTGCCGCGCTCCGTCTCCTCGTGGAACATCCGGCGCACGCCGGTGCGTACGCCCGCCTGCTCATACCAGCGGTCGAGCGGGCCCGGCGGGTGCGGCCGCGCGGTGTGATGCGTCGACATGGGGTGCTCCCTTCGGGGTGAGCAGCCGGCCGAGCCGGGTCAGGGCCTCCTCCACCAGGGCCGCGTCGAGCGAGTGGCACACGCGGAACCAGCCGGGGCGCGGGGCGTGGAAGGCCGCGCCG
Source organism: Streptomyces sp. (assembly GCF_019510245.1). Classification (GTDB taxonomy): domain Bacteria; phylum Actinomycetota; class Actinomycetes; order Streptomycetales; family Streptomycetaceae; genus Streptomyces. Next base: position 30,781 of record NZ_JAEKKT010000194.1, on the reverse strand, counting down.
GGCAGGATGCTGACGTGGGTGCGGTCGAGGATCTCCCGCCACAACGCGTGTTCACCGGCGAACCCGGGCCGGGGCAGCCAGGCCGCGAGGTCGGCCCAGAGCGAGCAGCCCGCCTGCGCGGGGGCGTACGGGATGCCGAAAGCGTCCAGCAGGGCCGCGGCGCGGGCGTGCGAGGCGCCGAGGCGGCGGCGGTTCTCGGTGCGGAAGTCGCGCACCCGGGCGGGGTCGGCGAGGAGGTCCGCCAGGTGGGCCTGGGTGTGGGTGGAGACGGGCGCGAAGTAGGCGAGGGCGCGGGCGGCGGCCCGGGTCTCGGGGTCCGTGGTGTGCAGCACGCCCGCCTTGAAACCGGGCAGCCCGAAGTCCTTGGCGAAGCCCCACACGGTGTGGACGCGGGCGGCGTCCGGGGCGACCGTGCGCAGGCTGGTGAAGGGCCGCGGTCCGAACACCGAGCCCGCGTAGATCTCGTCCGCCACGACGTCCACGCCGTGGTGGGCGGCCACCTCGGCGAACTCCCTTAGTTCTGCGGGCGAATGGACCTGTCCGGTCGGGTTCGCCGGGGAGGCCAGCGCCACCGCCCGTACGTCCACGCCGTCGCGCCGGGCCTCGGCCAGTGTCCGGTCCACGGCCGGTACGGAGAGTGCGTGGCCGTCCCGCGCGTCCGGCGGGGCAGGCAGCAGCCGAGCGCCGGAGCGGCCCGCGAGGTCGGTGTCGAAGGCGCCGTAGCAGGGGGTGGGGACCACGATCGCCTCGCCCGGGTCACACAGGGCCGTGGCCGCCACGTCGAGCGCCGACGTCGCCCCGGCCACCAGCACGAGGTCCTCCGGGTCGACCGGCCCGCCACCCAGGTCGGCCAGGTGGCGTGCGATGTGGGCGCGCAGCTCCGGGGTGCCGTACAGGGGCGCGTAACGGGTGTCGCGCGCCGTCAGGAGACGGGGCGGCGTCTCCGCGTGCAGGTCCTGGACGAGCCGGTTCTCCGCGGTGCCGAGGTTGAGCCAGCCGTCGGGACGCAGCCGCGGGTGGTACGGCAATGCCTCCGCGCGGAAGTGCGCCTGCGCGATGGCCGGTGAACCGGCGACCAGCCGGGCCGCCTGGCGGGAGGTACGCGAGGTGCGGGAGGCCGGGGTCATCGGTCGGCTCCGGCGGTCTCGGTCAGGTCGCCCAGCAGCCCTGGGCGTACCCCGAGGCCCATCGACGCGTCGATCACCGCGCCGTGCAGGAGCCCGGCGCCGGGGCCGGTCAGCCACCACACCAGTTCCGCGACCTCCTCGGGGCGGATCAGCCGGCCGCGCGGCAGGGCGGATTCGAGGGCCGAGCGACGGGCCGGGGAGAGGCCGGCCAGGGTGCTCGCCTCGAACATGGGGGTCTCGACGGCGCCCGGGCAGACGGCGACCACGTCGATGCGGTCGTGGACCAGTTCGGCGGCCAGGTGGCGGGTGAGGTATGCGAGGGCGGCCTTGCTCATGCCGTCCGCGATCCGGAAGCCGGGGAACTGTGCGACGCCCCCGCCGACACTGGCCACGTTGACGATCGTGCCGCCTCCCCGGGCCCGCATGCCCGGCAGCAGCTGTTCACTGAGCCAGAGCGGTCCGACGGCGTTGATCTGCAGGAACGCCGCGTCCTGGGTGGGACCGGGCCCGGGGACGTAGTGCCCGACGGTTTTCGAGCCGACCGCCGCGTTGTTGACGAGGACGTCGACCGGTCCGGGCAGCTCCGCGACCAGCCGCTCGTGGTCGGGCCACTCGCCCTGGCGGAACTCGAAGGCCCGTGCCGGGTGCCGGCAGGTGCCGGCCAGCTCCGCGACCAGCCGGGCCGCGCGTTCACGTCCGGAGTGGTAGGTGAACCACACATGGTCGCCGCCGCGTGCGAACCGCTGCACGCAGGCCCGCCCGATCCCCGCCGAGCCGCCCGTGATCAGGACGTTCCGTGCCACCGCCATGCGTGCCCCCGCCGGTCTGCCGTGTCCGCTGCCTGCCGGACCGGCACATTTCCAGCCGCGGGGGCCACGCGCCCCCGGCGGAGGGGGGCGGGGCGGCATGTCGTCGGGTCGGGCACCGCACTGTGGCGACTGCCGTCTGCCGTCTGCCGTCTGCCGTCTGCCGTCTGCCGTCTGCCGAGCAACGACGTCTAGCCGTACATCCGCCGCATCGCGAACTCCACCATCTGCTCGACCGCCTTCGCGTCGAAGACCATCCGGTGCTCGCCCTCCATGTCCAGGACGAACCCGTAGCCGGTCGGCAGGAGGTCGATGACCTCGGCGCCGGTGATCACGAAGTACTTGGACTCCTTGCCCGCGTACCGGCGCAGCTCCTTCAGCGAGGTGAACATCGGGATCACCGGCTGCTGCGTGTTGTGCAGGGCCAGGAACCCGGGGTTGTCGCCGCGCGGGCAGTAGACCTTGGACGTGGCGAAGACCTGCTGGAAGTCCTCGGCGGTCACCTGACCGGTGGTGAAGGCACGGACCGCGTCCGCGAGGGACGGCGGGGACGGCTCGGGATAGAGCGGCGCCTGCTGGCCGTAGCCGCCCGGCATCTGCTGCTGCGGCTGGGCGTACTGCTGCTGAGCGGCCCCACCGTCCATGGGCTGGCCGTATCCATACATGCGCGCAAGCCTACCGAGACACGCGGCGTCCGCGAGAAGGTAGACCCTTCTCACACTTCACCCGAGGGGGTTGCGCCTTATTACCGACGGGTAGCATCATCGGAACTACTCGTTGGTATGTGAAAGCTTGCGCGAGGATTCAGTGCCTCGCCGATCCGGATACGGAGCCGTCACCATGGGGCACTACAAGTCCAACCTCCGCGACATCGAATTCAACCTGTTCGAAGTGCTCGGGCGCGACAAGCTGTACGGCACCGGCCCGTTCGCCGAGATGGACACCGACACCGCGAAGAGCGTCCTGGAGGAGCTGACCCGGCTCGCCGAGAACGAACTCGCCGAGTCCTTCGCCGACGCCGACCGCAACCCCCCGGTCTTCGACCCGGAGACCAACACCGCCCCGGTCCCCGCCTCCTTCAAGAAGAGCTACAAGGCCTTCATGGACTCGGAGTACTGGCGCCTCGGCCTGCCCGAGGAGATCGGCGGCACGACCGCTCCCCCGTCGCTTATCTGGTCGTACGCGGAGCTGGTCCTCGGCGCCAACCCGGCCGTGTGGATGTACTCCTCCGGCCCGGCGTTCGCCCGCATCCTCTTCGAGGAGGGCACCGAGGAGCAGAAGAAGTGGGCGCAGCTCGCCGTGGACCGCACCTGGGGTTCGACCATGGTGCTCACCGAGCCCGACGCGGGTTCGGACGTCGGTGCCGGCCGCACCAAGGCGGTCCAGCAGGAGGACGGCTCCTGGCACATCGAGGGCGTGAAGCGCTTCATCACCTCCGGTGAGCACGACATGGAGGAGAACATCCTTCACTACGTGCTGGCGCGCCCCGAGGGTGCCGGTTCGGGCACCAAGGGCCTGTCCCTCTTCCTCGTCCCGAAGTACCTGTTCGACTTCGAGACCGGCGAGCTGGGCGAGCGCAACGGCGTCTACGCCACGAACGTCGAGCACAAGATGGGCCTGAAGGCCTCCAACACCTGCGAGATGACCTTCGGCGACCGGCACCCGGCCAAGGGCTGGCTGATCGGCGACAAGCACGACGGCATCCGCCAGATGTTCCGGATCATCGAGTTCGCCCGGATGATGGTCGGCACGAAGGCCATCTCGACCCTGTCGACCGGCTACCTGAACGCCCTTGAGTACGCCAAGGAGCGCGTCCAGGGTCCGGACCTCGCGAACTTCATGGACAAGACCGCGCCCAAGGTCACCATCACCCACCACCCCGACGTCCGCCGCTCGCTGATCACGCAGAAGGCGTACGCCGAGGGCATGCGCGCCCTGGTCCTCTACACCGCGTCGATCCAGGACGCGATCGCGGTCAAGGAGGCGAACGGCGAGGACGCCAAGGCCGAGCACGCGCTCAACGACCTGCTCCTGCCGATCGTCAAGGGCTACGGCTCCGAGAAGGGCTACGAGCAGCTCGCCCAGTCGCTGCAGACCTTCGGCGGCTCCGGCTTCCTGCAGGAGTACCCGATCGAGCAGTACATCCGCGACGCCAAGATCGACACCCTGTACGAGGGCACCACCGCGATCCAGGGCCAGGACTTCTTCTTCCGGAAGATCGTCCGCAACCAGGGCGCGGCCCTGAACTCCCTCGCCGAGGACATCAAGAAGTTCCTGGCGCTCGGCACCGGCGGCGAGCAGCTGGCGGGCGCCCGCGAGCACCTCGCGAAGGCCGCCGTCGAGCTGGAGGCGATCGTCGGCCTGATGCTGACCGACCTCGCCGCCACCGAGCAGGACGTCAAGAACATCTACAAGGTGGGCCTCAACACCAGCCGCCTGCTGCTCGCCTCGGGCGACGTGATCGTCGGCTACCTGCTGCTCAAGGGCGCCGCGATCGCCGCCGAGAAGCTCGAGACGGCGTCGAACAAGGACAAGGCGTTCTACACCGGCAAGATCGCGGCGGCGAAGTTCTTCGCGGCCAACGTGCTGCCTGGCGTGACCCTGGCCCGCAAGATCGCGGCCGGCGTCGACCTCGACCTGATGGAGCTGGACGAGGCTGCTTTCTGACCGTTCGTCCGGCCGAGTCCGCCGCGGTGGCCCGCTCCTTCACAGGGGAGCGGGCCACCGTACGTCGTTAAGGTGAAGCACATGAGCGAACCCTCCCGCTTCGATCGCGGCCACACCGACGACCTGATGTCCTTCCTCGCGGCCGCCCCCACGCCGTACCACGCCGTGGCGAACGCCGGCGCACGACTGGAGAAGGCCGGTTTCCGGCAGGTCGCCGAGACGGACGCCTGGGACGGCACGGCCGGCGGCAAGTACGTGCTGCGCGGCGGCGCGATCATCGCCTGGTACGTCCCGGAGGGCGCCGCACCGCACACGCCGTTCCGGATCGTCGGCGCCCACACCGACTCCCCGAACCTGCGGGTCAAGCCCCGTCCGGACACCGGGGCGCACGGCTTCCGCCAGGTCGCCGTGGAGATCTACGGCGGACCGCTCATGAACTCCTGGCTCGACCGCGACCTCGGCCTGGCCGGCCGGCTCAGCCTGCGCGACGGCTCCACCCGCCTCGTCGACGTGGCCCGGCCGCTGCTGCGGGTGCCGCAACTCGCCATCCACCTGGACCGTTCGGTCGGCGAAGGCCTCAAGCTCGACAAGCAGCGCCACCTCCAGCCCATCTGGGGCCTCGGCGACGACATCCGCGACGGCGACCTGATCGCCTTCCTGGAACAGGAGTCGGGCCTGCCGGCCGGCTCGGTCACCGGCTGGGACCTGATGACCTACACCGTCGAACCGCCCGCCTACCTGGGCCGCGACCAGGAGCTGATGGCCGGCCCCCGGCTGGACAACCTGCTCTCCGTGCACGCCGGTACGGCGGCCCTGGCGGCCGTGGCCGCGGGCGGCGCCGACCTGCCCTGCATCCCCGTCCTCGCCGCCTTCGACCACGAGGAGACCGGCTCCCAGTCCGACACCGGCGCGGACGGTCCGCTGCTCGGCAGCGTGCTGGAGCGCTCGGTGCTGGCGCGGGGCGGGTCGTACGAGGACCGGGCGAGAGCCCTGGCGGCCACCGTCTGCCTCTCCTCCGACATGGGCCACGCCGTCCACCCCAACTACGCCGAGCGCCACGACCCGACGCACCACCCCCGCGCCAACGGCGGCCCAATCCTCAAGGTCAACGTCAACAACCGCTACGCCACGGACGGTTCGGGCCGCGCGGTCTTCGCCGCCGCCTGCGAGAAGGCCCAGGTCCCCTTCCAGACCTTCGTCTCCAACAACTCGATGCCCTGCGGCACCACGATCGGCCCGATCACCGCGGCCCGGCACGGTATCCAGACCGTCGACATCGGCGCGGCGATCCTCTCCATGCACAGCGCCCGCGAACTGTGCGGCGCCGACGACCCGTTCCTGCTGGCGAACGCTCTGGTGGCGTTCCTGGAGGGCTAGTCGGACATAGCCCGCCCCGCCCTGGGTACCCGGTGTGCACCGGAACCACCGAACCTGAAGGGGAGGCAACACTCATGGGGCTCGGCGGGTGCATCATCCTCATCGCCGTGGGGGCCATCCTCACGTTCGCGACCGACTGGCACATGAACGGCGTCAACCTCGACGTCGTCGGCCTGATCCTGATGGCCGTCGGCATCATCGGCGTCGCCACGTTCAGCAGCATCGCCAGCCGCCGGCGGGTCATGGTGCCGCCGACGACGACGGTGGTCGAGGAGGAACGACACCATCACCACCGTGACGGATACGGAGACGGATACGGCGTGTAACGGACACAGCCACACCCACAGGGTCATCACAGGCAACCGTGAGCAATCCGTTACAGCTTTCAACTACCGAAGTTGTACAGATCTCGTGAAGACTTCCGATCACTGACGGGTCCGGAGCATCGGCTTCCGGATCCACCGAGGTCTTCACGACAGGGGGTACCGAGCCGTGCGCCGTCACGCCACGCGCCGTGCCCACGCCGCGCCCGAGGAACCGGGCGACAGACCGAGACTCGCCGTCCTGATCCCGGCACACAACGAGCAGAAACGTATCGCCGACGCGATCGACGGCCTCTGGGACCAGACCCGGCGCCCCGACCTGGTCGTCGTCGTCACCGACAACTGCACCGACGACACGGCCGGCGTCGCCGCCGCCCACGGCGCCCGGGTCTTCCCCACCCAGGGCAACACCCACAAGAAGGCCGGTGCCCTCAACCAGGCCATCGCGTGGGTGCTGCCGCACCTGGACGACCGGGACCTGCTCCTGGTCCAGGACGCCGACACCGTCCTCAACCCCTGGTTCGTCGAGACCGCGCTCGCCACCTTCAACCGCAAGGTCGGCGCGGTCGGCGGCGTCTTCTACGGCGAGGACGGCGGCGGCCTCCTCGGCCTGCTGCAGCGCATGGAGTTCCACCGCTACGCCTGGGAACTGGAGCGCACCGGCGGCAAGGCCCAGGTCCTCACCGGCACCGGCACGATGTTCCGCGCCCGCGTGCTGCGCGAGGTCCGCGCGGCCCGCCGCGCCGGCGAACTCGGCGGCGGCACCGGCTACTACAGCCTCGCCTCGCTCACCGAGGACGACGAGATGACCAAGGCGGTCAAGACCCTCGGCTACCGGGCCATGTCCCCGGCCGGCTGCGCGGTCACCACCGAGGTCATGCCGACCCTCCCCAAACTCTGGCACCAGCGGCTGCGCTGGCAGCGCGGCGCACTGGAGAACCTCCGCGACTACGGCTGGACCCGGGTCACCGCCCGCTACTTCGTCCAGCAGTTCCTGATGGGCTTCGGCGCGCTCTCCTTCCTGATCTACCTGACCTACATGGCCGCGTACTCCTCGCTGTACGGCTGGCCGGGCCTGTCGCCGTTCTGGACGGCGATCGGCCTGATCTTCGTCGTCGAGAAGACCGTCTCCGTACGGCGGGCGGGACCGAAGGCCGTCCTGGTCGCCGCGCTGATGATCCCGGAGATGCTCTACGACCTCTTCCAGCACGCCGTCTACTTCACCTCGCTGTGGGGGCTGGTGCGCCGCAGCGAGGAGAAGTGGGTGGCTACGTGAGATCCCCTCAACCCTCTTAGGAGAAAAGCGATGTACGGCAGAGTGATCGGCGCGGGCACGGCCGGTGCGGGCGGGGCGACCCTGGCCGCCACCGGGCTCTGGATCAACAGCATGGCGATGGTGGTGGCGGCCACGACGCTGGTGGCGGCCGGGGTGGCGGTGTTCAAGTTGGTTCCGCGGAGGCGGTAGCCGGGGTGTGCCGGTTGTGCGTTGACTGCGGGCGCGTGGGGGCTGAGCGCGCAGTTCCTCCCCCAGCCTTCGGCCGGGGGTACCCCCAGCGCCCCTTTCAGGGGCGCTGATCCATACCGGCGAGGATGAGTGGAAGCCGGTTCACCCCACCCTCCGTGATCCGTACCGGCACCCCCCAGTCCTGCTGGTGCACATGGCAGGCCGGGTATTGGGTGGCCTCGTCGTCGTCACAGGACGCGGCCATCGCCGAGACGTGCAGGACGCCCTCCTCGACGGCCGGGTTCAGTTCCAGCTCCCTCGACAGGTCGGTGTCCGCGCCCTCGCCCTTGAGCAGCAGCTCAGGCGGGGTCGAGGAGACCAGCAGGCGGGTCGAGGGGCCGTAGCGGGTGTCCAGCTTCTGGCCCGCCGGGGCCTGGAAGACCACGTCGAGCCGGAGCCTGCCGGGAGCGACCTCGGTCGCCGCGCGCTGGGTGCGGTGGGCGACCGACGCCACCCGGACCGCCTCCTCGGGCAGCCGCAGCCGGGTCAGCCGGTGCCGGGCCGACTCCACCACCACGATGTCCTCGCCGGCCAGCACCGCGCCACTCGGCTCCCGCAGGTCCGTGGCCAGCGTGGTGACCTCGCCCGTCGCGGGGTCGTAGCGGCGCAGCGCGTGGTTGTAGGTGTCGGAGACGGCGACGGAACCGTCCGGGAGCGCGGTCACACCCAGCGGATGCTGGAACAGGGCCTGTTCGGCCGCGCCGTCGCGATGCCCGAAGTCGAACAGCCCGGTCCCCACCGCGGTGTGGACGTGTCCCTCCAGGTCGACCCAGCGCAGGGCGCTCGTCTCGGAGTCGGCGAGCCAGAGACGGTCGGCGGTGGCCGCGAGGCCGGACGGCTGCGCGAACCAGGCCTCGGCCGCCGGCCCGTCGACCAGTCCCTCGTTGGTGGTGCCGGCGGCGACGGCGACCGTCCCGCGCTCCGGGTCGTACGCCCACAACTGGTGCACGCCGGCCATGGCGATCCACACCTTGCCGCCGAAGACGGCCACGTCCCAGGGGGAGGACAGGTCGATCTCACGGGCCGGGCCGGAGGTCGGGGAGCCCTGCCACCACTGCCGGCCGGTGCCGGCGAGGGTGGTCACCGCACCGGTGGCCGGGTCGAGGCGGCGCAGCGCGTGGTTGACGGTGTCGGCGACGACCACCGAGCCGTCGTCGAGGAGGGCCAGGCCCTGCGGCTCGCTGAAGGAGACGGTGTCGGCGCCGCCGTCCGTGAAACCGCGCGTGCCGGTGCCGATCCGCCGTACGACCGTCTCCGCGTCCGCCGCCAGCTCCACCAGCTGGTGCCGGGTGGTGTCGCTGACCAGGAAGTTCCCCGAGGGCAGCAGGAGGGCCTTGCCGGGGAAGCGCAGGGCCGTCGGCTCGGGCTCCGGCGCCACGTACGGTCCGTCGCCCCGGCGCAGGGTGCCCTTCGCCTCGTGCTCCGCCTCCAGCTCCTCGACCAGCCGCGCGATGGCGTGCGCGTGGCCCTCGCCGGCGTGCTGGGCGACGACGTATCCCTCCGGGTCGATCACGACCAGCGTCGGCCAGGCCCGGACCGCGTACTGCTTCCAGGTGGCGAGCTCCGGGTCGTCCAGCACCGGGTGCTCGACGCCGTACCGCTCCACCGCGTCGACGACCGCCCGGTGCTCCGCCTCGTGCACGAACTTCGGCGAGTGCACCCCGACGATCACCACCGTGTCCCGGTGCCGCTCCTCCAGCTCCCGCAGCTCGTCGAGGACGTGCAGGCAGTTCACGCAACAAAAAGTCCAAAAATCGGCAACTACGATGCGCCCGCGGAGCTCCGCGAGGCTGAGCTGCCTGTCACCTGTGTTGATCCAGCCACCCTTGCCGATCAGCTCGGGGGCACGGACACGTACGCGTTTTGCCATGGTTCAAGCCAACCACAGGCGTCTCTCACGCTATTCCGCGCGCTGCTCACCAGCCCAGACGATGCGCAGCCGTTTTCCGGGATCGAACCGGTGCCCTCGGCCTGGGGCCTTGGCCACCCATACTCCCTCCACAGCCGCGGCCAGAAGCGCGCGTCTCCGGGAAATGTCGCTTCGCTCCCACTCCACGGCGAGTGCCGGGTTGCGTCCCAAGAAGGCGGCGATCAGCGCATGCTCGACCGGAGCTGCCATCGCTCGTGCTCCCGGGCAGGTGTGTCCGAGGCGGACTCCCTGGCACACGTACGACGTGCCGTTCCTGCTCATACGGACGCCACAGCCCTCGACTCCGCAGTGGAGCAGACCCGTCAGCAGGTGAGCCGGTCCGCGGACGGGCCGCTTCAGGCCGTCGCCCCGTAACCGGGTCCTGGACTCCAGCTCCCGCGTGATCCACCGCTGCTCCTGCACTGTCACGATCCCCTCGCCGACCACCACAGGGCCTCCGGTCTCCGGATCCAGATAAGGACGGACGGCACCGGTGTACTTGCGGCAGCCGCGCTCCTCGTCCCAGACCACCTCCGTCTCCGGGAGGAGTCCCGCGAACGCAGGCGCCTTCAGCAACTGTGACAGTGAGCCCACCTGCCAAAGGCCGCCTCTGGGCGCGGGGATCTCGTACTCGTCAAGCAACCTGGCGATACGCACGAGGGGGCGTCCCGCAAGGGCTTCGTCCGCGATCAGGCGCGCATACAGCGCGGTGTCCGGATCAGGCTCCAGGCGTCCCGAGTCGGCATCGACGCGAAGCCCGTAGGGCGGCTGCCCGCCGATCCACCGCCCCCGGCCCCGGAGATACTGCTTGGCGTGGCGGATGCGCTTGCCCTGGGTCTCCGCCTCGGCGCGGGCCCACTCCGACAGCGAGCACATGGCGAGTCTGTCTCCATGCCGACTCGAATCGAGTCCGTCCATGACGGAGATCAGACGCCCGCCGACCCTGGCGAACTCTTCCAAGAGAGGCCCGACCTCGGCCGTGCCCTTACGGCTGAGTCGATCCAGTTTCCAGACGATCAGCGTCGGCACGGCACCAGTCGTGACCGCCTGCTTGGCCGCCTCGAAGCCCTTCCGGGTCACATCCCTGTACCCGGACTTCCCGCGATCGACGTGCACTTGGCGCACAAGCAAACCGTGCCGAGCCGCCCAGTCCCGGCAGTCAGCATCCTGCCGCTCGATGGCGGTCTTACCCTCACGGTCGAGCGAGAGCCGAAGGTAGAGATCGGCACAGATTTCCCCCTGCCGCATGTCCCCTCCCAGAGTTGCTCGCTCTGTGAACGAACAGCGGAGTCAAAGGTAAGGAACTCCCCTGCCGGTCAGCTCAGCGCGCGGCCCGTTGTCGCATCCGCGTGAGCCACCGCGCGAGACGGGACTCAGCCCGTCGGACTACCGGCGGCGTTTCGGGCCGGTGGGGCGGGAAGGGGTACGGGTATGAGATTCCTGGTACGCGACCGGCTCCTCGGCTTCGGTGAGGACTACTGGATCGAGGACGAGCGCGGCGACAAGGTCTTCCTCGTCGACGGCAAGGCCATGCGGGTGCGCGACACGTTCGAGCTGAAGGACCGGCACGGACGGGTGCTCGTCGACTTCCACCAGAAGATGTTCGCCCTGCGCGACACCATGGTGATCGAACGCGAGGGCGAGCCCCTGGCCACCATCCGGCGCAAGCGGCTGTCGCTGCTGCGCAACCACTACCGGGTCCGGCTGGCCGAGGGTACCGAGCTGGACGTCAGCGGCAAGATCCTCGACCGGGAGTTCGCCGTCGAGTACGACGGTGAGCTGCTCGCCGTGATCTCCCGGCGCTGGCTGCACGTGCGGGAGACCTACGGCGTCGACGTCGTACGGGACGACGCGGACCCGGCGCTGCTGATCGCGGTCGCGGTGTGCGTGATCCACCTGGCCGACAAGGAGCGGGACGGGGAGTAGGGGCTAGCGGTGGCGCGGGGCGTCCAGGCCGAGGAGGCGGTCCTTGAGGGCCGGGAACTGTTCGCGGGTCGCCGCGACCCTGGCCGGGTCGAGGTCGACGGTGAGGACCTCCTCGCCGGCGCCCGCCTCGGCCAGCACCTCGCCCCACGGGTCGACCACGATCGAGTGACCGGCCTGCGGAACTCCGGCGTGCGTCCCGGCCGTTCCACACGCGAGCACGAACGCCTGGTTCTCGACCGCCCGTGCCTGGGCCAGCAGCGTCCAGTGCGCGCGGCGCCGCTCGGGCCAGCCCGCGGAGACCACCAGCGTCTCGGCGCCGGCGTCGACGAGTCCGCGGAAGAGCTCGGGGAAACGGAGGTCGTAGCAGGTGGCCACGCCGAGTGTGGTCCCGGGCAGCCGGACCGTCACCAGTTCCTGTCCCGCGCCCATCAGCACCGCCTCGCCCTTGTCGAAGCCGAAGCGGTGGATCTTGCGATAGGCCGCGGCAAGCTCACCGGAGGGGGAGAAGACGAGAGCCGTGTTGTAGAGGGGGCCGTCAGGGTCCCGCTCGGGGATCGAGCCTGCGTGCAGCCAGACGCCCGCGTCGCTCGCCGCCTTCGCCATGGCCTCGTACGTCGGGCCTTCGAGCGGCTCGGCCTCCGTGGCGAACTGCTCGTAGGCGAACGCGCCCGTCGTCCACAGCTCGGGCAGTACGACGAGATCGGCGTCCGTCTGCTCGCGCACCAGCGCGGTCACCCGCCGCCGACGCGATTCGACCGATTCGCCCTTATCTACGGCGATCTGGAGGAGAGAAGCGCGCACAGTACCACCGTCCTGGCATTCGAGCCGTCCACACGGGCCTACGATCGTCACACGAAAGCACTGCCGGGGTGCCTCACAGCAGCGTAACTTAGCGTTTCAAGACACCCGCCGACAGCAGCCACCTCCCGCTGGCAGCGCCGCCACCACCTGCCCGAGTACCGACCGCCGAGGGGTCCCGTTCCGTGAGTCTGCATCCCACCCTCCAGCCCTACGCCGACGCGTGGACCCACTCCATCGAAGCGATATCCGAGCTGGTGACGCCGCTTGTCGAGGGCGAGTGGAACCGGCGGACACCGTGCCCGGGCTGGTCGGTGCGGGACGTGGTCTCCCATGTCATCGGCCTGGACTGCGAGATGCTCGGCGACCCGCGCCCCATCCACACCCTGCCGCGCGACCTCTTCCACGTCACCAACGACCAGCAGCGCTACATGGAGATGCAGGTCGACGTCCGCCGCCACCACACGGCGCCGGAGATGACCTCCGAGCTGGAGTACGTGATCATCCGCCGCAACCGCCAGCTGCGGAACGAGTCGCGGGACCCGGGCGCCAAGGTGCGCGCCCCGCTCGGCACCGAGCTGACCCTCGAAGAGTCCATGCGTGGCCATGCGTTCAACGTGTGGGTGCACGAGCAGGACCTGCGGGCCGCCCTCGGCCGCCCCGGCAATCTCGACTCCCCCGGCGCGCACGTCGCCCGTGACGTGCTGCTCGGCGAGCTGCCGGCCGTCGTCGCCGAGAAAGCGAACGCACCGCGCAGTTCGGCGATCGTCTTCGACGTGCACGGCCCCATCGAGTTCCTGCGCACCATCCGCGTCGACATCCAGGGCCGCGGCACCCTCGAAACGGCCCCCGCCCTCGGCCCCGCCGCCAGCTTCACCCTCGACTGGGAGACCTACGTCCGCCTGGCCTGCGGCCGCACCACGCCGGACGCGGTCGCGGACCGGGTGAAGGCGGAGGGCGAACCGGAGCTGACGTCGGCGATCCTGCGCAACTTCGCGGTCACGCAGTAAGAATCGGGAAAGAGGTCGGCGCCGGATGCGCCGGAAAATTCGGTGCCCTGCCGCGGCCGTCACGACCTATCTTTCCCGGCATGACCTCTGCCACCGCGCCACGGGACGACCTCCCGCCCCGCCTCACCCGGCTCACCTTCCACGGTCCCCTCTCCGAGGCCCGGGCGACCGCGATGGTGCGGCGCCTCGCGGGCACGCAGCCCGGCAGCGTGCTGGACATCGGCTGCGGCTGGGGCGAGCTGATGCTCCGGCTGCTGGCGGCCGTACCGCGGGCGCACGGCGTCGGAGTGGACGTGAACGCGGCGGACCTGGAGCGGGGGCGGCGGGCCGCCGGGGCGCGGGGGCTGGCCGGCCGGGTGGAGTTCGCCGAGGAGTCGGCCGTGGGCACCGGCCGGGGCCCGGCCGACGTGGTGCTGTGCCTCGGGGCGAGCCAGGCGCTGAGCGACGATCTCGTGCCGGCCCTGCGGGAGCTGCGGCGGCTGGTGGCCGACGGCGGGCGCGTCCTGCTCGGCGAGGGGTTCTGGCAGCGCACGCCGACCGAGGCGGAGCTGGCCGGGATGTGGCCGGGCGCCTCGGTCACCGACCACCACGACCTGGCCGCCCTGACCGACCTTGCGGTGGCCGCCGGCTTCCGCCCGGAGTGGATCGAGACGGCGAGCCTGGAGGAGTGGGAGGAGTTCGAGTCGGCGTACCAGGCGGACACGGAGGTATGGCTGGCGGCCAACCCCGGTCACCCCCTCGCGACGGAGACCCGAGCCCGCCTGGACACCCACCGCTCGGCCTGGCTGACGTACCGGGGTGTGCTGGGTCTGGCCTACCTGACCCTCGTCCCGACGACGGCGTGACCAGCGGGTGGGAGAAATCCCGCCCACGCACGGAAAGCCGCCGCCCACACACAGGTCGCCCAGCCTCTCCACCAACGGGGAACGGGCGGTGCGCGGGTGGGTGGAGATCACGCAGGCACGTGCACCGTCTCCACCCGGCTGGCCACCAGCCGTTCCCGTTCCCGCCGAACCGCCCGCCCCCGCAGCCGCAGAATCTGGCTGACCCCCAGCGCCTGGAGCACGAACACGCACGAGAAGGCCACCGCGTAGTCGTCGCCGGTGGCATCCAACAGCACGCCCACCGCGAACAACGTCGTCATCGAGGCCGTGAAACCACCCATGTTGGTGATCCCGGACGCGGTCCCCTGCCGCTCGGGCGGGTTGGCGGGCCGCGCGAAGTCGAAGCCGATCATCGACGCCGGCCCGCACGCGCCGAGCACCGCGCACAGCACCACCAGCAGCCACATCGGCGCACGGTCGGCCGGATACACCAGCATCGCCGCCCACACCACGGCCGTCGCCCCGACCGTGCCGAGCGCCAGCGGCAGCCGTGCCGTGTGGTGGCGGGCGATGATCTGGCCGTAGACGAGGCCGATCACCATGTTGGAGAGGACGACCAGGGTCAGCAGTTCACCGGCCGTGGCGCGGGACAGCCCCTGCGCCTGGACCAGGAACGGCAGTCCCCACAGCAGCAGGAACACCATCGCCGGGAACTGGGTGGTGAAGTGCACCCACAGGCCCAGCCGGGTCCCCGGCTCCCGCCAGGACGCGGCGATCTGCTTCCGGACGTAGCCTGCCCCCTGATGCGGGAAGGGCGCCGGCTCGTACCCCTCGGGGTGGTCCTTCAGGAAGAAGAGGACGAGGAGCAGCACGACCGCACCGGCGAGCGCGCTGCCCGCGAACGCCGGGGTCCAGCCGATGCCGTGCAGCAGCCGGGCGAGGACCAGCGTGGAGACGAGGTTGCCCGCCATGCCGACGAGGCCGGCGAGCTGGGCGACGAGCGGGCCGCGCCGGGCCGGGAACCAGCGGGAGCCGAGCCGCAGCACGCTGATGAACGTCATCGCGTCGCCGCAGCCGAGCAGCGCGCGCGAGGCGAGCGCGGTGCCGTACGAAGGGGAGAAGGCGAAGCCCAGCTGCCCGGCGGTGAACAGCACGGCGCCGATGGTCAGGACCTTCTTCGTGCCGAGCCGGTCGACCAGCAGGCCGACGGGTATCTGCATGCCGGCGTAGACCAGCAGCTGGAGTATCGAGAACGTGGACAGCGCCGAGGCGCCCACGTGGAAGCGGTCGGCGGCGTCGAGGCCCGCGACCCCGAGGGACGTACGGAAGATGACGGCGACGAAGTAGACCGAGACGCCGGTGCCCCAGACCACCACGGCCCGGCGGCCGCCCGGCGGATCACCGGGCAGGGAGGCGCTGCCCCGGCTCATCGGACCTCACCCCGCGCCAGGTGCGCGAACCAGTCGACGTGCCGGTGCACGAGACCGACCGCGCGCTCGGCATCCCCCGCGCGCAGGGCGTCCAGGATCTCCTCGTGCTCGGTCAGCGACTTGGCGATGCGGTCGGGGTGCGCGTGCATGATCGCGACGCCCATCCGCAGCTGACGGTCGCGCAGCTGGTCGTAGAGGCGGGAGAGGATCTCGTTGCCGCCGTCGCGGACGATGGTGGCGTGGAAGCAGCGGTCGGTGACGGCCGCGGCGGCCAGGTCACCGGCGGCCGCCTCGGCCTTCTGCCGGTCGAGCAGTTCCTGGAGCCGGGTCACCAGTACCGCCGACGCCGGTACGGCCTTGCGCACCGCGTGCTCCTCCACCAGCATCCGGGTCTCCACCACGTCGGCGATCTCCTGGGCGGAGACCGGCAGCACCATGGCGCCCTTCTTCGGGTAGAGCTTGATCAGGCCCTCGACCTCGAGACGCAGCAGCGCTTCCCGTACCGGGGTGCGGGAGACGCCCACGGCGTCGGCCAGCTCGCCCTCGGTGAGGAGGGTGCCGCCTTCGTAGTGGCGGTCCAGGACGCCCTGCTTGACATGGGAGTAGACGCGGTCGGCGGCGGGGGGCTGCTTGACGGCCAGGCTCATGCCCACAGCTTAGATACAACACGTACGCAAGCGGCACGGGCGTCCATCATCCGGACGTGACGTAAATCGCTCTCAGCAGCCGCACAACCATCTGTGCTACTTACGTGTCACACACGTGCGGCCCCACTCGCTTCGGCACCCCCAACTCGGCCGCACGCCAGGGGCATTACGACTCGACTCGACTCGGGGTATTTCAGTTGATTACCGGTATTAAGGGCACTCGCCTCCGCAAGGCCGTCGCCATCGCCGTCACGTCCGGCGCGATGCTTGCGACCGGGGCCCTCACCGCGGCGCCCGCGCAGGCCGTCACCGCGCCCACGATCGTGGCCAAGGGCGGCTACATCATGAACAACGCGAACGCGAAGACGCTGTACACGAAGGCGGCGGACACCAAGCTGTCCACCGGTTCGACGACGAAGGTCATGACCGCCAAGGTCGTCCTCGCGCAGTCGAACCTGAATCTCGACAAGAAGGTCACGATCCAGAAGGCGTACAGCGACTACGTCGTCGCCAACAACGCCTCCCAGGCGCACCTCATCGTCGGCGACAAGGTCACCGTCCGTCAGCTGCTCTACGGGTTGATGCTGCCCTCCGGCTGCGACGCCGCCTACGCGCTCGCAGACACGTACGGCTCGGGCACCACCCGCGCCAAGCGCGTCGCCAACTTCATCTCCAAGATGAACACCGCCGCGAAGAACCTGGGACTGACCCACACCCACTTCGACTCCTTCGACGGCATCGGCAACGGCAACAACTACTCGACGCCGCGCGACCTGACGAAAATCGCCAGCAGCGCGATGAAGAACTCCACCTTCCGCACGGTCGTCAAGACGAAGACGTACACGGCGAAGACGATCACCAAGACCGGCTCCACCCGCACCATGGGCGCCTGGACCAACACCAACACGCTGCTCAGCAGCTACAGCGGCGCCATCGGCATCAAGACCGGCTCCGGCCCCGAGGCCAAGTACTGCCTGGTCTTCGCCGCGACCCGCAACGGCAAGACGGTCATCGGCACCGTCCTCGCCTCCTCCTCGATCACCCAGCTCGCGACGGACGCCACGAAGCTCCTGAACTACGGCTTCTCGACGATCTGACACACCGCACGCCGATTCGACGAAGGCCCGCCACAAGCCACGTGGCGGGCCTTTGGCATACCAGGAAGGGGCGCCGCAGCAGAACGCGAGTTCTTCCCTCGCATTCATGAACATTGCGGTATTTGGCTGGCATATTCGATTTTCTCCGCCTTAGGTTCCGCGGCGGAGGTGGTTCAGATGAACGAACCGAACAAGCAAGCCAAACCCGCCGGCCGCCACGAGGCCATCGACATCAGCGACTTCGTGTACGCGGCGACCGGAGCGCGCGTACGACGGCTGACCATGCCGGACGGGAGGCACTGGTTTCCGGCGGTGGATGTATGCAAGGAACTGGGGTACGCCAACTCTCGGAAGGCTCTCGCCGACCATGTTCCGGAAGAGCACCGAGAGTGTATTGAGAGCGTAACTGGAGGTTACGCTCTCAGCATTCCCGCAGGTCGGGGCTGGCGTCGAGACCTGAATCTCATCGATCTCCAGGGACTGATCATCCTCGTCAACGCCTGTACGAAGCCCGCCTGTGCCCCCTTCAAGCAGTGGGTCGCGGAGGTCATCGAGACAGTCCAGCGAGAGGGTTCTTACACTCTCGAAGAGGCCGAGGTGCAGCCGACCGAACCGGGCGCGCCCGTCGCGTACGCCATGCCCGAGCAGGTGGCCGAGGCCATCGTCCGGCTTGAGGCTCACAACCTCCAGCTGGACGAGCAGCTCGCGAACGGGCAGCGTGAGTCGATCGAGTTGCAGCGAGAGATGCTGGCCACGCAGAAGGCCACGTTGGCTGTACAGCAGGCCATGGTCCGCGCGATGGAACGCATCGCGGACCGGCTCGACGCCCTCGTCCTCGAACGTCGTACGCCCCAGGACAGTCCCGCGGCCCTGCCGACCACCGAGTCCGTACTCGCCGACTGGCGACGGCGGTTGTCCGTGACCGAGGACGTCTGGACGGTGGCCGTCGTGATCGCCCCTGTCCTCGTCGAGAAGGGTGAGCTGCGCGAGCCGCTCGAATCGATCGCCGCGCGTACCGGCCTGACGGTGCACCGCGTCAACGAGTGTCTCCGGCTGCTGCGCAAGCACGCCTGCATTCACTCGAGGGGCGGGTCGGAGGACGGGGCGCCGGTCTACGTGCTGAACCAGCTCTGAAGGGAGTGGGCGGTCGCAATCCGAAGTTGCGGCCGCCCGGCCCTGAGCCTATTCCTGTCAGGCCGAGAGTGTCCGTGAGACCGTAAGGAGAACTTACACTCTCAGCGTTTACGCAGGTCAAAGAAGGGCGAGACCGTGACTGGAAGTCACGGTCTCGCCCTTCTCTCACTTCTCTCCGGGGCTCACCCCCAGGTGATCAGCCTCTTCGGCTGCTCCAGGATCGCCGCGATGTCCGCCAGCACCTTGGAGCCCAGCTCCCCGTCCACAAGCCGGTGATCGAAACTCAGCGCCAGTGTCGTGACCTGACGCGGCTTCACCTTGCCCTTGTGGACCCACGGCTGGAGCTTGATCGCGCCGACGGCGAGGATCGCCGCCTCGCCCGGGTTGAGGATCGGCGTGCCCGTGTCGATGCCGAAGACGCCGACGTTGGTGATGGTCACCGTGCCGCCCTGCATGGCCGCGGGTGACGTCCTGCCGTCCCTGGCCGTGCCGACCAGCTCGCCGAGCGCCTCCGCGAGTTGCGGAAGCGTCTTCGCGTGGGCGTCCTTGATGTTCGGCACGATCAGGCCGCGCGGGGTGGCCGCGGCGATGCCCAGGTTGACGTAGTGCTTGAGCACGATCTCCTGGTTCGCCTCGTCCCAGGACGCGTTGATGTCCGGGTTGCGCTTGATGGCGACCAGCAACGCCTTGGCGATGAGGAGGAGGGGGTTGACCCGGAGGCCCTGCAGGTCCTTGTCCTGCTTCAGCTCCTCCACCAGCTTCATGGTGCGGGTCACGTCCACCGTCACGAACTCCGTGACGTGCGGAGCCGTGAACGCGGAGCCCACCATCGCCGCCGCCGTCGCCTTGCGGACCCCCTTGATGGGGACACGGGTCTCGCGGGCGGTGCCGGGGGAGGCGACGGCCGGGGTCGCGGCGGTCTCCGGGGCGGCCGGCTGCGGCACAGCGGTCGGTGCCGCCGTCTGCTCCGTCACCGCCGCGTGCACGTCCTCGCGCGTGATGACGCCGTCCGGCCCGGACGGGGTCACGGTGGCCAGGTCGACGCCCAGGTCCTTCGCCAGCTTGCGCACCGGCGGCTTCGCCAGCGGGCGGGCACGCTCCTCCGCCACGGCCGGGGCCGGGGCGGGGGCCGGAGCGGGGCCGTGGCCGTTGAGCTCCTGCTGGACCGCTGCCTGGACGGCCGCCTCGGCGACCGTGACCTCCGGGCCCTTGCGCGGGCGGCGCTTGGTGGAGGAGGCCGCCACGCCGTAGCCGACGAGGACCGGCTGGCGGCCCTCCGACTTCTTCTCCGGCTCCGGGGCGGGGGCCGAGGCCGGGGCCGGGGCGGGCTCCTCGGCCGGCGCCCCGCCCGTCACGTCCACCGCGATGATCGCCGTGCCCACGTCCACCGTGGTGCCCTCGGCGAAGCGCAGCTCGCGGACCACGCCGTCGTAGGGGATGGGGAGTTCGACGGCCGCCTTCGCCGTCTCGACCTCGCACACCACCTGGCCGTCGGTGACCGTGTCTCCGGGCTGGACGTACCACTTGAGGATCTCGGCCTCGGTGAGCCCCTCGCCCACGTCCGGCATCTTGAACTCGCGTACGGACGCTTCCGTCATCGTCGTCACGACCCTCTCCTCAGTACGCCAGGGCACGGTCGACGGCGTCGAGCACCCGGTCCAGGCCCGGAAGGTACTCCTCCTCCAGGCGGGCCGGCGGGTAGGGGGCGTGGTAGCCGCCGACCCTGAGGACCGGGGCCTCCAGGTGGTAGAAGCAGCGCTCGGTGATGCGGGCGGCGATCTCCGCGCCCGAACCGAAGAACACCGGTGCCTCGTGGACCACGACCAGGCGGCGGGTCTTCTCGACCGAGGCCTGGATCGAGTCGAAGTCCAGCGGGGAGACGGACCTGAGGTCCAGGACCTCCAGGGACTTGCCCTCCTCGGCGGCCGCGTCGGCGGCCTCCTGGCAGAGCTTCACCATCGGGCCGTAGGCGGCGAGGGTCAGATCGGTGCCCTCGCGGACCACGCGGGCCTTGTGCAGCGGACCGGGGATGGCCTCTGTGTTGACCTCGCCCTTGTCCCAGTAGCGGCGCTTGGGCTCGAAGTAGATCACCGGGTCGTCGCTCTGGATGGCCTGCTGCATCATCCAGTAGGCGTCCGAGGAGTTGGACGGGGAGACGATCTTCAGGCCCGCCACGTGCGCGAACAGCGCCTCGGGGGACTCGGAGTGGTGCTCGACCGCGCCGATGCCGCCGCCGTAGGGGATGCGGACGACGACCGGCATCTTGACCTTGCCGAGCGAGCGGGCGTGCATCTTCGCGAGCTGGGTGACGATCTGGTCGTACGCCGGGAAGACGAAGCCGTCGAACTGGATCTCCACCACCGGGCGGTACCCGCGCAGGGCGAGGCCGATCGCGGTGCCGACGATGCCGGACTCGGCGAGGGGGGTGTCGATGACGCGGCTGTCGCCGAAGTCCTTCTGCAGGCCGTCGGTGACCCGGAAGACACCGCCGAGCTTGCCGACGTCCTCGCCCATGACGAGGACCTTGGGGTCCGACTCCAGGGCGCGGCGCAGCGACTCGTTGATCGCCTTGGCCAGAGCCATCTTCTCCGCTGCCATGGTCAGGCCCCCTCTACGTCCGCGAACGACGCCTGGTAGGCGGCGAACTGGGCTCGTTCCTCGTCGACGAGCGCATGCCCGTCGGCGTACACGTTCTCGAAGATGGCGAAGTTGTCCGGCTCCGGCATGGCCCGCACCGCTTCGCGCACCCGCCTGCCCAACGCCTCGGACTCGGTCTCCAGTTCCGCGAAGAATCCCTCGTCCGCGTGGTTCGAGGCCTCCAGGTACCGGCGCAGGCGCAGGATCGGGTCCTTCGCCTCCCAGGCCAGCCGCTCCTCGTCGCCCCGGTAGCGGGTGGGGTCGTCGGAGGTGGTGTGGGCGCCCATCCGGTAGGTGTACGCCTCGACGAGCGTCGGGCCCTCGCCGCTGCGGGCGCGCTCCAGCGCCCACTTGGTGACCGCGAGGCAGGCCAGCACGTCGTTGCCGTCGACCCGGACGCCGGGGAAGCCGAAGCCCTGGGCGCGCTGGTAGAGCGGGACGCGGGTCTGCTTCTCGGTCGGCTCGGAGATCGCCCACTGGTTGTTCTGGCAGAAGAACACGACCGGGGCGTTGTAGACCGCGGCGAAGGTGAACGATTCGGCGACGTCGCCCTGGCTGGACGCGCCGTCGCCGAAGTAGGCGATGACGGCCGAGTCCGCGCCGTCCTTGGCGACGCCCATCGCGTAGCCGGTGGCGTGCAGCGTCTGGGAGCCGATGACGATCGTGTAGAGGTGGAAGTTGTTGCTGTTGGGGTCCCAGCCGCCGTGGTTGACGCCGCGGAACATGCCCAGCAGGTTGGTCGGGTCGACCCCGCGGCACCAGGCGACGCCGTGCTCACGGTAGGTCGGGAAGACGTAGTCGTCCTCGCGGGTGGCGCGCCCGGAGCCGATCTGGGCGGCCTCCTGGCCGAGCAGGGACGCCCACAGGCCCAGTTCGCCCTGCCGCTGCAGGGCGGTGGCCTCGGCGTCGAAACGGCGGGTGAGCACCATGTCGCGGTACAGGCCGCGCAGCTCCTCGGGGGTGATCCCGGCGACGTACGCGTCGTACTCGGCGTTCTTGACCCGCTTGCCCTCGGGGGTCAGCAACTGGACGAGCTCGGGATCGGTGCTCTTCTTCGTGGTGGTACGGCTGGTGGTGCGCTTGGTGCCGGTCTTGCTGCCGGTGGTACCGGCCTTGCCTGCGGCGCTGCGTCGCGGTGTGCCCGCGGCACTGCTGTCCACGCTCACGTGTGCTCCTCCGTCGGTCCGGCCCCCGGGGTTGCCGGGTGAACCAGTGCGGCTCACCTGTTGCCGACACCCGTGGCACGGGGTGGGTGCCACTCGGCCGGGAACAGGCGTGACAGGTGCCCCGGCGAGCGCCCTGCAACAAGCACGTTACCCAGTGCCCCACATTTCTGTGAAACCCCTCCTGACCTGCGTTTTTGCTTGGAAATCCAAGTATTTTTTGCTTGGGTTTCCTAGTAGATCGACGCGGGCCGGAAGCTTGCTGGTCAGAGCCTTGCAGGAGGCCGGAGCTACGGCACGTTATCCCGCCGCCGGGGGCCACGGGAAGACATCGAGGCGTCCGGTCTGCGCGCCGGGGAGCGGATGTGTGTCGCGCGCGCCGCGGTGACCCTACGCCCCGCGCGCCGTCCACGCGGCACATCTTTCGCACTTGCATTCGCCACGGTCCATCGGGTGACCGAAAGCGACCACCGACGACTACCTGTGACAACCCGCAGCTCACAGGGTTGGTGCTTGCCCTAGCATCTGCCGCGTGCCGCGCTCATGTTTACCCCCCCTCGTACCCCACGCGCCCCCTCTGGGCGCCCTGCTCCGGCTGTACGCCGCCGGTTCCGCGCTCGCCTGCGAGCCGGTCGAACAGGGCCTGCTGAACCGCGGCTACCGCCTCTGCACCACCCGCGGCCGCTACTTCCTGAAACACCACTTCGACCCGGACACCGCCGACCCGGCGGCCATCGAGCGGCGTCATCTGGCCACCCTGCGACTGGCCGCCCTGGGCGTCCCGGTCGCCCCGCCCCTCGCCGACCGCGACGGCCGTACGGTCGCCGTCGTCGGCGGCCACGCCTACGCCCTGCACCCCTGGATCGACGGCCGGCACCGGCACGGCGGTCAGCTCACGCGCGGGGAGTGCGCACGGCTCGGCGCGCTCCTCGGCGCCGTGCACGCCTGTCTGGAGCGCGTGATGCCCCCCAAGGGGCGCACCCGCCCGGCGACCAGCCCCCACCCCGTCGAGAGCGCCGACCCGGCCGACACCTTCGCGCTCATCGACGACCTGCTCGCCCACGTCAGCCGGCACCGCCCCGCCGACGCCTTCGACGAACTCGCCCGCCACCGGCTGCTCGAACGCCGTGCGCTCCTGGAACAGCACGCCCTCCGGCGTCCTCCGCGAGGCGCCTCGGTGGGCTGGGTGCACGGCGACTTCCACCCGTTCAACCTGCTCTACAAGGACGACGCGCCCGCCGCGATCGTCGACTGGGACCGGCTCGGCGTGCAGCCCCGCGCGGAGGAGGCCGTACGCGCCGCCGCGATCTTCTTCGTGCGCCCGGCGGGAGCGCTCGACCTGCGGAAGGTGCGGGCGTACGCGCGCGCGTACCGGCGCGCGGCCGGGGCCACGCCCTCGGAGCTCGCGGCGGCCGTGCACCGCGTGTGGTGGGAGCGGCTCAACGACTTCTGGATGCTGCGCTGGCACTACGAGCGCGGCGACACTCGCGCGGACCCCCAGTTCCCGGCCGCCTCGGCGCTCGCCGTGTGGTGGACCAGGGAGTACGACGCGGTGTGCGACGCGTTCGTGCAGTAGCGGCGGATCAGCAGCAGCCGACCGGCCGCGGCTGATCAAGAGCGTTGATCAGCCGCGGCCGGTCAGCCGAAGGGTGTCGGAGTCCTTCAACCGCCGCCGACACCGGTGCCGGCGATCGAACCGGCGTCGGTGCCACCGTCGTCGCCCGCGCCCGTCGTGTCGGACGGCTGCGTGTCGGGCGAGCTCTCGGTGTCGGTCGGCTGCGAGGCGCTCGCCGTGTCGCTCGGCTCGTCGGTCGGCTCGCTGCTCTGTTCCTGGGACTGGCTGTAGGTCGGGGTGGGCGACGGCGTGTAGTCGGAGTTGTTGTTGTTCCCCGAGCCGCTGTCGTCGGTCGCCGTGTCCGTCGCCGTGTCGCTGGACTCGTCCGACGGGCTGGAGCTGGGCGTCTCGCCCTTGGTGGTCTGCGAGACGGTCGGTGACTGCGACGTACCGGAGCCGCCGTCGCCGCCGCCTCCGCCCTTGTTCAGCGCCAGCGCGACGCCCGCCGCGATCGCGATCACCGCGAGGACGGCCAGGATCCACAGCCTGCCGCGGCCGCTGCCTCGGTTGCCGTGCCCCTCGAAACCGCCGTCGTCGCCGCCCCCGTAGCCGCCCGGCAGGATCGGCTGCGGGATCTGCGTGGTCCCGGCGCCGGTCGTCGGGTGCGGCATCACGGTCGTACCGGCGAAACCGGCCGCCGGGGTGTGCCGGCCGTCGTGCACGGTGACCGGGCCGGTGTTCCAGGTGCCGGTGTGGCCGCCCTGGTCGTACAGCATCTGCAGGCCGTACTGGACCAGGCCGCGCATCTCCTCGGCGGTCTGGAAGCGGTCGTCGGGCTCCTTGGCGAGCGAGCGCATGACCAGGCCGTCCAGCTCCGGCGGGGCCGCGCCCTCGGAGGTCTGGGACGGCGGCACCGGGATGTCCTGGACATGCTGGTAGACCACCGCCAGCGGGGTCTCACCGATGAACGGGGGCCGCAGGGCGAGCAGTTCGTAGAGCAGGCAGCCGGTGGCGTACAGGTCGGAGCGGTGGTCGACGGCCTTGCCGAGCGCCTGCTCCGGGGAGAGGTACTGGGGCGTGCCCATGACCATGCCGGTCTGCGTCATCGTCGTGGACGCGCCGTGCAGGGCGCGGGCGATGCCGAAGTCCATCACCTTGACGGAACCGGTCTGGGTGATGATCACGTTGGCGGGCTTGATGTCGCGGTGCACGATGCCGTGCTGGTGCGAGTAGGCCAGCGCGTCGAGGACACCGGAGACGATGATCAGGGCCTGCTCGGGCCCCGGCGCCTCGGCATTGATCAGCAGGTCGCGGATGGTGCGGCCCTCGACCAGCTCCATCACGATGTACGGCACGGACTGGCCGCCGACGACGTCCTCGCCGGAGTCGTACACCGCCACGATCGCGTGGTGGTTGAGCCCGGCGACCGACTGTGCCTCACGCGTGAAGCGGGCCTTGGAGACCGGATCCTCCGCGAGGTCGGCCCGGAGCAGCTTCACGGCCACGGTGCGGCCGAGCCGTACGTCCTCGGCCGCGAACACCTCGGCCATGCCGCCCCGCCCGAGCCGGTGGGTCAGCCGGTACCGGCCGTCGCCGACCAGGCCCTGGTTGCCCCACATCTCCGGCGCGTCTGACATGCCGCCGCCAGTCGCCTCGGGGTCGGACGGGCCCTGGGCGCTGTGCGTCTGTGCCATCGGTCCTCGCCGTCGTTTCTGCCCGCGGTGCGCGCGGTGTTGTCACGGTCTCCGTCGGCCACGCTACAGCCTCCGCGCAACCCGTCGGTCCGGGATCCGGCCCGTGGACGGACCGGCCATCAAACCCGTACCACGCTCCGCCGTGCAAATTCTGTGTACCGGACGTACAGCGCCTGTAACGCTTCCGCGGCCGTTCTTTCGCGTACGGTCACGGAACGGGCACCGCGCTTGACGTGTCAGTACCCTCCGGCAGACTTGGCCGGGAATGAGACATTCGATCAGCAAGGGTGCCTGAGTGCCGGGCGGGGGACGGGGAAAATGAGCCAGGACGGCGCGTACGGCCGTTACGCGGGGCGGGCTCTGGCCGGTGGCCGCTACCAGCTGCGCGACCTGCTCGGCGAGGGCGGCATGGCCTCCGTGCACCTGGCGTACGACACGGTCCTGGACCGGCAGGTCGCGATCAAGACCCTGCACACCGAACTCGGCCGGGAACAGGCCTTCCGGGAACGGTTCCGCCGCGAGGCCCAGGCAGTGGCCAAGCTCACGCACACCAACATCGTCTCGGTCTTCGACACCGGCGAGGACGCGCTCGACGGCTCGACGATGCCGTACATCGTCATGGAGTACGTCGAGGGCCGCCCGCTCGGCTCGGTCCTGGACGAGGACGTACGGCAGTACGGCGCGATGCCCGCCGACAAGGCGCTGAAGATCACCGCCGACGTACTGGCCGCGCTGGAGATCAGCCACGAGATGGGGCTGGTCCACCGCGACATCAAGCCCGGCAACGTGATGATGACCAAGCGCGGTGTCGTCAAGGTGATGGACTTCGGCATCGCCCGCGCCATGCAGTCCGGAGTCACCTCGATGACCCAGACCGGCATGGTCGTCGGCACCCCGCAGTACCTCTCCCCGGAGCAGGCGCTCGGCCGGGGCGTGGACGCGCGGTCCGACCTCTACTCGGTCGGCATTATGCTGTTCCAGCTGGTCACCGGGCGGCTGCCGTTCGACGCGGACTCACCGCTGGCGATCGCCTACGCGCACGTCCAGGAGGAGCCGGTCGCCCCCTCCACGGTCAACCGGGCCCTTCCGCCGGCCGTGGACGCGCTGGTCGCCCGCGCGCTGAAGAAGAACCCGAACGAGCGGTTCCCGACCGCCGAGTCCATGCGCGACGAGTGCCTGCGGGTCGCCGCCTCGCTCCAGCCGGCCGCGCCCAGCATCGTTCCGGGCATCGCGCCGACGCAGAGCGGCGCCGGGGTCGGCTCCGCGGTGTTCCCGCCGGTCGGCCAGGCCACACCGGCGCCTCCCGGACCGGTGCAGACGCCGTACCAGCCTGCACCGGCCCCGCATCCCTACGGGCCCGCGGCTCCCTCACCGGCCTACGGCTATCCGCAGCAGGCGGGCTACCAGACGCCCGCCGGGTACGGGCAGCCGGCGCCGTCGACCCCGCCCCCCTACAACATCACGCCTCAGGGGCCGGCCGCCGGTGGCAGTGAGAGCGGTGGCGGCGGCGGGAAGGGCAACCGGCCGGTGGTCATCGGGTCGATCGCGGTGTCGCTCGTCGCGGTGGTCGGCCTGATCGTGGCGCTGTCACTGAACAACGGCGGCGGCGGTGACGACACCGGCGGTGGCGGTGGGGGCGGCAGCGCGAGCACCACGGCCTCGCACGCCTCGGGCTACCGCGGGCCCGACACCTCGAAGACCGTCGAGAAGACCGAGTGCACCGAACCGCAGGAGTCCTACGACGACCCGGACAAGATCCAGGTCCCGGACTTCAAGTTCAAGTACATCAAGTCGGTCAAGGAGTGCTTCCAGGCCGCCGGCTGGCAGATGAAGATCGTCTCCGTGGACGAGAACACCTACGGCGACGGCACGGTCATGGAGCAGTTCCCGTCCTCCGGCACCGACGTCGACCCGCAGGACATGCCGACCATCGAGCTGAAGGTGTCGACGGGCAACCCGGCGACCGGCTGACGCGAGGAGCGGCAGCAGGCAGGAGCGGCGGGAGCGGTAGGAGAAGCGTAGGAAGGGCCCGGCGGTGGTACGCCGGGCCCTTCGCCGTCTCGGGAGTGTCCGGGAGTCTCTAGAGGTACGGCCCGCCGGAGCGGCCGGCCGGGCCGTGCTCCTCGCCCTCGTGGCCGACCCCCGGCGGCAGCGCACGCCGCATCGACTCCAGCTGGGCGCGGGCCGCCATCTGCTGGGCGAACAGCGTGGTCTGGATCCCGTGGAACAGCCCTTCCAGCCAGCCCACCAACTGGGCCTGGGCGATGCGCAGTTCCGCGTCGGAGGGGGTCGCGTTCTCGTTGAACGGCAGCGAGAGGCGCTCCAGCTCCTCCACCAGCTCCGGCGCAAGACCGTCCTCCAGCTCCTTCACGGAGCTGGCGTGGATCTCCTTGAGCCGAGCCCGGCTGGCCTCGTCGAGGGGAGCCGCGCGCACCTCCTCCAGGAGCTGCTTGATCATGCTGCCGATCCGCATGACCTTGGCGGGCTGTTCCACCATCTCGGTCACCGGGGTCTCGCGGGAGTCCTCGTCCCCGTTGCTGCCACCGAGCGCCATCCCGTCCTGGCCCACGACCAGGATCTGCGGATTCTCGGGCGACCGTTCGTTCCTCGGCATCTCCATGCCGCCATTCTCTCGCACCCGTGCACCTCACCACCGTGGTGCCCCCCATGAGGGCTGATCCACCTGCCAGAACCGCCCCGGTCCGGCCGTAGCCCCTTCGGCCGCATCAGAAATGCCGGGTTTGCCGGCGAATGTGAGGCTGGTGATCGTCGGCCCTGACGACGACTGTGCTCCAGGAGGTCACCAGCGTGACTCCAAGGCTGCGACTCCCCCGCGCCAGTAACCGGCCGCCCGTTCAGGCACGGCTCGCGCTCGTCCGTCCGCTGCTCGTCCGGCTGCTGCCCGTCCTCGCGGCGCTCCTGCTGCCGTGCGGCACGGCTGTCGCGTACGGCCCCGACCCTGTGCCCTCGGACTCCGCGAGCGCCTCGGCCACCCCCGAGCCGTCACTGGCCGGCACCGTGGCGGGCGAGGGCCGGATGCGACCGGGGCGGCCCCAAGGACCGGCGACGAAGGTGGAGGACCAGGACCCCGACGACCCGGACGACCACGGCGTCCCTGACGACCCGGATGAACCGGACGACCACGGCGGTCTCGGCGAAGCGACGGCGACGGAGAGTGCGGGGAGCGGCGTCGGGAGCCCGGCGGCCACCTCCGCGCAGCCGCCCCGGGAGGCCGTCCTGGCTCCCACCTCGCCCCCGCCGCACCCGGCGGGCCAGGCGATGGGCTCCGGCCAGGACGACGACACCGAGCCCGTGCTGCAGATCCTTCCGCTCGGCAGCGGCCTGGTCCTGATCGGCCTCGGGCTCGGCCTCGCCTTCGTCGGCCTGCGGGTGCGACGGGGCTGAGGCCGCTAGCGGGCGACCAGCACGACCTTGCCGATGTGCTCGCTGGCCTCGACCACCCGATGGGCCTGCGCCGCCTGCGCCATCGGCAGCTCCCGGTCGATCACCGGACGGACATGGCCCTGGGCGATCAGCGGCCACACGTGCTCCCGCACCGCCGCGGTGATGGCCGCCTTCTCGGCGAGCGGACGGGCGCGCAGCGAGGTCGCGCTGATCGCGGCCCGCTTGCCGAGCAGCGCGCCGATGTTCAGCTCGCCCTTCACCCCGCCCTGCATGCCGATGATCGCGAGCCGCCCGTTGACCGCGAGCGCCTGCACGTTGCGGTCCAGGTACTTGGCGCCCATGTTGTCCAGGATGACGTCGGCTCCCGAGCCGTCGGTGGCCTGCTTCACCTCGGCGACGAAGTCCTGTTCGCGGTAGTTGACGAGGATGTCCGCACCGAGCTCGGCACAGAAGTCCAGCTTCTCCTTGGTGCCCGCGGTGACCGCGACCCTGGCGCCGACCGCCTTGCCCAGCTGGATGGCCATGGTGCCGATGCCGCTGGAGCCGCCGTGCACGAGCAGGGTCTCGCCGGGGCGCAGGTGGGCGATCATGAAGACGTTCGACCAGACCGTGCAGGCCACCTCGGGCAGCGCGGCGGCCTGCCTCAGGTCCAGGCCCTCGGGCACCGGCAGCAGCTGTCCGGCCGGCACGGCCACCTTCTCGGCATAGCCGCCGCCCGCGAGCAGCGCGCACACCTCGTCGCCGACCGACCAGCCGGAGACGCCGGGGCCGAGCGCGGCGATCCGCCCGGAGCACTCGAGACCGGGGTACGGGGAGGCGCCCGGCGGCGGGTCGTAGTAGCCCTGCCGCTGCATGATGTCGGCACGGTTGACGGCCCCGGCCACCACCTCGACCAGTACTTCGCCCTCACCGGGCACGGGGTCGGGAACCTCCTCCCACACCAGCGCCTCGGGTCCACCAGGTTCGGGAATCGTGATCGCATACATGCGGCCGACGCTACTCCCCGCCCCTGCGGGCCCCGCCGGTGACGTCACCGGCGGCTCGCCCGGTCAGGCGCGGGGCAGCGGTCGTGCGTCCGGGGCCACCCTGCTGCCCGGCGAGGCCCGCACGATGGTGATCAGCCGGTCCGTCGCCTCGATGGTGCCGACGGCCGGATCGTCGTACCCGAGCACCCGGTGTCCGCGTACGACGCTCACCACCAGGTCGGCCGTCTCCCGTGGCGTCCTGCCGACCTCGGCCTTGACCGCGGGGCGCTCCACGAGGTCCAGGCCGCTGCCCTGCTGGATGAGGTCCTCTATGACCATGCCGGCGGCCGGACTGAGCACGGACAGCCCGAGCAGCCGCCCGGCCGCGCTGGCGCTGGTGATGACGGCGTCGGCACCGGACTGCTTGAGCAGCGGCGCGTTCTCCTCCTCGCGGACCGCCGCCACGATCTTCGCGGCCTTGTTGAGCTGCCGGGCCGTCAGGGTCACGAGCACGGCCGTGTCATCACGCTGGGTCGCGATGATGATCTGCCGCGCCCGCTGCACCTCGGCCCGCTTCAGCACCTCGCTGCGGGTCGCATCGCCGATGACGCCCGCGTAGCCCTCGGCGGTGGCCGCCTCGATCACCTTGGAGCTCGGGTCGACCACGACCACCTGCTCCGTCTTCAACCCGGTCGCACAGACGGTCTGGATCGCCGACCGTCCCTTCGTCCCGAACCCGACGACGACGGTGTGGTCCCGCAAGGCCGACCTCCAGCGGTTTCC
>NZ_JAEKKT010000193.1:31275-86876 GCF_019510245.1 Streptomyces sp. | reverse complement strand
CCCCGACGATCTTGCCGTCGGCGTTGCGGGAGACACCGACGTCGAGGACGGCGGCGCCCGGCTTGACGTCCTCGGGGCGGATCAGGTGCGGGGAGCCGGCGGCGGCGATGATGATGTCGGCGCGCTTCAGGTGCGAGGCGAGGTCCCGGGTGCCGGTGTGGCACTGGGTCACCGTGGCGTTCTCGCTGCGGCGGGTGAGCAGCAGCGGCATCGGGCGGCCGATGGTCACGCCGCGGCCGACGACCACGACCTCGGCGCCCTTGATCTCGACGCCGTACCGGCGCAGCAGGGTGAGCACCCCGTTGGGGGTGCAGGGCAGCGGCGCGGGCTCGCCGAGCACCAGCCGGCCGAGGTTCATCGGGTGCAGGCCGTCCGCGTCCTTGTGCGGGTCCATCAGTTCCAGGATGCGGTTCTCGTCGATGCCCTTGGGCAGCGGCAGCTGCACGATGTAGCCGGTGCAGGCGGGGTCGTCATTGAGCTCGCGGACGACCGCCTCGATCTCCTCCTGGGTCGCGGTGGCCGGGAGTTCGCGCTGGATGGAGGCGATGCCGACCTGCGCGCAGTCGCGGTGCTTGCCGGCGACGTACTTCTGGCTGCCGGGGTCGTCCCCGACGAGGATCGTGCCGAGGCCGGGCGTGACGCCCTTCTCCTTCAGCGCCGCCCGGTCAGATCGGACTTGATCGCGGCTGCGGTGGCCTTGCCATCGAGAATCTGGGCGGTCATGGCTCCATCCTCGCGGATGCCGGTCTCCCGGTTCCAGTCGGGTGTGCGGTCATGATCAATGATGTTGCACTTGCACAACACATCGCTAATCGGACTGGACAACAACTCGCCCGTACTTAACGATGAACGGCGCAGTATCGCGGTCCGGTGGGGGGCAAACCGCTCAGATCATGACGTACCTCCGTGCTTGTCCGCGTCGTCCCCGCAGGTCAAACGGAGGAAACCCGTCATGAGTTTCGGCGCGCCCAACAACCCCTACGGCCAGCCGCAGGACCCACAGCAGGGCCAGCCCGGCTACGGTTACCCGCAGCAGCCCGGCTACCAGCAGGCCCCGCAGGGCGTCCCGCCGCAGCAGGGATACGGCTACCCCCAGCAGCCGGGCTACCCCCAGCAGGCCGGTTACGGTTACCCGCAGCAGGGTTACGGCGCGACGCCGCCGTACGCGAACTGGGGCCAGCGCTTCGGCGGCACGATCGTCGACGGCCTGGTCTTCCTGGTGCCGTACATCCTGGTGCTCTTCAGCAGCAAGGCCGCGGTGCTGGGGATCATCGGCGGTCTGGCGATCCTCGGCATCGCCATCTGGCAGCTGATCATGGAGGGCCGCACCGGCCAGACCATCGGCAAGAAGGCGCTGGGCATCCGTCTGGTCAAGGAGGCCACCGGTCAGCCGATCGGCGTCGGCATGGCCTTCGTGCGCCGTATCGCGCACATCCTGGACAGCCTCGCCTGCTACCTGGGCTGGCTGTGGCCGGCGTGGGACGCCAAGCGCCAGACGTTCGCCGACAAGGTCTGCGGCACGATCGTGATCCGCAGCAACTGAGCGTCCGCCGGCACCCCGAGGGCCGTGCCCCCCGCGCAGGGGGACACGGCCCTGGTGTTTGCAGTGATCACGCCGCGGCTGCCGCGCCGCGGCGCTCAGTGCTTCTTGCTCCGTGCTCTGTGCTCTGTGCTCTGTGCTCTGTGCTCTGTGCTCTGTTCTCAGTGCTCTGTTCTCAGTGCTCAGTGCTCAGTGGAAGAAGTGCCGCGTCCCGGTGAAGTACATCGTCACGCCCGCCTTCTTCGCGGCCTCCACGACGAGTTCGTCGCGGACCGAACCGCCCGGCTGCACCACGGCCTTGACGCCGGCGGCGGTGAGGATCTCCAGGCCGTCGGGGAACGGGAAGAACGCGTCGGAGGCGGCGTAGGAGCCGCGCGCCCGCTCCTCCCCCGCCCGCTCGACGGCGAGCTTCGCGGAGTCGACGCGGTTGACCTGGCCCATGCCGACGCCGACCGAGGCGCCGTCCTTGGCGAGCAGGATGGCGTTGGACTTCACGGCCCGGCAGGCCTTCCAGGCGAACGCGAGTTCCGCCAGCTCCGCCGCGCCCAGCGCCTCGCCGGTCGCGAGGGTCCAGTTGGCCGGGTCGTCGCCGTCGGCCTGGAGCCGGTCGGTGACCTGGAGCAGCACACCGCCGTCGATCGCCTTGACCTCGACGGGGTTGGCGGGGGCGCCCGGGGCCTTCAGCACCCGGATGTTCTTCTTCCTGGCGAGGGCCTCGAGGGCGCCCTCCTCGTAGTCGGGCGCGACGATGACCTCGGTGAAGATCTCGGCGACCTGCTCGGCCATCTCCCGGCTCACCGGCCGGTTGACGGCGATGACCCCGCCGAACGCGGACAGCGGGTCGCAGGCG
The DNA here is from genome assembly GCF_019510245.1 of Streptomyces sp. Lineage (GTDB taxonomy): Bacteria > Actinomycetota > Actinomycetes > Streptomycetales > Streptomycetaceae > Streptomyces. Next base: position 84,486 of record NZ_JAEKKT010000193.1, on the reverse strand, counting down.
TGTGCCTTGCGGTGCGCCTCGGCGACGTCCGAACCGACCGCGATGCCGCAGGGGTTCGCGTGCTTGATGATCGCGACGCACGGCTCGTCGTGGTCGTACGCGGCACGGCGCGCGGCGTCCGTGTCCGTGTAGTTGTTGTACGACATCTCCTTGCCGTGCAGCTGCTCGGCCTCGGCGAGACCGCCGCCGGCGGCGTCGACGTAGAGGGCGGCGGGCTGGTGCGGGTTCTCGCCGTAGCGCAGGGTGCTCTCGCGCTCCCAGGTTGCGCCGAGGAAGTCGGGGAACCGCGACTCGTCGACCGGGGCGTACTCCGAGGCGAACCAGGAGGCCACCGCCACGTCGTACGCGGCCGTGTGCTGGAATGCCTCGGCGGCGAGCCGCTTGCGGGTGGCGAGGTCGAAGCCGCCCTCGGCGACGGCCTTGAGGACGTCTGCGTAGCGGGCGGGACTGGTGACGATCGCGACCGAGGGGTGGTTCTTGGCGGCGGCGCGGACCATCGACGGACCGCCGATGTCGATCTGCTCGACGCACTCGTCGGGCGTGGCGCCGGAGGCGACGGTCTCGCGGAACGGATAGAGGTTGCTGACCACGAGGTCGAACGGCTCGATGCCGAGCTCTTCGAGCTGGCGCCGGTGGTCCTCGAGGCGCAGGTCGGCGAGGATGCCGGCGTGCACCCTGGGGTGCAGGGTCTTGACCCGGCCGTCCAGGCACTCCGGGAAGCCCGTGAGCTCCTCGACCTTGGTGACGGGGACGCCGGCGGCGGCGATGCGGGCGGCGGTCGAGCCGGTGGAGACGAGTGCGACACCGGCCTCGTGCAGCCCGCGGGCGAGCTCTTCGAGCCCGGTCTTGTCGTAGACGCTGACGAGCGCGCGACGGATGGCCCGCTTGCCGCTCTCGGCCGTGACAGTGCTCTCGGCGGTCACTGGATAACTACCTTTCGTCCCTCAATGCGATAGCCGTTGCGGGCGATCCGCCCCACGACCTCGACGAGCAGCCTTCGCTCGACGTCCTTGATGCGCTCGTGCAGAGCGCTCTCGTCGTCCTCGTCCCGGACCTCCACCACGCCCTGAGCGATGATCGGCCCGGTGTCGACGCCGTCGTCGACGAAGTGGACGGTGCAGCCGGTGACCCTGGCGCCGTACGCGAGCGCGTCGCGTACGCCGTGGGCCCCGGGGAAACTGGGCAGCAGGGCGGGGTGCGTGTTGACCGTCCGCCCGCCGAACCGCGCCAGGAACTCCTTCCCGACGATCTTCATGAACCCGGCGGAGACGACGAGGTCGGGTTCGTGGGCGGCCACGGCCTCGGCCAGCGCCCGGTCCCACTCGTCCCGGGTCCCGAAGTCCTTCACCCTGGTCACGAAGGTCGGGATCCCGGCCCGCTCGGCACGCGCGAGCCCCTCGATGCCGGCTCGGTCGGCACCGACGGCGACGACCTCGGCGCCGTAGGCCTCGGCGCCGTTCTCGGCGATCGCGTCGAGGAGCGCCTGGAGGTTGGTGCCTGATCCGGAGACCAGCACGACGAGGCGCTTGGCCACGGGCTTGGCGGCCACGGTGGGGCCCTTTCTCGGGGAAGCGTCGGTACGGCGGCCGGACTCGCACCCGCTTTGTACATTCGTACGAGTGCTTCGCTCCCCGGGATACGGGGAAGTCTACGAAGCGGCCGACCGTCAGCAACGATACCGGCACACCGGGCGGCCCCCACGGGACGGGGGCGTGGCCGGAAGGTAGCGTCTGGGAGGTACCGAGGCGGGAACGCGTGCGGGATACGACGCGTTCACGGGGTAGGCGGTCGTTTCGGCTGCTGTGCCGATCACCCGCAGCCATCCGCCGTATCCAGCCATCAGCTCTGTTCTGTACATCTTGATCTAGGGGAAGACGCTCACTTGATGCCGGACCGCAGCCTGGGACTTCGCATGCTTCCCCCGCAGTCGGTGCAGGGAGGGACGCGTTCCGCCGTGCTGCTGCGGGAGCGGCCGGCCTCGCCGCCGGACGCGCCCTCGGACCGGCCGAAGGGCGACCAGCAGGACGACAACCCCTTCGCCCCGCCGCCGGAGGGCGCGCCGGACAGCCCGTGGCGGCCGCGCCGTCCGGCCGGTGACGACGACGGGGAAGCGCCGTGGGGCAGTCAGTGGAGCGACCGCCAGCCCGGCCGGCAGTCCGGCGGCTTCGGCCGGCGTCCCGACGGCGGCCCGGGCGGCGGCGGCCAGAACGGCCCCGGCGGCCCCGGCGGCCCGGGCATGCGCTGGGACCCGACCGACCCGGCCCAGCGGCGCGCGCGGTACGCGCTGCTGTGCGGCATGTGGGCCTTCCTGTTCGCGCTCTTCAGCTGGCCGTACGTGGCGCTGCTGCTGGGTGCGCTGGCCCTCTACTGGGGCATCAGCGCGCTCCGTGCCAAGCCCCGCAACCCGGACGAGGCCGTCACCGGCCGCCCCCAGACCACGGCGGCGATCAGCGGCCTGGTCACGGCGTCCCTGGCGCTGGCCCTGGTGGCGGCCAACTTCACGGCCCAGATGGTCTACCGCGACTACTACACCTGCGTCTCGGACGCCCTCACCAACGAGGCCAAGCAGTCCTGCGACCACCTGCTGCCGCAGGAGCTGCGGGGGGTCCTGGGGAGCGGGAACAGCTGACGGTTTCGGGGGTGACGCGCAGCCGGGAGGGTCAGGGGCCGTGGGTGTCCTCGGCCGACTTGGTCGGCTCGGTGGGCTCGGACAGCTTTCGCAGCGCCGTCCAGCGGGCCTTGCGCGCCGCCTCGTCCTCCCAGGGGCCGGGCGGCGGGTCGGTCGGCAGCCCCTCGTGCGGCTCGGCCGGCAGCGCCTCGTACCGCTCGGAGTCCCCGTCGCCGTCGGCCTGATCGGGCAGCAGTCCGACCACGAAGACCGAGGGCGGGGTCGAAGCGGGGGCCGAGGCCGGGGCGGGCGCCGAGGCCGACGGCGTCGGGCTCCCCTGGGCCTGCTCCCTCTCCGTGGCCTGCCCGTCTCGCGGCTTCCGCCCGGCGAAGCCCAGCCATGCGGCGAGCGAGCCGGCGCCCTCCCACCGCCACGCCCGCAGCATCAGGGCTCCCGGCAGGCCCACCGCGAGGAGCCAGCCGCCGGCCGCCGCGCCCGTCTGCCACCAGACCGGCCCGAAGGCGGTGAGCGCGGCGACGCCCAGCGGACCGCCCGCCAACTCGGCCAGCACCGCCAGCAGGAGCGCGCACAGCAGCGCCGCCAGGGCCGCCACCCCGGCCGTGCGCTCGGCCGACCAGCGCCGCTCCGCCGCCCGTGCCGCCACGAACCACGCCATCGTCGCCCCGGCCGCCACCGGCACCGCCCCGGCCACCCAGTGCACCGGAGTCCCGGGACCGTGCTCCGGCACGGCCGCCAGCAGCGGGAAGGGCGGGAGCAGCGGTGCCGGATTCGAGGCCAGCGGGTTCACGAGATGCCCGGCACCGAGCGCGAAGCCGGGGCCCACGGCGTACGACGCGGACCACACCGCCGCGTTCGGGATCAGGGAGACGCAGAGGAACAGCACCGCGCACCGGCCCGTCCAGCCCTCCGTCAGCTGGAGGAACGAGGCCCGCGCCGCATCCCCGTGCCCCACCAGCGACACCGCGAGCAGCAGCGTCCCGCCCCCGAAGAACACGGCCGTGCCGGCGAGGGACGCGCGCAGGGCCGTACCCCACCGCACCCGTGTGTCGCGCCCGAGCAGCCGCCGCCGTACCGCACCCGGCAGCACCGGCACCAGGCGCAGCAGCGGTTCACGCGGACGGCCGTACGCCGTCCACACCCCGGCGCCCGCCGCGCACGCCGCGAGCAGGGGCGGGGAGACCGCCACCCACGCCCATTGGGGCCGCAGCTCCCCGCCGGACGCGTACAGGGCGGCGCAGCCGCCGACGCCGAGGTAGCCGGCGACGACCCCCGCCCAGGCGGTGCGGGCGCGGACCGGCGGCGGCGCGTAGGGGTCGTCGCCTTCCGGCGCGTCCACCGCGTACCGTGCCGCCCGGTGCAGCAGCAGCGCCGGCACCAGGAGCAGCAGCAACGGCGTCACCCCGACCGGGGCCGGTACTCCGGACAGCGTGCCGGTGCGGACCAGTTCGACGCCGTGGGCGAGCAGCCACAGCGCGGCCGCGACGTGCAGCGCGCCGCCCGGGCCGCTGTCGGGGTACGGCGAGCTGACCCACAGCGCGATCGTCAGGACGGCGAAGGAACCGAGCCCGAGTCCGGCCGCGAGCGCACCGGCCGCCAGGCTCGCGCCCAGTCCCGGGGAGCGGTCCCGCACCCGGCTGAGCAGCGGCGGCGAAGACGGTCGGCGGGACGGCAGCGACGGTCGGCGGGCGGTCATCCGAATCACGACCGCCATGCTCCCAACGACACGCGCTTTTCCGTCGTAACCGATGAACAGCCGAAGTGTCGCCCAATATATGTTTATGTGCTTTTTCGAAGGGAGGTGCGCCCGATGACGCAGAGCCCTGCCCGTACCGACGAGGCCGGACCGTCCCCCGCTCTGACGCCCGCTCAGGCCTTCGACGCGCTCTACGCGTTCTGCGCCCCGGCCCTGGTGCGGCAGGCCTACCTGCTCACCGGCCGCCGGGAGCTGGCGCAGGAGGCCGTCGAGCGGGCCTTCCAACTCGCCTGGCAGAACTGGCCGCAGGTGGCCCGCGACCGGGACCCGGCCGGCTGGGTGCGGGCGGTGGCGCACGAGTGTGCGCTCTCTCCCTGGCACCGGTTCCGGCTGCGCTACCGCCACCCCGAACCGCCACCGGCCGACGCGGCCGACCACGCGCTCCTGGAGGCGCTGCTGAAGCTGCCCGCGTCCTACCGGCGCACGCTGCTGCTGTACGACGGCATCGGCCTCGACCTGCCGGAGACCGCGGCGGAGACGGAGGCGAGCACGCCGGCGGCGGCCGGCCGGCTCACCCGCGCGCGGCGGCTGGTCGCCGACCGGGTGCCGGAACTCGCCGACCCCGCCGCGCTGCACCGCCGGCTGGCCGAGCTGGCCTCGGCGGAGGGGCTGGGGGCGGCTCAGCCGCCCACCGTGCGGACGTACGCCGAACAGCGGATCCGTTTCTGGACCCGGTCCGCGCTCGCCTTCACGGCGACGATCATCGCGGCGACCACCCTCACGCTGCGGACGGCGCCGACGCACTACGAGGCGCCGATCGGCCCGGCGCAGGCGATCAGCGGGGTGCCGGCGGAGGTGGGGCTGGGGCCGTTGTCGGCGGGGGAGCGGGCGCTCCGGCTGAAACTGCAGAGCCTTGCTTACAACGGCCCGGAGAGACTCGTGCCGGTGGCGAGGTAGCGCGGTCGGGTGCGGCTGGGTGGGGGCCGGCCGCGCAGTTCCTCCCCCGGCCGAAGGCTGCGGGAGGAGCTGCGCAAGCGCGGGTGAGCGAAACGCCGGTAGGCCCGTCCCCGGGGTGGGGACGGGCCTACCGGCGTTCAGTCAAGCGGCGTCGGGAACGACGCTCAGCCGGCGAGGATCTCGCGCGCCAGCTTCGCCGTCTCGGTCGGGGTCTTGCCGACCTTGACGCCCGCGGCCTCCAGGGCCTCCTTCTTCGCCTGGGCGGTGCCCGACGAACCGGAGACGATGGCGCCGGCGTGGCCCATGGTCTTGCCCTCCGGCGCGGTGAAGCCCGCGACGTAACCGACGACCGGCTTGGTCACGTTCTTCGCGATGAAGTCCGCGGCCCGCTCCTCGGCGTCGCCGCCGATCTCACCGATCATGACGATCAGGTCGGTGTCGGGGTCGGCCTCGAACGCGGCGAGCGCGTCGATGTGCGTGGTGCCGATGATCGGGTCGCCACCGATGCCGACGGCGGTGGAGAAGCCGATGTCACGGAGCTCGTACATCATCTGGTACGTCAGCGTGCCGGACTTCGAGACCAGGCCGATACGGCCCGGCTTGGTGATGTCGCCCGGGATGATGCCGACGTTGGACTGGCCGACGGTGATGATGCCGGGGCAGTTCGGGCCGATGATCCGGGTCTTGTTGCCCTTCTTGCCGGCGTACGCCCAGAACGACGCCGAGTCGTGCACGGCGATGCCCTCGGTGATCACGACGGCCAGCGGGATCTCGGCGTCGATGGCCTCGACGACCGCGTCCTTGGTGAACTTCTCCGGCACGAAGATGACGGAGACGTTGGCGCCGGTCTTCTCGACGGCCTCGGCGACCGTACCGAATACCGGTACCTCGGTGCCGTCGAAGTCCACGGTCTGCCCCGCCTTGCGCGGGTTGACGCCGCCCACGACGTTGGTGCCGTCGCCGAGCATGAGCTTGGTGTGCTTCATGCCCGTGGCGCCGGTCATGCCCTGGACGATGACCTTGCTGTCCTTGTTGAGCCAGATAGCCATGGTGTGTTGTGTCCTCGTCCTGAGTGCTTACTTGGCGGCGTTTGCCAGCTCGGCGGCCTTGTCGGCCGCGCCGTCCATGGTGTCGACGCGCTGCACCAGCGGGTGGTTCGCGTCCGTGAGGATCTTGCGGCCCAGCTCGGCGTTGTTGCCGTCGAGACGGACGACGAGCGGCTTGGAGACGTCCTCGCCGCGGTCCTCCAGGAGCTTCAGGGCCTGCACGATGCCGTTGGCGACCTCGTCGCAGGCGGTGATGCCGCCGAAGACGTTGACGAAGACCGACTTGACGTCGGGGTCACCGAGGATGATCTCCAGGCCGTTCGCCATGACCTGGGCGGAGGCGCCGCCGCCGATGTCGAGGAAGTTGGCGGGCTTGACGCCACCGTGGTTCTCACCGGCGTACGCGACGACGTCCAGGGTGCTCATGACGAGACCGGCGCCGTTGCCGATGATGCCGACCTCGCCGTCGAGCTTGACGTAGTTGAGGTTCTTCTCCTTGGCGGCGGCCTCCAGCGGGTTGGCCGCGGCCTTGTCGTGGAGCTCCGCCCAGTCCGCGTGGCGGAACTCGGCGTTGTCGTCCAGCGACACCTTGCCGTCGAGGGCGATGACGTCACCGGAGGCGACCTTCGCGAGCGGGTTCACCTCGACGAGGAGGGCGTCCTCCTTGATGAAGGTGTCCCACAGCCTGACCAGGACGTCGGCGACCTTGTCGGCGACCTCGGCCGGGAACTTCGCCGCGGCGACGATCTCCTTGGCCTTGGCCAGGTCCACGCCGTCGATCGCGTCGATCGGCGTCTTGGCGACGGCCTCGGGGCGGGTGGCCGCCACCTCCTCGATCTCCATGCCGCCCTCGACGGAGGCGATGGAGAGGAAGGTGCGGTTGGCACGGTCGAGGAGGAAGGAGACGTAGTACTCCTCGAGGATCTCCGGGGCCGTCTCGGCGATCATCACCTTGTGGACCGTGTGGCCCTTGATGTCCATGCCGAGAATGTCCGTCGCCCGGGCGACGGCCTCGTCCGCGGAGGCGGCCAGCTTGACGCCACCGGCCTTGCCGCGACCACCGACCTTCACCTGCGCCTTGACGACGGACTTGCCGCCCAGCCGCTCGGTGATCTCGCGCGCCGCCTCAGGCGTGTCGATGACTTCACCGGCCAGCACCGGTACATCGTGCTTGGCGAAGAGGTCCCTCGCCTGGTACTCGAACAGGTCCACGCGCTTCCGTCCCTATCAGTGATCTCGCGGTTCGTTGGATGCGTGGGCGTGCCGCGAAGGGCAACGTGACGTCCGCAATGTGTCACAAGGGGTGCGCACACGGTGTCCGAGCGCGCGGCATGTCCGTCTCGCAGATTATCGCCGCTCGCTGGGGGTCTCTAAATCGGGAGTCACACCTGAGCGGTGATACCTGTCACATGATGCCGGGTATTCGGGGTTCTCCTGGCACGGCGTGCCGTCCTGCGTGCGAAGTGCGAGGCCTCACCGGGCTGGGGTTGGCCCGGTGAGGCTTCAGGCCCCGAGGACTTCCGGTCCTCGGGCCGGGCGGCCGCCCCCCGCCCCAGGGGAGAGAGCCGGCCCGAACCGTGGGATTCCGGCCGGACGGACCGACGGCGTTCGGCCGTCCGCACCGCGCCGCCCACGGAGTCGCAGGGAGAGCCGGTCACACGGGCCTACGCCCCGCGGCCGGCCTCCGGGGTGACGGAGGTGACCGAGGTGACGGCCGAGGGAGCGGGCGAGGCGTAGGGCGAGGGGAGGTGGTGGTGGCCGGGGGCGGTGTCCGTGAGCATGGCCGCGGCGCGGTGCTGGAGGGCCTGGGCGTGCGCTCGGGCGGTGGCCTGCGCCCGTGCCGTGGCCGACGCGGCACGGGCCGCACGGGCGCCCTGGATGGCCTGGGCACCGCGGATCCGGCCCGCGCGGCCCGACACGGCGGGCGGCTCTTCGGCGGCGGCCGCCGCGGGCCGGCCGAACGCCCCCGCCCAGGTGCCGCCGGCGGCTGTGACCATGGAACGGCCGATGTACTCGTTCATTCGTGCGTCAGTCCTTCGGGGCTCCGGCGCGCTCTCCACGCGTGCACGGAGCCGGGAGAGCTTCCGGTGGGAATCGGAAGCGCGGCTGGGGACATCGCCGCCCGGAGCGCTCGGCAGGGGTACCGAGACGTGCTCACGGAGTCCGGAGGGGGACCGCGAGGGTCCGGGCGGGCGGGCAGACCTGTTCCGCCCCCGCGCGACAGGTCAGTGGCGGGGAAGGGGGGTCGCCGGCCCTAGCCGGGGAAGAGGGGGATGTCCCGGTACCTGTCCCGGGTCCCGGCCGCGTCGAGCCGCGCGGCGGCACCGGGCACGAGGCTGAGCGGCGCCCGGTCGGCGAAGGTCACGGCGTGTGCGTCAGTGTGCCGGGAGGCAGCACCGTCCACCGCCGACTTGCCCAGCGCGCCGTCCGGGTCACCGGCGGGCGCGGGGTGGGCGGGCGCGCCGGTGGCGCGGCCGGCACGGTGGGTGCCGGTGTGCGGCTCCCTGCCGGACGTGAAGGTCACGGCGGCGGTGCTCCGCGGCCCGTACGACGCGGCGGTGGCCGCCGCCGCTTCCGTCGCGGCTTGCGTACGGGGCTTCTCGTGCCCCGCGTCATGCGTGACGGGTGTCCGCGGCTGCGCCTGCGTGGGGCCGGGCGCCGGCGTCACCGGGGCCGGTTCCGACCCGGCCGGCGGGTCGGAGACGACGGGAACCTCCGGCAGCTGCACCACCGGCACCGCGGGCAGCTCCGTCACCTGCCGCACCGTCTCGGTGAGCGTCTCGGTCAAAGCCGTCACGACGGGAGAGGTCACGGTCCTGGTCACCGTGTCGCCCACCGTGCCGGTCACGGACCGGACGACCTCGCCGACGCCGTCCACCACCGGCACGGCCCCGACGACGGGCTTCCGCGCCGCCCCCGGCTCCCGATGCGGCGTCAGCACGTCCGGCAGCGGGGGCTCCTGGTTCGCCGTCACCGTCGCCGTCACCACCGACGTCAACGACGGCGCCGGCGACGGTGCCGACGGCGCCCCCTCGGCCGCCTGCGCCCGCTGCCCGCAGAGGAGAGCGAGCGCGAGCACTCCGCCGACCAGCAGCGCCAGTTGCAGCGCACGCCGTCCCGGCGCCGTACGCGACACGCGCACGACGGCACCGGACAGAACTGCTGGCGAGGTCAAGACGGGGAGGGTCCTCCCGTGCGGCGGAACAGAGCAGAAAAGGTCCAACGGCGTGAAGGCCGGTGAAAGACCAGTGGAGACTTCGATCCTTGCACGGGACTCCCGAGGGTGCGCAAGCCCCCCGTTACCGATGGGTACTCATGTCCCTTTTGGCGACGGCGCGGACATCGTCGAGTCGACAAGTCACCCATCCGGCACGGTCGTCACACGGTGTCCGGCACCGGGATCGGCCGCTTCTCGATCGCCGCCGCCATCACCTCGGGGAAGAGGTCCGGCGTACACGCGAACGCCGGTGCCCCCAGCGCCGCGAGCGCCGCCGCGTGCTCCCGGTCGTACGCCGGCGCGCCCTCGTCGGACAGCGCGAGCAGCGCGACGAACTGGACGCCCGACGCCTTCATCGCCGCGACCCGCTTCAGCATCTCGTTCCGTATCCCGCCCTCGTAGAGGTCGCTGATGAGGACGACGACGGTCTCCGAAGGCCGGGTGATCTGCGACTGGCAGTACGCCAGCGCCCGGTTGATGTCCGTGCCGCCGCCGAGCTGGGTGCCGAACAGGACGTCCACCGGATCGTCCAGCTGGTCCGTGAGGTCGACCACCGCGGTGTCGAAGACGACGAGCCGGGTGTCGATCGACCGCATGGACGCCAGGACCGCCCCGAACACCGACGCGTACACCACCGAGGCCGCCATCGACCCGGACTGGTCGATGCAGAGCACCACCTCCTTCTTCACCGACTGCGACGCCCGCCCGTACCCGACGAGCCGCTCCGGCACCACCGTCCGGTACTCGGGCAGGTAGTGCTTGAGGTTGGCCGCGATGGTGCGGTGCCAGTCGATGTCGTGGTGGCGCGGGCGGCTGATGCGGGCGCTGCGGTCGAGGGCGCCGGTGAGGGTGGCCCGGGTGCGGGTGGCCAGCCGCTTCTCCAGGTCGTCGACGACCTTGCGGACCACCGCCCGGGCCGTCTCCTTCGTCGTCTCCGGCATCGCCTTGTTGAGCGAGAGCAGGGTGCCGACCAGGTGCACGTCCGCCTCCACCGCCTCCAGCATCTCCGGTTCGAGCAGCAGCGCGGCCAGCCCGAGCCGGTCGATGGCGTCACGCTGCATGACCTGCACGACGGAGGACGGAAAGTACGTCCGGATGTCGCCGAGCCAGCGCGCCACCGAGGGCGCCGAGGCCCCGAGCCCCGCCGAACGCTCCCGCCCCGACTGCGCCCTGTCCCCCTTCCCGTAGAGCGCGGCCAGCGTCCCGTCCATCGCCGCGTCCCGCCCCGACAGCGCACACCCGGTCCCGTCGGCGGCCTCGCCCCCGAGCACCAGCCGCCACCGCCGCAGCCGCTCGTGCGCGGGATCAGCGGACCCGGTGCCGCTGCCGGCATCTGCGTCCGTGTCGTCCGGTGTCATCTCCCCGCCTCCACAAGGTCGTTGTCGGGATCCGCCGCGCCCAGCGCCGCCTCTTGCGCCGTGTCCTCCGCCGCATCGAGTTCGTCGAGGCCGAGCAGCAGCCGCAGCACCGGCAGCACGGCGTCGGCGCGCGCGGCGTCCGGCTCGGCGCCGAAACCCGGTGTCCCGGCGGCCTGCCCCGCGCCCCGCGGCCGCTCCCCCGGGCCACGGCGCACCAGTTCGCCGATGGTCCGGCGCACCCCGGGCTCGTACACCGAGAACGTCCGGCGCAGCAGCGGCAGCACGTCGGTGAACGCCTCCGCCGGCACCCCGGTCAGCCAGGCGTCGACCAGGCCGAGCAGCCGCTCGTCGTGCACCAGCAGCATCCCGCCGCCGCCGCTCCCGCCGACGAACCCCTCGATCCAGGCGGCCGCGTCCGCCGGCGGGGTTCCCGGCGAGAGCACCAGCCCCATCAGCCGCGCCGCCTCCTGCGGCTCCAGCTCCCCCTCGTCCAGCAGGATCCGCACGGCCCGCCCGCGCAGCACGCCGGGCACGGTGTCCCGCCCGGAGAGCGTGCGCAGCACGGCCCGCCAGCGGAGGCGGAGGTCCGAGTGGCCGGATCCGGCCTGCGCCGCCTCCCCGAGCAGTCCCACCGCCGTGTGCACCGCGTCCACATGGCCGCGCATCTCGTCGGCCGCGTCCGCGTCGAGGGCGGCGCAGGCCGGCGGCAGCCCGACGAAGACCCGCTCGGCGAGACCCGCGGCGACCCCTGCGAGCGCCTGGGTGTCGGTGCCCCGCACGTCGCCGTAGCGCAGGGAGCGGACCAGGGCCGGCAGGGCCTGGGCGAGCCGGCCGACGTCCGTGTCCAGCGCGGCCCGGTCGGCGAGCACCCGCATCACCACCGGCAGCGCGTCCGGCAGCCCGGCGAGCAGGCAGTGCTCGGCGAGCCCGGTGACGTCGGCGAGGGCACTCGCCTGCACCGCGTCGGCCTCGGCCCTGGCCGTCGCCGCGCCCTCGACGGTCGTCCCCCACACCCCGGCCTCGGCCACCCGCACCGACAGCTCCGGCTCCCAGCGCAGCCGCCACGTCTCCCGGAACGTGCCCGTGCTTCCCCGCGACTGCGCGGGCTCCCCCCATCCGACACCGAGCAGCCGCAGCCTGTGCAGCAGCCGGCTGCGCCCGGCGTCGCCCTCCTTGCGCAGGTCCAGCTCCAGCTCCCGCTCCAGCGCCTCCGGCTTCAGCCTGAGCCTGCGCTGCTCCCGGGCCAGGTCCCGCTGCAACGGCACCGCGGGCGCCGCCTCCGGCACCTCCCCCAGCACGTCCCCGACCACCAGCCGGTCGTGCACCAGCGCCAGCGGGACGTCGGAGCCCTCGCAGAGCACCGCCCGCACCGCGTCGGTCGTCTCCCCGAGGCCGGGCAGCGGGCGGCCGCGCATCACCGCGAGCGTCTCGGCCAGCCGCACCGCCTCGATGACATGGGCCGAGGAGACGATCCGGTCCTCCTCTCGGAGCAGTCCGGCCACCTTGGTGAGCCACCGCTCCACCGGTCGGTCCGGGGCGCGGAACAGGTGGCCGTACCAGCCCGGCGAGTCGATGCCCGCGCCGTAGCCGCTCGCCCGGGCCAGCCTGCGGTTCGTCCACGGCACCCAGGTCATGTCCGCCTTGACCTTGGGGAGTCCCTTCAGCAGTTCGCGGTCGGCGGCGACGGTGGTCTTCGCGCCCAGCGCCGGCACGTGCCACGCCCCGCACACCACCGCGACCTGCTCCCCGAACTCCCGCTGTGCGGCGCGCAGCCGGAGCCGCATGTGGGCCTCGCGCACGGCATCCCGGTCGCGGCCACCGCCCCCGTACGTCTCGCGCAGCGCACCCATCGCCTCCGCCACCGCTGCGAACGGCGCGAACACGTCCCGCTCCCCGGCCCCGCCGCGGTGCTCGACGACGTCCTCCCACCAGCGCTCGGGATCGTCGTGACCGGCGGCCTCGGCGAGCGCGGCGAGGGGGTCGACGCGGACCTGCCGCTGCCCGGCGCCGGGTCCGTCGTCCGGTTCGCACGGGTCCTCCCGCCGCTCCCAGGCCAGCATGTGCGTCGCCGGCAGGTCGATGAAGCGGGCCGGGGCCCCGTGCTCCAGGGCCCAGCGGAGCGCCACCCACTCGGGGCTGAAGTCGGCCAGCGGCCAGAACGCCGAGCGGCCGGGCTCGTCCACGGCGTGCGCGAGGAGCGCGACCGGTGGCCGCATCTCCGGGTCGGCGGCGAGCGGGACCAGCGAGTCGGCCTCGGGCGGCCCCTCGATCAGCACCGCCCGCGGCCGGGCGGCGTCCAGCGCGGCCCGTACCGCCCGCGCGGAGCCGGGCCCGTGGTGCCGTACCCCCAGCAGCAGCGGTCCGGGGCCGGGCGACCGCCGCCACGCCGTGTCGTCGCTCACGCGCTCACCTCGCGGCAGGCGCGGTAGAAGTCCTTCCAGCCGTCCCGCTCGCGGACGACCGTCTCCAGGTACTCCTGCCAGACGACCCGGTCGGCGGCCGGGTCGCGGACGACCGCGCCGAGGATGCCGGCCGCGACGTCACCGGCGCGCAGCACGCCGTCCCCGAAGTGGGCCGCCAGGGCGAGGCCGCCCGTGACGACGGAGATCGCCTCGGCCGTGGAGAGCGTGCCGCTCGGCGACTTGATCCTGGTGCGGCCGTCGGTGGTGACGCCGGCGCGCAGCTCGCGGAAGACGGTGACGACACGGCGGATCTCCTCGATGCCGTCGGGCACGGCCGGCAGCTCCAGGGAGCGGCCGAGCTGGTCGACGCGGCGCGCGACGATGTCGACCTCGGCGTCCGGGCTCTCCGGCAGTGGCAGCACCACGGTGTTGAAGCGGCGGCGCAGGGCGCTGGAGAGCTCGTTGACACCCCGGTCGCGGTCGTTGGCGGTGGCGATCAGGTTGAAGCCGCGGACCGCCTGCACCTCCTGGCCCAGCTCGGGGATCGGCAGGGTCTTCTCGGACAGGATCGTGATCAGCGTGTCCTGGACGTCGGCGGGGATCCGGGTGAGCTCCTCGACCCTGGCCGTCATGCCCTCCGCCATGGCCCGCATGACGGGGCTGGGCACGAGGGCGTCCCGGCTCGGGCCGTGGGCGAGCAGCTGCGCGTAGTTCCAGCCGTAGCGGATCGCCTCCTCCGGGGTGCCGGCCGTGCCCTGCACCAGCAGGGTCGAGTCGCCGCTGACGGCGGCGGCCAGGTGCTCGGAGACCCAGGTCTTGGCGGTGCCGGGCACGCCGAGCAGGAGCAGGGCGCGGTCGGTGGCGAGGGTGGTGACGGCGACCTCGACGATGCGGCGCGGGCCGACGTACTTCGGCGTGATCACCGTGCCGTCCGGCAGGGTGCCGCCGAGCAGATAGGTGGCCACCGCCCACGGCGACAGCTTCCAGCGGGCCGGGCGCGGCCGGTCGTCCTGCGCGGCCAGTGCCGCGAGTTCGGCGGCGAAGGCGTGCTCGGCGTGCGGTCGCAGTGCGCTCTCGACGGTCGTCGGGTCGGTCGGTTCCACGGACACAGTCATGGCTGAGGCCCCCTCCAGCTCGGCCGGTTCGGATCTGGTGTCCACCGTGCACCACGCCACTGACAATCGCTCTGACCTGCGCAGACGCGCCCGTCGGGGCGATTGTCAGTGGCGGGATCTACCTTCGGTGGCATGACTCAGCAGGGGGTGCGCTGGAGCGCGGACCAGGTGCTGGCCCTGGCGCCTGACGCCGCGTCACGCACAGCGGGAAGCAGGCTCGGAGCGGCGGGGCCGTGGTCCGGGGCCGGGAGTTGCGAGGAGGGGACGGTATGGGGACTGTGCAAGGGCAGCGGCAGCAAGCCGTACCAGACGATCGTGGACATCGCCGACCCGGCGGGTCCCGCCTACAAGTGCAGTTGCCCGAGCCGGAAGTTCCCCTGCAAGCACGCCCTCGGCCTGCTGCTGCTCTGGGCCGGCGGGGGCGACTCGGTGCCGGCGGCGCAGCGGCCGCCGGACTGGGCCGAGCAGTGGATCGCGGGCAGACGCGAGCGCGCGGAGGGGAAACGGGCGGCGGGCACCGGGAGTTCCCCGGCCGCGGCTGATCCCGCGGCGGCCCGGCGTCGGGTGGAGCAGCGGGCCGAGCGGGTCACGGCGGGCGCCACGGAGCTGGAGCAGCGGCTGTCCGACCTGCTGCGCGGCGGCCTGGCCGCGGCGGAGCAGGCGGGGTACGGGTTGTGGGAGGAGACGGCGGCCCGCATGGTCGACGCCCAGGCTCCCGGACTGGCCGCGCGGGTGCGGGAGCTGGGGGCGATACCGGGCTCCGGACCGGGCTGGCCGGTGCGGCTGCTCGAGGAGTGCGCGCTGCTGCATCTCCTCGACCAGGGCTGGCTGCGCCGCGACCGGCTCCCGGCGGGTCTCGCGGCCACGGTCCGCTCCCGGGTCGGCCTGCCCGCGCCGGCGGACGGCCCGCCGGTGCGCGACCGCTGGCTGGTCCTCGCCCAGTACGACACGGCGGACTCGAAGCTGACGACCCGCCGGATCTGGCTGCACGGCGCCGACTCGGGCCGTACGGCGCTGCTCCTCTCCTACGGCGCGGCCGGCCGCGCCCCCGAGCTGGCGCTGCCGGTCGGCCTCGCGCTGGACGCGGAGCTGTCCGCCTATCCGGGCGCGGGTCAGTACCGGGCGGCGCTGGGTGAGCGGTTCGCCGCTCCCGCGCCCCTGCCGGCACGGCCGCCGGGCGTACCGACGGCACGGGCGGCGGCCGGGTACGGGGCGGCACTGCGCGACGACCCATGGCTGGATTCGGTGCCGGTGACGCTCGGCCGGGTGGTGCCGGTCCCGGACGGCGACTCCTGGCAACTGGCGGACGCGGAGGGCGAGTCGGCGCTGCCCCTTGCTCCCGGGGCGCGTTCCGGACCGGGTCTGTGGCGGCTGGTCGCGCTCTCGGGCGGCGCCCCGGTCACGGTCTTCGGCGAGTGCGGCCACCGCGGCTTCACCCCGCTGACGGCCTGGCCGGAGGAAGCGGGCGAGGCGGTACCGCTGTGCTGACCCGGCCGGCACCCGAGCCGGCTCGCAGGACCCGTAGGACCCGAAGAACCCGCAGAACTCCTGGATCTCGTGGAACTCGTGGAACTCGTGGAACTCGTGGAAGGGGAACCCCGTGACCGCTTGGGAGGATCTCGTCACCACGGCCCTGCTGGGCACGGACCGGCGTCCGCCCGCGGCCGACGCACCGGGCCGTGAGGCCCCGGTGGCCCTGCTGGACGAGGCGGCCTTGGCAGCCGTACGCCGGCGGGCCGGGCTGCGTCCGGCGCCGGCCGCGCGCCGCCCGGAACCGGCCCCCGAAGACCCGCGCCCCGCGCTGCCGGCCGCCGCGGCACGCAGGCTGGCGATGCTGCTGTCCGACCGTCCCGGCACCGCGGCCGGTGGCCGCCGGGGCACCTCGCCCGACCTGATGGAGCTGCTGCCGCAGTGGCTCGCGGCGGCCAACGCACGCGGGTTCGCCGCGCCCCCGCAGGCGCTGCCCGCCCTGCTGGACGCGGCCCGGGGCCGTACCGACCTGCGGCCCGCCGCGCTGGCCTTCGCCGGACCGCGCGCCCTGTGGCTGGCCCGGCTCAACCAGGACTGGCGGTTCGCCCTGCGCGCGGCCCCGGGCGGCGGTGCGGCCCTGCCCGGTCCCGAGGACACCGACGCGATACGGCAGCTGTGGCAGGAGGGTCTGTTCGCCGAGCGGGTCGCCCTGCTGGCCGCGCTGCGGGCCCGTTCGCCAGAGGCGGCGCGCGAGCTGCTGGCCGGGACCTGGGCGACGGAGCGGGCCGAGGACCGGCTGATGTTCCTCGACTCGCTGCGCACGGGACTGGCCGCCGGGGACGAGCCGTTCCTGGAGCAGGCGCTGTCGGACCGCAGCCGTAACGTGCGGACCACGGCGGCCGAACTGCTGTCCGCGCTGCCCGCCTCGGCGCTCGCCGGGCGGATGGCGGTGCGGGCCGGGGCATGCGTGGCGGTCGACCACACCGGGGACGGACCGGTGATCGCGGTGGAGGCACCGCCGGAGTGCGACCCGGGGATGGAGCGCGACGGGGTCGTGGCCAAACCGCCCACCGGACGCGGCGAACGGTCGTGGTGGCTCGGGCAGTTGGTGGAGGCGGCCCCGCTCTCCACGTGGCCCGCCCGGCTCGGCGGCCGTACGCCCCGGGAGATCGTGGCGCTGGCGGTGGCGGACGGGTGGCAGGGCGAGCTGCACGCGGCCTGGTGCCGGGCCGCCGTACGGCAGGGGGACGCCGAGTGGGCGAGAGCGCTGCTCGGGGTGCCGGGGGCACCGGAGGCGGGCGGCCCGGGCGCGGTGTCCCTGGCCGAGCGGGCCAAGCTGCTGGGCACGCTGGAGGACGGGGAGCGGGCCGGCTGGGTGGCCGGTTTCATCGCGGCGCACGGCCTGTCGGAGGCGTTCCAGCTGCTCGGCGTGTGCGCCGTACCGTGGTCCGCGCCGCTCGGCCGGTCCGTGGTCGACGCCCTCGACATCGCGCGGGACGCCGGGAGTTACCCGTGGAGCTTCAGCGGGGTGATGGGCCTGGCCGAGCGCTGCCTGGATCCCGCGGAGGCCGGCCGCCTGGACGCACTCCTCGCGGTCCCGGACGAACGCGAGGACGCCGCACCGGGAGCCGGCGGCTACTGGGCAGAGGCCTTCCAACGCCTGGTGACGACCCTGGGACTGCGGGCGGCGATGCTCGCGGAGCTCGACGACCGCACCCCCTAAGAAACGCGAGCAACGGCGCCCCGAAGGGGGCGCTGGGGGTATCCCCGGCCGAAGGCTGGGGGATGAACTGAGCGACCAGCCCCCACCGACCCGCACCCCACACACGACGCCGGACCACGAAGTCGGCACCCCGCGAACGCGGCCTACGCCTGGGTCGGCTGCCGTACGTTCTCCCGGACCCACTCCACGATCGACGCCGTCGTCGCCCCCGGCGTGAAGATCGCGGCGACGCCCTTCTCCTTGAGGGGGGCGATGTCGTCCTCGGGGATGATGCCGCCGCCGAAGACGAGGATGTCCTCGGCGTCACGCTCCTTGAGGAGGTCGATGACCGCGGCGAAGAGGGTGTTGTGGGCGCCGGAGAGGATGGAGAGGCCGATGGCGTCGGCGTCCTCCTGGATGGCCGTGTCGACGATCTGCTCCGGCGTCTGGTGGAGCCCGGTGTAGATGACCTCCATGCCTCCGTCGCGCAGCGCCCGCGCGATGACCTTGGCCCCGCGGTCGTGGCCGTCGAGCCCCGGTTTGGCCACCACCACGCGGATCGGACCGGCTGCCACACCCATCACTGCCTCCATGCCCACGAAACGAACACGCCACCATCCATGCGTACCGAGAAGTACCGCACATTCGGCGCGTTCCGCCACCCACCTCAAGTGAACGAACGTTATCTCCAGCATCCCGCACCCGGCAGTTTCGGGGAGGTTACAGAGGGGGAAATCACACACAGCGGGACACGTCAGGGAGCCGCAGCGTGGTCCGCGGGGACGGTACGGGGCACGCGACACGGCACGTCGTCGCACCCCCGCCGCCCCCGCTGCCTTCGCCCGGTCTCCCCATGAGGGCACACGGGGGACGGAGCTGTCCTCGGCGTGCCGACAGGAGGTCGGCCGATGAAGGTCACCGAGGTACTACTGGAGCCCTTTCTCCCGTTCTGCCGCCGCTTCCTGCCGAGCAGACTCGCCGGTCTCTCGCTCGCCCTCCTGAAGTCGACCGCCCTGGAGGCCGCGATCCTGGCCGGGCACCTGCTGCTCTACCCGACCGGCCTCACCCCCGAGCGCCGGCCGGCCGTACCGCCCGCACCGTCCGCGGAGCCCGACGGCACGGCCCGGCTGCCGGTCCGGGCGGCCCCGCCGGTCGTCCTGCTGCACGGCTTCATCGACAACCGCTCGGTCTTCGTCCTGCTGCGCCGCACCCTCGCCCAGCACGGCGGCCAGCGCGTCGAGTCGCTCAACTACTCGCCGCTGACCTGCGACATCCGCACCGCCGCCGAACTTCTCGGCCGGCACATCGAGGAGATCTGCGAGCGCACCGGCAGCGGCCGGGTCGACGTCGTCGGGCACAGCCTCGGCGGGCTGATCGCGCGCTACTACGTCCAGTGCCTCGGCGGTGACCTGCGCGTCCGCACGTTGGTGACGCTCGGCACCCCGCACTCCGGCACCCGGGTGGCGCCGCTGGCGGACGCGCACCCGATCGTGCGGCAGATGCGCCCCGGCTCGGAGGTCATCGAGGAGCTGACCCGGCCCGCGCCCGGCTGCCGTACCCGGTTCGTGAGCTTCTGGAGCGACCTCGACTCGCTGATGGAGCCGGTGGAGACGGCTCGCATCGACCACCCGGACCTGATGGCGACGAACGTGCGGGTGACCGGGATCGGCCACCTCGCCCTGCCCGTCCACCCGGCGGTCGCGACCGGTATACGGCAGGCCCTCGACGAAACACATCCGGAGGAGCGGGTCGCGGGCGGACTGACGGTGGCCTGAGGGAGTACTGGAGAGCCCTTCGGGGGCCGCCGGGGGCCTCCGAGGACCGCCGAGGACCACCCCTCACCTCGAACACTCCTCGAACACAAGGCCAAACCCGCGCCCGTCGTCCCCCGAAACACGACCGAATGCCCGTTTACCGAAACAGCGAAACCTGTTGAAGATTGTCGCGCCCGCATACCGCCGGGTACAGTCGCCGCACTGCTCTGGCAGCCCCTGTTGTCGAGGCGAAAGAGAAGTTGGTGAACGACCGTCACCCGTCGGGGACCATGACCACCCCGGCCCCGGCTTCCGACGCCGACCAGGCGCACTACGCGTCGTACGGCACCCAGGAAGCCCAGTACGGCGACTTCACCACGTACGGCGACCACACCGCCACCGGAACCGGCACCGCTTTCCACAGCGACCCGCTCTTCGGCAGCCTTCCCGGCGAGGGCCAGGCCACCGGGGCGTACGACACCACGCAGTGGCAGACTTCCGGCGGCCACACGCTGAACTACGACCCGTACGCGGCCCAGCACCACGCCGCCTACGACTCCGGCGCCTACGACAGCACCGCGTGGACCGTCCCGGCGCAGGGCACGGCCGCCGACACCAGCGGCCACTGGGACGCGAACGCCTGGCTCCAGCCCGACCAGCCGGGCATGGCCGGTGCGACCCAGCAGTGGGAGTGGGGCACCCAGGCCTTCGACACCGGCGCGTACGACGCCACCCAGTGGAACTCCGACGGCACCCCGGCGCAGGCCCCCGAGCACGGGCACGGGCAACAGCACGAGCCGTACGCGGACTTCGACGAGCACGGGGAGCAGGCGGAGCACGGGCAGTACGGGGAGCAGGCGGAGTACGGAGAACAGGCGGAGTACGGGGAGTACGGCGCGCACGACGGGTTCGGGGAGTCCTCCGCGGACGCCCAGGACGGCACGGAGGTCGCCGCGACCGGGGAACTGCCTGCAGGAACGCCACTGCTGGAGGACCAGGAAGAGGTCACCCCGGCCCCGCCCGCGGCGACTCGCGCCGGCACCCGCGCGGGGGCGCGTTCCCGCCGCCGTACGCCCCCCAAGCGGTCCGCGCTGCTGACCGTCGCCGTGCCCTCGGTGTGCGTGATGGGGGTCGCCGGGATCGCGGCCGCCTCGGTCGGCAGCCTGACCGACGACGGCAAGGACACCACCGCCTCCGCCTCCGCCTCCGACGTGCAGTCGGTGAAGCCGTCCGCCGCCAACAGCAAGCTGGACGCCCAGCTGAGGACGCTCTCGGCGGGCGCCGACGACTTCGCCGACCGGGCCAGCCGGACGCAGGAGCGCATCGACCTCAAGGCCCAGCAGGAGACCGAGAAGAAGAAGGCGGCGGCGGAGGCGGCCCGCAAGGAGCGGCTGCGCCCGAAGTACGTGCTGCCGGTCACGCAGAAGGGCCTCAGCGCCTATTTCGGCCAGGCCGGCGTCAACTGGATGTCCGTCCACACGGGCATCGACTTCCCCGTCTCCTACGGCACGACGGTGATGGCCGCGACCGACGGCGTCGTCTCCACCAAGTGGAACAGCGCCTACGGCAACATGATGATCGTGACGGCGAAGGACGGCACGGAGACGTGGTACTGCCACCTCTCGTCGTACCGCGTCGCCGCCGGTACGACGGTGAAGGCCGGCGACCCGATCGCGTACAGCGGGAACTCCGGCAACTCGACCGGTCCGCACCTGCACTTCGAGGTCAGGCCGGCCGGCGGCGCCGCCATAGACCCGCTGCCGTGGCTGCGCAGCCACGGACTCGACCCGACCTGACCCGGCCGGTTCCGGCGGCCCCGCCGCGGCGGGGCCCGGTACGGGGCCTTCTCCCCTGCGCCTTCTCCCCCTGCGCCCTGTCGCCTAGAGCTTCTCCACCGGCGCGTACCGAAGGAGCAGCCGCTTCGGCTTGGCGTCGCCGAAGTCGATCGTCGCCTCCGCGTTGCCGCCCGTGCCCTTCACTCCGACGACCGTGCCGAGGCCGAACTGGTCGTGGGTGACCCGGTCGCCGACCGCCAGCGAGACCACCGGCTTCTCCGAGGTCCGCCGGGTGGCGAAGCCGGACGCACCCGACGCCGAGGAGCGCGAGCGGGTCGAGGAGAGCGAGGCCGCCACGCCCGCGGCGGGCCCGGAGGAGACCGGCGCCATCGCCCCGGTCCGCTTCCACTCCAGATAGGCGCCCGGGATCTCCTCCAAAAAGCGCGAGGGCGGGTTGTACGACGGCTGGCCCCAGGCACTGCGCATCGCCGACCGCGTGAGGTACAGCCGCTCCCGCGCGCGCGTGATGCCGACGTAGGCGAGGCGCCGTTCCTCCTCCAGCTCCTTGGTCTGGCCGAGGGCGCGCATGTGCGGGAAGACGCCGTCCTCCATACCGGTCAGGAACACCACCGGGAACTCAAGGCCCTTGGCGGTGTGCAGGGTCATCAGGGTGATGACGCCGTCGCCGTTCTCGTCCTCGTCGGGGATCTGGTCGGAGTCGGCGACCAGGGCCACCCGCTCCAGGAAGTCGGCGAGCCCGCCCGGCTGCTCGCCCTCGCCGGACTCCTGCTCGAACTCCAGTGCCACGGAGGCGAGTTCCTGGAGGTTCTCGATGCGGGTCTCGTCCTGCGGGTCCGTCGAGCTCTGCAACTCGGCCAGGTAGCCCGTGCGTTCGTAGATCGCCTCCAGGACCGTGGCGGGTCCGGCGCCGGACTCCACGACCGTGCGGAGGTCCTCCATCAGCGTGTTGAACCGCTTGACCGCGTTCGTCGACCGCGCGGCCATGCCGTACGCCTCGTCGACCCGCTTGAGCGCCTGCGGGAAGCTGATCTTCTCCCGCTGGGCGAGGGCGTCGATCATCGCCTCCGCGCGGTCGCCGATACCGCGCTTGGGGACGTTGAGGATGCGCCGGAGCGGGACCGAGTCCTCCGGGTTGGCCAGCACCCGCAGGTAGGCCAGGACGTCCCGGACCTCCTTGCGCTCGTAGAAGCGGACGCCGCCGACCACCTTGTAGGGCAGGCCGACCCGGATGAAGATCTCCTCGAAGACGCGGGACTGCGCGTTGGTGCGGTAGAAGACGGCGACATCGCCCGCCTTCGCCTCGCCCGCGTCCGTCAGACGGTCTATCTCCTCGGCGACGAACTGCGCCTCGTCGTGCTCGGTGTCGGCGACGTAGCCGGTGATCTGCGCGCCTGCGCCCGCATTGGTCCACAGGTTCTTCGGGCGGCGGGACTCGTTGCGCTCGATGACCGCGTTGGCGGCGGAGAGGATCGTCTGGGTGGAGCGGTAGTTCTGCTCCAGGAGGATCGTCGTCGCGTTCGGGTAGTCCTCCTCGAACTGGAGGATGTTGCGGATCGTGGCGCCCCGGAAGGCGTAGATCGACTGGACGGCGTCGCCGACGACGCAGAGCTCGGCGGGGGGCAGGTCGTGCTCGCCGGGCGGGGTGTCCGCCTGGGGTGCGCCGGTGCCGACCAGCTCGCGCACGAGCGCGTACTGGGCGTGGTTGGTGTCCTGGTACTCGTCGACCAGGACGTGCCGGAAGCGGCGGCGGTAGTGCTCGGCGACGTCCGGGAAGGCGCGCAGCAGGTTGACCGTCGTCATGATCAGGTCGTCGAAGTCGAGGGCGTTCGCCTCGCGCAGCCGCGACTGGTAGAGGGCGTAGGCCTGGGCGAGGGTCTTCTCGAAGCCGTCGCTCGCCCGGGCGGCGAAGTCCTCCTCGTCGACCAGCTCGTTCTTGAGGTTGCTGACCTGGGCGCTGAACGACTTCGGCGGGAAGCGCTTGGGGTCGAGGTCCAGGTCGCGGCAGACGAGGGCCATCAGGCGCTTGGAGTCGGCCGCGTCGTAGATCGAGAAGGAGGAGGTGAAGCCGAGCTTCTTGCTCTCCCTGCGCAGGATCCGCACGCAGGCGCTGTGGAAGGTCATCACCCACATCGCGTTCGCGCGCGGGCCGACGAGGTGCTCGACCCGCTCCTTCATCTCGCCCGCGGCCTTGTTGGTGAAGGTGATCGCGAGGATCTGGCCCGGGTGCACCTGACGCGCGCCGAGCAGGTGGGCGATGCGGTGAGTGAGCACGCGCGTCTTGCCGGAACCGGCGCCGGCCACGATGAGCAGCGGGGAGCCCGCGTGCACCACGGCCGCCCGCTGGTTGTCGTTGAGCCCCTCCAGGAGTGCTGCCGGGTCCAGGGCCGGGCGGGGGGCGCCGTCGCGGTAGTAGGCGTCCCGGTCCGGGGGCACGTCGAACTTCCCGTCGAACAGGTCGTCCGGAACCGACTCCGGAGCGTGCTCGTCCTCGGGCGGCGGCGGAGGTTCCTCGTCATGGCCGCGGGGGGCCTGGAGGCTCGCCAGGAAGCTGTCGTCAAAGAGGCTGCTCATCGCTCTCCGAGTCTAGGGCGCCCCACCGACAACCGGCCCCCGCCCCGAAAACTCACCCCCGTAACCGAACAGATCCCCTCGGTGACGGCCGGTCGACGCACGCCACACAGCCGTGAACGCCACCCCGAACCCCTTGATCCTTCCGGGCAGGTCACCCATAAGTCGCAGATCACCCTGTCTGAACAAGTCCCCACACCGAGGTCACGAAAATGTATCGGGCATATCGCACATCAAACTTCACAGGGCCCACACGAGTTGGCTAGCGTGCCGGGCAGGCCGTACGACCCCCACCGGCGAACGTCGCCGGGCCGCACGGCCTCCGCCGAGTCCGGGGCGCCACCGCGCATCCGGAGCCGGGGACCCACACCGATCCCGGGGTGAATCGGTCCCGACTCCCCTCCGGGGAACGGACCGTAGGGCAACCCTTCCGAACCACCCGCCCGAACCCGACAGCTAACTCGGTAGGCGGACCGCTGGAAGGAGTCGCCCCCGTTGGCGTCGCATCGCAAGTCCCGGCCGTCAGGAACGCGCGCGGCAGGCATACGCACCCCCGCCCTGGCCACCGCCGCCCTCACCTCCATGGCCCTGTTCTCCCAGACGGCCGAGGCCGCACCCTCCGAGGACGGCAAGCCGAGCCTGGAGGAGGTCGAGAAGAAGGTCGACGCCCTGTACCGGCAGGCGGAGTCGGCGACCGAGAAGTACAACGCCGCCAAGGAGCGGACCGGCAGGCAGCGCAAGCAGGTCGACACCCTGCTCGACGACGTCGCCAGACGCACCGACCGGCTCAACAAGGCGCGCGAGGCACTGGGTTCGTTCGCCGCGGCCCAGTACCGGACCGGGGCGAGCGTTCCCGACACGGCGACCTTCCTGCTCGCGGACACCCCCCAGGGCTACTTCGACCAGGACCAGCTGATGAGCCGCCTGACCGCGCGCCAGAAGGGCGCGGTCGACGACTACGTCACCCAGCAGTCCGCGACCATGAGGAAGCGGCAGGAGGCCACCCAGAGCCTCGAGACGTTCACCGAGACGCAGGACGACCTCAAGACCGCCAAGACCACGGTGCGGGCGAAGCTGGCCTCCGCGCGGGAGCTGCTGTCGCAGCTGACCGCCGCGGAGAAGGCCCGGCTGGCGGCGCTCGAGAAGCAGCGGCAGGAAGCGGCGGACCGCAAGGCGGCGGAACTGGCGAAACAGCAGGCCGCGGCGGCCGACCAGGGGACGTCGTCGTCCGCCGCGTCGGGCAGCCCCGCTTCCGGCACGTCGAGCGGCTCCTCCTCCGCCTACGCCACGAAGGCCGACAAGGCGATCGCCTTCGCCCGGGCGCAGATCGGCAAACCGTACGTCTGGGGCGCCACCGGCCCCGGCTCCTACGACTGCTCCGGGCTCTCCCAGGCCGCCTGGAAGGCCGCGGGCGTCTCCCTGCCGCGCACCACCTACGACCAGGTGAACGCCGGCACCACCGTCTCCCTCGCCGACGCCCGGCCGGGCGACCTGGTCTTCTTCTACGACGACGTCAGCCACGTCGGCATCTACATCGGCGACGGCATGATGATCCACGCCCCGAAGCCCGGCGCCTACGTCCGCGAGGAGTCGATCTACTACGGCGGCGAGTCGATCATCCACAGCGTGGTGCGCCCGGCCTGACCCGACGGGGGCGCTCGGCACGCCAGGGGCGCCCCCGCCCGCTGCTCTCCGCCGGCCCGCACGCACCGCGGCGCCCGCCTCCCGCCACGTACCCGCAGCCGCTCCCCCGCAGCCGCCCGCACTCCTGTCCGCCGCGACCGTACGGTTCGCGCGGTCGGCGCGGTTTTCGGGCCGTACGCGCGCGTGCCCCGCCCCTACGGCGGCCGGCTCTCCCTAGCATCAGGGGGCATGTCCGGTCGATCCCCCCTCAGCGCCTGGTGGGCGCAGCGTCCGCCGGCGGCCGGGGCCGCCGTGATGGCCACCGGCATCGTGTCGGTGGGGCTGCACCTGGCGGCCGCGGAGACCCTGTCCCGGGCGGCGCTGGTGCTGACCTGCGTCATGTGGGTGGCGCTGGCCGCGGACTTCGTCGTACGGCTGGCGCGCGATCGCCGGCGGTGGGCGCAGGAGGCGCGGACACCGGGCGCGCTCACCGCCGTGGCGGCGACGACGGTGCTGGGGACGCGGTTCTCGGCGCTCGGGTGGCAGACGCTGGCCGAGGCCCTGCTGGCGCTGTCGGTGGTGCTGTGGCTGCCGTTGCTGATCCTCGTCGTGCGGCACTGGAAGCCGCGGATGCCCGGCACGGTGTTCCTGGCCTGTGTGGCCACGCAGGGGCCGGCCCTGCTGGGTGCGACGCTGGCGGCGGCGGTGACCACGGCGTGGCTCGCGCACCTCTCGCTGGTCCTCTTCTGGCTGGGGCTGGCGATGTACGGGCTCGCCGTGCCCCGGTTCGAGTGGCGGCAGATCGCCCAGGGGCCCGGCGACCAGTGGGTGGCGGGCGGTGCCCTCGCGATCTCGGCGCTGGCCGGGGCGCGGCTGCTGGCCGCCGACAGTGCGCGGCTGTACCTGTGGAACGACGACGACCGCGGCGTCCTCACCGCGGTGACGGTGGCGCTGCTGGTCCTGGGCCTGGCCTGGTACGTCGTGCTGCTGGCCGCGGAGGTGGCGTGGCCCCGGCCGCGTTACGACGTGCGCCGCTGGGCGACGGTGTTCCCGATGGGGATGACGGCGACGGCGACCCTGTCGGTCGCGGCCGCCGTCGGCGGCGCGTGGCTGAAGTGGCCCGGCCGGATGCTCGTGTGGGTCACGGTGGCGGCCTGGCTGGCGGTGGCGGCCGGTGCGGCGGCGGACGCCCGCGCGGCCCTCAGGAGGGCCCGCTGAGGAGGCCGTGGATCAGGTCCACAGGACGGCGATGAAGATGTTCACCGTCGTGAGCAGGCCCACCAGGCCGAAGGCACCCTTCTCGACCTTCTCGTCGTCCCGCTTCACGTAGACGAGCCCGAGGATCACGATCAGCAGGGCGAGCTTCACGCCGATCTTGATGGTGTTGACGTGGTGGTCGTCGGCCTCGTTGAGACCGACCAGGACCACGCCGGTCGCGAGCATGGTGAACGCGCCGTGCAGCATCCCGGGGACGAACCGGGCCGTGCCCTGGCCCATCGCCTTCATCTGGGTGAGGAAGCCGCCGAGGAGCGCGGCGATGCCGATGATGTGCAGGCCGACGAAGAGATGGATGAGTACGTCCATGGCCCCGGAGCCTAATCAGGGGCCGCCGGGGCACCGGCCACCGGCCCCTCCCCCGGCGTCCCCGCCCTCAGCCCGCCGCCCCCGCATATATGCACCCCATAGCACCCTGCGTCCCCCATCAGCCGCGGAACCACCGCTTCGGTCATCCCGCCCCGCGAAGCCGACGACTCCGGACTGGAATCCCGTTCACATACCGTCGGGTAACGATCCGGTCACGCCAATTCCGCGCATCGCGTTACCAAGCCGACACGCCCGGGCCTAGCGTCCTCCCCCAGGTGACCGACTCCCCACCGCCGCCCGGGCCAGGGGCGGCAGTCGGACACCACCGCCGAGAAGGTCCGGCGGCGGCCCGCTCCCCCTGTGGCGGGCCGCCGCCGGACGCGCAACCGCACTCCCCCGCGGCCGGACGGACGCTCCCCCTGGCGTGCCCACGGACGCGACGACGGTCGTACGAAAGGACGGGACAGTCCAGGTGGCAGCGCACCGCAAGCCCCGACAGCGCTCGCTCGGCGGGAGTACGGCCCGCACGGCCGTCACCCTCGCCCTGGCGGGCGCGGCCACCGCCACGGCCTTCGAAGGGACCGGAAACGCCGAGCCGCAACTGACACCGGCGCAGGTGAAGGCCAAGGTGGACCAGCTGTACCAGGAGGCCGAGGAGGCCACCCAGAAGTACGACGGAGCGAAGGACAAGGCCGACACGGCCCAGCGCCGGCTGAAGTCGCTGCAGGACGAGACCGCCCGCGCCCAGCAGAAGCTCAACTCCGCCCGGGACGCGCTCGGTTCCTTCGCGGCCGCGCAGTACCGCGACGGCGGCATCGACCCGGCCTGGCAGCTGGCGCTGTCCAGCGACCCCGACCAGTACCTGGACGACGCGGCGTTCGCCGAGCGGGCCGGCGACCGGCAGGCCGGTGCGGTGGCACGGGTCCGGCAACAGCTGCGGGGGGTCGAGCAGTTGCAGGGAGCGGCAGAGGTCGAGCTGACGTCGCTGCGGTCCCGGCAGGCCGAGCTGAAGCGCGAGAAGACCGCCGTCAACGGCAAACTGGACGAGGCGCGCCGGCTGCTGGAGCGGCTGTCGCCCGGGCAGCGGTCGGCGGTCGCGGCGGACGACGGCACCGGACGCGCCTCCCGCTCCGCTGCGGACGCCCGCGCCCCCCTGACCGCCGGCGGCGTCGCCGCCACCGACTCCCGCGCCGCGGCTGCCATCGCCTACGCGTACTCGAAGCTCGGCAGCCCCTACGTCTGGGGCGCGACCGGCCCCGACGCCTTCGACTGCTCGGGCCTCGCCCAGGCCGCCTACCGCTCCGCAGGCGTCTCCATCCCCCGCACCACCTACGCCCAGATCAACGCCGGCCGCCGCGTCTCCCGCTACGAACTCCAGCCGGGTGACCTGGTGTTCTTCTACTCGGGCATCAGTCACGTCGGCATCTACATCGGCAACGGCCAGATGATCCACGCGCCCAACCCGTCGGCGCCGGTACGGATCGCCCCGATCGACGAGATGCCGTTCGCGGGGGCGACGCGGGTGGTGTGACAGGTCACCAGCGCAGCGGTGGGACAGGTGTCACGCGCCACCGTCGACGCCTCCGAGCCACAGTCGACGGCCAAGGTCGTCCAGTTCGCTCTTGCGGTCCTCGCATTCGGGGATGGCCTGACGCAGCAGAGCCCAGTAGTCGGCTCCGTGTCCCGGGATCCTGATGTGGGCGAGTTCGTGCGCGATGACGTAGTCGACCAGATGCGCGGGCAGCTGAAACAGGGCCCAGTGCAGCGCCATGGTCCCCTGGCCACCGACGCCCGGCCGGTACGTCCCCCAGCGGTTACCGACATCGCGTACGACGATGTCGGGCTCACGGACCTCCATACGGGCGGCCCACGGCTGGAGCCTGCCCTGCGCCCAGCGCTGTCCGGCCCGTCGGTACCAGGCAACGAGCGCGCGACGGGCCTGGACCGGATCCCGCGCGAGTCCTTCACCGATCACCATCCGCCCGGCATGGAGCCGGACCGGGGCCTGCCCTTCGCCGTCGATCAACAGACGGTAGCCACGTCCCAGATAGGTGAAGGGCTCACCGTCCCGGAACTTCCGTTCGGGGTGGGCTGGCGGGTGTTCGGCACGCCGTCGCAACTTATCGGCGAGCCACGCCTGCCCCTCCCGCAGAAAGGTCTCGGCACGCTGGATGTCACAGTCCTGGGGTGTATGCAGGACCAGGGAGCCGTCGCGTTCCACCGTGAGGCCGAGACGTCGGCGGCGGGCGCTGACGGCCACCCGGAAGTCCCGGCCGCCCACCACGACCACCTGACCGTCCTCCAGGACGGTTCGGCACGGGTCGGTCAGGTCGGCTGTCGTCGGCACGCCGCCTATTGTCCCCGAGCTGCGGTCCGGAACGCCGCCGCATGCCGCTGGGCGTGCCCGGTCAGCGCCTGTGAAAGGTTCCGCAGGGGCTCCCGCCCGCGATCTCGCGCCTTGACGCCCGCCTTGCGCAGGCCACGCCAGATCTCGCTCTGCAGCGAGTCCAGACTGGCCTCGCTGTCCGCCCATGCAGCACTCGACACATGCCGCTCGATGATCGCGGCCAGTTCGACCGTCACGTTTCTGAGGAGGGCGGGTTCGGGCAGGTCGAAGGCCGCGTCCTCGGTCATCCGGTCGGAGAGCTTGGTGTAGAGCTGCTGCTCCCCCGGCGTCAGGTCGGCGACCTCGGGATCGACCTCCTCCGCCTGCCGGGCCCGGTCGATCAGCGGCCCGATGCGCACCTTGATCTCGTCCCAGCGTCCTGCGAACTCCTCCAGAACAGCTTCCAGTTCCTCTGAAAGCGTCCGCAGCACCGGCCGGTCTTCCGTCCTGCGTCTTTCCTCCAGGTGGTAGCGCAACGCCTGCACCTGCTCCGCGGCCGATTCCTGCACATCGGGTATCCGCCCCACCACCTCGTCGAAGTCCGGCGCGAGGATGGAGACCGGAGCGATGACCTGCTCGATCTCCGGCAGCTCGAGGTGGTCCGCCACCATGGCGCGCACCTTGCGCCCATACGCCCGCACGGAGAACTCTCCGCCCTCCGCGTCTCGGTAGTGCCTGCGGACGCGCTTCTGGAGCAGCGTCCACTCGCGGGCCTCGGGGATCAGCTTCAGTGCGGCCTCGTGCGGCAGTACCCGCTCCAGCGCGGTGAGGAAGCCACTAATACGGCTGTCGAACTCGGAGCGCACGGTCTCGTCGGCGAGCGTGAGCATGCCGCGCGCGATACCACCGGGGCTGTCGAGCCCGGTGATGCCGATACCGGCCAGGAAGTCCCGCAGCTCCCTCGCGGTCCGTTCCATCTCCGGAACCTCGTCCGTGAGGCTGCGCACGGACCGGAGCGTCCGACCGTCCCCCTTGTACGCGGGCAGGGTGACGGCGAGATCGCTGAGCACGCCGTAGTAGTCGACCACGCGTCCCTCGAACTTGCCTCGGCGCGGCCGGTTCACGCGAGCGATCGCCTGCAGCAGTTCGGCGTCCTGGATGGGACGGTCGAGGTACAGGACCTGCTCGATGGGCGCGTCGAACCCCGTGAGCAGCATGGACTTCACGATGAGGAAGGCGACGGGCCGCGTCTCCTCGGCCTCCGGCCGGGCGGACCCGCTCCAAGGGTTACTGCCGCCGCTGCCCGCTGGCGCCCGGTCCTCCTCGGGGGTGCGGCGCGTCACCCACGGATTGTCCGGCGGAAGCTGCGGGAAGGGCTCCAGGAAGCGCTCGATGTGCTGCTGCTGGGCCACCGGATCGGTCCACTCACGCCACTGACCGCGCTTCTTCTCGCTGCCCGCCGAGATGACGGGCACGAAGTCGATCCTGCGCAGGATCTCCTGGTACTGCCACGCCCGCAGCAGCACGAGATCGTCCCAGGTGTAGTCGGTGATGTCCTTGTGCCGAAGAGACTCGGGATCGAACTCCACCACCCTGTCGAGAAGTTCCGCTCGCGCCTCCTCCAGCATCTGCCGGTACAGCACAGTGGCACTCCGGCTGACGGCCGCGACCTGCGCCTTGAATCCACCGGTCAGCGGCCCGGTGACATAGTGCTCCAGCATGTCGACGGCCTTGGCCCTGATCACCGGTCGCGACTCGGCGACGGTACGGCTGGTCGGCTTGAGCTGCCTGCGCATCCTGGCCTGCCGATCGGCCTGCAACTCGGCGATCAGGTTCTCGAACTTGGCGTTCAGCTCGTCCGTGTCGCGGACCCCGGCCGGACCCGTGCGTCCCTCGTAGCGGACGGGAACGACGACCTTGTCCCGCTCGGCCTCGTCCATGAGGTACGAGTCGAGGAACGTGCCGTCCGGCTCCAGCCCGAAGATACGGCCGGTGTCCGTCAGCCGCCCCTTCATGATCGGCGTACCCGTGAAACCGACCCGGGCCGCCTTCGGCACGGAGTCACGCAGGCAAGCGTGCAGCACGGAGGTGTGCGACCGGTGCGCCTCGTCGACGAGGACCAGAACATACGGCGAGTCGCTGCACTCCGAGAACTGCCGCCGTACCTCGTCGACGGCCGTCTCACCCGGGGTGGGGTCGGATGCCTCCTCCTCCGAGGCGCCCTCGGCGAGCCGCTCCTGCGCGGCCTCGAACTCCGCCACCGGATCCCGGTCGTCACTGGACTCACCGTCCCCGGTGCCGACGACACCGGGGATCCGCCCGAGGTACTTCTGGATCATCGTGAAGACGACGGCGCGTCCACCGCGCTTGCCCGCACGCTCCAGCATGCCTTCCACGTCGGAGCGGGACTGCGCGACCCGGACGTCGGAGCCGCCGACCCGGACGGCGGCGGCCAGCTGCTGTTCCAGCTGTCTGCGGTCGGTGACGACGAGCAGGGTGAAACGGTTGAGCTGCGGGTCGCGGCTGGTGTGAAGCCGACGGGCGAGGAAGGCCATGGTGAGACTCTTGCCGGAGCCCTGGGTGTGCCAGATGACCCCACCGCGCTCGTCCTGTCCGGCGGCAGGATCGTCCACTGTCCTCCCGGTACGCAGCTTCCGGACGATCTTCTCGACGGCACGGTACTGCTGGTGCCGGCACACGGCCTTGACGGTGACGGGCGGCTCTCCCGGCTTGGTCTTCACGGGCATCTCGAAGACGTAGTGCCGCACGATGTTCAGCAGATTGCGTGGCTTGAGAACGATCCCGACGAGACGATGCCGGTCGTTCGGCGCCCCGCCCGGTTCGAGCAGCCGGCTGCCGTCACCCCGCCGTACCGCCTGCAGCGCGCTGGCGAAGTCCTTCGAGCGCCGCGTGCTCCCCTGCGGCGGCGACGAGCAACTGCACGGGCGCGAAGAACTCGGGCACCTGCGAACGCGGATCACGACGGTCGCACGCGTCGTCATCGTCGATCGGTACACCCGCGTACCCTCGCAGGTCACGGATGGCCTCACCGACGGCGTCCTTGACATCCGGTCCCTTGCACTCGATGACGACGAGAGGGACGCCGTTCACGAACAGCACGAGGTCGAGGACGATCTCCGCGCCGTCGAAGGTCCGCACGCGCAACTGGTTTACGACGAGGAAATCGTTCCTCTTAAGGATCTCGGCGTCGTCGAGACCTTCCAGATCCCAGTCGATGAGCTGGGCGTGCACGGTGGACCCGTGGTGGTGCTCCTCGTCACCGGTGACAGGCGTCCCCTTGATCAGCCGACTGGTCACCTCACCGTTGACCGCGACGAGCGAGGTGGTGGCCACGTTGCGGGCGGTACGGCGCAGGTCGTCGATGGCGGCATCGGCATCGGTGTCCGTCATCCAGGCCCCGCCCCCGCCGGGCAGCCGGTTGACGCGCTGCACGGCGGCCCGCAGCCGCTTCAGCAGAAGAAGGTCGCTGTACGCCCGCTCGTCACCGTCGGGGGCGGCCTTGCTGAGGTCGGGACCGTGGACGTGCCGCCACCCCATCGCCTTCAACTGGTCGATGACCGGCTGTTCCGTCTCGTCTCTCTCGGCCGTACCCCGCGTCATGGACTGCGTGCCCCTCCCCCGTGCGCCGCGCCACGTTGCGCTGCGCGCTGCTGATGGGCCAACGGTTGTGCGGCCGTCGACGGTTCCCATTCTGCGACGGGTGGGGTGCGCGTGACACGTCTCCGGGGGCGGCCGGGGGCTAGGGTGCCGGGACCGGTCAGGTTTTGGCCGGTTGTCGACGGTCGCGGGCGGCGACGGCGTCGCGTGCGAGGGCGACTGCGGTGTGACGGGGTACCGGTGGCCTGGGCTGGGGCGGTGCCACCGGGGCGGTGTGTACGGCGTCCCTACGACACCCTCGGCACAGGCCGCCGACGAAGGCCGCGGGGCGTCCGGGGACGCCGCAGTCGGTGCACTCTGGCATGAGGCGGCGGGGGCGGGGCAACGGGGAGGCGGGCAGGTCCTGTTCCGGAGCTGGGGCTGAGGCTGGGGGCAGCTTGTCGCGCAGGCGGCGGGCGACGAACCCACGCGGGGCGTGGACGGTGTCGGGCAGATCGGCAGTGAGGGTCTTAATCACGGAAACAGCGCTCGCACCTCGCTCCAGCCACGGGAGAACCAGGTCGGTGAGAGCGTCACAGTCGGCGGCGGAGAGGGCGAGCCGGGGTTCGACGGTGCCGAGTCGAGCGAGGGCGCGGTAGGCGGTGTCGGGGAGCGGGTCGCTGGAAAAGGTGGGCTGGTCAGGTGTGGAGTTGACGTGGTTCGTCGACTGATGGTCCAGGGCCGGTACTTCTCCCAGCCGGGCACTGATCTCCCGTTCCTCACCGTCCAGGAAGCGGGCCCACCAGGCGTCATCGCGAACGGTACGAGACCAGAAGGTGCGGAACACCCAGCGCGTACCGCCTTCGCTGGTTGCGGCGAGACCACGGACCCGGTGCAGGTGGCCCGCACGCGAGAGGGCGTTGAGGGCGGTACGCACGGCCTGCTGGCCGTAGAGGGGCACGGCCTTGGCGAGGCTCTTGACGTCCATGGCTGCGCCGTCGGGGAGGCGGTCGACGAAGCCTGCGATGTAGGCCTCGCGCTCGGGCAAGTGGGAGATGTCAGCGCCGGTACGGGTGGCTGTGCCGGGCTCGGCAGGGACGGTGCGTTTCCCGTACCCGGGGTTGGCCATGGGGTGTGCGGGGGTGGGCAGGGCGACGTTAGAGTTTTCGCAAGCCACGAGATCGTCCTTACCGATCTTGAGGTGAGACCCCGGCGGGTGCTGGTAACACCCGACCGGGGTTGTTTGTTGTCGCGAACGCTAGAGGGTGGCGACGGCGCGTCGCAAGCTGGTCACGAAAAGTCATGACGGCTGGCAGCGGGGCGGGTTGACCCCAGGGAGGGCGGGTGGTGGGTTCAACCCAACCACCCATTCCTCACAAACGGATCTCGACTCCCGAGCCTTGAGACTCGAAGCTCAAGCGCCGGTACGGGCGTGGGCGAGGAAGGCGCTCCAGGAGGCCTCGGTGACGGCGAAGCGGGGGCTTCGGGGGCCGAGCTTCGAGTCTCGGACGTGGATGGTGTGGGGGCAGGCGGCGACTTCGATGCAGGAAGCGTCCTCGAAGTCGCTATGGGTGGACTTCCGCCAGGCGAGGGCTACTTCGAGGCAGTTACCTCCTTCAGTGCCGCTGTAACTGGACTTGAACCACCGCAGGTCCCCGCTCATTGCTCCTCCGCCATCTTGCCGATGAATCGCGCGGACTCCGTAAGACCCAACGCCTGCCGAAGGATCATCGCATTGCGTTGCATAGCGATGCTGACCCGATCCGCGTCCGAGTACAGCACCCCTGTCGTCTGGCCTTCTTCGTATCCAAGGTGCTCGTGCTCCGGCGTCTCCAGCAAGACCAGCGGCCCATTGAGCCCCGAATGGGCACCGACAGTCGGCAGCACCTGCACGGTCACATTCCGTTGCTCAGCCACCGTCAGCAGGTGACGCAGTGGGCGCGTATGCGCTTCGGGGCCGCCGACCTTGTTCCGCAACGCAGCTTCGCCGATGACGAAGCTGAAAGACCGGGTCTGCCTCCCCAAAAGGTCCTGCCGCTTGAGTCGGGCCGACACCCGTTCTTCGACCGTTTCGTCGTCCAGGGGTGGCCAGTGAGCCTTGGGCAACGCACGGGCAGTCTCCTCCGTCTGGAGAAGTCCGGGAATGAGCAGCGGCTCGTACGAACTCAGCGCCATGGCCTCGGACTCGTACCGGATGAAGTCCTGCGATAACGTCGCGAGCGGCTCCGGCTTCAGATACTCCTGCGCGGCGACGAGCTTCCCGCCCGCCCCGCACACTTGGTCGGCGACTTGCAGCAACCGCAGTGTGGGCCGACGTCGGCCGTCCTCATGGACTTGACGTACTCGTAGTCGTACCCGGCCTCCTTGGCCAGCGCCTCCCGGCCGACACCGGCATCCGTGCGCCACATCTTGATCTGGCTGCCGCAATACCGCCAGGCGATCGGCGGCTGGGAGTTCACCTCGGTCGACACGCACACCTCCGCCGGGTCCACGCCGGGTACAACCACCTGCTGTACCCGCGCCGTTACTCGCGAGGCTACGCGTCAGCCGGGACCGTGATCTGGCCAAATACCGAAAGTGCGCCGCAAGGGATGAGGAGCACATGCAGTCCCCACACCCCTCACTGCCTACGACGACCGCCCCCAAGGACATCGAATGGCGCCTGCCGCGTCACGCCCGAAGCGTGGGCAGAGCACGCGAGTTGTTCCGCGAGCAGGCGGCCTCTTGGGGCTTGCCGCAGGAGCTGACCGACACGGCCGAACTCCTCCTGAGCGAGCTGATGACCAACGCATACCGCCACGCAAAGGTCCCGGCCGGCCGCGAGATCTGGGCCCGCTGCGTGGTCACGGACGACCGAGTCCGCGTGACGGTGACGGACGCGAGCGACACGCTCCCGACGCCGGGCACAGCTTCTGTGTACGCCGAGTCGGGTCGGGGCCTGGCATTGGTCGCGGCACTGGCGGATGACTGGGGTGCAGGCAGGAGGGGGAGCGGAATTGGAAAGGAGCTGTGGTTTGAGTTGACGCTCGGCACCGCCTAGCTCCTCCGCGTTACTGATCACATATGCGCCAAGTTCGTAAGGTTCCTCGATAGCAAATTGCCGACGATGCCCCGGCGAAGAGTTCGAAGCTTCTGCAGCTCTGACGTATCCGACTTTAGCCTGGCATCGAACGCCTCGACCGGGGCAACCATCCACCTCTGCGCTTCAATTGATGGAAGCGGAAGTCGAATTGCCGCAACAAGCGCCCCGTTCAAATTGGTCTGATTTGAACCCTGGCCGATCTTACGGATTTCTTCGTAGTGTCCCTCCAGCCAATAGCGCAGGTACCTGTAGTCAATCTTTTGCGGATCACACACGATGGCGGCAGCCGCCTGATTGACAGTCGCGGCGACCCCCAGGACTGCACTTCTTCCTCGCGTGACGCCTTCTCCATACATGGCTAGCAATACGCTCCCAGGCGGATATACTCGAAGACCCGTCTCCTCCACCGCCTTCGCCGTCACGCGCTCCGCTGTTTCATTAATTATGTCGAAGCAGATCTCCGCCGTCCTTACCCACGAAACAGTGCCTCCTGACCAATAGTCAGAACGGGAGCGGGACGGAGTGCTGCCAGAACCCACGACAGCAACGTCTGCGATAGTTACAATGGGTGCATTCCGATG
The DNA here is from genome assembly GCF_019510245.1 of Streptomyces sp. Taxonomy (GTDB): domain Bacteria; phylum Actinomycetota; class Actinomycetes; order Streptomycetales; family Streptomycetaceae; genus Streptomyces. Next base: position 47,986 of record NZ_JAEKKT010000193.1, on the reverse strand, counting down.
CGCCAACAGAATGCGAGCAACTTCCTCACGAATCAAACGAGCTTTGGCGATAGCCGTTTCAATGGCACGCTCCTGCTGCCCGAACGCTTCGAGCACCTCGACAGTACGTCGCTGCTCCTCCAGTGGCGGGCATGGAACAGGCATCCGCTTGAGCTGCGTCGAGTTGATGCTCGCCAAATTCGTTGTCTGTTTGGCGATACTCAAGAAGTAGCGGCGCCCATTGTCTGATGCCAGATAAATGGCGAGGTACTCAGGGAGTAGTTTGGCCGGATTGCAGCGCACCCGGAACAGGTGATTCTGATGCAAACACGGAGAAATGCGCCCATCCCATACGGCGCCTCGTCCTACTTTGTCAAAGTCACCACCCTCAGTGATCAGCACATCCCCCTTGCGCACGGAATACCGCTGCACCTCTGACTGAAGAACCCGCACCATCTTCAAATCCGAGGTGTCAATGAAGCCATCCTGCACATTAGCCACACGGAGATACGGCAGTTCTACACTCACGGCCTCCGGGACGGTACGCCCCAGCGTGACACCGCCCGTCACCTCAGCAAGTTCAGACAGCGGTTTAGGCGGAAAATCGAGCTCAGCCGACATACCCCAGCTCCCTCAAAAACCCCTTCAAAGCCTCCGTAGCCGCAACCCGCCGCCCCTCGATCTCGCGCAGCGAAAGCCCGTACTTCTGCTCCCAGACCCGATACGACTCCGCCAACTCCCGCCGCCGCCGAACCACATGCCCGTCCAGCTTGTTTGAAAGGTCCGCGCGGAGGATGCCGAGCACCACGTCCCGCTCCCCGCCCCTCTCCGCCAGCTCCCGGCGAGCCTTTTTGAGACCCACCTTCGGCGACGGCTGAGCGACGTCGGTCTCAGCCTCTTCCTCGGCGGCAACCGGCAACTCCAGCTCAAGCAGCGCCCCTTGAACGGCCGCCGCCTCCTCCGCCGCAACCGCCCGCTTGCCCTTACCAGCGCCCCCCGCAGCCGCCCCCTTCTTCTTCGCGGCCTTCTCCCGCTCCGCGTCCCGTTTCCTCCGGATCGCCGCCACCGGCCAGAACCCGTCCTCCAGGTCCTCGACCAGCCGCTTCGCATCCGTACGGCGCTTGAGCAGGTCACGCATCTCCGTCTTGCTCAGCACCGCCTCCGCCAGCGCGGGATCAATGCCACCGCCCCCACCCGAACCGGACTCAGAATCGGAATCGGCGTCGGAGTCGTCGCCGTCCAGCATCGCCTGGCGTGCCTCCGCCAGCGCGGCCTCCGCCTCCTGCGCCGCCTTCACCTTGGCGTCCAGCTCGGCGTGCGTACGCTCCGCCGCCGCGAGGTCCTCCAGGAACTTCGGCGCGATCGCGGCGACGACCTTGTGGTCGTAGGCCTGCCGCCGCTCCGCCGCCGTACGCTCCCGTCGGCCGCCCGTGCGCGGGTCCGGTTCGGGGGCCAGCATCGTCTCGACCGTCTCCACCCAGCCGTCGACCACGCCCGCGAAGCCGTTCACCGACAACGCCTTCAGCTCGTTCTTCGCATCGTGCCACCAGCCGGCCACCGCGCCCGCGAGGGCATACCGGTCAAGGAGGCCGACTCCCAGCAGGCGTTCCCCGAAGCTGCCGATCAGGTCCTTCCGCAAGCGGGCCAGTTGCGCTTTGCGTTCCTGCTCGGTGCGGTCGTCGCCGGACGCCGGTTCAAGTGCCGCGATCTGGTCCGTCTCTGCCGTCCACCACACGTCGAAAGCGTCCCACAGCTTCTGCTCCCGACCGCTCGCCAGCTCCGTGAGACGCGCGGCGTCGGGACGGCGTTCCGGCGGTGGGAAGTCGACATACGCAGGGTCCTCGGACCGTACGTCGAACAGGTCCGACACCTTGATGTCGTAGGCGTCCAGAAGTTCCTTCTTGGCCTCCACCTCCGCGACCGGAACGCCACCCACCAGGTGCGCCCGGACGTCCTGCGGTTCCGGCGGCGGGGTGTTGTCGACGTAGCGGCGGATGTTGAAGTTGAAGTCGTTGTCGGCCAGTTCGTCACGCGTGACTGCGCAGGCGAAGCCGGGGACGTCCGCGAAGATCTCGTCGTCCTGCCAGGAGTGGAACGTCGAGACGATCTTCTCGATGTGCTCGGGGAGCAGGATGTTCTGTGCCCGCTCGGCGTGGAACTCGCGGTCGGCGTTGATGAACAGGACCTTGCCGCGACGATCCGGGCGACGGCGGCTCGGCGGGCGCAGCACGAGCACGCAGGCGGGGATTCCGGTGCCGTAGAACAGATTCGGCGCGAGGCCGATGACGGCCTCAATGAGGTCGTGCTCCATGAGGAGCCTCGCGCGGATCTTCTGCTCGTCGCCGCCACGGAAGAGCACACCGTGCGGCATGACGGTGAAGACCGCACCGGAACGGCGTTTCACCATGTCCAGCATGTGCTGGAGGAACATCAGGTCCGCCTTGCCGCGCTCGGACGTCTCGCCGTACGGCATGCGTTCCTGCAGGCGCGGGATCTCGTCCTTCTTGTAGTCCATCGAGAAGGGCGGGTTGCTGAGGACGAGGTCGAAGCCGCCCTCGGGGTGCAGCGGGGCGGTCAGGGTGTCGCCGGTACGCAGGGAGAACTTCTTCGCGCCGTGGAACAGCATGTTCATCGTGGCCATGACCCAGGAGCCGCTGTTCGCGTCCTGGCCGGCCAGGCCGAGGTTGCGGGAGTCGCCACCGTGCTCGTCCACGTACTCCATGGCGTGGATGAGCATGCCACCGGAGCCCACACACGGGTCGTACACCCGCATGTCGCCGTGCGGGCGGGCCAGTTCCACCATCATGCGGACGACGGCGCGGGGGGTGTAGAACTCGCCGCCCTTGCTGCCCGCCGAGTCCGCGAAGTCCTTGATCAGGTACTCGTAGGCGGCACCGATCATGTCGGGGAACTCGAAGTCCTCGCCGCGCAGCCGGATGCCACCGAAGTGGTCGATGAGAGAGGCGAGGCGCTTGTCGGCAAGTTCGGCGGCGGACTTGCGGGCGCTGCCGCCGCCTCCGATGCGGTTGAAGTTGACGTGGGCGAACAGGCCGCGCAGCTCGCTGTTGCCGGGCTGTCGTTCGAGCTCGTCCAGGGCAGGCTGGAGGTACTCAGTGGCCACGTTGTCGACGGCGCCGGCCAGCCGGTCCCACCGGGCCTCCACCGGGACGAAGATCGCGCCATGTGCGTCATACCACTCGTACGACTCGGCCTCCTCCTCCGCCTCCTCCTGGCTGTCCCCCTCCGCCAGACGCTCCTTGATGATCGCCTCGCGAGCCGCCTCGAACTCGTCGTTGACCCGCTTGAGGAACAGCAGCACGAAGATGAAGTCGCGGTACTCGGCGGCGTCCATGGTGCCGCGCAGGATGTCGGCCGCCGCGAAGAGATGGCGTTCCAACTGCGCGAGCGTGAGCTTGGCCACGTACGGCTCTCCCCTGGTGACTGGTGATCGGCTTCCGGCGGCAACGTGGGGTTGCGACGCGAGGGTGCAACCGAAGCCTACGGTCTTCCGGGAGCCTTCTTCACCGTGCGCGTGAAGTGACCGAACGTGACCGCGTGCGGAGCGTCGTCAGTAGTCGGAGACGTCCATGCCGTCCTCGACGAATCTCCAGACGTCGGTGTACGGATCCCAGCTGTTCTGGTCGGTGCGCCCGGCGTGGCGGCTCGCGAAACCCTCGGCGTATCGCCGCGCGGTCTTGTACCGGCCGCTGAGCTGGCCGGGCATGACGTGCTTGGCCTGCTCCTCGGAGACCGAGCGGATCGTGGGGCCGTAGGTCTGCGCGAATCCCGGCTGCTGCTTGAGCCGGTTCGCCGCGCTGTCGCACACGCCGCCGAAGTCACTGGTGTAGTTCTGGTAGTGCAGCAGACGCCAGAGTTCGAAGCAGGGGTGCGAATAGGCGACGTGCAGCCCTTCCCTCCTGGCGTCGGCGAACGCCGTGGGGATGTCCTTGTGCTGGTCACGGTCGAACAGGCACCACACCTGTGGCCAGTTCCAGTGGTCCGGTTCGAGCCCAGCCTTCTCAGCCGCACGCCGAACCTCGCGCCACTTGGTGCTCGCGTCCTCGACCAGCGGGAGCGGCTTGCGGCGCTTGGTCGGCGCGGCACGGTTCTCGACCTTGCAGACGATCTCGCGTCCGGGCTCCTTGCGGGTGCCGTTCTCCGTCACGAAGGTGATGAAGCCCGGCTCCGTCACCGCACCCTCGGTGAACACGTATACCTCGCGCCGCAGCTTCCGCTGCCGCTTGGCGCGCGCCGGATTGTCCCGCCCCCTGTCCCTCGCCATCAGGAACGCTCTGCCTCCCCTGCCAGTGCCGTGAGCACCTTGCGTCCGATCTGTCCCTGGTCGACGTTCGGTACGGCTCCGTATGCGCCGGCCAGGTATGAGTCCTCCAGGTCCGCCTCGGACGTGGGGTCGAAGTCGCTCAGCGGGTACAGCTCCGTCGCTCCCCGCTTGTCCTTCTCCGTCAGCCAAATCTGCCCTGGTTCGAGCAGGCGGCCCCCGCGCGGGCTCTTCAAAAGGGACGCGTCATGGGAGGTGAAGAGCAACTGCGCGTTTTTCGTGTTGGACCAGGGTGCCTGAAACAGCCGGACCACCTCGGAGGCGAACTTCGGGTGCAGGCTCGCGTCCAGTTCGTCGACGAGGAGTACAGCACCACTGTCAAGGGCCAACAGCAGCGGGCCGATCAGAGCGAACCAGGAACGGGTGCCGTAGGACTCCTTCGCCCAGTCCAGGGCCACCGCACTGTCGCGGTCGCTTCCGTGCAGCAGCCGGACGACAGGGGCTCTGCCACCCGGCCGGCGTTCCACCTCGGCGCCCTGAATGCCCAGGTCCGCCACTCGCAGCAGCTCCCGGACCCGTTCGCTCTTCTCGGCGTCGAAAAGTTGCTCGGCCGTGTAGTTCTCGCGGTCTCTCAGTTCGGTCTCGGGGGTGATGTCCCAGAGATTCGACCGGAACCAGTCGTAGATACGGGACAACTGTGGGTGGTTGTCGCTCGCCGCACGGCTGAGGAGGAGGGCGTTGTTGCGTGTGGTGCGTGCCAGTCGCGCACGGTCATGAACACGCTCTCCCGGGAAGTCGTACACACTGGCCCGCGTCGCATCCCGATCCAGCCACACCTGCCGACGCCCCTTGGGGTAGGCGTGCAACCACTCCGCTTCGACGCGCCGATCCCCCAGTTCGAATCCGTAGGTCCAGCGCACACCGTCGTCCAGAACGAAGTCGGCTTCGTAGAAAGTGCTCTGTCTCTCGGACTCGGCGTCGAGCGCGAAGGGTTCACGCTCGGGGATACCGGTGTACGACGTCCATGGTCCGTAGGAGTCCAGCACCGCGCTTTTCATCTTCTTCAACGCGGTGATGACATTGGACTTGCCGGAGGCGTTGGCTCCGAAGACACCGAGAACGGGATAGACGTCCAGTTGCTTGCCATCGGAGAGCCGGACCGCCCGCGCGGCGTCGGATTCCTCATCGGGCGGAACCGTGAAGGACAGCTCCTGCTCATCGCGCAGTGACCGTACGTTCGCCGTACGGAAACGCAGCAGCATGTGAGCCCTCCTCCCGTCGGGCACAGCGTATCGGTGTGATCGTCGGTACGCCTACGGGATCGTCAGACCAGGCGGCGTGCCGTCGCCCAGCGGGTGAGCTCGTGCCGGTTCGACAGCTGCAGCTTCCGCAGCACCGCCGACACGTGGGACTCGACCGTCTTCACGGAGATGAACAGCTGCTTGGCGATCTCCTTGTAGGCGTAGCCGCGGGCGATGAGGCGCAGGACCTCGCGCTCACGCTGGGTGAGGCGGTCGAGGTCCTCGTCGACCGGCGGGGCGTCGGTGGAGGCGAAGGCGTCCAGGACGAACCCGGCGAGCCGCGGCGAGAAGACGGCGTCGCCCTCCTGGACCCGGAAGATCGAGTCGACCAGGTCCGTGCCGGTGATCGTCTTGGTGACGTAGCCCCGGGCGCCGCCCCGGATCACGCCGATCACGTCCTCGGCCGCGTCGGACACGGACAGCGCGAGGAAACGCACCGGCTGCTCGGCGTCCGCCGTCAACGGTGCGCACCGGCGCAGCACCTCGACCCCGCCGCCGCCCGGCAGGTGCACGTCCAGGAGGACCACCTCGGGCCGGGTCGCGGTGATCACCGAGACCGCCTGGTCGACGTCGGCTGCCTCGCCGACCACCTCGACGCCGGTCTGCTCGGTCTGGCCGATCTCGGCCTGGACGCCCGTCCGGAACATCCGGTGGTCGTCGACGAGGACCACCCGCACCCGACGCCCGGCCTTCTCCGCGCCTTCCGCCGGGCCGTTCGCCTCGGTCGCGTCGCTCATGACGTCTTCTCCGCCCTCTCCATCTCCAGCTCGACCTCCGTGCCGCCGCCCGGCACGGACCGCAGCCGTGCGGTGCCCCCGTGACGTTCCATGCGGCCGATGACCGATTCTCTGACACCCATCCGGTCGGCGGGTATCGAGTCGAGGTCGAAGCCGGGACCGCGGTCGCGGACGGACACGAAGACCGTCCTGCCCTCGACTTCGGCGTAGACCTGGACGGCGCCGCCCTCGCCACCGTACTTGGCCGCGTTGACCATCGCCTCGCGCGCGGCCTGCATCTGCGCGCCCGTCCGCTCGTCGAGCGGGCAGTCCCCGACCACGACGACCTCGATGGGGACGCCGTGCTTGTCCTCCACCTCGGCCGCGTTGCGCCGGACGGCGTCGGCGAGGGTGGCGGGTTCGTCGGCCTCGTCCTTGCCGGTGCCCTCGGGTTTGTAGAGCCAGGTTCGCAGGTCGCGCTCCTGGGCGCGGGCGAGGCGGCGCACCTCCCCCGCGTTCTCCGCGTTGCGCTGGATCAGGGTGAGGGTGTGCAGCACGGAGTCGTGGACGTGGGCGGCGACCTCGGCGCGCTCCTGGGCCCGGATGCGCATCAGCCGCTCCTCGGAGAGGTCCTGGGTCATCCGGACCAGATACGGACCGGCGAGCAGCGTGATGCCGACGAGCACGGCGAGGGCCGCCTGGAGCACCGCGCCGAGGTGCGCGGCGGAGCCCTGCATGACGAAGACGCCCGAGACGCCCGCGGTGACGAGCAGGACGCCGACGCCCGCGCGCAGCAGGCTGAGCGTACGGCGCCGGCTGCCGACCTCGACCCAGCGGGCCCGGCGGGCGTTGTCCGCCTGCCGCCAGACCAGGGCGACACCGGCGGCGACCAGGACCGCGGGAAGGAGATAGGCCTTGGCGCCCCTGGTCAGGTTGACACTGCCCACGAACACCATGGACACGACGACCATGAGGAGCAGGGCGACGATCTGGCCCTTGTCGGGCTTGCGGGCGACGAGTCTGCGGCGGCCGTCCGCCGAGGTCTCGGTGGCGACCAGGGACGGCGGCTTCTGCCCGCCGACCCCGCCGACGCCGAGCGGCACGAAGAACCAGAACGCGGCGTACAGCAGCGCGCCGAGGCCGTTGGCCATGAACAGGCCGACGAAGACGAGCCGCACCCAGACGACGGGCAGGCCCAGATGCCCGGCGAGGCCCCGCGCCACTCCGCCGAGCCAGCGGCCGTCGCTGCTGCGGTAGAGCTTGCGCGGCGGCCGCGGGTCGTCGAGGGGCACTGCTGCGGCTTCCGGCATGCCATCGATGTTCACACGCCCGCAGGTGCGGAGCATCAGGGTCGACCCCCGAGACTCCCCTGATCTTCGGATTTCCTCCGGTTCCGGGCCCCGCGGCACCGTTCGAACGCTTCCCGGTCCGGCCTCGGGGCCGATTTCAGGGTTCGGCCAGGGTCATCCCGACTGCCGCTGCGGCCGCACGGCCGTCACCATTGACTCATGACTGATCACGAGCACGCCGCGACGGGTCCGGGACCCGGCCCCGGCCCGCGGCCCGCTGCGGGCACCGGGCCGTCGGATGCCGCGCCCGCCGCGGCGGGGACGGCCGCGGCGGGGGCCGGTGCCGCCGGCACCGGCGCGGACGCCGTCGGCGCGGCCTCCCCCCGGTTCCGGCGCGACCGCCGGCACAAGATGATCGCGGGCGTGTGCGCGGGGCTCGGCCGCCACACCGACCTGGACCCGGTGATCTTCCGCATCACCTTGGCCGTGCTGGCCGCGACCGGCGGGATCGGTCTCCTCTTCTACGGCTTCGCCTGGCTCTTCGTGCCGTACGAGGACGACGAGGAGAACGAGGTCCGCAAGCTGCTGACCGGCCGGGTCGACGGGCAGGCCCTGGCGGCCGTGCTGTTCGCACTGGTCGGCTGCGGAGTGCTGCTGACGATGATCAGGAACGGCCAGGTGCTGGCGTTCGCCGTCGTCCTCTCCCTGCTGCTGGCCGGCGCCGGGTACTGGTCGCGGCAGCGCGGCGCCCCCGACCCCGACCCGCTGTCCGCCCAGGCCGTCGCCGACGCCCCGCCGGAGGCCCAGGCACCGCCGATCCCGATCTCCTACCCCTCGTGGTGGCGGGACCCGATCGTCAAGGACGGCACGCACGTCGGGGGCACCGGCTACCTGTGGGGCCCGGCCGACGTCCGCGGACGGGAGGCCCCCGGGCTCGACTTCCGCCTGAGCACCCCGTGGGTCCACGGCCAGGACGCGCGGACCCGGCAGAGCCCGCCTCCGAAGCCGCGCGGACCGCGCTGGATCGGCGGCTGGATCTTCCTGTTCGCTCTCGTGGCGGGCAGTCTGGGCACGGGTCTGACATGGGACACGCACCCGCTGGGCACCAGCCTCCAGGCCGGTCTGGCCTGCGCGCTGATCGTGTTCGGGCTGGGGACGGCGCTCAGTTCGTTCCTCGGGCGCACCGGGGCCGGCTCGCTGTTTCTTGCCCTGCTCACGGCGGCCCTGCTCGCGGTCGCGACGGCCCTCCCGTCCGACATCAGCACCCACTGGACACGGGCCTCCTGGACACCCACCACCGCGGCGGAGGTGTCGCCCGCGTACGACCTCGGGACGGGCGTGGCCACCCTGGACCTGACGCACATACGCGTCGCCCAGGGGCGGACGGTGTCGACGTCGGCCGAGGTGGGCGCGGGCCAGTTGAAGATCGTCGTACCGGCGGACGTGACCGTGCGGATGAGCATCGACGTGGGGGTGGGCGACATCCGGCTGCCCGGTGACGACAAGAAGGACGTGGACGTGGAACCGGGCCGGCACAAGGACGTGACGCTGCCGCCGGCGAGCGGCGCGAAGAACGCGGGGACGCTCGACCTGGACCTCCAGGTCGGCGCGGGACAGGTGGAGGTGACCCGTGCTGCGGCATGAGTTCCAGCCGGGACGGCTGGTCGTCGGTGTCTTCCTGACGGCAGCGGGGATCGCCTACGCCGGTGACGCGGGCGGCTGGTGGGACACCGAGTGGTTCGCGGTCATCCCCGTGACGGTGGTCGGCCTCTTCCTCGCCGGGGTGACCGCGGCGCTGACCCGGGCGATACGCAGGCGCCGCGGCACACCGGAGAGGTAGAAGCCGTTCAGGAGCCCGCTAGAGGCCCAGCGAAGCCCGTGCGGAGCGGTGTCGGCGCCGGGCGCGGAGCATCGCGTCCAGGGAGAGGTAGGGCGCGCCGGCGAGCACCAGGGGCAGCCAGGCCATCAGGTAGGCGAGGTCGTTGCCGTAGTAGTACGGGGAGTTGGCCCAGCTTACGGTCAGCCAGAGGCTGAGCGAGATCAGGGCGCCGCCGAGCGCGGCCAGCCGGGCCAGCAGACCGAAGAGGGTGCCGAGGCCGACGGCCAGCTCGCCGATGGCGATCGCGGTGCCGAAGCCGACAGGGTTCTTCAGGGCCAGGTCGACCAGGGCCGGGATCGCGGCGGAGTCACGGACGGCACGCATGGTGTCGCCGATGGACCCGGAGCCGCCGGATTTGAGGAAGGCGCTGTCGGTCAGTTTGTCCAGGCCGGCGTAGATGAAGGTGACGCCCAGGAAGATCCGCAAGGGAAGGAGGGCGTATCGGGTGGCAGTGTCCCGCAGTCCGCGGTCGCCGTCGAGGTACGGAGTGTGCGTGTCCGAACGAATGCCGTGAGTCATCGCCAGTAGCCGCCTCTCGCCGCAGTACCCGGGCCCCTCAACAGACCATACGTACGACAGCCACGGCCCGCTCAACCCTCTCCCGGACGTTTTTCCGAATTTCGGCCGGACTGAGACACCCGGGAGAGTGGAGAAAGGCGGGCAGGGAGGGCCGGGTGCGGGACCCGGCCGGTTCGGGCTCCGCCCCTGGCCGGACCGGCTCCTCAGTCCGTCACCTCGACCACGCACCGGTTGGTCGCCACTCCGGCCGCCGTCACCACCTGGACCTCGACGGAGCCGGGCTCCACGTCGGCAGGGACGGGGACGGTGAGGACGTGGTCCGTGGGGTTGCTGAACCCGCCGGTGACCGGGACCAGGGGGACGTGGACGTTGACGGCGCCGATGCGGACCACCATGCGGGAGAGGCGGTCTGCGGTCTGGGCGCCGGGCGGGACGAAGCCGGTGCCGCGGATCTCGATGTCGTCGCCGGTGCGGATCGGGGCGTCCAGGTCACCGGCCTCGCGGGCGCGGACGACGGAGAGGATCACCGGGCGGCCGCCCTCGGCGTACTTGCCGGCCAGGTACGTCGCGGCGGAGATCAGGACCACCGTCGCGAGGCCCCAGGGCAGGTCGGGGAGCTGGTCGGGGCGGCGGGCGAGCCGTACGGCGGCGAAGAGCAGGGCGACGGCGCTGATGACGACGTACTGGATGTCGGCAAAGGTGCCGCGGCCGGAGTCGTCGGTGAGCAGGTCGGCGGCGCGGGGGCGGTGGGCGCGCACCTTCTGCAGGCGCTGGCCGGCGATGCGCAGGCCGACCACCCGGCGGACCAGGACGGCGATGCCGCAGACCACGGCGAGGACCGTGACCGCACCGGCGCCCCGGGCAAGGTCGAGGCCGGAGACGAGGGCGTCGCGGTCGGCGGGAGAGGAGGCGGCCGCCAGGCGGCCGGCCAGCACGAGGACGGCGTAGGCGACGAAGAGGACCCAGGAGGCGGCGACGGTGCGGGAGGTGGACATGCGGTTGTCCTCGCCGATGACGGGGGCGAGCACCCCGCCGCGCGAGCGGTGGAACCAGGAGGCGGCGGTGAGGGCGAGCGCCACGAGCAGGGCGGCGAGCAGCCCGGCGGTGCGGGCGCTGGTCCAGCCCGCACCGATGGCGGTGAGCGCCTGGATGAGAAGCATGATCACGACGACGGCCCAGACGGTGCACGCGGTGCGCAGCCACAGGCGGGCCAGCCAGGCCTGGCCCTCGGCGCGGCCGCGTTCGGCGACCACCTCGGCGGACTGGGTGAGTTCCTCGGAGACCCACTGGCGGGAGGCGGAGGCCGAGTGGGCCACCGCCGCGGGCAGCCCCTGCCCCGACGCGAACTCCTCCCGCTTGAGAAGGAATTCGGCGACCGCCCGCCGGTGTCCCTCGCGTGCCCCGTGCGGACAGTCCCCGCACGCGCAGCCGCCCCCGTGGACACCCGAACGGGCGCCCTGCCCCGCCTCCTGCACCGCCACGCCCGACGCCCGCCTTCCCCACGCCCGGGGCGCGACGCGCAGGGCCCTCCCCGGGGCCGGACGCCGTCGCGCAACTCCCTTGTGTCGAGTGCGAATTGTGCCCTACCCCACGCCGTTCGCGTTCAGTGGGCCGGTCGCGGCGGGTGAAGGTACGGCAGCCGTGTTGACCCGGCTGCGAGAATTTCCCCATGGCCGAGATCATCCAGCGGGACGGGACCTGGGCCTTCGACGGCAGCACGGTCCGGATCACGCCGGGACGCCACCGCTCCGTGCCGCTGTTCCGGCAGACCTACGGGGAGATCGCCGTACCCCTGGAGGCGGTGGCGGGGGTGGTGTACGCGCCGGAGCGCAGGCGGGGGCGGCTGAGGATGCGGCTGCGCGAGGGGGCCGACCCGTTGCTGCAGGCGACGGGCGGGCGACTGCCGGAGGCCGCGGATCCGTACCGGCTGACGGTGGACGGGGACCGGTCGGGGGTGGCCGAGTACGTGGTGGCGGAGATCCGGCAGTCGCTGCTGCTGGACCAGGTCCCGAAGGAGCCGGCGCGGACGTATCTGCTGCCGGGGCCGCCGGTGCCGGTGTCGGTGCGCTCCTCGGACGGCATTGTGTCGTTCGACGGTACGCAGGTGCGCATCGACTGGGCCGACACCTCCGACCGGGTCAAGCGGGCCACCGGGCCCCGGATCATCGGCGTCGGCGACCTGGTGCAGGTGGAGTGGCTGCCCAACTCCGGCCACGAGGACGGCTTCCTGCGGTTCGTGACCCGGGAGACGGTGTTCTCGAAGCGGCCGGCCGAGCGCGACCCCTACGCCCTCGACCTGTGGGGCAGTGTCCGCCGCGACCTGCTGACGGCGCTGGTCGCGGCGGCGGTCACGGCCCGGCTGCCGCATCCCTCGACCCGGCCGGGCGCGGAGTGCGCCGACCGGGACCGGCCCCCGCCGGCCGTGCCGCGCCAGGCGGCCGACCACCACGACGTCCTGCTGCGCAGACTGCGGGAACTGGGCGAACTGCACCGGGACGGGGTCCTCACGGACGAGGAGTTCACCCTGACCAAGGCAGCCGTCCTGCGGAGCTTCTGAGCCGCGGGCTGGTCGGCACCCTGAAGGCAGCTGGGCGCCGGGCAGCACCCTGAAGGCAGCTGAGGGCCGGGCAGCACCTCGAAGGGCGCTGTGGGCCGGGTGGCGCGCCCCGAAGGGGCGCTGGGGGTCCCCCCGGCCGAAGGCTGGGGGGAGGAACTGCGCGACCAGCCACGACGGCGCCGCAGACGGCAGACACCAGATCGCGGCGCTTCCAGCGGAGCGTCTAGCTCAGCAGGTCCGGTTCGCTGCGGCTGATGTCCTGCCACAGCGGCTGGTAGTTGATCCAGGCCACCAGGTCGCCGCCGAGCTGTTCCCGGGTGGCGACGGCGAGCTTGTGGTCGATGAGCAGGGGCCGCCCCGCCGCCTTCGCGGTCAGCTGGACCTGCGCGGACTTCTCCATGGACAGGAACCACCAGGCCGCCGCGTCCACCGAGTCGCCGACGGTCAGCAGCCCGTGGTTGCGCAGCACCAGCGCCTTGCGGGAGCCGAGCGCGGCGGCGATCCGGCGGCCCTCCTCGGCGTCGACGGCGACGCCGGTGTAGGCGTCGTAGAGGGCGTGGTCCTCGTAGAAGGCGCAGCTCTCCTGGCTGATCGGGTCGAGCAGGTCGCCGAGGGCGGACAGGGCACGGCCGTGCACGGAGTGGCAGTGGGCGACGGCGACGACGTCCGGGCGGGCCGCGTGCACCTGGGCGTGGACGGTGAAGGCGGCCTGGTTGACGTGGTAGCGGCCCTCGATCACCTGGCCGTCCTGGTTGGCCAGGACGAGGTCGCCGACGGTGACGTGCTTGAACGACATGCCGAACGGATTGACCCAGAAGCAGTTCGAGTACTCGGGGTCGCGGGCGGTGATGTGCCCGGACACCCCGTCCTCCAGTCCGGCCCGGCCGAAGATCCGCAGCGCTCCGGCGAGCCGCTCCTTGCGGTGCCGGCGCTCGTCGTCGAGCGAGTCGTACATCGGCGGCATCGCGAACTGGAGCTGATCGGTGGGCAGCGGCAGGGGCGGAGTCGGCCCGTGCATAGGTCCTCCAGCACTGGGTTTGTGTTACGGGCGGAAGTTACCGCCGGTCAGCGCAGGAAAACAGAGCTGTTCTGTAAAGATGACGCACGCGAGCAGATCGCGACAGAAGATGTCGGGAATCGACAGCCGGGTGACGCGTACGACACACGTCGAAGAGGTGGCACCGCCGCAACGGCACCACCTCTTCTCAGGACCTCTTCTCAGGGCCGCTTCTCAGCGGCCGCTTCTCGGGGCCTACTCCCACTCGATGGTGCCCGGCGGCTTCGAGGTGACGTCGAGGACGACCCGGTTGACGTCCCGGACCTCGTTGGTGATCCGGGTGGAGATCTTCGCGAGGACCTCGTACGGCAGGCGCGACCAGTCGGCCGTCATGGCGTCCTCGGAGGAGACCGGGCGCAGCACGATCGGGTGGCCGTAGGTGCGGCCGTCGCCCTGGACGCCGACGCTGCGGACGTCCGCGAGCAGGACCACCGGGCACTGCCAGATGTCGCGGTCGAGGCCGGCCGCGGTCAGCTCCTCGCGGGCGATCGCGTCGGCCTCGCGGAGCAGGTCGAGCCGCTCCTTGGTGACCTCGCCGACGATCCGGATGCCGAGGCCCGGACCCGGGAACGGCTGGCGCTGGACGATCTCCTCCGGCAGGCCGAGCTCCTGGCCGACCATGCGGACCTCGTCCTTGAAGAGCTTGCGGAGCGGCTCGACCAGCTTGAACTCGAGGTCTTCCGGCAGGCCGCCGACGTTGTGGTGGGACTTGATGTTCGCGGTACCGGTGCCACCGCCGGACTCCACCACGTCCGGGTAGAGGGTGCCCTGGACCAGGAACTCCACGGCCGGGCCGGCGTCGGCGATGATCTCGGCCTGGGCCTGCTCGAAGACCCGGATGAACTCGCGGCCGATGATCTTCCGCTTCTGCTCCGGGTCGGAGACGCCGGCGAGGGCGTCCAGGAAGCGGGCCTCGGCGTCGACGACCTTCAGCTGGACGCCGGTCGCGGCGACGAAGTCCTTCTCGACCTGCTCGGTCTCACCCTTGCGCATCAGGCCGTGGTCGACGTACACGCAGGTCAGCTGGGAGCCGATGGCCTTCTGGACGAGGGCGGCGGCCACGGCGGAGTCGACGCCGCCGGACAGGCCGCAGATGGCGCGCTTGTCGCCGACCAGCTCGCGGATGGCGGCGACCTGCTCGTCGATGACGTTCCCGGTGGTCCAGGTCGGCTTGAGGCCCGCGCCGCGGTACAGGAAGTGCTCCAGGACCTGCTGGCCGTGCGTGGAGTGCATGACCTCGGGGTGGTACTGGACGCCGTAGAGCTTCCGCTCGTCGTTCTCGAAGGCCGCGACCGGGACGACGTCCGTGGAGGCGGTGACGGTGAAGCCCTCGGGGGCGGCGGAGCAGGCGTCGCCGTGCGACATCCACACGTGCTGCTCGCCGGGGGTGCCCTCGAACAGGGTCGAGGCCGTCTTGGAGACGTGCAGGTCGGTACGGCCGTACTCGCGGGCACCGGTGTTGTCGACGGTGCCGCCGAGGACCTGTGCCATCAGCTGGAAGCCGTAGCACATGCCGAAGACCGGGACGCCGGCCTCGAAGAGCTCGCGGTCCAGGCGGGGGGCGCCCTCCTCGTACACGGACGAGGGGCCGCCGGAGAGGATGATCGCCGCCGGGTTCCTGGCGAGCATCTCGGCGACCGGCATGGTGCTGGGCACGATCTCGCTGTAGACCCGGGCCTCGCGGACGCGGCGGGCGATGAGCTGGGCGTACTGCGCGCCGAAGTCGACGACCAGGACGGTGTCGGGAGCGGCGGCAGCGGGAGTCGCTGATGACACGGGGTGCCTTCCGGCGGTCGGGCGGGGGTCTGTGTTCACCGATTCTAACGGGGTGGGCGCGGGACACCTCGCCGTACTCCTGTGGCATACTCCCCCCATGCTCACCCAGACGACCTTCCTCTTTACCTATGGCAACCGGCCCACCGGCTGCCATGGTCGTGCTGCTTGAGCAACTGACAAGCGACTTCCCAGGCGCCCCGGGCCGACAAGGTCCGGGGCGCCTGGTGTTTTCTCCGGATCGGTCGCTCCGGGGCACCGCACCCTTCCGGCAAGGACAGACGAGGAGCCCCCATGAACGCGATCGACGTGACCGGTGCCCGTACCCACGAGGCCGCCGAGGTGATCACCGGTGCGCGGGAGCGCATCGACGCGCTCGACGACCGGATCATCGGCCTGATCCAGGAACGGATGGCCGTCTCCGCCGTCGTCCAGGAGGCCCGGATCGCCTCCGGCGGCCGCCGGGTGAACCTCTCCCGGGAGATGGAGGTCCTCGGCCACTACAGCGCGGCGCTCGGCAGGCCCGGCACGGCGCTGGCCATGACCCTCCTGGAGCTGTGCCGGGGTCGCATCTGAGTCGGGCGGATCTGAGTTCGGGGCTCTTCTCACCCGTACGGCGCGTGACCGGCCCGCGGGCCGCTTCGTTGGAGGAGTGTCCGTGTCAGCCAGGGGCGGGCCCGAAAGAACCACGCGTGGCTTCGCTGGGGCGATGAGGCGTACGGGACGTACCGTGCGCCGTGGGACCTCGCTCCAGTCAAGTGACCGGACGGCAGGGGACAGCAGCCCGGTCACCCAAGAGACGGTCGGCTCCGGGGACGCCCGGGGCCGACCGGCGGAAAATGCAAAAATGCACAAGGGCTGGGTCAAACGGTTGCGGAGGCCGCGTACATCCAGCACGATGCGTAGCAGGCCCCCAAGGCCTTCGGAGTTCCCAAGTCCCGCTTCAGGCAACGCAATTGCCGTGCACCGACCGTCCGCCAAAGGTCGAGACCTGCCGTACGCCCCGTGCGCGCCGGGGCGCCGACCCGGGGCTCGGACGGCGGTACAGGGCACAGCGACCAGCGGCGCAACCCCCCGGCGCCGCTCCCAGGCACCGACGCTGCCCTGACGTCGGTGCTGACGAAAGAAGGGCCCCGCGGCTCCGTCCCGCGGGGCCCTTCGCCTGCGCCCGGCAACAGACGCGGAAGGACAGCACACCTAGGTCCTGCTGACCGTGCCGCAGGCCTCCTCCTTGGTGATGTCGCGGCTGCGGTCGTAGGGGTCGACGGACGGGCCGGTCGGGGCGGCGCCGCCGGTCGCGGCCTGGGACGGGAACCGCGGGTGCAGGTAGCCGTCGTCGATGCCGCAGGTCGAGTTGCCGGC